>NZ_JAOVTZ010000001.1:0-551940 GCF_027737655.1 Campylobacter sp. JMF_04 NA10 | reverse complement strand
GCATTAGCAAATACTATGATTGGGGCATAGACTCTACATACTATGCTGTGCATGTAGGCGGTGGCAAAATCGTCCCACTAAGCGAAAGCAACGATTTGGATTTTTATGCTAGATATTTCTATACCCATATCGACGCAGCCGATATCAAAATAGATGGCGCGGATACTCACTTCGACGCCCTACAATCACACAAGATTAGGGCTGGCTTGCAAGATAACTTCAAAATAGATGAGCATAATAAATTCTTCGTTGGCCTTGCCGGCGAATATGAGTTTAGCTCAGAAGCAGGAGGACGATTTATCGTGCCAAATGGTAGCACAGGCGAGATACTAAGCCCAGATCTAAAAGGCCTAACAGGAATTGGCGAAATCGGCTATCAATACAAAACCGAAACGCTTAAATTCGACGCTGGCGTAAAAGGCTATGTGGGCAAACAAGAAGGTGTAAGCGCACAAATGGCGCTTAGCATTGCGTTTTAGTTAAATTTGATTGCTTCGTGGCAGGGAAACCTGCCACAACCTTAATAATTTAAAATTTCAAACGCTAAATTTGGCAAAATTTAAAATTTTGTCAAATTTGTCATTGCGAGGAGCTGTTTTACAGCGACGAAGCAATCCAGTAAAATTTAGAGAGAATTTAAGAATTGAAATTTATATAAATTTCCCTGGATTGCTTCGCTTTCTACGAAAGCTCGCAATGACAGCTAAATTTACAAATTTCATCATTAAATGCTATACTCGAAAAAACAAAAGGAAATCCTATGAAAAAAGCATTTAGTATGGTTGAGCTTGTTTTTGTGATTGTGATTGTTGGGATTTTGGTTGGCGTTGCGCTTCCGCGCTTACAAGCTTCGAGAGATGATGCCTTGGTCGTGGCTGCCAAAAACGACCTAAAAACCGCACTTAGCGATGTCATCGCCTATAATCTCACGCAGGGGCGGTATTCGACCAATATCAAGGACATGACGAGCGTGGATTTTAAAAACAGCGTTTTTCGCGTGAAAAAGCGGGATTGTTTGAAGTTTATTTTCCACGGCATGAGCGTTATGGAGGTGCGGATTGACCGCGCTGGGCTGTGTGGGAGAGTGCTAGAAGGCTCTGCGGTCGAACCATACCTCAAAATGGACGCAGGAGAGCTCAAACACAGCGATAGCGTATCATACATACCGCTGGATAGTTCGACGATTTCGGCGATAAATGGAGCGAAATTTTAGTGGGATTTGCAAATTTTAAAATTTAATGTAGAATTTTGGGCAAAATTTGCCCAAAATTTTAGAAAAACGATTTATAAACATTGTCGAGTAGGAAGTATTTTTTATCAATCGTGCCCTTGTAAAACGGCTCGAATGTCTCGTTATAGGCTTTTGTGAAAAATCCCTCTTTGCTTAGAGCAATGATTTGCTCGTTTAAAAATTCAAGCAAACTTGTGTTTCCTTTTTGGATTGCGATTGATAGAAAAACGGTGTTGCCAAGGTTTGAGAGTTTGACCTCCATTGTAGGGTCAAAAATCGGATAAGCATAGACAAAAAGGTTGTTATTGACATAGCCGTCAAGTTCGCCATTTTTGACTTTTTTATAGCAATCGACGCTGTCGTTGCAATAAGTGATAGGAATCCCCTCTTTATTCAAAAATGCTTCGCCTGTGGTTTTAAGCAATGCGCCGATTTTTTTGCCTTTTAAATCCAAGACAGATTTGATGTCGCTACCTTTTCTGGTGAGAAGACCCAAATTTACAGTAAAATACGGAGCCGTGAAGTCAGCTAAATGGGCGCGCTCTGGCGTTACAGACACAGCGGCAACTATCATATCGGCTTTATTTTCTTGTAAAAGCGGAAAACGCACATCGTTGGTAACGCCCATGAGGCTTATGTGACCTTGTTTCTCGCCAAAAATCCTTTTTGCCAAAATTTCGGCAAGCTCAACCTCGAACCCCTCGAATTTACCATTGACAAGCTCGCCAAATGGCGGTTCAGCGTCATACACGCCGATACGGATTTCACCTCGCGCTCTAATCTCATCGAGCGAATACGAAAATGCGCTTGTCGCAAGGACAGCCAAAGCCAAAAGAAACTTTTTCATGGTATTTCCTTTTTGTAGTTTTGCGCAAATCTGCGCCTGGCAAATTGAAATTTGCAACTTTTGCGGGGGGGGATTTACTCCTTTTTGATATTTTATCGCAAAGAGTAGCGAAAATTTAATTAAAATTTAATAATGTAGATTACAAATTTAATTTAAATTTTACAAAAATTCCAAAATTTAATAAATTTCAGTAAAATCACGGATTAAATTTCACAAAGGCAGGTAATGTTTTCATCGTTTTTTAAAAGCAAAAAATGGCGAATTTTGGCTTGGGGCGGACTAATTTTTATACTCGGTATTAATTTATTTCAAACCATTTTAAATGTCAAATTTAACGAGTGGTATAGGGCGTTTTATGATATGGGTGGCGAGATCGACAAGCACACGATTGACGAGTTTTATGAGGCTATGCTTTTGTTTTTGTGGCTTGCGATGTGGTTTATAACAGCGGCAGTTTCGGAGCGCTATATCACGCGCGTATGGGTGCTAAAATGGCGCGAGGCGATGACATTTTCATACATTGGCTTTTGGCGTAGGGTAGAGCGCGACATCGAGGGTAGCTCACAGCGTATCCAAGAGGACATTTATCGTTTTACCAAAACCCTCGAAGATGTTGGCATGCGAATTGTCTATGCTTTTATGACGCTATTTGCGTTTATTCCGATTTTATGGGGGCTAAGTAGCGGGATAAATTTGCCCTTTATCAAGGATATTCCGGGCTCTCTTGTTTGGATTGCGCTAGCTGTGAGCGTGGGCGGGCTTGGCGTGTCGTGGTTCGTGGGACGCTATCTGCCACGCCTAGAATACAACAACCAAAAAGTCGAAGCAGCCTTTCGAAAAGAGCTAGTTTTTGCCGAGGAGGATAAGCAAAATTACGGAAGCGAGGAGAAGCTCATTTCGCTTTTTGACAAGCTTAAATTTAACTACCACAAGCTCTTTTTGCACTATTTGTATTTCGATACTTGGCTTCACACTTACTCGCAAATCCTTATCATCGTGCCATATCTCATCATGGGGCCAGGGCTTTTTACTAAGGTAATCACGCTTGGCGTGCTAATCCAAACGGCAAATGCCTTTAACAAAGTGCGCCAAAGTTTTAGCGTATTTACGGAGAACTGGACGACGATAACCGAACTTCGCTCGATCCACATGAGGCTTAGCGAGTTTGAGAAAAACATAGGATATGATCCAAAACTAGCCTTGCAGGCTGAATTTAGGGCGTAAAATGGCGAATATCAACGACTATCTTTTTTGGCGCGGGGATTTGAAATTTAGCGAGCATAAATTTAACGAGCTAGACGCGCTTGTTTTGGCGCGATTTTCGTATTTGCCGTTTCATAAAATTTCACTTTGTAGTGGCGGAAATTTGGGTGAAATTTGCGAAAATTTGGCGAATTTAAGCGATGATGAGTTTTTGTGGGAGGGCGATAAAACACTCGCGCTAAATTTAGCCCAAAGCGCGCGTTTTGGGGACTTGCGCGTAAGCGATATAGAGCGAGATAACGACAAAGAGGCAATCAGGCAGTTTGGCGCGCTGTGTATTCATTTGGGCGTGGAAGAAATTTTCGTATCGTTTATCGGCACGGATAATTCGATTTTGGGCTGGCAAGAGGACTTTAACATGGCGTTTTTAAAAGAGCTTCCTTGCCAAATCTCGGGGCTTAAATATCTAGAAAAAATCGCGCAAAAATATCCGCATGCGCGGTTGAAAATTGGCGGACACTCAAAGGGCGGAAATGTGGCGATTTACTCGGCGCTTAGGGCAAATCCTGGCGTGCATGGTCGCATAGTAAAGGTCTATAACTACGACGGACCGGGGTTTTTGCCGGAATTTTACGAGCAAAATTTGAGTGGCGAAATTTTATCAAAAATCCAAACCTATATCCCAAATGAGAGCATTATCGGAAATCTGCTAAGCCATAAAGAGAGCATAAAAATCGTGCAATCAAGCGCCAAACTTGTCTTTGCGCACGATATTTTTAGCTGGGAGGTGGGCAGGGAGGATTTTATCTACGCCGAGAATCTTAGCAATTCGAGCAAGATTATCGATAAGACTTTGAGCGATTTTATGCAAAATACTACCGCCACTCAGCGCAAAATCGCAATCGAGGCGGTTTTTGAGCTATTTAATGCCACCAGCCTCGATACCTTCGCGCAAATCCCGCATAACCTGCCACTCGCGGTGCCTCAAATTTTGCAAAAATACAAAACGGTTGCAAAAGATGATAAAAAAATGATAGCAAATATGCTTTTGCAAATCGCCTCTGCTTACCTCGAAAATCTCGCCAAGCACACGAACGATAAAATCAAGGATAAAAGGCAGTCTTACAAAGATAAATTCAAGGAAAAATGGCAAATTTAGGGGCTAAAATTTAGTGAAATTTGGGCTAAATTTGGCGAAATTTTAAAATTTCGCCAAAAGGTAAAATTTAATTGTGTATTATTGGCAACCTTCGCACTCTATACTTCTATCTGCAACATCATTATTAAAATTATCCGTCGATGGGCTTTCGCTTCTTAGATAATATGTCGATTTAATGCCAAGCTCCCACGCAAGGGTGTAAATGTCATTTAGCACCTTGCCACTAGCCTTATCAAGCGTGATGAAAATATTTAGGCTTTGACCTTGATCTATCCATTTTTGGCGGATTGCACCTGCTTTTATAAGCAGTCGCTGGTCTAGCTCGTATGCCGGAACATAGGCTTGCCAAGTATCGGGGCTTAGATTTGGCACGACCACAGGAATCATACCGCTTAGGTTGTGTTCGAACCATTTGCGTTTATAAACAGGCTCGATAGTCTGCGTTGTGCCTACTAAAATCGAAATCGATGAAGTCGGCGCAATCGCCATTAAATAGCCATTTCTCATGCCGTCTTTTTTGACTTTTGCGCGTAAAGCGTCCCAGTCGCAAGAATTATCTTCAAAAAGTCCCCCGCGACCGACTAGTTTTTTGGCGTTTTCGTTTGCTAAATCGATTGGGAAAATTCCTTGCGACCATTTTGAGCCGTCGAATTCAGGGTATTTGCCCTTTTCGAGAGCTAAATTTGATGAAGCGTAAATGGCGTTGTAGCTTATGTTTTCCATGATTTTATCGATTGTCTCAAAATGCTCGTAACTACCCCAAATAATGCCTTTTTCGGCAAGCATTTGCGCTTCGCCCATAACGCCTAAGCCTATGGCGCGAGAGCGTAAATTCGTGCGTTTTACCTTTGCGTGTGGGTAAAAATTTAGCTCGATTACATTATCTAGCATTCGCACGGCGATTGGCACGACGCGTTTTATGTCATCAGGCGTGTGAATTTTGCTTAAATTCAGACTTGCGAGATTACAAACTGCCGTTGCGCCTTCATCTACGCCCTTTTCGACGATGAAAATGTCTTTGCCGTTTATCGTATCAAGTGCCGTGATTTTTTTGGCTTTTTTGGTGATTTTACCATTTACGAGCACTTCTTCGTTTTCTTCAAAAAGCTCTTCGCTTCCGTCAGCGTAAATCACTTTTGTTTTGTAGTGATTTGGCTGTGTATTTTGGAAAATTTCGGTGCATAAATTTGAGCTTCGAATTAGCCCTTTGTGCGAATTTGGATTTACCCTGTTTGCGTTATCTTTAAAGCACAAAAACGGCATTCCTGTCTCAAAATAGCTTGTTAATATCTTTTTCCAAAGCTCTTTTGCCATAACGGTTGATTTTGCGATATTTTCATCGTTTTCATACTCTATATATTTTTTCTCAAATTCTTCGCCCCAAACATCGCAAAGATCGCTTACATCGACAGGGTCAAAAAGCGTCCATTTTTCGTTATTTGCTAAGCGTTTCATAAAAAGATCGTTTATCCAAAGAGCCGGGAAAATTTCGTGTGCTCTGCGGCGTTCTTCGCCTGAGTTTTTACGCAAATCCAAAAAGTCGTTTATATCCATGTGCCACGGCTCGATATACACGGCGATTGCACCTTTTCTAGTGCCTAGTTGATCCACAGCCACGGCTATGTCGTTTGTGATTTTTAGGAAAGGTATTATGCCACCTGCGGCGTTTTTATGCCCGTCGATACTACCGCCCATGGCGCGGACTTTGCACCAGTCCCAGCCGATACCGCCGCCAAATTTTGATAAAAGCGCCATTTCTTTATAGCTATCAAAAATTCCTTCGATATTATCTGGCGTGCTTCCTACATAACAGCTTGAAAGCTGGTGTCGTGTAGTTCTAGCGTTTGAGAGTGTCGGAGTGGCAAGCATGACTTCAAATTTGCTTATTAAATCGTAGAATTTTTTCGCCCAGCCTTGGCTGTCTAGCTCGTTTTGCGCCAAAAACATAGCAATCGCCATAAACATGTGTTGTGGAAGCTCAATCGGCTTTGCTTGTCTGTCTTTTATGAGATAGCGATCATAAAGCGTTTTAATGCCAAGATAGGTAAATTGCAAATCGCGCTCTGGCTTAATGTAGGCGTCTAGGTCGTCTAGGTCGTATTTTTCTTTTAGCCCTAGCATGATGCGACCCTCGCTCTCACCGCGCTCGAAGTAGGTTTGAAGCGATTGATAGCCGGTGAAGCCAGATACTTTGTGATACAAATCATAAAGGAAAAGTCGCGCTGCCACAAATGTCCAGTTTGGGCGGTCTATGTCGATTTTATCGACGGCGGTTTTGATAAGGGTTTGCTGAATTTCCTCCGTGGTAATCATATCGCGAAACTGAATTTTCGCATCGACTTCCAGCTCGCTAAGGCTGACATTTTCAAGCCCTGCTACCGCGTCCCCAGTGAATTTTTTGATTTTTGAAATATCGAGTTCTTCGGTTCTACCGTTGCGTTTAATTACTTTCATTTTTGCGTCCGTTTCTAAGAAAAAATAATTGTGCGATTGTATCTTTTTAAAGCTTATGATTTAAGAAAATTTATCAAAATTTAGCTTCGAAGTTTTGCTAAATTTTAAGTTAAATTATTATGGGAAAATTTGGCTATTTTTTGATTTTATGACAGAAAATTTAGCCCAAAATGGGCTAAATTTATTTACCCAAACACACGGGCGAAAATCTTATCCACATTTTTTGTGTAATATCCATAATCAAAACACGCTCGTATTTCGTCTTCGCTCAAAGCTTTTCGCAAGTCTTCGTCGGCTAGTAAATTTTGCAGATACAAACTAGCTCCGTTTTCATCGATAGCTTTTTTGCCTTCTTGCAAGTCAGCCCAAACTTTCATCGCGTTTCTTTGCACGATTTTGTAGGCTTCTTCACGCGACAGCCCCTTTTTAGGAAGTTCCAGCAAAACTCTTTGCGAAAAAACTAATCCGCCTGTTAAATTTAGATTTTTCATCATATTTTCAGGATAAACGACCAAATTTTCAATCAAATTTGCAAGGCGATTTAGCATAAAATCCGCCGTCACAAAGCCATCTGGCAGTATAAATCTCTCAACCGAACTATGACTAATATCTCTTTCGTGCCACAAAGCGACATTTTCCATAGCAGGGATCGCATAGCTTCGCAAAACCCTGCAAAGCCCCGTTACATTTTCGCTAAGCACCGGATTTCGTTTGTGTGGCATTGCCGAGCTTCCTTTTTGACCAGGGCTAAAATACTCTTCACACTCATAAACTTCGGTTCTTTGGTAGTGGCGGATTGCCACGGCGATTTTCTCGCAAGATGAAGCTAAAATCGCTAGTGCGTTCATTACTTGTGCGTAGCGATCTCTTTGTATGACTTGGTTTGACGCTGGGGCTGGTTTTAAGCCTAGATTTTGGCAAACCAGCTCTTCAAGCTCTAATGGAGCGTGGGCGAAATTTCCCATTGCGCCGCTGATTTGACCCACACTTATGACGCCATAAGCGTGTTTTATAAGCTCTAATGCGCGGTTAATTTCATCGTGCCAAATCGCTAAAACTAAGCCAAAAGTTATCGGTTCGCCGTGAATTCCGTGGCTTCTGCCGACCATAAGGGTATTTTTGTGCTTCATCGCTTGGTTTTTTATCGCTGATTTTAGCGTTTCAATGTCTGCGATAATCAAATCCAAGCTATCTTTTATCTGCAACGCCACAGCCGTATCGATACAATCGCTACTTGTCATACCATAATGCACAAATCTGCTCTCTTCGCCCAAGCTCTCGCTCACGCTAGTTAAAAACGCAATCACATCGTGCTTTGTCGTTTTTTCGATTTCGTCTATGCGTTCGACGCTAAATTTGGCGTTTTTGCAGATTTTTTCGCAATCGCTATCTGGGATAAAGCCGAGTTTGTTCCATGCCTTGACTGCGGCTAGTTCCACTTTTAGCCAAGCGTCGTATTTGGCAAACTGCGTCCATTTGTCTTTCATAATTTTTCGTGCGTATCGCTCTACCATTTTTGTGCCTTTATTTGAAATTTGATATAATCCAAAATTATATTAAAAAAGGGCTGAAAAGTTAGTTAATATGGCGTATGAGAAATTTAGTTTAGGTAAATTTGCAGGTCGGCGAATTTTTGAGATTTTGCTGGGTTTGGGCTATGATATGAAAGGCGCTCAAAGGCTGTGTGATAAGGGCAGGGTGCTGGATTTTAACGGCGTGGTTTTGGCAAAAAACAGCGTGGCAAATGGCGAAATATTTTTGATAGATTATAAATGTGAGCCAAAGGGAGCGCGCGCGATTTTTGAAACGGACGAATTCGCCGTTTTTGACAAACCTAGCGGAGTGCTTTCTCACCCAAACGGCAGGCACTGCAAATACTCGCTTTATGATGAAATTTGGGCGACTTACGGGCGGTCGGCGGCGGTCGTGCATAGGCTCGATAAAGAAACAAGCGGCGTAATACTGGTCGCAAAAAATTTGGCTAGTTTAAATGCGCTAAAAATGCTTTTTGAAAATAGGGCGGTGAAAAAATCATACTTTGCTTTGGTGAGCGGGCGAGTGGAGCGAGATTTTGTGATAGACGAGCCGATTGGCGAGAGTTTAGAAACTGATGAAGTGGCGATAAAAATGCGAATTTGCGAAAACGGCAAAAAGGCGATAACTGAGATTTATCCGATAGAATATTTTAGCGAATTTAATGCGACTTTGGTTCGAGCCGTCCCACTTACCGGAAGACAGCATCAAATTCGTTTGCATTTGTTTCATGTGAAACACAAAATTTTAGGCGACCCGCTTTACGGGACTGACACGGCGACTTTCGAAGCGATTTTGGACGAGAAATTAAGCGTGTGTGAGTGGATAAATTTAACAGGAGCTTCTAGGCTTTGCCTACATGCAGCGAATTTGAGTTTTGATTTTAACGGACAAATTTATGATATTCAAACAAAGGCTGATTTTAAAAGTGAGTTTTTGAAAGCGTTAAAATTTTAAAAAAATCTTGTAAAAAATACAAGCCGTTAAAATTTACACCTATTCGAAAATTTCAAATTTTATTAAATTGTAAATTTCGGCGCAGTGTTTCGGAGTTGCGCTAGCGAAATTTTAAAATTTGGTAAAATTTACTCTTTTTTTTCATTTAAAACTACATAAAAAATTCCACAAATGCCGATTATAGCGACGATTGCGATAAAAACTACTTCAATTATATCAAGGGCGGTCATTTTTACTTCTTTCTTTGAGCTGTCCGCACGCAGCACTTATGTCAAGCCCCTTGCTTTGGCGAATCGTGCAGGTTACACCATGCGCGCTGAGATAATCTTGGAATTTTACCATATTTTCAGTGCTTGGGCGGAGATACGGGCTTCCTTCGTGCGGGTTAAAATATATCAAATTTACCTTTGCTTTTATGCCGTGAAGTAGCTTTACAAGGGTTTTTGCGTCATTTAAGCTATCATTTACGCCGCCCATGACAAGGTATTCAAACATCACTCGTTTTCGCATATCTATGGGGAAATTTCGCACAGCGTCCATAACCGAAGCTATGTTGTAGGCTTTGTTTATCGGCATTAGCTTAGCTCTTAGCTCGTCGGTTACGGCGTGAAGCGAAATGGCTAGTAAAACGCCCAAATCCATTTCGCCAAGCTTTTTTATCTGCGCAGCTAGACCGCTCGTGCTGATAGTCTGACGACGCGGAGCAATCGCTAATCCGTCATTTTCTTTTAGAATTTGCACAGCTTTTGAGACATTTGCTAGGTTGTCAAGTGGTTCGCCCATGCCCATATATACGACATTTACGCGTCTTTCGTAAGGGATTTGGTTTGCGATTTTTATGTATAAAATTTGCCCGACGATTTCACCTGCTGTGAGATTTCGCACAAATCCGCCTTTGGCAGTTAGGCAAAACGCACAGCCCATTTTGCAACCTACTTGCGAACTAACGCAGATTGTGTATCTTGCATGGCGTGAAATTTTGCCGTTTTCATCGGCGACTTCGTCTTTCATAGGAAGCAAAACGCTTTCTATGGTTTTGCCGTCTTTTAGCTCGAAAAGATATTTTTTGCTTCCGTCGATACTTTCTTCGCATTTTACGCGTTTTACGGGGTCTAAATAGAAATTTTCGCTTAAATTTGCTCTTAATTCCTTTGGTAAATTTAGCATTTCATCGAAATTTTTAACACCTTTTTTGTAAATCCACTCGTAAATTTGCTTGGCTCTAAATTTTGGCGTTACAAGCTCGGATAGTTCATCAAGTGTGAAATCTAGGATATTTTTCAAATTATTCCTTTTTGTTTTAAGTAATTTTCTAAAATTTCTTTGGCTTTTGCGTGATTTTTCAAAAAATCTGCGTGTGCGTTTTGGTTGCAAAAATTCGTCGCGACGAAAATTCCGCGAGCTGGGATTTTGAAACTTTCGGCGACTTTGACGACAGAGTAAAATTCCATATTTTCGATTTTGTAGCCGAGTGTGGCGAATTTTTGCGCGCAAATTTCATCTGTGGTGATGAAATTTGATGAGTTACAAAATGTTTCATATGAAACATTTGGGTCAAAAATCGGGCTGTATGAATAGCCTAAAATCTCGGAAATTTCGTGGTTTGTGGCCGTTTCGCATTCGAAAATATCAAAAATTTTACCTTCATTATACAGACCGCAACTCCCTACAAACAAAATTTCGCTATGTTTTTCGCTTGCTAAAATTTTGGTTAAATTGATAGCACAATCCACGAGCCCCACGCCGACAGCGCGCGCGAAGCCGAATTCTTCGCCATTTCCTGCGCACACTATCAACTTCGAATCCTTATGCCGTTTTTCAAAAGATAGGCTTTTAAATCTTTGATTTTTATCTCGCCGAAGTGAAAAATGCTTGCCGCTAGTGCCGCGTCTGCCCCGCACTCAAAGGCTTCTTTGATATGCTCCATATTTCCTGCACCGCCACTTGCGATGACGGGGATTTTTAGCATTTTGCTAATTTTGCCCGTAACTTCTAAATCAAAGCCGTTTTTGGTGCCGTCGCAGTCCATGGAAGTGAGCAAAATCTCCCCCGCGCCGCGGTTTTGCACTTCCTCTGCCCACGCATAAGCGTCCAGTCCAGTGTCTTCTCTGCCACCTTTGACAAAGACATTGTAGCCCTCACCAGTTCGTTTGACATCGATTGCCACGACGACGCATTGAGAGCCAAATTTTTTCGCTGCTTCGTCGATTAAACTTGGATTTGCGATGGCTGATGAGTTTAGGCTGACTTTGTCGCAACCCACATCCAAAAGTCGCGAAATATCGTCGATTTTGCGGATTCCGCCACCCACGGTTAGCGGGATAAAAAGCTGTTTTGCCACGCTTTCGACCACATGCACGATAGTGTCGCGATTCTCAAAACTAGCCGTAATATCTAAAAAACAAAGCTCGTCTGCACCCTCGTCGTTATAGCGTTTTGCGATTTCGACAGGATCGCCTGCGTCGCGTAAATTTACGAAATTTACGCCCTTTACCACGCGCCCGTTTTGCACATCTAGGCATGGAATTATTCGTTTTGCAAATGTTTTCAAAATTTTGCCCTTTAAAATTTTTGTAAATTTTAGCCAAATTTCGCTTATATAACCATTTTATAAGTAAAAATTGGATAAAATCTCTCGATGATAGTTGCAAAGAAAAAATTCGGACAAAATTTTCTAAAAGATAGTTTGATTTTAGACAAAATTATCCAATCGATTCCCAAAAATGCTGAAAATATCGTAGAAATTGGGCCTGGCTTGGGTGATTTAACTCGTAGTCTTTTAAAGAGTTATAAAGTAAAAAGTTTCGAAATTGATAATGATTTATATCAGATTTTGTGCCAAAATTTCGCCACAGAGATAAAAAACCGCGATTTGGAGCTGGTTTTGGGCGATGTTTTGGAAATTTGGGAAAATTCTCTTAGCGAAAAACCATATTTTTTGGTTGCGAATTTGCCGTATTATATCGCGACAAATATAATCCTGCGAGCCATTGAAGATCCACTGTGTGAGGGTTTGGTTGTAATGGTGCAAAAAGAGGTCGCGCAGAAATTTTGCGCAGTTTCTGGGAAGCGGGAATTTGGCGCGATTTCGGTTTTGGCTAGCCTTTGTGGCGGGGCGCAGTATCTTTTCGAGGTGCCTCCACACGCTTTCGAGCCAGCTCCGAAGGTCATTTCAGCCGTGATGAGGATAGAAAAGACGCGTAATTCTTTCCAAAGCGTGGAGCAAAAGCACGATTTTGAGGCGTTTTTGAGAGTGTGTTTCGCCTCTCCTAGAAAAACACTAGCCAAAAATCTAAGCGCAATCGCGCCCAAATCAGATATAACCCAAATTTTCGAAGAACTAGAAATTTTTGAAAACACAAGACCGCACGAGTTAAATTTCGCCTTATTTTTAGATATTTTTAAAAAATTAAAGGTGAAAAATGGAAGAGAAAAAAACTAACAACCAAGCGCAAAACTCTGATTTTACAGGCCCTGAGCGCTTAAAAAAGGTAAATAGACGCCGCAGACACAGGGAAAATTTAAAAAAATCGTTTGATGAGAGCAAAAATCAAAAAGACGAGCAAAAAACCCCAGCAAACGAAAACAAAAAAAATAAAAAATCAAAAAGCGAAAAAGCGCAAAATCTATCCAGCGAAACAGCCGTGCAAAGCCCAAATTCAGAGGAGGGCGCTAAAAAGAAAAAACGCTCCAAACGCAAGACAAATATGCCAAAAAGCCTAACCGGTACCGAGCCGTGGCATGTGGCTATGGACGAGGCAATCGCGGCGAATAAGGCTATGCACGAAGCAAGGCTCTATCCGCTAAAAAATGCAAATTCTAGTGAAACTATCCGCATAACTCCGCTTGGCGGACTTGGCGAGATTGGCGCGAATATGACGATTTTCGAGACCGCTACGAGCGCGATTATCGTCGATGTGGGTATGAGTTTCCCTGATGATAATATGCCCGGCGTGGATATTTTGATTCCCGATTTTAGCTATGTTCGCAAGATTGCTGATAAAGTCAAAGGTATCATCATCACGCACGCGCACGAGGATCACATCGGCGCAATGCCATATTTTTTCAAGGAATTTCAATTCCCAATCTACGCTACGCCGTTGCCTTTGGGTATGATTTCAAACAAATTTGAAGAGCATGGCTTAAAGGCGGAGCGAAGCTATTTCCGCCCAGTGCAAAAGCGCAAAATTTACAAAATCGGCGATTTTGAGGTCGAATTTATCCACATAACGCACTCGATTATCGACGCTAGCGCGCTTGCGATTACCACAAAGGCCGGCACGATTATCCACACGGGCGATTTCAAAATCGACCACACCCCAATCGACGGCTATCCGACCGATTTAAACCGCTTGGCGCATTATGGCGATCGTGGCGTAATGCTACTGATGAGCGATAGCACGAATTCTCACAGAGACGGCATTACTAAATCCGAAAATTCGGTAGGTAGGACATTTGACGGTATTTTTGCTAGCTCGAAAGGGCGCGTGATTATGAGCACATTTAGCTCGAATATCCACCGCGTCTATCAGGCGATCGAGCGTGGTGTGAAATACGGCCGCAAGGTCTGCGTGATAGGGCGAAGTATGGAGCGAAACCTATTTACGGCAATGGAGCTAGGCTATGTCGAGCTTGATCGTAAAATTTTCATCGATCCAGATGAGGTCAGCAAATACCCTGACAATGAGGTTTTAATCGTAACCACAGGCTCTCAGGGCGAGACTATGAGCGCGCTGTATCGCATGGCCACAGACGAGCATAAATATATAAAAATCAAACCAACAGATCAGGTTATCATTTCGGCAAAGGCGATTCCAGGCAACGAAAACAGCGTCTCAACAGTGCTCAATTTCTTGCTAAAAAGTGGCGCAAAGGTGGCGTATCAGGATTTCAGCGAAATCCATGTCAGCGGACACGCTGCCCAAGAGGAGCAAAAACTAATGCTTCGCCTAATCAAGCCGAAATTTTTCCTACCTGTTCATGGCGAGTATAACCACATAGTCAAACACCGCGAAACTGCGATAGAATGCGGGATTGATGAGAAAAATATCTATTTGATGAACGACGGCGATCAAATGGAGATTTGCGAAAAATACCTAAAACGGGTCAAAACCGTCAAAACTGGTAAGGTTTTCATTGACAATCAAATCAATAAGCAAATTTCCGATGAAATCGTAAAACACAGGCAAAATTTGGCCGACGCTGGCGTGGCTGTAATCATCGCTCAAATCGACAAAACAGCCAAAAAGCTTATCAAATCTCGCGTTATTACCTACGGGCTTGTCGCAGAGTCACAGACATCTGCATTTACCAAGGATATGGAGGGCTTAATCGAGCAGTTTTTGGCGAATATGAAAACCGAAATTTTGCTTGATAACCGCGTGTTAGAGTCGCAAATTCGCCAGGCCGTGCGAAAGCATATTTTTAGAAAAACGAAAAAATATCCGACAATCGTGCCGGTTATTTACCTAATGTAAGGGGCATTTTATGGGCATTTTAGAAAACGCAAAAGAGGTTTTAAGGCTCGAAGCAAATGAGCTTTTACGCCACGCAGAGCTTATCGGGGGCGAAATCGAAAGAGCGGTAAATTTGATTTTAGAGTGCAAAGGCAAGCTAATCGTAACAGGCGTGGGAAAAAGCGGACATATCGGCGCGAAAATCGCTGCGACTTTGGCAAGTACTGGCACACCTAGCTTTTTCATGCACCCCACAGAAGCCCTGCACGGCGATCTTGGCATGGTAGGCAAAGATGATTTGGTTTTGGCTATTAGTTTTAGCGGTGAGAGCGAAGAGTTAGTGCGAATTTTGCCACACATTAAGCGATTTGGCGTGAAAATCATCGCAATGGCAAGTAACAAAAATAGCTCTTTGGGGCGAATTTGCGACGAATTTATTAGCCTAAAAATCGAGCGCGAAGCTTGTCCGTTAGGAGCGGCGCCTACGGTTTCTACCACGCTAACACTTGCACTTGGTGATGCGTTAGCCGTGTGCTTAATGAGTGAGCGAAAATTTCAAAAAGAAGATTTCGCAAACTTCCACCCGGGCGGCAGTCTTGGCAAACGCCTTTATCTAAAAGTCGCCGATGTCATGCGAACTAACGATTTGCCGATTGTTAGTGAGAGTGTTAGTCTAAAAGAAGCCATAAATGCGATGACGCACGGCAAACTAGGCACCGTTTTGCTAACTAACGCTAACGGAAAACTAACGGCGATTTTAAGCGACGGAGATTTGCGACGGGCGCTCATGAGCGAGAATTTTAGCCTTGAAGAAAGCGCGATTAAATTTGCTACAAAAGAGCCAAAAACCATTGAAAATTCGCAAATTTTAGCTTCCAAGGCGTTGGAGATGATAGAAAATTTCAAAATTCAGCTTCTTGCCGTTACGGACGAAAACGGCACCCCAATCGGCACCGTGCATATCCACGACCTTAAAAACATAGGGCTGTAAAATGGAAAAAATGCGTTTAAATAAATTTATCTCGCACAACACAGGTTATTCACGCCGTGAAGCCGACGAGTTAATCAAAAATGGCAAAGTTAGCATAAACGGGCGAGTTGTTAGCGAGTTTGTCGAAGTTAGCGGCGAAGAAAAAATTCGCATAAACGGACGAATAATCAAGAAAAAAACCGAATTTAGCGTGATTGTCTATCACAAACCAAAAGGCGAGTTAGTCACCAAAAAAGACGACCGCGGTCGCAAGACGATTTATGATAGCTTGCCAAACGGATTTTCTAAATTTGTTAGTATCGGACGGCTTGATTTTGCCAGTGAAGGGCTTTTGCTATTAACTGACGCTCCTGCGATTGCCACGGCTCTTATGAAAAGCGACATAGAGCGCGAATACTATCTCAAAGTCAAAGGCGAAGTAACTGACGAAGTCGCAACGGCGATAAAAGAGGGTTTTTACGCGGACGACGCCACCAAGGGCGCACATGCTAAAAGCAAAATCAAATCAATGGAATTTAAGCCGTTTTTGGCGTATCGCATAATGCCAAGTAGCGGCGGCTACACCAAAATCAAAGCTATCATAAACGAAGGGCAAAACAGAGAGTTAAGGCGATTTTTTGGGTATTTTGACCTAGAAGTGGTAGATCTCAAACGCACGGCATTTGGGCGGGTTACGCTAGGGACTTTGAAGCCCGGAAAGTGGAGATATTTGGATAGTAGCGAATACGATGATTTGCGAGATTTTTTAAAACAAGAAAATATTCGTTATTGAAAATTCCCCATACCGAACGGATTAAAGCTTGAATTTGGACGATTTCTACGCTCACTACCGCCCAAAGGTAGCTTCGCTTGAAACCGCCCAAATTCAAGCTTTACTACGCCCACTCTGTCTTGAATATTTTTTGCGTAAAAATACAAGCAAATTCATTTTTAATACAAATTCTGTTAGAATTTTCTGTTTGAATTTTTAACAAAGGCGACAAAATGAGTAGAGTAAAAAGAAATGAAGCTATAAATGTAGCGGTTGAAATTTTGCAAAAACTTGGAAATTCTCCACTTAGTCCTATGAAATTTTGGAACAAAGCCGTAGAATTTGGATTGGATAGTAAATTAAATTTTAAAGGCAAAACTCCGTGGGAAAGTTTTAGTCGTGATATCTATATGGATGTAAAAAATAATTTAGATACTCCGTTTGAAATTTATCAGGAAAGACCAAAATTAGTAGTTTTAAAAAATAATAAAGTTGGTAAAATTGAGCAAAAAATAAATGAAACTATAAGCGATGATAAATTTTCATTTCATGAGCGAGATTTGCATCAACTTTTAGTAAATTTTATTTATTCAAATGAAAATTTCTACGCTAGGGCAAAAACAATCTATCACGAAAAAAGTCAAAAAAATAAAAAAGGCGCAGATAAATGGGTCTATCCTGACATTGTGGCGGCAAGATTTGAATATGAAAGTTTTACTCCAAGTCTTACGAAATTTATTGACAAATACGCAAAATTACCGATAACAATTTATTCTTTTGAAATGAAAAAAGAGCTAAATGTGGGAAATTTCAGAGAGTATTATTTTCAAGCTGTTAGCAATTCAAGTTGGGCTAATGAAGGGTATTTGGTTGCGTTAAATGTCGATGTAACCGATGAAGAACTTATGGAATTGATAAAAAAATTAAACAACTCGTTTGGCATTGGCGTCATTAGTTTAAACCCAAGCGAAATCGCTCAAAGTGAAATTTTGGCAAGAGCAAAATTTAACAATACACTTGATTTTAGTGTGGTTAATGATTTGAGTAATAAAAATATTGATTTTTCCAAATTTTTAGAAACCATTAGAGATTACGATACAAAAAATCCAACTAGATTTAATGGAGAATTTGACAAAATTTTAGATAACGAAGCTTTGAAAAAATATGTAAAAGATAAGAAAATAGGCTAAAAATGTCCAAAAAAATAGAAAAAACTAACGCTTGTCGCATACTTGACGGGCTGAAAATTCCTTACGAGATACTCGAATACGAAGTCGATGAAAACAACCTTGACGCCGTGCATGTGGCAAATTCGTGCCAAAAGCCTATCGAGCAGGTCTATAAAACGATAGTTTGCGAGTGTGGGGGCGAATATATCACAGCGTGTTTGCAAGGCGATTTAAGCCTTGATTTAAAGGCGTTAGCTAGAATTGCGAAAGTCAAACGCGCCGAGCTAATGAATCTAAAAGAGCTAACAAAAATCACAGGCTATGTTAGGGGCGGTTGTTCGCCGCTTGGCATGAAAAAGCACTTTCGCACATTTATCGACTCACGCGCACTAACACAAACGCAAATTTGCGTTAGTGCAGGTGTTAGGGGCAAACAAATTTGGCTAAATCCAAACGATTTAGCGACTGCGACAAAGGCAGAATTTGGCGAATTCGCCGTGAAATTAGAAGGCTAAATTTCGGCGCTCGAATTTACCCTAAATTTAAAAGCGAAATTTCGCTAAGAGCGCATTTCGTTTAGCAAAGCCGTAATCTTTGGCTCTTCGCTTGCTTTGATTTCGCTAGTGGCGAAGGGTGCTAGATTTCGCGCGATTTCTATCATCATATTTATGCTTAAAATCACATTTGCGTTTTGGTTCGTGTCTATGCGAGTAAAGAGCGTGTCGTTCGAAACCGCGATAAATATGGAGTTGCTCACAGCGTGCATTTGCACTGGGGAGTTTAGGCTAATGCTGATGAGTTCGAGCGTGGTTAGGATTTTGCCGTCTTTTAAAACCTCGCTGTCAAAATTCTCGCCAGCGTAAATGTCGAAAATATCGGATTTGGCGATATTTGCCTTTTGGAGTTTGAGGTGCGGAGTTTGGAGCATAAACTCACCCTTGCCAATCGCCGAAAAATCGCTAGCAAAAGCGAGTGGATAGTCAAATTTCGCTATAAATCCAGTGTAAATTTTGCCGTCATTTATGCGCCCCCACTCGAATTTATCAAGTCCGAGCAAGCTTTTTTTGCGCCCCTTAGCCCGTGTTAGCGCGGCATCGCCAAATTTCGCCTCGATTTCACCCACTTTGCCTACTAGTGATCGTTTGCAAACGCATGTGTTAGCGTCTTTTTTGATCGGAAGTGAGCTTAAATCCTCTAAAAAAAATGCGCCAAATGGCTTAAAAGTAAGCCCGGTTTCCTTGGCAATCCAGAGCAAAATTTCATTGTCAAATGCTTTATCGAGTAGAGCCGAGAAGTGCTGTTTTTGGTTTTTGTCAAAATACGAGTGCGCCAAAATCCCGCAAATCCCAATCAAACAGCCCAAAATGATTTTAAATTTCAGCGAATATCCGCCACTTAAAATCAAAAACGCCAGCGCACAAACCACGCAAACGACGATAATTAGCCGTTTTTTCGCGCTCGCTTCATTTTCTAAAATCGTCTTTTTTTTCAGCTCAAACGATACTATACTCATATTTTCTCCACAAATGCTTTTTGATTATTTTTCAAAATTTTAGCCAAAATTTTAAATTTTTCCAACTCCTTTTTTAGCGTGACGGCCGGGGAGTTTTCGCCAAGGAGCGGGTATGAAATATTTGGCTCGAAGCTGTTTTTACCAAGCGCGATATATAGCCAAATTTTGCCTCCCTCGCACGCTAGGCTAAGTGGGGCCTTGAAATAATCCCTAAGCGCGATTAATTGCTCCATAAATTTGGGCGTTAGTATGTAATGCGCGCTGATAGGATCATTTGAGTATGTGCGGAAATACTGCTCAAACTCAGTGTTATCCATACTAACGCGTTTTAGGTGCGAGTTAGCTCTGGCGTTAGTGTCGATGACATGGAGCGTGGAGGCGAAATTTTGGTTAAATTCGGCTATAAGCGTTATGCCGTAAAATAGGGTTGTTAGTTTGGGCGTTTGTTTTTGGTTAGTGTGTGTTTGTGTTTGTTTGGCGAGATAAATATCGCAAAATTGCGCCTTCACGCCCTCGATTTCGCCAGCGAAAAAATCATCACCCTTATACACGCTAAAACCGCTTTCATAAAACCCAGGCGCGTTAAATTCGGCAAATTCGAAAAATCTCTTGCGCTCGTAGTTTAGATTTTCATCTTTGGCGATTAGGCTTAGGATTTCGTCCTTAAAGCGCGCGTTAAAGGGCGTTATAAGCCTAGCGTGCGAAATGCTAAAAAACATAAGCGAGGCAAAAACGCAAATTATGCTAGAAATGAGCAAATCAGGCACAAATCGTAGCAAAACGGGGAGCAGGACGAAAATGAGCGCAAAGGAAGCGACCTTTAAAATGCGTAAATTTTTGGCGATTTTTGCCCGCTTTTTTTCTAAAATTTCCAAATTTTGGATAATTTCTTCGTTTTTAAATTTTAAAATTTTTTCCATTATTTTAGCATTTCTGATAAATTTGGTGCCTGTTTTTCGCTCTCATCGGCGGCGAAAAATTCGCTTTTTTTGAAGTGAAAAAAGCTAGCGATGAGGTTTGTGGGAAACATTTCGCACGCGTTGTTATACACCATAACTGCGCCGTTGTAAGCGCGTCTGGCTGCGCTGATCTGCTCCTCGACTTCGCTTAGCGTGGCTTGGAGGTGAAGGACATTTTCGTTGGCTTTTAGCTCTGGGTAGTTTTCCACGGCGATTTTTAGCGAGCCAAGAGTGCGCGAGAGTTCGGCGTTTAGGGCGAATTTTTGCGCGTCGTTTGTGGCGCTCATCGCTTCGCTTCGCAAAGCCGTGATTTTGCTCAATACTTCGCGCTCGTGCGTTAGGTAGGCTTTGACAGAGGCGACTAAATTCGGAATCAAATCGTAGCGTTTTTTAAGCTGTGTATCGACGCTAGAAGCGATATTTGCGACCTGATTTCGCTTGGCAATCAAAGAGTTATAAATCCCAATAATGCTAAAAATCAAAACGGCAACAATGATTAAAAAAATAGTAAAACCGCCCATATTTTCCCTTTGAAAATGAAATTTTGCTATTTTAGCATAAATTATATTTAAAATTTTGCGCTTTTTAAATTTTATATAAGTAAAATTTGGATAAACTCCATTTTTCCTACAATGTGTCAAGGTAGCTCAGCTGGTTAGAGCGCTGGTCTCATAAGCCGGAGGTCGAGAGTTCAAGTCTCTCTCTTGACACCATTTTTTTATACGATTTTAAATTACACCGATTTTAGCTCAGCGTCAATTCTTTTAGCGTTTGGATATGCGCTTTTGGGGGCAGTCCATACATGCGCGCGTATTCTCTGCTAAACTGGCTCGTGCTCTCATAGCCCACATCAAATGCCACTTGCGAGACCGAAGTTGTGGTATTTAGCAGCATAAATTTCGCCTCTTCTAGCCTAATTCGCTTTTGAAATTCTAGCGGCGAAAGGGCGGTAAATTTTTTGAAATTGTGGTAAAAAGACGAAACACTAATGCCGATTTTTTCAGCCAAATCGCTCATATTTATCGCTTCGTTAAAATGCGCTGAAATCTCGCTGATAGCGTGTGCGATTTGGTTTTGCATGGTGCCGTTTAGGATAAATTTGTATAAGAAATTCGCAGCTCCCTCATCGCCATTCATCAGCGAATACAAAACCTCTTTTATTGATAGATTTACCAAATACTCGCTGTGCGCGCCACCTCGTTCTAGCAAATGCACCAGCCTAGCGATAGAATCAGCCAAATCGAAGCTGATTTTGCTCACATACAGGCTCTCTTTTAGCTTTTTTTTCGACGGGGTGAAATTTATGTTTTTGATCGCCTCAGCCAAATCATCGACTTTAAATTCGACAATAATTGACAAAAGTGGGCATTGCGTAACCCTGCCCGAAATCGGTATGTGAGTAGGGGTGAGCATGAATTGGTCTTTGTTATAAAAATACTCTTTGCCGTTAAATTTCACTAGCTTGTTTCCGCGTAGAGCGATACAGATACTAGGTTTGTAAATTCCGCTGCGAAACTCGGTAGTTTCGTCCGCGCGGTAAAATTTAATCTGCTCGATTTGTGTATCTATAATGCCGTAATTTGGATAATTTTTATCAATAAAATTTGCAATTTCATCTAAAATTTTGTTTTTATCTTTCATTTTTACCCCTTTTGAAATTTTGATTTATTTTAGCAAAGAATTTTAAATTTTGCAGAATTAGGCAATAAATTTGTAAAATTTGTCTATAAGAATTTTGTAAATTCGGTTATAATGTGCGAAATTTTTTAAAGGAGAATTATGGAAAATTTCAGTTTTAAAAACCCTGTGCAGGTCGAATTTGGCAAGGGCAAAGAGAAAAATATCGGCGAGTATATGGCGAAATACGGCGCGAAAAAGGCGCTTGTCGTCTATGGAAGCGATAGAGTGAAAAAATCCGGGCTTTTCGATACAGCCGTAAATTCGCTCAAAGCTCACGGCATAGAATACGCCGAGCTTGGCGGGGTTAAAAGCAACCCAGTGCTTAGCAAAGTCCATGAGGGCGTGAAAATCGCGAAAGATTTCGGCGCAGATAGCGTGCTAGCAATCGGTGGCGGAAGCGTGCTAGATAGCTGTAAGGCAATCGCGGCAGGAGCGTGCTACGAGGGCGATGTGTGGGACTTTTTCTTTGCAAAAGAGGCTCAAAAAGCACTTATGATTTTTGACATTATCACACTTGCCGCGACTGGTTCTGAGATGAATAGAGGCGGCGTAGTCACAAACGAAGCGACAAAACAAAAATTTGGCATAGATGGCCCAGCTTTGTTCCCAAAAGTTTCAATCATAAACCCAGAGCTTCAAGCTACCGTAACGCCTGAGTATTTGGTGTATTCGGCTAGTGATATCATCGCACACTCAATCGAGGGCTATTTCACAGCCACAAAACACCCTGAAATCATCGATATGTATATCGAAGCAAACATAAAAACCGTTATGAAAACAACCGAAATTTTACTTAAAAACCCTGATGATTACGAGGCTAGGGGTGATTTCGCGTGGGCTGCGACAATGGCGCTAAATGGGCTAACTTATGTGGGTGTGAGTGGTTATAGCTACCCAAATCACATGCTAGAACACGCAATGAGCGCGGTGGTCGATTGTGCGCACGGAGCAGGGCTAAGCGTGATAATGCCAGCATGGATGAAATGGTACAAGAAAAACAATGAAGCCAAATTTGCACGCTTTGCCAAAGAAATTTTTGGGCTTGATAGCGCAGAGGCTGGAATTGACGCACTTAAAGCGTGGTTTGATAAGGTTGGCACACCAACTAAACTTAGCCAGGTTAAAATTGATGATAGCAATGTTGGCGAAGTCATGGAAATCATCGTGCGAGACGCGCCAAAATGGGGCTTACCACAATACGACGCAAAAGCTGTGAAAGAGATTTTTGATCTAGCAAAATAGTCTGAAATTTGGCGGAATTTTAAAATTTCGCCAAAATTTAATTTAATATCCCTCTGATTTTAGCCGCTCGCAGGCACTTTGTTCGCCGTTTTTACACTTGCTTCTGAAATGTTCGACCGATGCCAACCCTCTTTGATAAACACTGCAAGCATTATCGGCATGCTCTTTGTCACAACATAGTTTTAGATATTTTAGTGCTTTTGCTGAATTTTTCTGTGTGCAATTGCCTCTTATGTAAATACCCGCTAACCTCAGGCAAGCGCCATAAAAAAAGGTTTCATCCGAATTACATATTTTTTCATAGTATTTTATGGCTTTTGCGCCAACTTCAAAATTTTTGGTTTTATCGCAACTATTTTCTAAATTTGTCGCCAACTCAAAGCATTTATCTAAATTCCCAGCCTCGCACTCTTTTTCGAGCCCTGAAATTTGTGTGTTAGCAAACGCACTAACACACAAAAACAAACAAAAAACGAAATTTTTCATAAATTTGTTAGCCTTTGTTAGCGCGTGATTTACGCCATTATTACGCCATTTCCCTCGCATACTTCGCCGATAACATATCCGTCAGTGTTAGCTAACACAAAATCAGCGTTAGCCTTCGGTGCGACTAACACCAAACCCACGCCGTTATTAAATGTGCGCTCCATTTCGGCTGCTTCGACTTTTTTGGCTAAAATTTTAAAAATCTCAGGCGTTTTGATTGCGTTTTTCTCGATTTTCGCGCCAAGCCCAGCGGGGAATACACGAGGCAGATTTTCTACCAAACCACCACCCGTGATATGTGCGCAAGCGTGAATTTTATCTTTCAGTGCCAAAAACTCTTTTACATAAATTCTGGTTGGTTCTAAAAGCGTGTCGATTAGGGTTTTTTCGCCGATTTTCTCGTCAAATTTCAGCCCGAGTTCGGCGACTACTTTTCTTGCGAGTGAAAATCCGTTTGAGTGCAAACCACTGCTAGGAAGTGCGATCAAAACATCGCCACGCTCTACAAATTTCGTGCGATCTATCTCGTCTTGCTCGGCTATTCCTACGGCAAAACCGGCCAAATCGAAATCTTTGCCCTCATACATCGACGGCATTTCGGCTGTCTCGCCGCCGATTAGCGCACACTTAGCCATTTTGCACCCCTCGGCGATACCTGCTACTACGCGTTTTGCGCTTGCGATTTCTAGTTTTGCCGTAGCGTAATAATCTAGGAAAAATAGCGGTGTAGCGAAGTTGCAGATGAGGTCATTGACGCACATTGCGACTAGATCGATACCCACGCCGTCAAGCTTGTCTGTGTCGATTGCTAGGCGAAGTTTGGTGCCTACGCCATCTGTCGCGCCCAAAATCGCTGGTTTTTTATACCCGCTTGGTAGCGCGAACGCACCGCTAAATGAGCCAATTCCGCCAATCACGCCTGGGGTCATTGTGGATTTGACTAGGGGTTTTATACTTTGCACAAACTCATTTCCTGCGTCGATATCGACACCTGCTTCTTTGTAGCTAATCACGGTTTTTCCTTTTTTTGGATTTATTAGAAAATTAGACTATTTTAGCTAAAATTGCATAAAAACGCTATAAAGGGGTGTGAAATGGCATATAAAAATGGTTATGTAATCACAGGCTCGATAGGATCTGGCAAATCTAGCGTTAGTAAAATTTTGCGTGATTTGGGCTATCAAATCATCGACGCAGACGAAATCTCGCACCAGCTATTGGATAAATCCTGGATAGATATTTCAAAAATTTTTGGCAACGAATACATCATAAAAGACGGCAAATCCGTGCGAATCCGCAGGAAAAAGCTAGGCGATTTGGTCTTTAACGACAAGGCAGAGCTTGCCAAACTAGAAGCAATCTTGCACCCAAAAATCAAAGATGAAATTCTAAGACAATCTGAAATTTTAGAACACCTAAATAAGCCGTTTTTCGCCGATATTCCGCTGTATTTCGAGCGCCAAAAATACGATGAATTCGACAAAATCGTAGTCGTATATGCCCCGCACGACTTGCTTATAGAGCGCATTATGGAGCGAAACGCACTAACGCGTGAGCAAGCCACGCTTCGCGTTAGTTTGCAAGCGGATATCGAATTTAAGCGTGCAAACGCAAATTTTGTTATAGAAAATGTTAGCGATAAAATAACACTTGAAAAAAATGTGAAAAAATTTTTAAAGGAGATAAATTGAATTTTTCAAAGTATAACGCATGCGGAAATGATTTTGTAGTAGTTGAGTTTTCACAAAGTGCCGAGCGTGGCAGTCTAGCTAGGGTGCTTTGCAACCGCGCAGAGGGGATTGGAGCCAACGGATTTATTTCGCTTAGCAACCAAAAAACCCCTGGAAGCAACGACAATAATATCATTGTGGAGTTTTACAACCCAGACGGCACTAGAAGCCCGATAAGCGCAAACGCCGCAATGGTTGTGTGCATGTATGCCTACGAGCGATTTTTATCTGGCAAAAATGTGAAATTCAAAAACGACGCCAATGTAATAAACGGCGAAATTCGCGGATTTGACACAGGCAGAAGCGTGAGTTTTGGCACAAAAAAACGAGATTCGAATTTTGGTCAAATTTATGGCATGGGCTCAAACCGCGCAATCACGGCAAATGTCGAGGTCGAGTTTGATAATGTCAATCGCCTTGGCGAGGGATTTATGAGCAATGGCCACATGTGGTATTTATACGAGGTCGGTATGCCAAATGTCGTAACCTTTGTCAAAGATTTGAGCGCATACAACCACACCCTAGCTACCGAGCTTAGCGCGCAATTTAACGCCAATGTAAGTTATGCTGAGATGAGTAACACAGGGGTTAGGGTGCGCACATACGCACACGGCGCGAAAAAAGAGGTGCTATCATGCGGAACTGGCATAGCTAGCGCATATATCGCAGGCAGAGCGCACTATAATCTGAGCGAAAATGCAAATATGGCGTGCGTGAGTGGCGAAAAAATCGGCGTAAAAATGCGTGGCGAGACTGCGTGCATATCAGGCGATGTCAGACACCTTTTCGACGGCGATTTTATCGCGTAAAGGGCTAGCGTGAAAATCAAAAATATCGATCACTTTGTGATTTTAAGCGCAAATTTAGAGGCGACGCTGAAATTCTACGGCGAAATTTTGGGGCTTGAAATCGTGCAAAACGGCGCCAAAATGGCTGTGAAATTCGGAGATTCTAAAATCAATATCCACCAAAAACTAGCCGAATTTCTACCCGTAGCGAAAAATCAAACCTACGGCTCGGCTGATTTTTGCCTAATCGCGCAAGGCAACATCGATGAAATCGCGCGCGAAATCACCTCTCGTGGCGCTGTGATCGAGCTAGGACCTGTGGAGCGAACCGGCGCGCTTGGTAAGATGAAAAGCGTATATCTATACGATCCAGACGGAAATTTGGTCGAAATTTCGGTTTATTAAATTTGATTTGGCGTGAATTTTGCGAAATTTGCGCCAAATTTGCCTTAAAATTTCAAAATTTCATAAATTTATCAAGGATTAAAATGAAAAAATTTCTTAAATTTGGCTTTGCAGTTTGCGTGGCTATGGGGCTTGCGGGCTGTGGCGGCGATAACGAGTGCGCGGTCTTTATCATGAACGAAAACGGACTAAACGAGCCACCATATATAAAAGAAGGTAGCGGAGCTGGCGTGTATGCGTGCAAAAGCGCCATGAGGATACGCACTATGGATGTTTTGCGCCAAAGATCTTTCAAAGATAGTGGCAGAGGGAGTGCTAGTATGTTTAGCGTGTATGCTAGCATAGAAAAAGAGGAACTAAGAATTCGGGCGAAGAGGGGTGAGATATTTTCTGATATCAACAAAATCACTAATGGCGTGCAAATCACGCCGGAGATAAAAGCTAAATTTGAGCAGGCAGATAAGGCGTTCGCGCTGCTAGAAAGCAAATCTAGCGAGAGCGAGTTTCACGATAATTTCGTGGAAGCCTTAGGGAAACTAGGCGAGTGCGATAAAGAAATAAGGCGTCAAAAAAAGGCAGATGAGGCCAAAGCAGGGGCGAAATAGTAGAGTTTGGCGCGAAAACATAGCTGGTTGTGCGTGAAACCTGCGCCTTGTGATGACAAATCGAAGTAAATTTGCACCATTGTCGAAGTGGTTTAGGGAAATTTATATTTCGCTTTTAAGTGTCATTGTGAGGAATTTTGCTGACGCAAAAATTCCGTGGCAATCTACAAAGCACAAATTACCAACCGCAAAAATGGCAGAATTTGAAATTATAAAATTCTATGAATTCTAAAATTTCATGAAAATTAAAATTCTGCTATTTGTTATACTATTTATTTTAGCTTTGTAGATTGCTTCGTCGCTACCGCTCCTCGCAATGACAATAGCGAACGAAATTTGTATAATCTGTCATTGCGAGGCGATTTAAGGCAAAGTCGTTATAAAATAATCAAAGTCCCAGTGCGAAGCTGTGAAACGGCACGACTTCGCACTTTATCCCCTCGATTTCAAGCGCGCCTGTATTTGCCATGGAGATCACGGCAAGGCGCGTGATTTTGAGCCGTTTTAGCTCCAAAATCAGCTTTTTAAATCTCAAAAACACAATCTCGCTCGCGCTAAATGGCACGACCAAAACCCCTAAATTTCGGCTCGGCAGGTAAAAATCCAAATCCTTGGTGTAATAAATGGGTGCGCCCAAATTTGCCAGCTCGCAATACACGGCGTTTAAAAATTTTTTCACAAAATCCTTTTTGAAACCGAGAATTTCTTTGAGATTGAAATTCGAAAAAAACATCTTTTTCGCCGCTTTTTCATCGCCAAATTTTGGGATAAAATTTATAAAATTTTCATCGTCAAATTTCGCTATGGCGGCATAGACGCTGTCCTTTGAAATGCGGATTTTTTCCTTTAAATTTGTATAAATTTTATTCGCGCTAAATGACGCTGCGACGAAAGCCGCGCACTCTTTTAAAATTTTAATCTCGTTTGCGCTTAGAGCCGATTTTAGGGCGTTTTGCTCGGAATTTATGCTCCCTGCTGAGTGCAAAAGCGAGCCACCCACACTCCCGCCTTGCGAGAAAAATGCCGAAATAATGGCGTTTATCTCGCTGTGTCGTTTATCGAAAGCGATAAATTCCTCAAAACAAAGTGGCGTAATTTTTAGCTTTGCAAAATTTGCTAGCGTAAAGCTACTTTTGCGCGTAGAGATGATAATGCTTTGCAAATTTTGCGAGGCGTCAGAGTTTAGCAAATTTTGCAAATGCGAAATTTCACACGGCGAAATTTCATCTAAATTATCCAAAAAAAGTGCGATAATCTGCGAATTTTGCTCTAAAAATTTAAAAATTTTATCAAATTCATCGCTTAGATTTAAAAATTCATAGCGTAAATCTGCGAAATTTACATACAAAAACTCGCCCTTTTTGAAATTTGAAATATAATCAAACAAAATCAAACTTTTCCCAGCCCCAAGTGCGCCATAAAGTATAGTTTTGGGCGTATCAATGGAGGTTTTTCTAGCTATAAATTTCGCCTCTTCTGGCGGATTGTCATAAAAATATTCTAAATTTTGCATAATTTGCATTTTAAAATTTTCCTTATTAAAAGGAAATAAATTTGCCAGAATTTACAAAATTTTAAAATTTAAAAAATTTTGCTCTAAATTTCAGAATATTTCCTTATAAAAAGGAAAAAATTCTATAAAATTTAGTGAATTTCTTGACAAAATTTTGCCTTTTTCATATAATCCCAGTCTTTTGTTTTTAAGGCAAAAGGTCACGCGTTGTGACAAGTTCTTTTTAAGGAAAGCAGATGCAAAAAATCAGGTTAAAGTTAAAAGCTTATGACCATAGGGTTTTAGATCGCACAGTTGCGGCAATTGTAGAAGCCGTCAAGAGAACAGGCGCCGATGTGAGAGGTCCAGTTCCAATGCCTACGAAGATCAAACGCTACACAGTCTTGAAATCTCCACACATTAACAAAGATTCGAGAGAGCAGTTTGAGATGAGAATTCACGCTCGTATGCTAGATATCGTAGCGGCAACCCCTGATACAGTTGATTCGCTAACTAAACTTGACTTAGCCCCAGAAGTTAATGTCGAAGTTCATGCGATGGGCAAATAAGGAGTTAAAGTATGGAATATATCGTAGAAAAAATAGGCATGAGTAGAACAGTCGGCATCAAAAGCACGCCTGTAACGCTTTTAAAGCTTATTAATACTAAAATTTGCGAAGTATGCAACGACAAGCAAGCTATCGTAGCTTACGCTAACGGCAAAGCATACAACAAATCTATCGCAGGAATTCAGAAAAAATATAGCCTAAGCAAAGAATTTAACAAATTCGCGACACTAAATGTCGAAAATGCTGAGGTTGGCGATCAAAGCACAGAAGTATTAAGCTCAGCTAAAATCGTAAAAGTTACTTTTACTTCAAAAGGTAAAGGTTTCCAAGGTGTTATCAAACGCCACGGTTTCTCTGGCGGTCCAGCAGCTCATGGCTCACGCTTCCACAGAAGACCAGGTTCTATCGGAAACTGCGAGTGGCCAGGTCGCGTCCAACCAGGTATGAGAATGGCAGGTCACACAGGCAATGAGACAATCACTGCTAAAAACGAGATAGTAAGCTTCGATGCTGAGAATAAAATTTTGGTAGTAAAAGGTTCTATCCCAGGATTTAATGGTGCAATGGGCAGAATAAGGATAGTAAAATGAGTAAAGTAAGCGTTCTTAATGAAAAATTAGAAAAAGCTAGCGAAATCGAGCTTCCTGCAAAATATGCAGAGGTAAATTCGCACAATTTATATTTATATGTAAAATCTTACCTTGCTTCACTTCGTGCAAATACGGCACAAACAAAAGGTCGTTCAGAAGTTAGCGGTGGTGGCAAAAAACCATGGCGTCAAAAAGGTCGTGGCGGTGCAAGAGCTGGTTCGACTAGAACAAATGTTTGGGTTGGCGGTGCGGTTGCATTTGGTCCGACAAACAACAGAAACTATGAGCAAAAAGTCAATAAAAAACAAAAACGCCTTGCGCTTGAATTTGCTATGAACGAAAAAGCAAACGAGGGCAAATTTTATGTTTTCGATAACCTAAGCGTAGAAAGTGGTAAAACAAAAGACGCTGCTAAATTTATCGAAAAACTAGGTGTAAGAGATGCTTTAATCGTTAAAAACGAGCTAGATGCACAAACACTTTTAGCATACAGAAATTTGAAAAATTGCTATGTAGTTGATGCTAGCGAAGTAAATGCTTATTTGGTTGCAGTATATAGCTCAATCGTATGCGAAAAAGCTGCATTTGAAACATTGGTGAAAGAGGACTAAAATGGCAGATATAACAGATATCAAAACTATACTTTATACAGAAAAGTCTCTTGGCCTACAAGAAAGTGGCGTAGTTGTTATCCAAACAAGTCCGTCAATGACTAAAAATGGACTAAAAAGCGTTTTGAAAGAATACTTTGGCATCGTGCCTGTAAAAGTAAATTCATTGCGTCAAGATGGTAAAGTTAAAAGATTTAGAGGAAGATTAGGCGTAAGAGATGATGTAAAGAAATTTTATGTCAAACTTCCAGAGGGTGCAACCCTAGAAAATGCGGAGGCGTAAGATGGCGATTAAAACATACAAACCATATACTCCAAGTAGAAGATTTATGACAGGCCTTAGCAGCGATGATATCACTGCAAAAGCAAGCGTTAGAAGCCTACTTGTAAAAATCCCAGCCGCTGCTGGTAGAAACAATAATGGTCGCATTACAAGCCGCCATAAAGAAGCTGGTGCTAGCAAACTTTACAGAATTATCGATTTCAAAAGAAGAAAATTTGGAATCCCAGGTAAAGTAGAGGCTATCGAATACGATCCAAACAGAAATTGTAGAATCGCTTTGATCTCTTATGCTGATGGCGAGAAACGCTATATCATCAGACCAAATGAATTAAATGTAGGTGATGTCGTTGCTTCTGCTGAGGCTGGACTAGATATCAAACCGGGCAACGCAATGAAAATGAAAAGTATCCCAGTGGGAACTATCTTGCACAATATCGAGCTAAAACCTGGCAAAGGCGCTCAAATGGCTCGTTCAGCTGGTGGATATGCTCAACTAATGGGTAAAGAGGAAAAATATGTAATCCTTCGTTTGCCAAGCGGTGAGATGAGAAGAGTTTTGGCTGAGTGTATGGCTACTATCGGCGTTGTTGGTAACGAAGACTGGGCCAATGTCGTTCTAGGAAAAGCTGGTCGCAATCGCCACAGAGGAATTCGCCCACAAACCAGAGGTTCTGCTATGAACCCAGTAGATCACCCACACGGTGGTGGTGAAGGCAAGAAAAATTCAGGTCGTCACCCAGTTACTCCATGGGGCAAACCTACAAAAGGTGCGAAAACTCGTCGTAAAAAAGCTAGTGATAAGCTTATAATTTCTAGAAAGAAAGGAAAATAAAAATGGCTAGATCGCTTAAAAAAGGTCCTTTCGTAGATGATCATGTAATGAAAAAAGTAGTAGCTGCAAAGGCTGCTAACGATAATAAACCAATTAAAACTTGGTCAAGACGCAGCACAATCGTTCCTGATATGATTGGACTAACATTTAATGTGCATAATGGCAAAAATTTTATCCCAGTGTATGTTACAGAACACCACATTGGTTATAAATTAGGTGAGTTTGCTCCTACTAGAACTTTCAAAGGCCACAAAGGCTCAGTTCAAAAGAAAATCGGTAAATAAGGGGAAATAAATGAGTAAATCAACTATCAAATTTGTTCGCCTTTCACCGACTAAGGCAAGACTTATCGCAAAACAAGTTCAAGGCATGAACGCTGAATTTGCACTTGCTACATTGGAATTCACTCCAAATCGTGGTGCAAAATATATCGCTACTGCTATTTCAAGCGCAGTTGCTAATGGCGGTTTTGAACCAGAGGAAGTTATAGTAAAAAGTTGTCGCGTAGATGCTGGTCCAGTTCTAAAAAGATTTAGACCACGCGCTCGTGGAACAGCAAGCAGAATCAGAAAGCCAACTTCACACATTAGCGTTGAAGTAGCAAAACCAAGTAAGGAAGCGTAGTATGGGACAAAAAGTTAATCCGATTGGTTTAAGACTAGGTATCAATAGAAACTGGGAATCAAGATGGTTTCCTGCTAAATCAACACTATCAGAAAACATCGGCGAGGATTACAAAATCCGTAAATTCCTAAAAGCTAAACTTTATTACGCAGGAATTAGCCAAATTCTTGTTGAAAGAACAGCTAAAAAAGTTCGCGTAACTATCGTTGCAGCTCGCCCAGGTGTTATCATCGGTAAAAAAGGTGGCGAAGTAGAGAATTTAAGAGCCGAAGTTGTTAAACTAGTAAATAAAGATGTGAATTTAAACATCAAAGAAGAGCGCAAAGTCGGCGCTAATGCACTTTTGGCAGCTGAAAATGTAGCTATGCAATTAGAGCGCAGGGTTGCATTTAGACGCGCTATGAAAAAAGTAATTCAAGGTGCGCAAAAAGCAGGCGCAAAAGGTATTAAAATTTCAGTTTCTGGCCGCTTGGGTGGCGCTGAAATGGCTCGCACAGAGTGGTATTTAGAGGGACGCGTTCCACTTCATACTCTAAGAGCAAAAATCGATTATGGTTTTGCTGAGGCTCACACTACATACGGAAATATCGGTATTAAAGTTTGGATTTTCAAAGGTGAAATTTTGCAAAAAGGAATTCAAGCTGAAAAAACAGAAGAAGCTTCTAAAAAACCACGCAGAACAAGAAGAGGTAAATAGCCATGTTGATGCCTAAAAGAACAAAATATCGTAAGATGATGAAAGGTCGCAATCGCGGCTACGCAACTCGCGGTAATGCTTTGACATTTGGTGATTTTGGTATCAAAGCTGTTGAAGCAGGTAGAATTAATTCACGCCAAATCGAAGCAGCTCGTATCGCGATGACTCGCTATGTAAATCGCCAAGCTAAAATTTGGATTAAGGTATTTCCTGATAAACCACTTACTAAAAAACCTCTACAAACTCGTATGGGTAAAGGTAAAGCTGGTGTAGAAGAGTGGGTAATGAATATCAAACCAGGCAGAATGATTTTCGAGATGACTGGTGTAAGTGAAGAGCAAGCAAGAGCAGCTCTTACGCTATCAATCCACAAATTACCTTTCAAAACAAAAATTGTAACTAGGGATAGCGAAAATGAAATATACTGATTTGAAAGATAAAGATTTAGCTGAGCTAAATAAGATGTTAAAAGATAATAAGTTGCTTTTATTTACGGCTAAGCAAAAGCTTAAAACAATGCAGTTAAGCAATCCTAATGAAATTCGTGCGATTAAAAAAGATATCGCTAGAATCAATACTGCTATAAAAGCAAAATAAGGATAGAGTTATGGCATTTAAAAGAGAAATTCAAGGCATAGTCGTAAAAAAAGCGGGCAATAAAACTGCTACTATTTTGGTAGAGAGAAGAGTTATCCACCCAAGATATAGAAAAATCGTCAAAAGATTTAAAAAATATCTTATCCATGACGAGAACAATATCGTCAAAATCGGCGATACTATATCAGCAGTTGAGTGCAGACCACTTAGTGCGAAAAAAACATTTCGCTTAAAAGCGGTTTTGAAAACAGGAGTTGAATAATGATACAAAGTTTTACAAGACTTGCAGTAGCTGATAACAGCGGTGCAAAAGAACTTATGTGTATTAAAGTTTTGGGTGGTAGCAAACGCCGCTATGCAACAGTAGGCGATATTATAGTTTGTTCTGTAAAAAAAGCTCTACCAAATGGCAAGATTAAACGCGGTCAAGTTGTAAAAGCCGTCGTCGTTAGAACAAAAAAAGAGCTTCACAGAGGAAATGGCTCTTTGATTAGATTTGATGAAAATGCAGCTGTAATTTTGGATGCAAAAAAAGAGCCGATTGGCACTCGTATTTTTGGCCCAATCGGTAGAGAAGTCAGATACGGCGGTTTTATGAAAATCGTTTCATTGGCTCCGGAGGTTCTATAATGGCAGTGAAATTTAAGATTAAAAAAGGCGATCAAGTAAAAATTATCGCAGGTGATGATAAAGGCAAAACTGGCGTTGTAAAAGCTGTTTTCCCTAAAAAATCACAAGTTATAGTTGAGGGTTGTAAAATAGCTAAAAAAGCTGTTAAACCAACTGAGCAAAATCCAAGTGGCGGTTTCACAAACAAAGAAATGCCTATGGATATTTCAAATGTCGCATTGGTTGAGGGTTGATTATGAACAGATTACAAACTAAATATGTTGAGTCAATTAGACCAGCTTTACAAAAAGAATTTGATATAAAAAATCCTATGCTAATTCCGGCACTTGAAAAAATCGTAATTAGCGTTGGTGTAGGCGAATCTGGCAAAGATCAAAAAGTGCTTCAAAACATGGCCGATACAATCTCTTTGATTGCAGGTCAAAAAGCACTTATTGTAAATGCAAAAAAATCAGTTGCTGGTTTTAAAGTCAGAGAGGGATTTCCTGTCGGTATTATGGTTACATTGCGCAAAGAGCAAATGTATGCGTTTTTTGATAAACTTATCTCAATCGCATTACCAAGAGTAAAAGACTTCCGCGGTGTTGCACGCAATGGCTTTGATGGTCGCGGTAACTATAACTTCGGTTTGCAAGAGCAATTAATGTTCCCTGAGGTAGAGTATGATAATATCCTAAGAACTCACGGTATGAACATTACAATCGTAACTACAACAAATAGCGATAAAGAGGCGTTTAAATTGCTAGAATTATTTGGCATGCCTTTCGCAAAAGGAAAGTAATATGGCAAAAAAATCAATGATAGCTAAGGCAAAACGCCCTGCTAAATTCAGCTCTCGTGCATATACAAGATGCCAAATTTGCGGTCGTCCGCACTCTGTTTATAGAGATTTTGGAATTTGCCGTGTATGTTTAAGAAAAATGGCTAATGAGGGTCTAATCCCTGGCCTTAAAAAAGCTAGCTGGTAAGAAGGAGTAGATATGGTAAATGATCTTATTTCAGACGGATTAACCCGCATTAGAAATGCAGCTATGAGACGCTTAGATACTGCTAAATTGTTTCACTCAAATGTTGTAGAGGCTACTCTTAAAATTTTAGCTCAAAAGGGCTATATCGAGAGCTACAATGTAGTAGAAGAGGGAAACAAAAAATTCATCAATGTTGTTTTAAAATATGATGAAAAAGGCAGAAGTGTAATCAACGAAGTAAAAAGAGTTTCAAAACCAGGTCGTCGTGTTTATCAAGGTAAAGACGAGATTAAAAGATTTAAAAATGGTTATGGAACAGTAGTTGTTAGCACTAGCAAAGGCGTTATGAGCGGTATCGAAGCTAGTAAAGCTGGCGTTGGCGGCGAAGTGCTTTGCACTATTTGGTAAAAAGTTCTACTTTTTATGGCATTGTGGTATCCATTCGTAAAAGTAGTCATACCCTAGACAAATAAAAAGGAAAATTATGTCAAGAATTGGTAAAAAACCTATCTCTATTCCAAACGGAGTAGAGGTAAAAATTGATGGTTCATCTTTGAAATTTAAAAAAGCAAACAACGAAAGAGTCCTTGATTTAAAGGGCAATGTCGATGTTAAAATCGAAGATGGCCAAATCACATTTTCACCAAAAGGTGAAGATAGACAAAGCAGAGCGTATTGGGGAACATACCGTGCGCTAGCTAACAACATCGTTATTGGCCTAACTGACGGCTTTACAAAACAGCTTGAAATCAACGGCGTTGGTTACAGAGCTGCGATGAAAGGCAAAGTTTTAGAGCTAAACCTAGGTTTTTCTCATCCGATAAATTTCGATTCACCAGCAGGTATTGAAATTTCAGTAGATAAAAACATCATCACAATCAAAGGCGACGATAAACAAAAAGTTGGTCAAGTCGCTGCTGAGATTAGAGGATTTAGACCACCTGAGCCATACAAAGGCAAAGGTGTAAAATATGTCGAAGAGCATATTATCCGCAAAGCCGGTAAAACATCTAAAAAATAAGGGTTGAGAAATGACAGCAAATGTATTAAAAAGAAAAATATCTCTAAGAATTAAGAGAAAAAGAAGAATTCGTGCAAAAATTTCCGGCACTAGCTCTTGCCCTAGAATTTCTATTTTCAAATCAAATAGAACAGTTTATGCGCAAGTAATCGATGATGTTGAGGGAAAAACAATATGCGCTGCCAGCGGTAAAACTTTGGGTGTGAAAGCAAACAAAGAAGGCGCTGCTAGCCTTGGCAAAGATTTGGCTGCTAAGCTAAAAGATAAAGGCATTTCTGAGGCGCTTTTTGATAGAAACGGTTATTTATATCACGGAGTGATTGTAAGTTTTGCTGATGCGTTACGCGAAAACGGCATCAAACTATAAACCAAAGGAATTATCGTGGAAAAATATAATAGAGAAGAATTCGAAGAAGTAATCGTTAATATCGGTAGGGTTACAAAGGTCGTAAAAGGTGGTAGAAGATTTAGATTTACTGCCCTAATCGTTGTTGGTAACAGAAATGGTTTAGTTGGCTTTGGTTTTGGAAAATCAAAAGAAGTTCCAGATGCAATCAAAAAAGCCGTAGATGATGCGTTTAAAAACATCATCGAGGTTAAACTAAACGGTTCGACAATCACTCACGATGTAGAGGTTAAATACAACGCTAGTAGAATTTTACTTAAACCAGCTAGCGAAGGTACCGGCGTAATCGCAGGCGGATCTGTTCGCCCTGTTTTAGAGCTTGCAGGCGTTAAAGATATTTTGACTAAGTCTCTTGGTTCAAACAACTCATCAAATGTCGTAAGAGCTACAATGAAGGCTCTTAGCATGCTAAAACACTAACAAGGATTTAAGATGGGATTAGAAAATCTTCAAAAAGCACCAGGCTCTACTCATAGCACCAAAAGACTAGGTCGTGGTCAAGGTAGCGGTCTTGGCAAAACAGCAGGTCGCGGTGGCAAAGGTCAAACTGCGCGCACTGGCTCACATGAAAAAAGAGGTTTTGAGGGTGGCCAACAACCACTTCAAAGAAGATTACCAAAAGTTGGTTTTTATTCAAGATTTGAAAAACCTTATGTAATCAATGTAGAAAAAATTTCAGCTGTAAAAGAGCTAAGCGAGATTACAGTTGATACTATCAGAACTGTTCATAAAATGTCTAGCTCTGTAAAAGTAGTAAAACTTATCGGTGCAAGCGCAAAAGATCTTGCTAGCAAGATAAAAGACGAAAATGTAAAATTTAGCGGACAAAACTAATGAACAAAACACTTCGCAACAAGATACTCATTACATTGGGTTTTCTATTTGCTTTCAGGCTACTGGCTTATGTGCCAGTGCCGGGCGTTGATGTTGAGGTGATAAAAGAATTTTTCAATACAAACAAAGACAATGCCTTTGGTATGTTTAATATGTTTAGCGGTGGCGCGGTCGAAAGATTTAGCGTCATTTCGCTGGGCATTATGCCATACATTACAGCTTCGATTATTATGGAGCTATTATCTGCTACATTTCCAAATTTAGGCAAACTAAAAAAAGAGCGCGACGGTATGCAAAAATATATGCAAATTATTCGTTACGCTACAATCGCTATTGCGCTTGTGCAAGCAATCGGTGTTAGTATCGGTTTGCAGGGCATTACGGGCGTAAATGGCGCGAAGGCTATCATGGCAGAAAATACAAACGAATTTATATTTATTTCGTGTATTTCTATGCTTGTAGGCACTATGCTTTTGATGTGGATTGGCGAGCAGATTACTCAAAGAGGTGTTGGAAACGGCACGAGCTTAATCATCTTTGCTGGTATTGTTAGCGCGATACCAACGGCGATTGGCGGCACAGTTCAGCTCGTAAATAACGGCGAACTTAATATCTTAAAATTAATCGCAATCGCCTTAATTATTTTTGCTACAATCGCGGCGATTTTGTATGTCGAGCTAGGCGAGCGCAGGATTCCAATCTCGTTTCCTCGCAAAATTTTAATGGCGAACCAAAACAAACGCATTATGAATTATGTGCCAATCAAGCTAAATTTAAGCGGTGTTATTCCGCCGATTTTCGCTAGTGCGGTATTGATGTTTCCTAGCACGATTTTGACTGCTAGCACAAATTCTTTTGTCCAAAAAGTAGCTGACTTTATCAATCCAAGTAGCTATTTCTTTAATCTTTTGACATTTATTTTAGTTGTATTTTTTGCGTATTTTTACGCTTCAATCGCGTTTAATTCCAAAGATATCAGCGAAAATTTGAAAAAACAAGGTGGATTTATCCCTGGAATTCGTCCAGGTGAGGGCACAGCGACATTTTTAAACGATGTTGCATCTCGCCTTACATTTTGGGGTTCGATTTATCTAGGCTTGGTGACTGTTATTCCGTGGTTGCTAGTCAAATTTATGGGTGTTCCATTTTATTTCGGTGGCACGAGCGTGCTAATCGTAGTATCGGTCGCACTTGATACTATGAGAAGAATCGAAGCGCAAGTGTATATGAACAAATACCAAACCCTAAGTGCCGTTGGACTATAAAATGGCAATTTTACTCAAAAATCAAAAAGATTTAGAGGGTTTGCGAGCGGCGAATAAAATCGTCGCCGCTGCCCTTGATTATGCGGAAGAATTCATAAAACCGGGTATGACGCTTTTAGAAGTGGATAAAAAAATTGATGATTTTATCACGAGCAAGGGCGCATATCCAGCATTTAAAGGGCTTTATGGTTTCCCAAACGCAGCTTGTCTTTCACTAAACGAAGTTATAATCCATGGCATACCTGATAACACTATCCTAAAAGAGGGCGATATACTAGGTATCGATCTAGGCTCTCGCTTAAATGGATATTACGGCGATAGTGCGCGCACTTTGCCGATTGGCAAAATTTCAAAATCAGACGAAGAGCTCATCGCATGTAGCAAAGACGCGCTGTATCATGCTATCGACACGATAAAGGTCGGCATGCACTTCAAAGAGCTATGCCTAGCTATCGAGCAATTTATCAGAGCGCGTGGATATGTGCCACTATATGGATTTTGCGGGCATGGAATCGGCAAAAAACCGCATGAAGAGCCTGAGATTCCAAATTATTTGGAAGGCAACAATCCAAAATCAGGGCCAAAAATCAAAAACGGCATGGTGTTTTGTATCGAGCCGATGATTTGCCAAAAAGACGGCACCCCAGTCGTGGGCGCGGATAAATGGACGACGACGAGCAAAGACGGCCTTAGGACGGCTCATTATGAGCATTGTTTAGCTGTGGTAAATAACAAAGTCGAAATTCTAAGCAAAAGCTTGAAAGATTAAAAGGAGAAAATTTAATGGCAAAAGATGATGTCATTGAGATTGATGGCAATGTGATCGAGGCGTTGCCAAATGCGACATTTAAGGTCGAGCTTGATAACAAGCATGTGATTTTATGCCATATCGCAGGCAAAATGCGTATGCACTATATCAAAATCATGCCAGGCGATCGCGTCAAAGTCGAGCTTACGCCATACAGCCTTGATAAGGGCAGAATCACTTATCGCTACAAATAAATTTTGCATTGTCTAAAATTTAACTGCATAGTTAAATTTTAGATACTTTTTTTAATTTAAATCTTATTAAATTTTCCCCTTTATACTTGCGCGATTTAATTCAAATTTAGGAATTTTTATGCAAAAAAGCGCGTTTAAAACGCTTATTTTCATCGCGTTGAAACATTACAAAAAGCTGATTTTTACATTTTCGTTGGTGATTTTGGAAAATTTGGCCTTTATGCTCTATCCGATTTTTGGCGGATTTGCGGTAAATAAAATTCTAGCAGGCGAGGCAAAAATCGCGATAATTTATATTTTTGTGATATTTGGAATTTGGTTTTTGGGCGCTATTAGGCGCAAAATCGACACCTACGCATTTAGCAAAATTTATGCAAATTTAGCCGTCAATATCATCTCAAACGAACGAAATGCAAACGCCAGCGTGAGCCAGACAAGCGCGCGCGTCGCACTTTCGCGTGAATTTATAAATTTTTTCGAGCACTCCTTTCCTATGCTTTTTACCTCTGTGGTTTCGATTTTGGGAAGTGTTTTTATGCTATATTTTTACGAGCCGATTGTAGCGAGCTTTTGTCTAATCATAATCGCTGTTTTAGCACCCTTTTTGCCACGATATATTCGCAAAAACGACAGATTTTATTTGAAGCTAAACAACCGCAACGAAAACGAGGTAAATCTCATAGAAAAAGGCAGCCCTGTCGCCGTCTCGCGCCACTACGATTTGCTTTCGCGTATTCGCATAGCTATCTCGAACCGCGAGGCGATTGGCTATCTCATCGTAGGCTCGATTTGTGCGCTAGCGTTTAGTTTGGCAGCTTATCTTTTGGCGGTCAAACAAACAGACGCTGGGTATATTTTTACCGTGATGAATTATATTTGGACTTTTGCGATTAGCCTAGATGACGCGCCGCGCCTAATCGAAGAGTTTTCGCAGCTCAAAGACATTGGCAAAAGGGTAAATGCGCTAGAAAACGATGATAAAAATAGCGACGAAATTCGCTAAAATTCAGCGCAAATTAGGGCAAATTTGACTACAAATTTAGCCCTGAATTTGTTATTAAATTTTAATCAAATTTTTAAATTTTTCCAAATTTTATTGAACTTTTACACCCCCCATGTATAATAGCCGAATTTTATTTTGAAAATTTTAGTGAGGTGTAATGTGGAAGCTCGTGAAAATACTTTTAGTGCAATAGTTTTGCAAGAACATAAACTTATTATTCCATTTTTTCAAAGAACATATAAGTGGGATAGTGAAAATTGGGCAAGATTATTCGAAGATTTGATTTCGTCTTTTAATGATGGTGTTGAGCCTTTTTTGGGTTCTATTATTTTAAAACGACTTCAAGGTAGCAAAAATGAAGCGCAGATAATAGACGGACAACAAAGATTAACAACATTATCGATTTTACTAAAAGCCTTAATTGATCAAATTGACAATGAAAATATATCTGATTTTAAAAATTTTCTCTATAAACCATTTACAAAAAATGAGATAAAAATTCAACACTCTTTGATAGATAGAGAAAAATATTCAAAAGTTTTAAATAATGAAAATTTTGATCAAAATGAAGAAACTGGCATTTTTGGGTGTTATAATTATTTTACAAAGAAAATACAAGAAGAATTTGGCAAAGACGAAGATAGAAAATTTAAATTTGCGCAAACTGTTTTTTCTGAACATAAATCATTAGTGTCTGTATTTTTGCAAGATAAAGAAGATGAGCAAAAAATCTTTGATGCCATAAATTCAACAGGTGTTACACTAAGCGCAACAGATATTATAAAAAATTCGCTGTTTGATAAAATTATTAAAGAAACAAATGAAGAAAAAGCCATAAAATTATACGATGAATATTGGCGAAATATTTTTGAAAAAGATGATGATGAGCAGACATTTTGGGATACCACAATCAAAACTGGTAGTGATACTAGAACAAAAGGCGAAATTTTATTTCATGCGATTGCAGTTGTAAAAGGTATTTTTAAAGAAACGGATAATTTGTCTAAATTAAGTGCCATATATAAAAACCATATATACAAATTGAACGAAGATGAATTGATAAATTTTTTAAAAGAAATTAAAAAATTTGCGTTGATATATCGAAATTTGCCAGAAATGAAAAATGATGATTTGTTTGTATATAATTATGAGACAAGATTTTTTCATATTTGTCAATTTACAAATGTAAAAACGCCATTTTTGCCAATTATTTTTATCTTAAAAGATGAATTTAGAGATAAATCCGATGAATATAAAAAATGTTTTTTATTAATGGAAATTTTTATATTTTTCAGAAGTATTTGTGGCAAAAGAACATCGCCATATAATAAAAATGTAATAAAAATCATAAAAGATTATCAAACTAATAAAGGCATTTATGAAATCTTAAAACAAAATCTTTCTGATATTCCACTAGCAGATGAGGTTAGAGAAGTATTTTATAATATTTCTAACAAATCTGCGAAATTTATCTTGTTTTGGATTGAGCTTTGTAGGGAATTTGGTAAAAAGGATTATATTGATAAGAGTGGCTTAAATTATGTCTATGAGCTAGAACATATTATGCCACAATCTTGGCAAGAAAATTGGTCAGATAACGCAAATAGTAAGGACGAGGCGGATAAATTGATTTATCAGATTGGAAATATGGCACTTCTAAAAGGTAAATTAAATGCAAAAGTTCAAAATTCATCATGGAAAGATAAAAGACTAGAATATGATAAATATATCGGGAATTTATCGATAAATAAAGAACTTTTAGATAAAGAAACTTGGGATAAAAACAAGATTGAACAAAGAAGTGAAAAATTGATAAAAGAATTTTTTGAAATTTGGAATTATGATGAATTATAAAAGTTAGGTTGCTTTGCAACCTAACTTTTTAATGCTCTAAATTTCGCCTTACTTTCATTGCTAAATCGCAAACTTTCGCAAATTTTTTTAATCGCAAGATTTTTGATTTTTTCGTTTTCATACCCCTGCAAAAACTCATAAATTTCACTCTCAAATTTCACGGCGAATTCGCACAGCGCCCACGCTGCTCCCATTTGGACATAGTATTTCTCGCTTCGTTCAGCGCGCGCAGTATCTATCAAAAGCGCCAAATCCCGCGAATTTACGAAATTTACCAGCAAATTTACATAAAAAAACCGCTTCTCAAACTCGCCCCTAGCCTCCATAAACCCAAGCGTAAATTTCCGCCAAAGCTCTAAATCGTTTTTGCGTTTGGCGCAAAATGTATCGCAAACGCCCCAGTTTGTGATACGAGGGATAAAATCTCGTGCCAAATTTATGCGATTTTTTTCGCTGATTTTTAGCGAATTTATCAAAATCGCCTTTAATGTCATTTCTTCGCTAAATTCGCCCTTGGCGCGGATAAATTCTAAAATTGCACCCTCGCTTTGCTCGTGCAAAACCTGCTTTGCAAGCGCGCGTAAATGTGGCATTTTCACGCCCAAAATTCGCGCTCCTGGCAGAATTTTCGCGCTAAATTTGGCGTATTTTTCATCGCTTAAATTTCGCAAATTCTCTAAAATTTCCATTTTTGCCCCTTGAATTTGCAAAAATTTTATAAATTTTGCCCTTAAAATTTAATCTAGCTTTTTTAAAGCTTTGTTGTGCTAAAATACAAAATCTTTCAATTCTACGATTACAACAATTTCTTACCGCTTATTTTTGGAGGCGAAAATGAATAAAGATGAACTTTTGAATTTAGCCGTGGTTGCGGCAAAGCGCGCAAACAAGGCGATTATGGAGCATTATGAGAAATTTGATGTCTATGTCAAAGAGGACAAATCTCCGCTAACAACCGCGGATTTGGCTGCAAATGATGCGATTGTAAGCACGCTAGCACCCAGTGGGATTGCGATTTGCTCCGAAGAGAGCGTGATGAGCGCAGATGAGCGCATGAGCGCGAAGAGGTTTTGGCTAGTCGATCCGCTTGATGGGACGAAGGAATTCATCGCGCGAAATGGTGAATTTTGCGTTTGTATCGCGCTGATAGAGGACGGAAGGCCGATTTTGTCGGTGATTTCATCGCCTGTAAGTGGCGATGTGTATAGCAGTAATGGTGGTGGCGTCGTGTATAAAAACGGTGAAAAAATCGAGCGAAAACCAAATTCGCCAAAGACCTTTATGATAGGTCATCATGGCAGAGGCTCAAAATATATGCCGTTTTGTGAGGAATTTGGGCTTGAATTTACTAGGCTTGGCTCTGCGCTGAAATTTTGCGCAATGGCGGAAAATGGGGCGAGTGCGTATGGTAGATTTAGCGATTGTTCGCTGTGGGATATCGCGGCTGGGGATTTTATAATCCACCAAAGCGGCGGCGCGATAATCGACCTCAAAACAGGCGTCGCTCCGCTGTATAACGGCAAAAGTCTGATAAATAACCACTACATCGTCGTCGATGCAAATACAATAAATTTATTATCAAAAATGGTAGAATTTGCGAAAAATTTATAGATTGTGGTAGAATACGCCTGCAAAATTTTTATCAAAGGATAAAAAATGAAACAGGCTTTTACAATGATCGAATTGATTTTCGTGATTGTTATTTTGGGTATCTTGGCGGCGGTGGCTATCCCTAGACTGGCTGCTACCAGAGATGACGCAGAGATGGTAAAAACGATGAATAATATCACGACATCTCTTAGCGATTTGATGGCGTATTACACATCGCAAGCGCATTATTCTTCTTCTATCGCAACGATGACAAATGTTACAAACCCGATTAAGATTAGAAACGATGTTTGTGCTACTTACGAAATTGTCAATGAGAAACAAATAATTCTCACAAAAGGTTATGAAGGGCTATGCAAAAAGGTCTGGGCGATGAGCGGATTGTCTTCGTTAGAAGATGTGTATAGCTCCGATGCGCTAATTATCGTTCAATAACTCACGCAGGGGCTATCCCCTGCGCCTGATAAATCCCAAAACCACTCCCAAAACACAGACAAAAGCAAAAAATCCAAATACAATAAACCAAAGCGTAGGCAAACTTAGGCTTTTTGAGCTTGCAAAAAGATACCAGCCATCATTATAGGCGCTAATTAAATTCGCGCGCATACCGCTGATTTCGAAATTTGCAGGCGGTGTGGGTATATCAAAAGCGCAAGAATTATATGATTTAAAAAGCGAAATTCTATTTAAATCAAAACTCAAAAATTTATTCGCCCCAGCGCAGTTCATCACGCCGTCCATATCGCTACTAGCGCGCACTGCTTTGTGCAGATACGATAGGCTTTTCGCACAAATTAGCCCCCCAAGCGCGCCATAAAACCACAAAAAATACCCACAAATCGCGCTTAGGCCCTCCTTGCTAAATGCCACAAAAATCACGCCCAGAGCTAAAACGCACAGATCAAACCTAAGCCTAGCGCTGAAAATTTCAGGATACATAAACAAGAAATTTTGCAAAAAGCAGTATGAAAAGCAAACCCACAAACCCGCCCAAACTGCGCAAAATAGCAGAAATTTGCGAGAATATTTATTGTTAAATTTTAAATCCATTTTTATCCTTTTTTGCTCGTTATTTTATTATTTTTTGCGCTAAATTTCGATAAAATCGCAAGTTTATTTTGAAATTTAATACAAAAAGGTTCAAATTTGAGGAAAAATCTCCAAATTTTAGAAAAAATTTTCGATAGTTTTGCGAAAATTTTAGGTTTTTTTAGCATTGTTTTTTTAGCCCTTTTAGTCCTTTGCGTTTTTTACAATGTCGTTGCGCGCTATCTCTTTCCAAGTGCGAATTCTGTGGCTATGCAAGAGATTAGCTGGTGGCTGTTTTCGGCGATGTTTTTGTTCTCTTCGACCTATACTTTACAGCAAAATTCCCATGTCAGGGTCGATGTGCTATATGAAAAATTTCGCCCCAAAACAAAGGCGATTATCAATATTTTAGGCACAATCTTTTTTATCTTGCCATTTGTGGCGCTCGTGGCGTATTTTTCGCTAGATTTCGCGCTCGAAGCCTACGAGAGCAAAGAATCCAGCCCAAATCCAGGCGGATTAACGAATTTATGGATAATCAAATCATTTATTAGCCTATCTTATGTCTTTTTGTTTATTTATTCGTTTGGGTTTTTGATAAAAAATATAAATTTGTTAATCCACAACCACCACGGCGAATTTTTAGACGAAAATTCTAGTGCAAAGGCTGTGTGATGATAGGGATTATAATGTTTGGCGCAGCGCTTTTTATGCTGCTTTTGGGATTTCCGGTAGCCTTTACATTTGGGGCTGTGGCGGTGATTTTTGGATTTATTTACGGCGTGAGTGAGGCGTGGGAATACGCCGAGGGAAGCGAGGTTTTTACAGAGGCTATAAGCGAAATGAGCAACCAGTTTTTCTCTCTTATGCCAAACCGAATTTACTCGATTATGGAAAATCAGCTTCTAATCGCGGTTCCGCTTTTTATTTTAATGGGTATGATTTTACAAAAAACGCGCCTAGCTGAGAGGCTTTTGGAGTCAATGGCGTTTTTATTTGGCGGGGTTCGCGGTGGCGTGGCGATTAGCACGGTTTTGGTGGGTGCGCTTTTGGCGGCTACGACTGGAATCGTGGGCGCTAGCGTGATCGCTATGGGTATTATTAGCCTGCCTGTGATGATGAAATACGGCTACGACAAAGCCCTATCCACTGGCACTATCGCGGCTTCTGGCACGCTTGGGCAGATTATTCCGCCCTCAATCGTGCTGATTATTTTAGGCGATGTTTTTTCGGTATCAGTAGGCGAGCTGTTTTCCGCAGCTATCGTGCCGGGGCTAGTTTTGGTGGGACTTTATATAGTTTTTATCCTCATAATCTCGTATGCCAAAAAAGACTGCGCGCCTGAGCTTCCTAAAATCGATGATGAAACCAAAGCTCGCCAAATTTTTAATGCTCTAAAAAATGTCGTGCCTGTTTTTGTGCTGATTTTGCTAGTGCTAGGATCAATCTTTGGTGGTATCGCAACTCCGACAGAAAGCTCATCAGTGGGCTGTGTGGGCGCGATAATTTTGTCATTTTTATACCGCACATTTTCATTTTCTTTGCTTTACGACGCACTTCGTCAAAGCGTGAAAATTTCGGGCATGGTTTTTATGATTTTAATGGGCGCAACAGCATTTTCTATGATTTTTTCATACACGGGCGGGGATTATGTCGTGGAGGATTTCATGCACGCGCTTCCTGGCAAAGAGTGGGGATTTATCGCGCTAACTATGATTGTTATCATAATTTTGGGTTTTTTCCTTGATTATGTTGAAATTTCATATATCATTTTGCCGATTTTATTCCCGATAGTCGAAGCGATGAATATAAATCCTGTTTGGTTTGCGATTCTTATCGCTGTGAATTTACAGACTTCGTTTATGACGCCACCTTTTGGATTTTCGATATTTTTCCTAAAAGGCGTCGCGCCAAAATCAGTGCGCACGACAGACATTTATCGTGGAGTGTTGCCGTTTATCGGGCTTCAAATTTTAGTTCTTTTCGCCCTTGCGATTTATCCAGAAATTTTTGGATTAAAAGCTTTTTTAGGCTAGAAATTGTAGAATTTAGAATTATTTTAAAGGAGTTAGCATGAGCAAAAAATTTATTGATGTTATGGACACTACATTTCGCGATGGTTTCCAATCTGTCTTTGGTGCGCGTGTAGCGATGAAGGACTTTTTGCCAGCAGTGAGCGCGGCAAAAGAGGCTGGGATTAGACACTTTGAATTTGGCGGTGGAGCTAGATTTCAGAGTCTGTATTTTTATCTAAACGAAGACGCGTTTGCGATGATGGATAAATTCCGCGAAACCGTGGGAGACGAGGCAAACCTGCAAACCCTAGCCAGAGGCGTAAATACCGTTACGCTTGATACTGGTTCGCGCGAAATGATAGACATGCATGCCAAACTCTTTGCCAAACACGGAACTACGACTATTCGAAATTTTGACGCCCTAAACGATGTCGAAAATTTAAAATATAGTGGCGAGCGTATCAAAGCGCACGGTTTAAAACACGAAATTACCGTTACTATGATGGATTTACCGCCTCGTTGCTCTGGCGCGCATGATCCTGAATTTTATGCTGGAATTTTACGCAAAATTTTAGAGGCCGGAATTCCTTTTGATAGCGTTTGTTTCAAAGACGCTAGCGGAACTTCAAGCCCACAAAAGGTTTTTGAGACCGTAAGAAGAGCGCGCAAACTTCTAGGAAACGATATTCATATCAGACTTCACACCCATGAAACAGCTGGTGTTAGCGTGGCTTGCTATCAAGCAGCCCTAGCAGCAGGCGTCGATGGAATCGATCTAGCTGCTTATCCAGTCAGCGGAGGAACTAGCCAACCAGATATTTTGACGATTTTACACGCGACAAAGGGGCAAAATTTTGATTTTGGCTTTGACGCTGAGGAAATTTTAAAATACGAAGAGGTTTTGGAGGATTGTTTGAAGGATTATTTCTTGCCACCAGAAGCGACAATGGTAAGCCCGATAATCCCATTTTCGCCTATGCCGGGCGGTGCGCTAACTGCAAATACGCAAATGATGAGAGATAACAAAATCATGGATAAATTCCCCTCTGTCATCAAAGCTATGCGCGAAGTCGTCGAAAAGGGCGGTTATGGCACGAGTGTAACGCCTGTAAGTCAATTTTATTTCCAACAAGCATTTAATAATGTAATGTTTGGAGAGTGGAAAAAAATCGCTGAGGGATACGGTAAAATGGTGCTAGGATACTTTGGCAAAACCCCAGTTGCCCCTGATAGCGAGGTCGTAAGATTAGCTAGCGAGCAGCTTGGCTTAGAGCCTACTACCAAAAATGCCGTTGATTTGGCTGATTTGGACGAGACAAAGAGTATTGCTTATGCCAAAAAACAGCTAGAAGATGAAAATATCGAGCCAAGCGAGGAAAATATTTTTATCGCTCTTGCGTGCCGTGAAAAGGGCATTGCCTTCCTAAAAGGCGAGGGCAAGGTAATGATCCGCAAAAACGAAGCAAAAGAATCTAGCGAGAGCAGTGAGAAAAAGGCAAAATCTGATAAATTTGACATTAATGTCAATGGCAAAGCCTATGCGGTGGAATTTAGCGGAAATAAGGTCTTAGTAAATGGCGATAGCTACAATGTCAGCATTGGCGCGCCAGAGCCTAGCGAGGCCAAAACTGAGGCGAAATCAACTGCAAATAGCGATGATATCGTGGCTAGCCTGCCAAGCAATGTCTTTAAAATTTTGGTCAAACCTGGCGAAAAAGTCATAGCTGGTCAGACCGTGGTCGTGCTAGAAGCTATGAAAATGGAGATAAACATCGAAAGCCCAAGAGACGGCGAAGTCGCTGAAATTTTGGTATTCCAAGGTCAAAGCGTCGATGCCGACGAGCCACTAATTCACTTAAAATAATTTTTAAATTTAACTACCACAGGGGCGGAATTTAGCGGGTTTCGCCCCTTTTTAAATTTACAAAAACGATAAATTTACTTCAAATTCCACAATCCTAATAAAGGTTAATCAAATTTCGATATAATTACTTATTTATAATTTTTTAAAAAAGGATTTAAGATGAGAATTCCAAATGATTTTGAAAAACTAGGAATTAGCGGTGAAAAAGAAATTTTTTATAACCTTAGCTATGATGAGCTTTTCGAGCACGAAAAACGCGCAAACGAGGGCAAGGTAAGCGATAATGGCACCTTTATGGTCGATACTGGCATTTTTACAGGTAGAAGCCCAAAAGACAAGTATTTTGTAAAGCAAGATCCAAGCGCGAAATATATCAGCTGGGGCAAAATCAATCAACCGATTAGCAAAGAGCTTTTTGATAAACTTCTAGCAAAGGCCAAAAATCAGCTTTCAAACAAATCAATCTATGTCCAAGACGCGTATTGTGGCGCTAGCCTAAAAAGCCGTAAAAGCGTGCGCTTCGTAACCGAAGTAGCGTGGCAAGCGCATTTTGTAAAAAATATGTTTATCCGCCCAAGCGATGATGAATTAGCAAATTTCCACCCAGATTTCGTGGTTTATAACGCTTGCAAATGCGTAAATGAGGATTACGCCAAAGACGGGCTAAACTCAGATGTTTTTGTAATCTTTAATGTCGAGGAAAATGTCGCAGTTATCGGTGGCACATGGTATGGTGGCGAGATGAAAAAAGGAATTTTTTCTATGATGAATTACTGGCTGCCATTAGAGGGCAAAATGTCAATGCACTGCTCAGCAAATGTCGGAGCTGGCGGCGACACTGCGCTATTTTTCGGACTTTCAGGCACTGGCAAGACTACACTCTCTACCGATCCAAACCGCGCGCTAATCGGCGATGACGAGCATGGCTGGGACGATGAAGGTGTGTTTAACTTTGAAGGCGGTTGCTACGCAAAATGTATAAATCTCGATCCAAGCTCAGAGCCTGAAATTTATGGTGCGATTAAACGCAACGCACTTTTAGAAAATGTCGTAGCTGACGCAAACGGCAAGGTTGATTACGCCGATGGTAGCAAGACAGAAAATACCCGTGTAAGCTACCCAATCGAGCATATCGCAAACCACGAACCAAGCCTAAGTGCAGGACACCCAAAAAATATCATTTTCCTAAGCGCTGATGCTTTTGGCGTTTTACCGCCTGTTGCGAAGCTTACAAAAGAACAAGCGATGTATTATTTCCTAAGCGGATATACTGCCAAAGTCGCAGGAACTGAACGCGGTATTACCGAGCCTGTGGCGACTTTTAGCGCTTGTTTTGGTGAGCCGTTTATGCCGCTTCACCCGACAGTTTATGCAAAACTTCTAGGCGAGAAAATCGACAAACACGGCGTAAATGTATATCTAGTAAATACAGGTTGGAGCGGTGGAGCTTATGGCGTTGGCAAACGCATGAGCATAAAGGCCACTCGTGCTTGTATAAATGCAATCCTTGATGGAAGTATCACAAAATGCGAATTTGAAAATTTTGAAAAATTTAATCTAGCCGTTCCAAAAGAGTTAGCAGGCGTTGAGACAAAACTTCTAAATCCAGCCAACACTTGGGAAAATGCTGACGAATACGCAAAAACTCGTGAAAAACTTGCGAAAATGTTTGTAGAAAATTTCAAACGCTACGAAGATGTCAAAGAGGGCGTAGAGTATGCAAAAGCCGGCCCAAAAGCTTAAAATTTGGCTTTTGTTAGGCACTGCGGGCTTGTTTTTGGGTTGCAAAGGCGAGCCTGCGAATTTAAAAGAACCGCTTCCTAGTAAAAGCGGTTTTTCTTTTTATGATACGCCGATAAACTACATAAACTATATCCGCCAAAGCTCGAATTTAAACCCATTTGCGCCAAATTCGCTTTTAGATAAGGCTGCGCTAAATCACGCCAAATATGTCGTTACAAACGATGAAATCACCCATGATGAGAGCGAGGGAAGGGCTGAATTTAGCGGCAAAACCCCAAGCGATCGCGCATTTGCGGTAGGGTTTAACTCTGGGATTGTAGAAAATCTCTCTTACAACGCCCACGATATCAAAGCCTCAATCGACGGGCTATTAAGCGCGATTTATCATCGTTTTGGGTTTTTGACATTTGACGCAAATCTTCTTGGCGTGGGATACTACGAGCAGGGCGAAAAATCTGCCTATGTCTATGAAATGGGAAATGAGTATTTAGAGGAAATTTGTGGTGGCGGAAAGAGCCAGAGTGGGGACGGCAAATTTATCATAGGGCTTTGCAAAAACAAAAGCCTTGCCATACGAAACGAAAACTACGAGCGCACCAGATCGTTAAATACCACGCTTTACGCGCATTATCCAAACAAAGAGCCAGCACTTGCATTTTTTAGCCACGAGCTTCCTGATCCTGTGCCAGAGTGCGCGATTACAGCAAATCCTATTAGCATAGAATTTCACCCCCAAGCCAAACCTGTGGAAATGCTCGAATTTAGGCTATTTGATAGCGAGGGAGCAGAGATTAAAGATACTAAAATTTTGGATAAAAAAAGCGATCCAAATAGGCGTTTTAACGACAAACAATTCGCGCTTTTTAGCAAGGAAGTGTTTAAATTCGACGCTACTTACACGGCGGAATTTAGCTATAAGCAGGGCGAAAGGCAAGATAAAATTCGCTGGGATTTCACTACCCAAACCCCAAAATATGACTATTTTATAGTCAGTGGTGGCGAGAATTTAGCCATAAAAAACGGCAAATTTTACGATATATTTTTTGCGCCAAAAGATTGCAACGATGAGGTCAAAAACTACAAAACCAGCTACAATGGCGCAATCGACAAGCCCGAAATCCAAAATATCGCCACAAATATGCTAAGGGTGCGCGTAAATGGCGAACGGGGCGCCAAGCTCGAAATCAGCACGGATAATGGCAGGGTGGTGAGATTGTATCTAACAGACGAGCCAAAAAATTCTAGTTTGAAACGCAAAATTATAAATTTATTCTAAGGATTATTGATGAAAAAAATGTGGGAAGGTAGGTTTAGTGAGGCTAGTAGCGAGCTTTTGGAGAGATTTAACGCTTCGATTATGTTCGATAGGGAGCTTTACGAGGACGATATCGCAGGCTCAATCGCTCATGCGAGCATGCTAGGCGATGCAGGAATCATCACCAAAGACGAAGCTAGCGCGATAAAATCTGGTTTGGAGCAAATTTTAGCCGAGATTAATGAGGGGAAATTTGAGTGGAAAATCGCCGATGAGGATATCCACATGGCGGTGGAAAAACGCCTAAGCGAGATTATCGGTAAAGAAATCGGTGGCAAGCTCCATACGGCGCGCTCTCGCAACGATCAAGTAGCCCTTGATTTCAGGCGTTTTGTAATGCGAAAAAATCGCGAAATTTCGGTCCAAATTTTGAATTTAATCAAAACCTTGCTCGAAATTTCAAACTCCCACACAGACGCTTTAATGCCGGGCTACACTCACCTCCAACACGCCCAGCCTGTAAGCCTAGCCTTTCATTTGCTAGCTTATATTTATATGTTTAAGCGAGATTATGAAAGGTTTGTATCAAGCTTCGAGCGCGGAAATTTCAGCCCGCTTGGCTCGGCTGCGCTTGCAGGCACCCCGCACCGCATAAATCGCCACGCTACGGCTAGTGCGCTTGGATTTTATGCCCCTATGGAAAATGCTATGGACGGTGTGAGTGATAGAGATTTCGCCCTTGAAATTTTATTTAACATTAGCCTATTTTTCATGCATGCTTCAAGGCTGTGCGAAGAGCTGATTTTGTGGAGTTCGAGCGAATTTGGCTTCATCACTATAAGCGACGCGTATTCGACTGGAAGCTCGATAATGCCACAAAAGAAAAACCCCGATGTGGCCGAGCTAATCAGGGGCAAAACTGGCAGGGCTTATGGAAATTTAATGGGGCTTTTAACCGTTATGAAGGGTCTTGCTCTGGCGTATAACAAAGACATGCAAGAGGATAAAGAGGGCGTGTTTGATAGCGTAAAAGCTATTTTGGAGAGTGTTGCAATCCTAAATGAAATGCTAAAAACAGCCAAATTTAACAAAAAAAATATGCTAAGCGCGACTGAGCGCGGCCATTTAAGCGCGACTGATTTGGCGGATTTTTTGGTGCGAGAAAAGGGCGTGGCGTTTCGCGAGGCGCACTTCATCACTGGAAAATGCGTAGCCGCAGCAGAGAGAGCGGGCAAGGATCTAAGCCAAATGAGCGCGGAAGAGCTTCGCTTGGTCGATGAGCGAATCACGCCTGATGCGCTTGCATTTTTGGGGCTAAAAGCTTCGATGGACGCTAGGAAATCTTTCGGCGGGGCTAGCAGTTCTAGCGTGCTAGCGCAGATCGCGAGTGTGCAAAAGTGGCTGGGCGAGAAGAGCAGCTCTATTTAGTTTCAAACACTAAATTTGACGATGAGAGGGTGATTTGGCTAAATTTATGCGAGATAAAATTTCATAAATTTAGCATAAATTCCAAATTTGACGCACTTATTTTTACCTCGAAAAACGGGGTAAAATCTTTGGAATTTAACGGCATTAAATTTGATGAAAATATCCAAATTTACGCCATTGGCAAGGCGTGCGCTGACGAGATAAGAGCCCAGGGATACAAAAATATTTTCGTAGCGCAAAACTCCCATGGTGACGAGTTTGCGCGTGAGATTGCCACGCATTTAAATGGCAAAACCGCACTTTATATCAGCGCCAAAGACAGAGTGTCGAATTTGCCCCAAATTTTGCACGAAAATGGCGTAAAATTAACCCATATAATCGGCTATGAAAACGCGCCCAAAAAAGCTAGCATTTCGCAAAAACCAGCCACAAATTCCGTGATAATTTTTACTTCGCCATTAAATGCGAAAAGCTTCATTTCAAATTTTGGCTGGGATAGCTCGTATGAGGCGATTTGCATAGGAAATAGCACGGCTAAAATTTTATCCAAATTTACAACGCCCATAATCAGCGAAAATCAAAGCATAAAAGCGTGTGTGGATTTGGCGTTTGCTTGTATTTTAAGGCAAAAAAACATATAATTTCGCTTGCCTGGGTGATGCGCCAGCGTTATTTATGAGGGTCTAACATATTTTAGTAGGCGACGATGTGATTTGCCGGTGTGACGCGGCTCGGTTTGAGGCTCTGAGCTTACGGGTTGCGACCTAAGGGCTTGTCCTAGTTGCAAGATTGGCTTTGTTTTAGGCCGAATCTTTTTCACGCAACGCTCACTTGGGCTATTTTTACACGGAGTTTTACCTTGAAAATTTTAATCATCGGCAGTGGTGGCAGAGAATACGCTATCGCACTTAGACTAAAAGAGGATAAAAATGTTTCAAATCTATATTTTGCCCCAGGAAATGGCGCGACTAGCGCACTTGGCGAAAATTTGGATTTGAAAACTTTTGAGGAACTTGCAAATTTTGCGAAAGACAACAAAATCGATTTGACGATTGTAGGCCCAGAAGATCCGCTTACAAAGGGCATTGTCGATGTATTCAAATCAAAAGGTCTAGTGATTTTTGGACCAAGTAAAGCAGCGGCTCGTTTAGAGGGCTCAAAAGCCTATATGAAGGAGTTTTTGGCTCGTAACGCTATCCGCACCGCTAGATTTTTAAACAGCGATAATTTCGAGGAAATTTCTAAATTTATCCACACCCTAGATGAAAAAGTCGTAGTCAAAGCCGACGGGCTTTGCGCAGGCAAGGGCGTAATAATCGCTCAAAACCACGACGAGGCCAGAGACGCGGCGTGGGAAATGCTAAAAGGCAGTTTCGGAGATGCTGGCAAAACCGTGGTTGTCGAGGAGTATTTAGACGGGTTTGAGCTTAGCTTTTTTGCGATTTGCGACGGGGATAATTTCGTCTCTTTGCCAGTAGCCCAAGATCACAAACGATTACTAAACCGCGATCAGGGCCCAAATACAGGCGGTATGGGCGCATACGCTCCAAGCCCGTTAGCGGATGAGGCACTGATAAAAAGGGTCGAAAACGAAATCGTAGCTCCGACTCTAAGAGGTATGAAAAAAGATGGCAATCCGTTTTGCGGAGTGCTTTTTGTAGGGCTTATGATTGTGGGCGGAGTGCCGTATGTGCTCGAATACAATGTCAGATTTGGCGATCCTGAGTGTGAGGTTTTGATGCCATTAATCGACGGAAATTTAAGCCAAATTTTACTCGATGCTGCTACTGGCAAACTAACAGAAATTAAATTGCGTGATAAATTTGCCGTTGGCGTCGTAAGTGCTAGCGAAAACTACCCTTACAAATCTACGCCAAAAACAAAGATTAATTTAGGCAAAATTCCGGCTAACACTCACATTTGTTATGCTGGCGTTAGTGAAGAAAACGGCGAAATTTACGCAGACGGCGGAAGAGTTTTGGTAAGTGTGGGTGTAGCTAATAATATCAGAGAAGCGCGAAATTTAGCCTATGAATTAGTCAAAAATATAGAATTCGAAGGCTCTCAACACCGCAGTGATATTGCATATCAGGCACTTAGGGACTAAGTAGGTGTTAGCTAGTCTTCCTAAGAGAATTTTCGCCTTTATTTTAGATGAGGTGATTATGGGCGTGCTTTTTACCTTTATGCTCATTAGCGTGGCTTCCGAGCCCTTGCTTGCGGCCTCACAGATGAGCGGAAGCGACCCAATGGCGCTAAATAACGCAATCGCGCCGTATTTGCCCTATCTAGTAATGGTGAAATTTTTATATCACGCGATATTTGTATATTTTTATGGCGCGACTTTGGGAAAATTAGCCCTAAAAATAAAAGTCATCAGCGCTAGGGACGAAAACGAGAGGCTTAGCTTTGGCGTTTGCGCATTTAGATCGGGCGTTAGGCTTGTTAGTGAAACAGCATTTTATATCGGATTTTTGTTTGCATTTTGGACGAAATTTCGTCAGAGTTTGCAGGATTTGGCAGCAAAAACCTTGGTGGTAGAAATTGAAAAAAAGTAAAATTTTAATATTAACATTTGGTGCATTAGTGGCAAATTTGCTTAACGCAAAGGTGCAAAATGTCGAGTTAATCGCCGATAATGTCGAGCGAAACGGCTTTTTAACCATAGCCAGAGGCAATGTAACTGTGTATTCACAGGACTATTTTCTCACAGCCGATCGCGCCACTTATGATGAAAAAAACGAAATAATCGAGCTTTTTGGCAATGTAAATGCTATGCGTGGGGATAACGAAACCACCAGAGCCGAATACGTTAAAATTGATTTGAAAAACAATACCCAAGAGGGCAAAGCGACCTTTATGATGGATAAAGACGCTGAGCTTTGGATGCAAAATGATGAGAGTTGCAGTGATAGCGAGTATTACCGTGTCAAGGGCTCTGTGATATCTAGCTGTAATGTCAATGATCCAGACTGGAAAATCAAATTTAGCAGTGGCAAGCTAAATAAAGAGAGCAAATTCTTGCACCTTTTCAACCCTAGATTTTATATCGGCGATGTGCCTGTGTTTTATCTGCCGTATTTTGGCGTGCCTACTGATACTACCCGCAGAACCGGTCTCTTGCCACCAGAGGGCGGATATATCGGCGATGAGGGCGTGTATTATAAACAGCCGATTTATTTCGCACCGTATGATAGCTGGGATTTGCAACTAGACCCGCAGGTTCGTTCGCGCCGTGGTTTTGGTGTATATGGGACATTTAGGTTTGCGGATTCGCCGTATTCAAGGGGCGAAATTCGTGGCGGTGTGTTTGATAATTTCACCCGCGCCCAAGAACGCTTAGAGTATAAAAACGAAAAACACCACGGATACGAGATCGAATACGATAGAAGTAAGCTTGTAGGATACCTAATCGACGGAAATTTCAAAGAAAATTTATGGATTGACTTTACGAAATTAAACGACCTTGAATACTATGATTTAAAGAGCAAAGGCGGTGTCGATGAGGACGATAACGCGCTAGTAACTTCTAAGCTAAATTATTATTTGACGACAGATGACCATTATTTCGGGCTTTATGGCAGGTATTATATCGACACTAGCAAGCTCAACCAAGATAGCGTCTTCCAAAACCGCGACACAGTCCAAGAGCTACCGACTGCGCAATATCATAAATTTATCGATGATATCTTTGTGCCAAATTTGCTCTACTCTGTGGATTTAAAGGCGCGAAATTTTACCCGCCAAGAAGGCGTTACCGCGCGCCAATACGAGCTTGATATTCCGCTTAGTTATAGTGATAGATTTTTGGGCGATTATTTGGGACTTAGCGTGAGCGAGCGTGTGTATATGACGCATATAGATTGGAGCGATAAATACTACTATGCAAATGGCGAGCTAGAAGCCGATAAAAGCACATTTTACGCCAATCAATACACCGAATTTTCAGCATTTACGGATTTGGCTAAGGCGTATGAGAGCTTTTATCATACTATGACTTGGAGGGCTGATTTAAGGATTCCTGGCTGGCAAAAGGGCGAGATTGATAAGAGAATTTTAAAATCTCACCAATACGAATACGATGAAAAAAATGGAAATTTACGCAAATCCCGCTTGGCAAGGTTGCAAGATTCGCTGTATTGGGAGGATAATTTCCTTGGCGAGCTTGGCGAAGAATACACACACGAAAATATCGCCCTTGGCATGACGCAGTATTTTTATGATGAAAATGGGCGCAAATTTATCCGCCACTCGGCTAAACAAAGCTATGATTTTGACGATGAAGAGCTGGGAAATTTCGACCATAGATTTGATATTTATTTCGCAAATGGGCTGAATTTAGGCAATCGTTTCAGATACTCGCACAAATACGATAGTTTTAGCAAGGTTCAAACCTACGCAAACTACTCGAATTCTGATTTTAGCGCGAGCATAAGCCATGCTTATACTTACGATCAATTCGGCGACGAAAACGAAAAACGCTACAAAAAAGACAACTACACAATCGCAAATTTAAGCGCGAATTTGCCAGGAAATAACAAAATTTTTGGGCGCTGGGAGTATGATTTGGCTAGGTCGTATTCAAAAATGTGGAGGCTAGGTATCACGCATACGAGAAAGTGCTGGAATTACTCTTTCGTCTATCAAGAAGACATCGAGCCAAAAAACACGAGCAATGCTGATTACACCAAGGCTAAAAAAGAGCATGGATTTTACTTTTTCGTAAATTTCTACCCATTTGGCGGGGTTGGATATGATTTTTCGGTTGATACCGAGTATGGTGAAGCGCAATGATACCAAGAGCGGAATTGATGTTTGAAAACGAAGTAGAAGCAGCCGAAAAGCTAGCTGAAATTCTGCCCTCAAATGCGGTAAAAAACGAAAATTTCCTAATCATAGCCCAGTCGTTATCATCAATTTATTTGGTAAAAAGACTATCTGAAAAGCTAAATTTAAGCTATGAATTTTTATTTACCGAGATGATTTATGCGCCAAATAATCCAGAGTGTGTGATAGCCTGTGTGAGCGAAACGCAAGAGATAGTTTTCATAGATGAACTTGTCAAAAGCTTTGGGATAAGTTTGGATTATATTTACGGGCAGGCTAACCGCAAATATGAGGAAAAAATTTTAAAAAATGTCTATAAATTTCGCAAGGGCGCGCTCTTGCCTGATTTGGCTAGAAAAAATGTAATCTTGGTCGATGAGGGTTGCGAGAGTGGGCTTACGACGATGACATGTATAAAAACCCTAATCAAACTAAATGCAAAGACGATTTTTTATGCTACGCCGGTTATTAGCACTGATAATGCCGAAGAGATAGAAGCCGCGGTAGATGGGCTATACGCTGTGCATAAAATAAAAGATTTTGTAAATGTGGATTTTTATTACAAAGAGAAAAAAGAGGAAAAAGCCGAGGATATTATGCAAATTTTAAATAATTGCGAATTTTACCTACCATTTCACAAAGAAAAAAACATTGATAAAAACGAAAACAAGGAGAGTAACAATGCAGTGCAAGATTGATGTAAATAATCAATTAGAAATTTTTGACATAGACAAGGTCGCAAAACAAGCAGCGGGTGCTGCGCTTATGCGTGTGGGTGATACTGTGGTGCTAGCTACGGTCGCTAGGGAAGATAGACAGGTAGAGGAAGATTTCTTGCCACTAACCGTGCAATATATCGAAAAAATGTATGCTGTGGGAAAAATCCCTGGCGGATATATCAAAAGAGAGACCAAGCCGGGCGATTTTGAGACGCTAACTAGCCGTATTATAGATCGCTCACTTCGCCCACTTTTTCCAAAAGGATATGCCTATCCTACCCAAATTGTAGTTTATGTCCTTTCGGCAGATCCTGAGGTGGATTTGCAGGTCGTGAGCCTAAATGCGGCAAGTGTGGCGCTATATCTAAGCGATATTCCTATGAAAGCCCCTGTTTGCGGTGTCAGAGTAGGCCAAATAGACGGAGAGTTCGTGCTAAATCCGTCAAATTCAGCTCTTAAAAAATCAGCCCTTGATCTGTATGTAGCTGGCGTGGGCGATGAGCTTTTGATGATTGAGATGCGCTCGCTCCCTCAAATCGTAGATGGCGTCCAAAGCATGAACGAACTACCAGAGGATTTGACAGCCCAGGCGATAAATTTCGCTGCTAAGGCTATCGAAGAGGGCTCGCGCAAATACGAGGAAGCATTTTTAGCGCTTAAAAAACCAGACGCAAATTTAGAGTATAAACCAGAAATCGAAGATGAAAATATCGCCAAATATATCGACGAAAACTACAAAGACGCCGTAAAAGAGGCGATTAATCAAATGGCAAAAAGCGAGCGCGCAACCGAGCTAAATAAAATCGTAGATAAAATTTTAACCGATGAAATCGCGGTGCAAAACGAGTGGCAAAAAGATGTAGTAACAAATGTCATTGGCAAATACAAACGCCAAATCATACGCACTCAAATCATCGAAGAGCGTCGTAGAGCCGACGGACGCGCGCTAAATGAGGTGCGCCCAATTAGCATTGAGACAAACATTTTGCCACGCGCGCACGGCTCATGCCTCTTTACCCGTGGTCAAACACAGGCTTTGGTGGTGGCAACTCTGGGTGGGGATAGCGACGCTCAGCTTAGCGATAGCCTAACTAGCCCAGAGCCGATAGCTGAGAAATTTATGTTTAATTACAACTTCCCTGGATTTTGCGTAGGCGAAGCAAGCCCGCTAAAAAGTCCAGGTCGCAGGGAGCTAGGACACGGAAATTTGGCAAAACGAGCGATTTTCCCAAGCATTGATATAAATTCGCCTCAATCAATGCGCGTAGTAAGCGAAATTTTAGAGAGCAACGGATCTAGCTCAATGGCCTCAGTATGCGGTGGCGCACTATCGCTTCGCGCAGCTGGTGTAAAAACCATAAAACTAGTCGCAGGTGTCGCAATGGGACTAATCTTTGAGGGCGAAAAACACGCGATTTTGACTGACATTATGGGCTTAGAAGATCACGACGGGGATATGGATTTCAAAGTCGCTGGTAGCAACGACGGAATCACTGCGCTTCAAATGGATATCAAACTTGGTGGAATTAGCCTAGAAGTGCTAAAAGAGGCGCTAGCGCAGGCCAAAGAGGGCAGGGCGCATATATTAAATTTAATGGAGGAAGCAAACGCAAATATCGTAATCAACGAAGCCGTGCTTCCAAAACTCGAAATTTTCAGCGTCGATCCTAGCAAAATCGTCGATATCATCGGTCAAGGCGGAAAAACGATTAAGGAAATTACCGAAAAATTTGGCGTTAGCATTGATTTAGATCGTGAAAAAGGTGAGGTTAAAATCCAAGGCGCGAACAAAGACGGCGTCGATGGCGCAAAAGAGAGAATTCTCTCTATTGTTTCAAATTCGAAAGATTTCCGCAAACCGCGTGGCGATAGAGGCGATAGGCACGAGCGCAAAGAGGTAAAATTTGAAATCGGCGAGGAATTTGACGGCGTAGTGCAAAGCTCGCTAGATTTTGGCACATTTATTTCACTTCGTGACGGCGTAGATGGGCTTTTAAGAGCGAAATTTATCACAACTCCATTTAAACCGGGCGATGTGGTTAGAGTGCGTGTAACAGAGCAAAAAGGTAGTAAAATTTCACTTGAATTAGTGTAAAAAGGAGGCAAAATGGAGCTTAAAAAACTTTTTTTTCCAATTGGTGGCGGCGAAGAGTTAGAGGGCAGAATTCGTGGTGCGTTGCTTGTGAATAAATTTTTTGGCACACACATGAATATCATGGCATGCCAGCTAGATCCTAAGATGATTTATAATGTCCGCATGACGCTAAAAGGCGGGGTTTTAATGGACGAGTTTTTGGAGTCGGCAAACGAGGAGATGAAGGCTGAACGCGATGAAATCGGCGCGGTTTTCGAGGCAGAGTGCAAAAAAATCAGTCTTGATATGCACGAAGATGAGAGAGTGGGAAATAGTGCTTGCTTACGCCATTTGGTAGGAATTCGCTCTGAGCTAGTTGAAAAGCACTCTAAATACTGCGATCTTGTCGTGGTCTCAGTGCCCCCAACAGGCACGATTACGGGCACTTTCGAGGCGGCTGTTTCAAAAAGTGGCAAGCCTTGTATCGTAATCCCAAGAGAGCTAAAAAGCTTTAAGGCTGATAAAATTTTGGTCTCTCTTACAGGCACGGCTGCAAGCGCCAGAGCGCTCGATCACTCGCTAGACTTGCTCAAAAAAGCGCAAAATGTCACAATCATCACAGCCAACCACTATCTCCAAGATAGCGCAGAAGAGACTAAGCGCAGAATCACCGAGTATCTAGCGCTGCACGATGTGAAAGTCGATAAATTCGAGCTTTTAAACATTGACGGCAAAATTCCAGGTCAGGTTTTGATAGACTATGCAAACAACGGCGGATACGATTTAATCGTCGCTGGACTTCACTCAAATACTGGAATTAAGGAAATTCTGCTTTCAGGAACGAGCAAATTTTTCTTGCAAAACACGCAAATTCCTGTTTTAATGTAAATTTTATATGGGATTTTCCCATATAAAATCCTAAATTTAAAATGAAAAACAAATTTGTCTATATTTTGGCATTTTCGCATTTGTGCTGTGATATAAATCAAGGCGCACTCGTGGCGATTTTGCCGTTTTTAATCGCCAGCTATCACTACGATTACGCAACCGCTGCAAGCCTAGTCATGGTCTCAAATATCGTTGGTTCGCTAATCCAGCCTATTTTTGGCTCACTAGCTGATAAGAAAAATACTCCCTACATTATCCCGCTAGGTCTTATTTTAGCAGGTGGCGGTATCGCGCTAAGTGGCGTTGCACCCTCATTTGCCCTGCTTTGTGCGGTCGTGATGATTACAGGAATTGGCGTGGCGATGTTTCACCCACAAGCCGCAAGAGCCATAAATAAATGCTCTAATGCGCACAACAAAGCCCAAAATATCGGTATTTTCTCATTTGGCGGGATTTTGGGATTTTCTTTGGGTCCGCTTTTCATGACAGCGATTATTAGTGCATTTGGGCTAAAAGGGACACTGATTTTTATAATTCCGCAAATTTGCGTTAGTATTGTGTATAAAATTTTTTACGCCGAATTTAAAAGACTTGGCGAAATTACACCCAAAACAGCCACAAACACCCAAACTAACGGCGTCGATGACTGGGGCGGATTTTATAAACTCATGGCATTAATCTGTGGGCGTTCTATCATTTTTCACGGATTTAATACATTTTTGGCGCTTTATTTTATCTACGAATTTGACCAAAGCAAGGCTTACGCAAACACGCTATTAAGCGCATATATCGGCGTGAGCGCGATTTTTACCCTTCTTGGTGGCAGATTTGCCGATAAATTCGGCTTTACAAAGATGATAAAAATCTCATTTCTTTGCCTTTTGCCGATTATGATAATGCTAGCAAACACGCAAAATTTGGGCTTTGCCGTGGTTTTATTAGCACCGCTTGGCATTTTTCTAGCACTTTCTTATAGCCCGATTATCGCGCTTGGGCAAGGATATTTACCAAACCGCGTTGGGCTTGCTTCTGGCGTTACATTTGGGCTGACCGTTAGCATTGGCGGGATTTTTGCGCCGATTTTGGGGCTGATTGCCGATAAATTTGGGCTAGGGTATGTTTTATACACGCTTTGCGGGGTTTGCGTTTTGCCACTAATCATGGCGTTTTTCTTGCCAAATTTAGAAAAAAGGCAAAGCTTATGAAATATTTTTGGCGTTATAGCTCACCGCTTGGTGAAATTTTTATGTTAAGCGATGGAGCAAATTTAACAGCGCTTAAATTTGGCAAATTTGGCGATTTTGGCGCAGAATTTAAAGAGCAAAATTTGCAAATTTTTGGGGATACCTGCGCGTGGTTGGACATCTATTTTAGCGGAAATTTACCAAATTTCACACCTAAAATTTCACTAATTGGCAGCGATTTTCAGCTTGAAATTTGGCAAATTTTAATGCAAATTCCTTTTGGAGCAACCACGACTTACGGCGATATTGCGCACGAAATCTCACTAAAAAGACAAATCCCAAAAATGTCCGCCAGAGCCGTAGGCAGGGCAGTGGGAGCAAATCCAATCGCGATAATTATCCCATGCCACCGAGTTATCGGCAGTGGCGGCAAACTCACAGGCTACGCATACGGACTGGATAAAAAAGAGTTTTTGCTAAATTTAGAAAATGCGAAATTTAGGGCTTAATTTAATCCGCTTTTTGGATTAAAACTCTTTCGCATTTTATGATTTCATCAAAACCGCTTTCGAATTTACCGAGATTTATGACGCCTTCGTAGTATGGCTGAGGTTTGTAGTAAAGCACCAAATTTCCCCACGGCGAGAAATAGCCAAGATCTCCAACTTTGCCGTCCGAGCTGGGATCGCCAGCAAAATTTAATCGCACGGGTAAATCCGCGATTTTTTCTCGCCCTGCGTAATCTTTCAAATTTAACTCTAATGGCAAATTTTCATAAAAACTCTTTGCCGCGCTAGTATCGCCCAAAACAGCCACCGCATGGACATTTTCACAACTAAATTTTACTCTCATCTCGCCTCCAAATGCAAAAATTATACTCAAACACAAAAAAATCAGTTTTTTCATAATTTTCCTTTAAAATTTTTGCCTAATTCTGCAAATTTTATTTTAGCAAAATTCCATTAACATTTAGCCACGCCCTTATATCATCGCCGAGAGTCGCACCGCCTGAATAATACAAAGCAAATAAATCACTGCCAACTAGCCAAGCAAGGTATTCGACGATGATTTTTGTATTTAATGTGCGAGTATAATAAACAATCAAAATTTTATGATTTTTAGCAAATTTGCTTAAATTTTCTTTTAAATTTGGGCTTAAATTTGCCACACCAAATACCGCCATAGTGGCAAAAATAGCGGTATTTTTAATAAATTCTCGCTTTTTCATCAAAATTATTTTTTACCCCAGTCTTTCATACCGCCACCTTGAAACTCTTCTATGCCCCTGTGTCCGTGGATTTCGATTTTATCAAGTGTGCTTTGAAGTTCGCTAAATTCGCTCTCGCTTAATTCCACGCTCCAAGCACCTAAATTTTCTAAAATTCTCTCTTTATTTTTTGAGCCCGGAATCGGCACGACATTTGGATATTTGTGCAACATCCACGCTAAGGCGATTTGTGCAGGAGTTGCGTTTTTTCGTTTGGCAAATTCACTCACAAGCTCCACTAACGGAGCGTTTTTTTGCATATTTTCCTTTGACAACTGCGGGATAAATTTCCTAACATCATCGCTATGCGAAAAATCGCTTTTAGCGTTTAATTTGCCCGAAAGCAGACCGCTAGCTGTTGGCGAAAACGGCACCAAGCCGATATTGTTAGCTAAGCAGTATGGCAAAACTTCGCTTTCGCAATCTCGCTCGACCATGTTATAAAGATTTTGCACGGCTGAAACAGGCGTGATTTCGTGTGCTTTTTGGATAGTGTTTTTAGCAACTTGTGAAAGTCCCCAGCCACGAATTAATTTCTCATCAATCAATTTTCCCATAGCCTCAGCTACGATTTCTACGGGGATTTCAGGATTTATGCGGTGTAAATAATACAAATCAACATAATCAGTTTGCAGATTTTCAAGCGATTTTTCTAAATGCTTTTTGATAACCGCATACGCCGAGCCTTCGGCTGAAATTTCAGATTTCTCAAACATTAGTTTTGTAGCCAAAACCACGCTATTTCTAAATTCTTTTACGGCTTTTCCTAAAATTTGCTCGTTGTGTCCGTAGTGGTAGAGTTGTGCACCATAAACTTCGGAAGTATCGAAAAACGAACAACCAAATTCAAAAGCGGTTCTAATGGCTTCTATACTATAATCTTCGCTTGGAATTTGTCCGTATCCGTGCGAAAAGCCCATACAACCAATGCCGATTGGTGAAACTTCTATGTTGCCTAGTTTTCTTGTTTTCATCTTTTTTTCCTTTAAATTTTCGTTTGCGTTTAGTAAATTTACGCCAAATTTGCAACTATGCCTAAAATCGGCGAATTTTTCAAAAAATTTCTTCGTTGCATAAAAGCCCATTAATCAGGCAATTTCCAGCCGTTTAATCGCTCTACGGTCGTAGGGTCGTTGTGATAAACTTCGCTAAAAAGGGATTTTTGCTCGTCCATTGCGGCGATTGTTTGCATATCGTTTGTGCTAAGTTCGAAGTCAAAAACGCTGAAATTCTCTATCATACGCTCTTTGCGAGTGGTTTTTGGTATGACGATAATGTCAAGCTGGATAAGATAGCGCAAAATCGTTTGAGCCACGCTTTTTCCATATTTCTCGCCGATTTTTTTGAGAATAGGATTATTAAACATATCGTTTCTACCCTCGCCAAAACTCGCCCAGCTTTGCACCGCAACGCCATATTTTTTGGCGATTTCGCGGTCAAATTTACGCTGATGAAATGGATTTAGCTCGATTTGATTAACGGCGGGTTTGATTTCGTTATTTAGGGCGAAATCCACTAAGCGATCAGGGTAAAAATTGCTAACGCCGATTGATTTTATGTGTCCTTCGTTTTTTAGCTTACTCATCGCGCGCCACGCTCCGTAAATGTCGTTATATGGCTGGTGGAGCAAAAGCAAATCAAGATAATCTAAATTTAACTTTTTCATACTAGCTTCAAAACTGCGTAAAACGCCACTTTCTGTCGCGTTGCTAACCCAAATTTTGGTTGTGATAAAAAACTCTTCTCGCTTAATCCCGCCATTTATTGCCGAATTTACCGCCGCTCCCACGCCAAGCTCATTTTGATATGCCTGAGCCGTGTCGATAGAGCGGTATCCCACGCTAATGGCGTCTTCAACGCACCTTTGGGTGTCGTTTTGTGGGATTTGATACACGCCGTATCCTAAAATAGGCATTTTGTTGCCGTCATTTAAAGTGATAAATTTCATAGCTTCTCCTTTTAAATTTTGCGAATTCGCGTTTAAATTTAACGCACCGCCAAACATTGCCACACTACCTAAGATTGCAGAATTTTTTAAAAATTCCCTTCTTTGCATAAAAATCCTTTTTGGCAAATTTGATGAAATTTTAGCAAATTTGAGAGCAAATTTCATAGAACAATACTCCAAATTCCTTGCCTAATCCTGCAAATTTTAATTGTTTTAAAAATTTATCTTAAATTTTATATAATTTTGAAATTAAATTCATAAAAATAGATATAAAAAAGGTTTATAATGTGGTTAAATTTGCGTAAATTTTTTGGATTTTTGGCACTTTTGCTATGTTTGATTTCATTTTTTTATGCCGTTTTTATGCAACTGAGTGGTAATTTTTTTGCGATTTTATACTACCCGATAAGCGCTATTTTCTTCCTTTTTTCTTTGTATTTTTATTTTAAATTAGAAGAAAAGAGCAAAAAGCAAATGATTGGCTTTGTTTTGATTTTTATTTTCATTGTGTTACCTTTTGTTGGTGTGAAATTTTATGATTACGCTTTTAAAGAACCAAGCTATTTGGTGGGTGAAATAATTTTGGCTAAAAAAATCTCGAATTCAGACGGAAATATCACAAAATATCTAAAACCACAAGTTATACAAACCATAAAATCACAAAATTTAGATTATCTAAAATCACAAGGTTTTAGCGTAAATTCACAAAGTGAACGCACAAGTGCATTTTTTAAAGGCGTTGTCAAAAGACGGAATTTTGCAATATCAATAATAATTGAAAATGACAAAGTGGAAGTCCTAGCGTTTAGCGGATACAATGCGTTATGAATTTACTTAGGCAAAATCGCCCAAGCAAATTCCTTGCCTAATTCTGCAAATTTTACTTTCGCTCGATTCGCTCTGGTCCGCCTTTGTTGATAGCGCCTACCACTTTGTGTGGGACATATAGCTCTTCGAGATATTTGATCTCACTCTCATCAAGGCTGATTTCAAGGGCTTTTACCCAGTCGTCTAAATGCTCTGTTTTAATTGCTCCAAGCACAGGGCTATCCACGCCCTTAGCAAAGTGCCAAGACAAAGCGATTTGCGCCATATTTACGCCACGATTTTTTGCTATTTCATCAATCCTAGCGATGATTTTTAAGTCGCTTTCTTTAAATTCGTCGTATTTTACGCGTAAGACTTTATCTTCATTTACGCGTTTTGAATACCCGTCCCACGAAGTGTGAGCTAGATGACCGCCAGCTAGCGGACTATACGGCGCGATACTTGTGCCAAACTGCCTACACACGGGGATTAAATCTCGCTCATCTTCCCTATAAATCAGGCTATAATGGTTTTGCATAACGCTAAATTTGGTCAAATTTTCACGCTCGGCGCATAGTTGCATGTTAAAAAACTGATAACCATACATCGCGCTGGCACCTAGCGCACGGACTTTTCCGGCTTTTACTAACTCATGCAAAGCACTCATAGTCTCATAAATTTCGTGGTCGTAGTCGAAGCGATGTATCATATACACATCGACATAGTCCATATTTAGGCGTTTTAGTGAGCCTTCGATTTCACGCATGATTGCCGTTTTGCTTAGTTTGCCTTCGTTGAAAAATACCTTAGTTTCGATGACGACATCTTCTCTTTTGACGCCTAAATTTCGAAGCGCCTTGCCTAGATAAATCTCAGAATCGCCGTTGGTATAGACATTTGCAGTATCAAAATAATTTATACCAAGCTCTAACGCCCTTGCGACGACCTTTTCGCAGGTTTTCTCATCAGCGTCAGTCCAAGTAAGAAAGTTTGGGTTTGGTCTGCCAAAACCCATACAACCAAGGCAAATTTGCGAAATTTTAATGTCAGTTTGCCCTAAATTTGTGTATTTCATAATCTCTCCTTTTAATATCTGTTTATAAAATCTTTGATTTCGATAAATGAGCTCTCGCTCTCCCAAAGCTCTGGCATCACAAGCGCGAAATCGTGCGGCATACCGCTATACACGCTCAGGCTAAATTCGCCGTTAGCTTTGGCTAGTCTGCGCGCTAGTTCGACGCCATCATCGGCTAATAGTTCGTATGCGCCCACTTGAATTAGCATTGGCGGCAAGTCGCTCAAATCGGCGTATAATGGCGAAAGGCGCGGATCTTTTAAATCGAAATTTTTAGCATAGCTTGGCGGAGTGATGATTTCTTTGTAGAGAAATTTGTTTCTCTCACCCAAAACAGCGTCTTTTTTGGCGTTGTCTTTTTTGGAAGCCAAAGCCATGCTCATATCCGTCCATGGTGAGATTAGCACCATAAGGCGGGGTTGGGCGACATTTTTTTCTTTTAGATACAGGCTTAATGCAAGGGCTAAATTTCCACCGGCACTATCGCCGATGATTGCGATATTTTCGGGCTTCACGCCACTATTTAGCAGATATTCATACGCGCTAAACGCATCTTCAAGCGCGGCAGGATATGTAAATTTAGGCGCAAGGCGGTAATTTAGCATATAAATTTCCTTCGCGCCCGTAACCGAAGCGTGTTTTAGGGCGAAATTTCGGTATCTATCGTGCAATCCACCCACATAACCGCCGCCGTGGAGTTGCAATATGGTTAAATTTGAGTTTGATTTCAAATTTGCTAATTTTTCGATTTTTAGCTCACCGCTCATAATCTCGCTGTGCTCCCAACCGCTAGGCGCACTAAATGGCGCAGGTTTTGGCGCGTTTTTATCAGGGTTAAAAAATTTATCCATTTGCGCTGCCATATACTCTTGCTTCGCGCTATTTTCGAATTTCAGCCCCGAATTTTGGGGAGTTGTTTCGTGTTTGGCGCACCCGGTTAGGCTTAGTGCCACAGCCACGCTCACACAAAAAAGTGAAAATTTATTTAAATTTTTCATATTTTTCCTTTTATTAAATTTTGCCTAATTCTGCAAATTTTATTTTAATTTCTCATATTTTTTACTTAAATTCAGACCCAAAATTCCCCATACAAACGAAATTATTGCGCCTAAAATCAAAACTCCACTCACGCCAAATTTAGCTAGTGCTACGCTCTCTACTTGCGATGAGAGCGCGTCTCCGCCACGATAAACGACCGTGTCAAGGAAGTTTTTGACCTTGTATTTGCTCTCGCTATCAAGCGGGACAAAAAGCATTTCGCGTGCTGGTTTCACAAGGGCGTATTCGCCGATTCTGCGTAGGCTCATCACAAGCGCAATGCCCCAAAATGCCGGGTGCGTGAAACCAAGCAGGATAAATCCGAGCGCAATCACAAATCCAAGCAGAGCCAAAAGCCACTTTATGCCAAAAAATTTAGCGATTTTTGCCGTTAGGAAAATTTGTATAAAAAAACTAGCGCTTTGCACGATGAGATCGATGTTTGCAAAGGCTGCGGCTCTGGCTTCGCGGGTTTCGAAAACCGCTCGGACAATCCTAGCTTGTTCCATGTATAAAAATGTGCTAACACTTGTTAGCAACAAAACAAAGCCTACAAAAGATAGCAAATAGGGCGATTTAGCGATGATTTTAAAGCCATCAAGCGGGTTTTTGCTAGGTAGAGGCGAGGCGAATTTTTGTGTGAAATTTGCCTTTTCACTCTCGTTTTGGAGCAAATTTAACCCCTCTTTTATGATTAAGTTTTTCAAAATCAAGGCAAAAAGTAGCAAAAACGCCGATAAAAATATGAAATTTTGTGTCGAAACTTCTCGCAAAAAGCTAACCAAACCAGCCCCCGTAATCCCGCCCAAACTCGCTCCCGCGCTGATTATGCCAAACATTGATTTGCTCATCTCTTTGCTAAAAACATCAGCCAAAACGCTCCAAGCCGAGCTTATGACAAAGAGATTAAAAACGCTAACCCAAATGTAAAAAACCCTGCAAAGTGTGGCAAATGCGGGGCTCTGGGCGCCAATAAATCTCATGGCTATGAAAAAGCCTAGCAAATTTAGGGCAAAAAATATAAAAATTGCGTCGGTGTAGAGTTTGCGCCTAATAGCCCCGCTTAGCCACATAGCCACAAACGAACAAACAATCGTGGCGACAAAAGTGCCTAAAAATAGCCATTTTAGCTCATCGCTTCCGCCATGGATCCCCAGTGCGTCGCGAATCGGACGCAAAAGTGCATACGAGCAAAAAAGCGAAAAAATAAAAAACGCGCTGTAAAGCAAAAGCTTAATTTCCTCGCGCCTTATCTCAAAAAGCAAGTCAAATTTATCTTTAAATTTCATTTTGATATTTTGCCTAATTTTGCAAATTTTGGCATTATAAACGCGCCAAAACTGCGCTAAATTTCATAAATTTACCCAAAAATCTTTTGCAAATGCGCCTTGTGATCGCTCACATATTTTTCAACTTGCGGATTTTTGATGACATCGTTGCACATAAATGTAGGAAAGCCCGTCATTCCCACGAATTCCATTGTTTTGTGCAGGTGCATATACACAGCCTCCACGCCCGCTCCGCCGAAAAATTCGTCCTTATCCTCAAACGCGTCAAGCGGGGCGTTCCATGTTACGCTAAACATATACTTTTTATCTGTGAGTTTGCCGCCCTTGCCGTAGTCTTTGGTAGGATTAGTGCGGTGTCTGCCGTCGTTTCCGCCCGTTTTCATAGTGATTTCCATAAATACTTCATCGATATATTTTTTCACTATCCACGGCTCGCCCATCCACCACGCAGGTATTTGCCAAATCACACAATCGCTTTCTAAAATTTTATCGCACTCGACTTTTTGCTCATATCCATTGTCGATTTTTTTGATTTCTACGCTTTTGCCTAGGGTTTCAAGCGTCTGTTTTGCTGTCTCGCACAAAAGCTTGCTAAGCTCGCCCTTGCTCCCCCAAAATTCCTTTGAGCCGTCTATTATGTAGATTTTTTTCATATTTTTTCCTTCACCTTTATCCCAAATTTTCAAATTTGCGAAATTTACTCCGTTTTCTTGTGCGCCCAAATTTGTCGCTCCAAGGGCTACCGCAGAGCCCGCAACTGCTGAATTTTTCAAAAATTCTCTGCGTTTCATAATCACTCCTTAAATTTATAAATTTTACCCAAACCTATCTAATAAAATGCGTAAGGGTTATAGGCTCGTATTTTGGCAATTCTAAGCCGTTTTGCATGGCTAAATTTTTACATTTGATAAACCAAGCGATATTTTTGGCTAGCGTTCGCATTGTCTGCATACCTTCTGCGTCATTTGGCAGATCCTCTGGCACCAAGCCATGGACTTCGTTCCAGTATTGCGAACCAGCTACAAACATATTTGAGATTGTAAAAAATTTATTTAGCCTATCAAAAGTCGCACTAGCCCCGCCACGCCTAGCTATGACGACACTGGCTCCTACCTTACAGGCTAGATTTTTTTGACCAGCTACGAAAAACAGCCTTGTCAAAAACGCTTGAATTCTAGCTGTGGGTCCAGCGTAATAAACAGGGCTTCCGGCTACGATGCCGTCAAATTCATCAAGTCTAGCAGCTATTTGATTTACCACATCATCTATTGAACAAAGCCCGGTTTTTTGGCATTTATAGCATGATATACAATCATTTATCGCCTTTTTGCCAAGGTATAAAATTTCGCTTTGAATGCCGTTATTTTCGAGCTCTTTTGCGATTTCGCTAAGAGCCAAATTTGTGCTTCCGTTTTTGTTCGGACTGCCGTTTATGAGTAAAACTTTTGACATATTTTTCCTTATTTATTTTAAATTTCACACGCCTTTGCCGTCAAGATAAAATTTTTTCCCTGCAACATAATGAAGCGTTTTTAGCTCATCGCCAACTTCATCAAAATGCCAGTGGCTGCCGTCAAAAACCCTATCGTCGCCATAAGCTGCCACAACCTGTCCGATAAAAAGATCATACGCCTGCTCGTTGTGAGACTCTGGGATAACCTTGCAGATTATCCACGCAGCGCAACCTGCGACTAGTGGAACTTTAAAATCGCCTTGATAAAACAGCTCCACGCCGTCCATTTTATGCGGGTTGTCGAAGCGAGAATTGTTTTCATCGCCCAAATTTAAAAGCAGATCTTTTTGCGTGGCAACGGGGATTTGTACGGCAAAATATCCGCTTTTTTCGATAAGAGTGCGTGTAAATGAGCCATTGTGCGGCACTATCGTAACTTTGTCGTAATCAAGCGGACACGCCCAAGTAACCGCCATAGCGTTTTTTACGCCCTCAAATTCAGCCGAGACTATCGTCGTAGCACCGTGGTTTAAAATGTGGTAAGATTTTTGAATATCGACATTAATAATTGCCATTTTTTGCTCCTTTGACGGCTTGTCTTTTGAGTGCTTTTTTGCGATTGTTCGCAGTTGCTTCCTTGCGACGCACGATAAAGTGCGTCTCAGTCGCAACTGCTCCAAAACACAAAAAATCATCTCAAAATACTTCGCCTTAGATTTTTTTTATTTTCATGATTGCGAGAATTTGCAAAGCAAATCCAGCACTATAAATTTATCTTAGCTTTCCATACTGCTCGTCGCTTACTGGTTCTAGCCACTCGTTGCTAGTTTCCACGCCCTCGACTTCTACGGCGATATGTGCAAACCAGCTATCCTTTGCCGCGCCGTGCCAGTGTTTGACGCCAGCTGGTATATTTATGACATCTCCTGGTTTCATTTCGATCGCTTCCTTGCCCCATTCTTGGTAGTATCCGCGACCTGCTGTGGCGATTAGGATTTGACCGCCGCCGCTTTTGGCGTGGTGGATATGCCAGTTGTTGCGGCAGCTTGGCTCAAAGACCACATTATACATTTTGACTTGTTCGGTTGAGACGGCGTTTAGGTAGCTGTTTCCGCTGAAATACTTCGCATACGCGCTGTTTAGTTCGCCCACGCCAAATGGGCTAATTTTGGCGAATTCGTCCTTGCTCATGGCGCTAGGATCGCCAAATTTAGCCGAATTTGAAATTTTTAAAATTTCATTTATTTGCGCATCGCTAACGCCGTTTAGTTTAGCGATTTTTATGTGAGCGTCCCTTTGTGGCTCGGTGCCACTCATCGCCGCTAATGCTGCAACCGTGATGATCTCGCGCTCCTTCCACGAAAAAATTTCGCTCGCAAAAATATCGCCAAATAAATGCGCCTTCAAATAATAATCCACATCTGCGCTAAGTGCGCTTAAATCGACTTTTGAGCCCACTAAATCGGTTTGTGTTTTAGAGCCAATTTCTAGGCTATTTAAATTTTTCTCTATGATTTTATTTTCCGTGCCTTGCGTGGTTTTTGCGCCAGATTTTTCGCGCTCTTTAAGCGAAACGCTTAAAACACCAAGTCCATTTAGGGCTTTTGGAAAGCCACAATACGCATAAAGTTGCGCCATTGTATCCTTGATTTCGGCTACGCTCATGCCATTATCAAGGGCAAAATTTACGGCGTTTTTTAACTCGGTCAAATTCGAACTAGCCAAAAACGCTGAAATTTTGGTTAAATTTAGCTCTTTTTGGTTTAAATTTTTGATTTCGTTTTGTGAAATCTGCATATTTCCTCCCGTTTCATTTGCCATACAAACCCCGCAAAATAGCGAAGTTAGAGCTAGTGTTAAGATTGATTTTTTAAAAAACATACTCTCTCCTTTAAAATTTTTCAAGATTTGCGATTTTTTTCATATCATCATCGCTTAAATTAAAATCAAAAATGCTGATATTTTCGATCATACGGGACTTTGTCGCAGTTTTTGGGATAGTGATGATATTTCTTTGGATTTGCCAACGCAAAATCACCTGCGCCGCGGTTTTGCCGTATTTCTCGCCGATTTTTTGAAGCGTTTCATTTTTCAAAATTTTAGAACTACCTGAGCCAAAAGGCGAATAGGCCTGAGTGGCGACACCAAGCTTATCAAGCCCGTTTTGCGCACGAATTTGCTGTTTGAAAGGGTGAAGCTCGATTTGATTAAGCACAGGTTTTATGCTAAATTCATCGCAAAGCTCTCGCACTAAATCCACGCTAAAATTGCTAACGCCGATTGATTTTACCAATCCTTGCTCCACTAGCTCACAAAACCCAGCCCAAATGCCCTTAATATCGCCATAAGGAGCGTGGATTAGATATAAATCGATATAATCAAATTTAAGCGCATCTAGGCTTTCATAAACTGCCCTTTTTGCACCCTCTTTGCCCACATTTGCGCCCCATTGAAGCTTTGAAGTTACGAAAATTTCATATCGTTTTATGCCACTATTTCGCACAGCTTCGCCTACGATATCTTCGTTGCGATAATACTGCGCCGAGTCAATGTGGCGATAGCCCACTTCTAGGGCATTTTCTATGGCTCTAAGCCCGTCTTTGCCACGAATATCCCAAGTGCCATAGCCCAAAATTGGGATTTTCACGCCGTTGTTTAACTCATAATTTGGAACTAAATTTTGCATTTTTGCCCCCTTGTTTGCAAAAAGCGAATTTGCGCTCACAATCACGCCTGCGCCAAAAATTACAGAATTTTTCAAAAAACTTCGTCTTTGCATAAAATTTCCTTGAAAATTTTAAAATTTCGCAGAAATTTTACCAAATTTGGGGTGGAATTTGGTAGAACAATCCTCCAAATCCCTTGCCTAATCCTGCAAATTTTTGTCTAATTCTTTGATTTTTTCGATTGCAAGAAGTGCGCCAGTTTTGGCTGTTTGCGAGAGCGCGGAGGAAAATTCGCCCAAATTTAGCAAATCAACCTTAATGCCTAAAAATAGTATTTTTGGGATAAATTCGCGCAGGTATTTGATCCACACGCACGCTGGGATATTGTGCGCGCTGTAAAAATAACTCACATCATCGCTTAAATCCACGAATTCGCACTCAAATTTGGCGTTTTCGTCCATTATCACGCCGATTGCATCGACAGCGACTAAGATTTCTGGCGCGTAAGCTCTGATTTTGGAAAATTCATTTTCTGGCATGTCCCCGCCAAAAAACACCTCCCAGTCAGGAAGCTCACGCATGGCGATTTTACCGACTTCTATGCCAACGCCGTCATCGCCACGAAGCTCGTTTCCTACGCACAAAATCGCTTTTTTCATCTAAAAACTTTCCTAAGCGTTAAATAACCCTCATCTAAATTCTTTAAAAATTCACCCAAAGCCGAATTTTTAAGGCTTTGCAAAAGTTTTATGGCGTGTTCTGGGAAAATTTCGATTTCATTTATCGTAGCGATATTTCCTAGCTTAAATTTCGCGTATTCATCGCCCGCGCTTAGTATCTCTTCCCACTCATTTTCGCTAAATTCGCAAATCTTCTCACTAAAATCAATCGTGCCAACCCCATGCCCAAGGCTCGTAAAAATGGTGATATCCCTAAATTTCGGCGCACGCTCCGGCTCATCTACATGGCGTTTTGTCAGCTTCCAAACCTCTATCATAATCCTGCCTTAAATTTGAAATTTTGCGAAATTATACAGATAAATTCTTAATTATTAAAATTTAAAAAAATCCAAAATTTTGCCCTTTATTTGCTATAAAAGTAGTATAATCTTTCACTTAAAAGCAAAAGGCTTTTAGGACAAATTTTAAGGAGGGCGGTATGAAGGTTGTAAGTATTGTTGTAGTAGATGGCAGTGTCGTAAATGAATCTGATTTGATTACAAGTATTGCGTCGTATGATGATTTTAGCGCGATTAGCGCAGAGCTTCGAAAAGCCCTGAAAAAAAATTATATTAACAAGTCGCAATATACGAAAATTTACAAAAAAATCACCGCGCAAACCGGGTTTTCGCGCGCGAAATTTGACTATACTCCATACGCGAAAGATATCGAGGAGCTGGTAGGAAAAGGATACACGGTCAAAGCGATTTTAGCCCATATCGGCGAGAAGGACGCGGAGTTTAAAAAATCTGTGAGCGCTTCGGGGCTAACGCACTTCATAGCTACGAATTGTAAGGACGAAAAAAACAAAATTCGCGCAATCGCAAAGAGCAAAAACGAGCTTTTGCAAGCGTATAAATTTGAGCTTAAAAAGCTCCATTTTAAGGGCATTTCAGACAAAGATATTTTGCGAGTAATGAGGGAAAAATACCCTGAGGATTTCACCAAAATCACAGAGGCGCAAATCCATGAGTTTATCGAAGCTAACGCCAAACTCGATATGGGGCGCAAAATTTCGCTTCTTAAAAAACCAAGCCTGTATGATGAGCATTTCGACGAGATTATGAGCTTGTATAAAAGTGGCATGAGGGTCTATGATATATGGAAAACACTAAGGCAAAAATACCCAAAACTAGCCAAACTTCAAGCCCCAAGCCTGTATCATTTCATCGGAAATAACGCACTTGGCAAGGCAAAATATATGCAAGAAGGATAGGCTTGGGCGAGCCTAGAATTTGCGTGATTTTGTGCGGTGGCAAAAGCTCTCGTTTTGGCAGAGATAAGGCAGTAGAGCCATTTTCGGGCGAGCCTAGCATGACACATTTTTGTTTCAAAAGGTATTCGCGCATTTTTTCGCAGGTTTTTGTCTGCGCAAAATCGCAAAAATTTAGCCCCGCACTTCCTTTGATAAAAGATGATTTTAAGGATTTTTCGCCTATGGGCGCGCTGTATTCGGCGCTTAGGGGATTTGCTGGGGAAAGGGTTTTCATCGTGCCTGCTGATACGCCATTTGTGAGCGAAGAGGCAATCCGCGCGCTTTGGGAGAGCAGGGCTGAGATTTCGCTTGCAAGTGATGGCGAAAAAACGCATAATTTATGCGGATTTTTTAGTGGGGATTTGGCGGAGCGTGCGCTGGAATTTTACCACGCGAAAAACCATAAAATCGGCGAATTTATTACTTCTTGCGATAGTGAAATTTTAAAATTTAAAGACAAAGCGCAGTTTTTAAATATCAATTACGAAAGCGATTTAGAAAAAGTTGAAAACTAAAATTTTATTTTTGGCGCTATTTAGCGTTTTGTGCGCAGATGATGGCGAAATTTTGGCGAAAGCTAGGGATTTTGAGGCAAAGGGCGATTATAAAAACGCTATGATTTATTATAAAAAATTAGCCCTTGCAAACACTGGCGCGCAAAATTCAAGCGGAATTTCAAAGCCAAATTTATCGTCAAATTCTAGCAAAAATTCGGCGCGGTATCCAAAAAAGCAAAATTTAAAGCAAAATTTAGCGAATTTAGACTTGAATTCTACGCCAAAACCAAGCAAAAATCAAAATTTTAGCGAATTTTTGGGTATTAAATATTACGAGCCAATTTATGCTCTCTTTACTCACGATCACCATAAAAAAGAGGGTCGTAGCCCCAATGAAGCGCACTTTGCGTTTAGTTTTGAACGGCCTATAAGCTATGATTATTTTGGCTTTGGCGAGAAAATTTCTTTTGCTTATACGCAAAATTCGTGGTGGCAAATCACCGCTGATAGCGCGCCATTTAGGGAAAATAACTACAAGCCAGAGCTTTTTATGAGTTTGGCACCAGACTTTGCTGATGAGCTAAAACTTGGCGTTTTGCACGAATCAAACGGCAAGGACGGGGCGGATTCGCGCTCGATAAATCATCTTTATGCGCAAAGTTCGTGGAGGTTTGGGGGCTTTGAAATCACGCCGAGACTTTGGTATGCTTTCGGGCTAGATCAGCGCAACAAGGATATTAGCGAATATATGGGGTATGGTGATTTGCGCGCTTCGTATAGCTTCGGGCGACACAAAGTCATGGCCAAATGGCGCAATAATCTGCGATTTAATTCGCAAAATCGCGGTGCAATCGAGCTTGATTTTATATTTCCGCTATTTAACAGCGGGCTTTATGGGTATTTTAGGTATTTTAGCGGATATGCTGAGAGCCTAGCGGATTATAAAAAAAGTGTCGATAAAATCGGCCTTGGCGTCTCGTTTGTGGAATTTTAAATTTCGCCAAATACTGACCTTGAATTTTGTATAATTTGTCATTGCAAGAAATGCGAAGCATTTCCGTTAAAATAAAACCAGCTAAATTTAGAAAAACGAAGTTTTTCTAAATTTAGCCACTTCTAAGGTTTTACAGGGGTGGGGGTTGGTAAGGGGGAGGGTGGCGTCTCCTAAAAAGCGCGCCCTCCCCCTTACAGAGAATTTCACGGCGCAGGTTAAATTCAAAAAATAATTCAATGCTAAATTTGGATTGAATTTTGAATTTAAATTTCTCTGGATTGCTTCGCTTCGCTCGCAATGACAGCAAATTTAGCGTAAGGAATTTAAAACTCGTAGATTGCTTCACTTTCTGCGAAAGCTCGCAATGACAGATTAAACAAATTTAAAAAAGCCCAAATTTCGAAAAGTCAAAATTTATAAAATTTTAGATAAAATCACAGATTTAAATTTCAAAAAAGGATGTAAAATGGCAAAGGTTCAACCGGCAAATTTAATTTGGAAAAACGGCTCGCTAATCCCATGGGCTGAGGCTACAACGCATGTTTTAAGCCACTCGCTTCACTATGGCAACGCAGTATTTGAGGGCGTAAGAGCCTACAAGACAGATAAAGGTTATGCGATTTTTCGCCTTGATGAGCACACAAAAAGACTTTTAGTTTCAGCCAAACTCTGCCTAATCAAAACCCCTTATAGCTTCGATGAGTTGCGTCAGGCGCAAATCGATGTCGTAGCCAAAAACGACTTCGATCAAACCGTCTATATCCGCCCACTAATCTACCTAGGATACGGCTCTATGGGTGTTTCGCTAAAAGATGTCCCAGTCGATACCGTAGTAGCTGCATGGCAATGGGGCGCGTATATGGGCGAGGAAGCCCTAAGAGCGGGCATTAAGGTGAAAATTTCATCTTGGGCGAAACCTGCTCAACACTCAATGATGGCAAAGGCAAAAGCAAGTGCGAATTATTTTAACTCACAAATGGCAAATTTCGAGGCTGTCGATGCTGGATACGATGAGGCGCTACTACTTGATCCGCAAGGTTTTGTGGCAGAAGGTCCAGGCGAGTGCTTGTTTATCGTAAAAGACGGCGCACTAATCACTCCGCCAAACGATACTAGCTTGGAGTCAATCACTCAAAACTCAGTTATCCAAATCGCTGAGAGTTTGGGCATAAAAGTCCTTCGCCAACGCATTTCACGCGATCAAGTCTATGCGGCTGATGAGGCGTTTTTCACAGGCACAGCTGCTGAGGTTACGCCGATTAGCAATATCGATGGACGCATTATCGGCAAGGGCGAAATGGGCGAGATCACAAGCAAATTGCAAAAAGCATATTTCGCGGTCGTTACTGGCAAAGACCCTAAATTTGAGCACTGGCTCACATATATCAAATAAGGATAATTATGCCGGCAGATTTAAATGATTATTTCAACAAAAATAAAAAAAATGGTGGCAACGAAAATGGTGGATTTAGCTTTAAGGGGCCAAATTTGCAGAATTTAGGCGGCTTTAAATTCGGCGGATTTTTCTACTTTTTAATCGCTATTATCGCGCTTTTTATCATTGCAAAACCATTTGCCACTATCCAATCAGGCGAGGTTGGCATTAAGTCAAATTTGGGTAAATACGACCCCACACCGCTGGGCGCTGGAATCCACTTTTTCGTGCCGTTTATCCAAGATATTTTTGTGATTGATACGCGCGTGAGAATCATCAACTACACTAGCAACGAGGATATGGCTACAAGCAGGGCAAGTGGCGGAAGTATCGGCGGAATCATCCGCAAAAACTCGCTCTCTGTTTTGGATTCTCGCAACCTGCCAGTAAGCGTGGATATCACCGTGCAGTATAAACTAAACGAAAGCACCGCGCCTGCGACGATTGCGGAGTGGGGGCTTTTATGGGAGGATAAAATCATCGATCCTCGCGTCAAAGATGTCGTGCGAAGCGTCATCGGCAACTATCCAGCAGAAGAGCTTCCGACCAAACGCGAGGAAATCGCTAAGGCGATCGATCAAGGAATCCGCTCGAATATCGACGCGCTTTCAAATTCGCCTGTGGAGCTAAGAGCCGTGCAACTTCGCGAGATAATCCTACCACCAAAAATCAAAGAGCAAATCGAGCGCGTGCAAATCGCTAAACAAGAGGCAGAGCGCACCAAATACGAGGTCGAGCGCGCTAACCAAGAGGCTCTTAAAAAAGCAGCCCTTGCCAAAGGTAACGCAGATGCTGTAAAAATCGAAGCCCAAGGTAAGGCGGACGCCGTGAAAATCGAGGCTGACGCGCAGGCGTATGCAAACACTGAAATCGCAAAAAGCCTAAATCAAAATTTGCTAAATTTAAAGCAAATCGAAACTCAGGCGAAATTCAACGAGGCTTTGCGTGAAAACAAAGACACGCAGATTTTCCTAACCCCAGGCGGTGCGGTGCCAAATATCTGGGTCGATACCAAAAACAAACCGCAACAATCGGCGATTAGCGAATAATAAATTTTGCAATCCTTTCCTAGGATTGCAAAATTGCGCAAATTTATCAAAAACGGAGATTTTATGATTAAGGTTGATTGGCAAAAGGTCGCTGGATTGCTCCCAGTGGTGGTGCAAGATTACAGCGACGGGGCTGTTTTGATGCTTGGCTATATGAACGAAGAGGCGCTTGCTCTCTCGCTAGAAACGGGGCTGGCGCACTATTTTTCGCGCACGAAAAATCGCATTTGGAAAAAGGGCGAAACAAGCGGCAACGAGCAAATCATAAAATCTGCGTTTTTAGACTGCGATAATGACACGCTGCTACTCAAAGTCGAGCAAAAGGGCGGTGTGGCGTGCCATACGGGAGCGAAGAGCTGTTTTTTTAACGAAGTAAAATTTGACGAAAATTTGACGCAAAATTTGCAAAATTTGGAGCAAAATTCGCAAAATTTGGGCGATGAAAACACTGCGCCTAAAACTGCGCGCAAAATTTCGCCCTATGATATTTTAGATGAAATTTACCATGTTTGCTTGGATAGGAAATTTAACGCTGACCCTGCGAAATCCTATGTCGCAAGCCTGTATAAAAAGGGCGAAAATAGCTACCTCAAAAAAATCTCCGAAGAGGCGTGCGAGTTCGCGCTAGCATGCAAGGATCTAACCCGTGCAAAATCTGCGCCAGAGGCCGAACGGGCGCGTTTTGGCGAGCATAGAGCGGGCGAGCCAGAATACGACGCGATTTACGAGGGCGCGGATATTATTTTTCACATGCTTGTAGCTTTGGGGGATCATGGAATCCACCCTGAGGCGATTTTGCGCGAGCTTGCACGCCGTGAGGGTATCAGCGGGATAGAGGAGAAAAATTCAAGGCAGGAAAAATAAAATCCTGCGAATTCATTGTCATTATGGACAAAGCGAAGCAATTCAGGGAAATTCACATAAATTTTAATTTAAAAATTCAAATTCTCTCTAAAATTTACTAGATTGCTTCGAATTTCGGAGTTAAAAATATGAAAGTTCAAAGGATAAAATTGAATTTACGAAGCCGTTGGCTAAATAGCTATATTTACTTGATTTTTTATTACAGAGTTTTTAAAAAACCAAAATCCGTTTTTAGCTCCGTAATTTCGATAATGTCATTAGGTTTAATCGGTTGTTTTCTTTATCTTGTAGTGTTGGGATATTTAAAGGCACTGTCTTACAATCCAAGAACGCTCGAAAATCTCGATATAAACGAAGGAATTTTACAATCAGCGTGGTATAAAGCAAAGGGCACTGGCGGGACTTTGCGACTGGACTTAAACGAAAAAGAGCATAAATTTTATCAAATTCGAAAAAGTGAGCGAGAAATTTACGCAAAACTTATTGGCGAGAGAGTTAAAATTTACAGCGAACCAGCTATTTTGTTTTACTACGACCACATATTGCAACTCGAAGATAAAAACGATAAAGTTTTTATAAAATACGATTATGAAAACAAGCTCAAAGAACCAGAAAGAAATGAAAAAACGACATTTTTTTGTTTAAAGGCAAGTTTGTTTTTCTTAATTTTAATTTTTGTTTTAAATTTTAAAGGAAATAAACCTGAAAATTTCAGAAAGGAAGTTTATGAATAAAAAACAGATTTTAACTTGGATATTTGTAATTTTTTGTCTAATTATCAGTTTTACAACTACAATCAAAAGAGATGAGATTAAATGTTATTTTAATTCTTCGCAAAATTGCCTAAATTTAGGATTAGAATAAAATTTATTATGGCGCGAAATTTGCGAATTTAGCGTTTAAATTCATTACAAATTTAAATTTAAACGCTTTGAATTTATTATTGTAGGGATTTGGTCTAGGTGATTTCAGGCAAAACAGCGAAATTTGTTAAAATCCTAAATTTTCGTTGATCAAAATCACTTCGTATTCACAGCCATACGGCGGATAGTAAAATATGCTAAACCCCCTACACATGCGCTCTTTGCTCTTGCAGTCGTAGCATTTATCCCCGTTTGCGACACATGGGGTTTTTGATTTAAAACGATTTGTATTTTTCACGGCGGCTATGTTTCTAGCCCTGCTCATCGCGCTATCAAAATCTGGCGCGATTTTGTTTTTGCCCACGATGAAATAGACTTTTTTGTGCCCATAGCAAATCGCTGCTATGCGGTTGCCGGTGCCGTCTATGTTGATGATTTCCCCGTCTTCTGAAATGCCATTGACAGACGAGATATAAACATCGGTCGTAAGGGCTTTTTTGCGCGTTTCATCGACGCTGAGATTTTTGTCAAGTAGCCAGTGCCAGTAGGTTTCGTTGTGCTCTCTGAGGCTCTCATACAGCCCCATTTCCTTGACGCTCATCGAACCGCCAAAGCCCACGCTGACATCGTGGATATAGATATTTAGATACTCCACAGCCTTTTCTTTGCTCTCAAAAACGCTGACCTTGTAACCTAATTTTTCCAAATTTTTGGTTATTTTGTCGAAATTCACACTTGCCCCTTGAAATAAAATTTTGGTATTTTATCAAAATTTGCAAAAATTTTGGCTGTTTTGGGTGCGATTTGATGAGATTTGCTAAAATTTAAAAACTAATCCAAAATTTCCACAATTCCATTTTTGCCATCTACGCGCACTTTTTGCCCGTTTTGCAAAATTTGCATTACGCTTTTTACAGCCATGACAGCTGGGATTTTCATCTCTCTTGCGCTAACTGCCCCATGCGATAAAACACCGCCACTTTCGGTAATCAGTGCTTTTGCGCTATAAAAAAGTGGCGTCCAGGCTGGATTTGTCGTCCGCGCAACAAGGATAGAGTTTGGTATAAAATTTGCAAAATCATCGCTACTTCGCACCACGCAAACACTTCCTTCTGCCACACCCATGCTAGCAGGAAGCCCTTTTAGGATTTTGGCATTTGGGTTAAACTCGCTCTTTTCATCGACCGATAAATCCCATTTCGGAGTCAAATTTTTGTTTTTCAAATACGCGGTTTTATTCGATTGAATCTCGCTTGCTAGACTTTCATACTCGCCAGATTTTACCGCGATTTCTAGCGTTTGTAAATGCGCGAAAAAGAGATCATACGGCTCGGCGATGATATCTTTTTGCGCCAATTTTTCGCCAAGGGCTTTTATGCCCTTTCTCATCATCGGCGTTAGTCTGGTGGTTTGGTAGTGTTCTTCATCATCGAGTATGGTGTAAATTTGGACTAAATTTGCAAATTCAAGGGTAAATTCTTGCAAATTTTTTGGCACTGCGTTTAAAATTTCACTAAGGGCTTTATTTGTTTTGGCTGAAATTTCGCTGGATTTGTTTTTGTGTTGCATAGCAGGATTGTTTAAGATATTTTTTATATTATCCAAAACTATGTGTGGCGCCTCAGCCCATGTAGGAATATACGAGTCAAACTCGACCTCTCTGTGTCCGTGCAAATCTATAAATTTTTCAAATTTGGCTTTAAAATCGCTAAATTTATCGAGTAAATTTTCGCTTAGAATTTGCCTTGAATTTCGTGAAATAAAAATATCTTTTAGCTCGCTATTTTGTGCAACCTGCGAAGCTAGACTTAAAATTTCATTATTTATTAGGCTGGTTTTGGTTTGCGCTGTGCATAGAGCATCAAACCACGAAGCAGCCCTGCTCTCATCGATCATTTGCAAAAATCGCATAAAAAATTTATAAATCATAAACTGCGTTATTGATATTGCGATATTTGGCTTGAAATACTCTGTGCCGACATCGACTAAATTTTGAATAAATTCCCAAATTTCTTTTTCGTTTTTGTTGTCTAAATTTTGGGCTTTTAAACCGCCTATTTGCAAGAGATAATTCGATAAGTTTATATTCCAAGAATTAGGCAAAGAAAAAGCGTAGCTAAATTTTTGTTTTAAACTAGGCAAAATTTGGGCTAATTGCTCTAAATTTTTTATATTTAAAGGTGGGGTTTGCATATACAAATTTACCGCGTTTTGGTTGCCGTAAATGTAGTTGTCAAACATTGCAAACCATTTGCCGTTAAATGGTGGAAGCCCCATTAACTCAAACGAGTGTTTTAGCGAGATATGAAAGGCCAAATCCACATAATCCCAAGTCAGCGGAGTTATCACGCTTGGATAGCGTTCGGCTGATTCATCTCTGGTAAAATGCGGGATAATTGTTGTTATTGGGCGAGATTGCAAAAGATAGAGCTTATTATCCTTTATCGCCCACTCTATGTCTTGGACAAAGCCGTAATGCGCGCTTGTTTTTATATTTAGTTGCGCGATTTGTTTTAGCTCATCTTCGCTAAGACAAGCCAAATTTGCTAAATTTGGTTGAATTTCGCTCTCATAAGTGCCATTTTCTCCCCATAAAATGGATTTTTGCTTGTTTGCGATAACGCTTGAAATCAAATTTAGAGAATTTTTGTCTATGTGGTATTCATCGACATCGTATTCCCCACACACCACAGACTCGCCAAGTCCATAGTTTGCGTTGATTAAAATTTCGTCAAAATTTCCATTGACTGGATTTATGGCAAAACTCACACCAGCTTTATCGGCGAAAATCATCTCCTGCACGACCACAGCCATATCGGCATTTGCTTGCGCAAAACCTTGTTTGTGGCGATAGGCTATGGCGCGAGGAAGCCAGAGCGAGATGAAACACTCTTTGATTTTTTGCGTAATTTCATCTATGCCTTTTTGGTTCAAAAATGTATCGTGCGCCCCTGCAAAAGCCGAATTTGCAAGATCTTCTAGCGTAGAAGATGAGCGAACGCTGTAAGATTTGTTTGCGCCAAGTAGCGCTAAATTTTCTTTGATTTCATCTTTCAAATCATCTGGCAGAGGCAAATTTAATAGCTTTTTTCGTAAATTTTCGCTCTGTTTTTCTAAAATTTCTAAATTTCCATACTCGAAGTTTAGCTCTAAATTCGCATTTGCGATAAATTTCTTATACGCACTAGCTGTAACGATAAAGCCCTGCGGCACAGCAAAACCAGCTTGACTCATTTTGGCTAAACTTGCACCTTTTCCGCCACAAAGCGCGATATTTACGGCTTTTGGGTCGTTAAATTTTAATATATTCATTTTTTTCCTTTACGCAATAAAAACAAATCGTAGCCAGCATAATGCCTACAATGCAATCGATTAAATAATGATAGTGCAAATACACCGTAGAAACCCAAAGTAGCAGTGTTGGGATCAGCCAAATGCGAAATTGTTTTTTATCAAATTTGAAATTAAAAAGCAAAATAAAGCACGAAACACCGCAATGCAGACTCGGGAAAACATCGGTTAGATTGCTGCCTTTGGCGTAGTTTTCGTTTAATAAATCAAAGAAAAAATATCCTTGCAAAGGGGTTTGAAAAGTCAAAAAATCGTAAGGACCGATTGCGGGGACAAAAATATAGCCCAAAAATCCGATAGCATAAAGGCTCATAAGACCTATGTAGAATTTCTGAGTTAGGGGCTTTTTGACAAGATAGTAGATAAAAAAATAAAAAAGTTGTGGCAAAAACAAAAGATAAAAAAACGCAAAAATTTCGGTTAAAATTCGGCTAGTAAATTCTTGCATATAAAATCCAATAAAATCCCCAAACAAAGCACAATCAACGCTGTATAAAAGTGCGTCTTTTTTACCGCTTGGGTTGATTGGGGGCGAAATGTATTTTAGTAACACAAAGACTAAATTCATCAAAACAGCGTAAAATCCAAAACGCAAAATTCGGTTTTTGCTAGAAATATTATAAACTATCGCACACATGCAAACTACGCAAAATAGGGCAAATGCGTATTCGCCGAAAAATAAAAGTCTAAGTAATAAAATGCTAAAAAATGTAAGCCAAAGCACTTCGTGTGCTAAGATATTTTTATAAATTTGCGTTAATTTCATTTTCTAGCCTTAAAAATTTTGCCATGCCTTGCGGGAATTTTATGAAATTTAAAATTGCGATTAAATGCTTTTTGAAAGCTCCATAAAGTCGCAGTCCCCAAAGTGAAAAAATCAAAGCAAAAATCACGCCCAACACTCCCTTTGCCCCGCCAAACACCATGCCCAAAACAACCAAAATAGCGTAAAAAACTGCCCCTACGCCATATCCTGCTAGAATTTTATAAAGTGAAATTGTGTGAGTTTCTTTTGATTTTTTACCAGCAAAAAAGCCACAAAGTATGGGGATAAAATTTATAAAAAGCGTCGGCAAAACTATGAGCGAAGTTATAAATAAAGTCCAAAAAGAAACTAAAATATTTTTTGGATAAATTGCAATTTTTTTGTAAAGAAGCAGATTTTTGCCTTTTGTTTCGTTTTCGTAAATTTGCAAATTTTGCTCTAAATTTTGCTTTTGTGAATTTTGCAGATTTAGCAAAATCTCAGTGTAGTTTTTGTTTTCATCAAAAAGTGTGGCTAAAACAGCGATTTTATGGGCATTTTGCATATCTTCTTCATTTTTGTATTCGGTTAAAATTTTTTCAAAATTTTTAGTTAAATTTGCGTGGATTTCATCCGAATTTAGTGAATTTGAGATGATTTGTTCGCCTTGTTTTATAAAAACCTTTCCGCCCATACAGGTCGGATCATCGTAAAATATCGCAAACGGCGTGATTGCAAGGGATTTTTTATTTTGTTTTACAAAGGTAGCACTAAGCGTAGAAATTCCCTTTTCGAAAGGCAAATGCGATAATCCAAGCGAACTTGTGCCCTCTGGAAATATGCAAAGCGGAGTGTGATTTAGGGTGTTTAGCATATTTTTGAAGGCTTGTATATTTTTTTGTTTGTAGGTTTTTGGTTTGTCTTTTTCGCGAAAAATCGCAATTCCTGGAAATAAAATTTTTAAAAAGAAATTCCTTTGAAGGGACTTTGCAAGAGTAAAAACTGCATTTTTAAAAATGTATGAATAAACCCAGCCATCAACTGCCCCGTTTCTGTGTGAAAGGGCGAAAATTTTGGCGCAATTATCGTTTTTTATGGCAAAATTATCAAATTTGGTAATTTTTCGAAAATATGAATTTGCTATAATCCAAACTAAAATTTTAGAAATCACTTCTGCTCTTTGAAAATAAAATAAGCAGGCATTTTACAATAAATTTTATAAAATTTCTACGCTTAATAAGTAAATTTAAAGCTAAATTTGGATAAATTTGCCATTTTTTGCAACTAACTGCGTGAAGAAGTGTTTTCAAAATCACCGCTATTTTGAAAACAGTTGGTTTGATACTTTCGCCTGAAATTCGTTAAACCTAAGTGCAAGTTGCATTAAGCGGAATAAAATTTTAGGAGTGTAGGATGAAAGTTCGTCCTTCTGTTAAGAAGATGTGCGACAAATGTAAAGTCGTCAAACGCAAAGGTGTTGTCCATGTAATTTGTGACAATCCAAAACATAAACAAAGACAAGGATAAGTTATGGCTCGTATTGCAGGTGTTGATTTACCAAAGAAAAAAAGAATTGAGTATGGCCTAACTTATATCTATGGTATAGGTCTTTTCACTTCAAGAAAAATTCTTGATGCCACTGGCATTTCTTACGACAAAAGAGTTGCTGATCTAAGCGAAGATGAGGCTGCTACAATCCGCAAAGAGATCCAAGAAAACTATATGGTTGAGGGCGATCTTAGAAAAGAAGTTGCGATGAATATCAAAGCTTTGATGGATTTGGGTGGTTATAGAGGTTTAAGACACAGAAAAGGTCTTCCTGTTCGCGGTCAAAAAACAAAGACAAATGCTAGAACCCGCAAGGGCAAACGCAAAACTGTCGGCGCGGCAACTAAATAAGGATTAAGAAATGGCAAAAAGAAAAGTTGTTAAGAAAAAAACCGTTAGAAAAAATATAGCAAAAGGTATCGTTTATATCTCTGCTACATTTAATAACACAATGATTACAGTTACAGACGAAATGGGAAATGCTATCGCATGGAGCAGTGCTGGCGGACTAGGATTTAAAGGCAGCAAAAAATCAACTCCATACGCAGCTCAACAAGCAGTAGAAGATGCGCTTGGTAAAGCAAAAGAGCATGGCATTAAAGAAGTTGGTATCAAAGTTCAAGGTCCAGGTAGCGGTAGAGAAACTGCTGTAAAGAGCGTGGGTGCTATTGAGGGTATTAAAGTTACATTTTTAAAAGACATTACTCCTTTGGCTCACAATGGTTGCAGACCACCAAAACGCCGCCGCGTATAATAAATTTAGGAGAATATAATGGCTAGATATACAGGACCAGTTGAAAAATTAGAAAGAAGACTAGGCGTTGATTTATTTATGAAAGGCGAAAGAAGACTAGCTGGAAAAAGCGCTCTTCTAAAAAGACCTTATGCGCCAGGCCAACACGGACAAAGACGCGCTAAACTTAGCGAATACGGCTCACAACTAAGAGAAAAACAAAAAGCTAAATTTATGTATGGCGTTAGCGAGAAACAATTCCGCAAACTATTCGCAGAAGCTGCTCGTCGCGATGGAAACACAGGTGCGATTTTAATCCAACTATTAGAGCAAAGACTTGATAATGTAGTTTATAGAATGGGCTTTGCTACAACTCGCCGTTTTGCAAGACAACTTGTAACTCACGGACATATTTTAGTCGATGGAAAAAGACTAGATATCCCATCATACAATGTAAAAGCTGGACAAAAAATCGAAGTTATCGAAAAAAGCAAAAACAATCCTCAAATTTCAAGAGCGGTTGATTTGACAGCTCAAACAGGTATCGTTGCTTGGGTCGATGTAGAGAAAGAGAAAAGATATGGAATTTTCTCACGCGTTCCAGAAAGAGATGAAATAGTTATTCCTGTCGAGGAAAGATTTATCGTAGAGCTTTACTCTAAATAGTAGGTGAAACATGAGAAAAATTACAACATCAGCTCATATGCCAACTGAATTAAAGGTTGAAAATGTCAGCGAAAATGTTGCTAAAATCGTAGCATATCCTTTTGAGACAGGATACGGCGTCACTCTGGCTCACCCTTTAAGAAGATTGCTATATACTAGCACCGTCGGATTCGCTCCGACTGCTGTCAAAATCGAAGGTGTAACCCACGAATTTGATAGTATGAGAGGTATGCTCGAAGATGTTGCTGCATTTATCATAAATTTGAAAAGCCTAAGATTTAAAATCAAAGGCGATTCAAAAAGAGAGATTGTAGAATACAGCTTCAAAGGACCAAAAGAGATTTGCGGAAGCGATCTTTGCAACGATTTGGTCGATGTAGTAAATCCTAGCGCATATTTGGCTACTATTAACGAAGATGCCGATTTGAAATTTACTCTAATCGTAGAAAAGGGCATTGGTTATGTTCCAAGCGAAGAGATAAGAGACACTCTTGATAGCGATTATATCGCGCTTGACGCTTTCTTTACACCTGTTACAAAAGCAGTGTATGATATCGAAAATGTCCTAGTCGAGGATAACCCAGACTTTGAAAGAGTAGTATTTACGATCACAACTGACGGACAAGTAAGCGCAATCGACGCATTTAAAAATGCGTTAGAGGCTATGTATCAACAACTAAGCGTTTTCAAAGGCATAGTAAATATCAATATTTCTGATACTTTGGGAAAACAAATCCCTACAAATTCAGAATTTGCTAAATTATTTGAAAGCATTAATAGTTTGAATTTAAGTGCAAGAAGCTTTAACTGCTTAGAAAAAGCCGATATTAAATTTGTCGGCGAAATCGCTATTATGAGCGAATCAGAGCTAAAAGACCTTAAAAATTTAGGTAAAAAATCTCTTGAAGAGATTAAAGGCATTATGGAAGAAATCGGTTATCCATTGAGTAATGATAAACCAGAATTTTTAAGCAAAAAAGATAGCCTTAAACAAAAGCTTGAAGAGCTTAAAGCACAATCAAAAAATTAAGGATAATAAATGAGACACAATCACGGATATAGAAAGCTAGGTCGCACTTCGTCTCATCGTGCTGCACTGCTAAAAAATTTAACTATCGCATTAGTAAATAGCGGCAAAATCGAGACAACGCTTCCTAAGGCAAAAGAGCTTAGAAGTTATGCTGAAAAACTAATCACAAGAGCTAGAAAAGGCGATAGCGAAGCTCATAGATTTGTTTTCGCTGCATTACAAGACAAAGGCGCAACAAACAAACTAGTTACCGAAATCGCTCCAAAATACGAGGGCGTAAATGGTGGCTATACTCGTATCATCAAAACTCGCGTTCGCCGTGGCGACGCAGCTGAGATGGCATACATCGAGCTAATTAGCAAATAATCAAAATTCGGGAGAAATCCCGAATTTTAAATTTTAAAATTCTTCAAATTTCCCTTTAAATTTCCCTTTAAATTTCAACCTTTAAATTTAGATTTTAATCCCAAATTTACGCAAAATATTGTAATATTTCGACTTTTAAAAGCCTTAAAAATAAAAAAAGGAAAAAGTTGCAAATCCAAAATGATTTTTTAAAAAAACTAATTGATTTAAGGCACAAAATCGCCTTTGGCCTTATCCTTATCATCGCCTGCGTGCTAATGGCGTATTCAAAGAGCTTTATGACAATCGCCTTTGGAATTTGCATTTTTATCTTTGCGATAAATTTGCTAAATCAAGCCCTAAGCGGTCTAAGCATAATCGAAAATTTCTTACACAGCGTAACTTCTAGCAAATTTAAAAGCTTCCTTTTTGGGTTTATCACGACCTTTATCATGCAATCAAGTGGCCTAGTTAGCGTGCTTGCGATATCGTTTTTAAGCGCGGGGCTAATCGGGCTTAGCGCTGGGCTAGCTATCATTTGTGGGGCAAATTTGGGCACGGTTTCTGGCGGCTGGCTCTTTGCACTGGGGCTAAAAACGCAAATCGCATACTACGCAATGCCTCTGATAATCCTAGGCTCGCTGTTTTTATTCACCAAAAACCAAAATTCCAAAAGTTTTGGCTATTTTTTATTTAGTTTAGGGCTTTTGTTTTTAGGAATCCACTATATGAAGGGCGGATTTGAGGAGATTAAAGACACGGTCGATCTAGCAAAATACGCTATGAGCGGGTTTGGCGGGCTTTTGATTTACACATTTGTGGGTATTGTCATTACGATACTGACCCAGAGCTCGCACGCCACACTCGCCCTTGTCATCGCAGCTCTTGGCGCGTCGCAGATAAGCTACGAAAACGCAATCGCAATCGCAATTGGCTCAAATATCGGAAGCACAATCGTGGCAGTAATTGGTTCGCTTTCGGCGAATTTCGACGGAAAAAAGCTAATGCTTGGCCATGTGATTTTCAATGTCGCCACGGCTGTTTTGGTGATCGCACTGATAAAATATTTTGTGCTTGCCACAGACTGGGTGAGTGCGTATGTGGGGATAAAAAGCGATGATTACGCGCTCAAACTCGCTGTTTTTCACACGATTTTTAATGTTTTTGGTTGCGTACTTTACTATCCGCTGACCTCAAAACTCGAAATTTTACTAAACAAAATCATCACCGGCAAGGTCAAACGCGCCAAAATCATCAAGGCAAAATTTCTCGACGAAAACGCGCAAAAAGTGCCAAATACCGCATTTATCCTGCTTATCAAAGAAATGGGCAGGTTGTATTCTAACACCGTCTCAATCGTGGCAAAATCAATCAGCATTAGCAAAAATGACCTTAGCTCAGAGCTTGGCTCGGCTGAGATTATCGCCAAACGCTCAAAGCCAAAGGAGATAAATTTCGACGAGCTTTACGAAAACCGCTTCAAAGAGCTTTATTCGCAAATCACAGACTATCTCATCGGCGCTAGCGCAAACGCCAAAGACGGCGATTTGGCGCGCTTTATGAATATCCGCAGGGCAAGCCTGCTTCTAGCCGAAACGCTAAAAGATGTCAAACTAATCCAGCCAAATATATTTAAATTTATGAGCTCATCGAACGAGCATATCCGCGCCGAATACGACAAACTGCGCGCAAAAATCGTAAAAATGCTACGCATTATGGAGAGTTTGCGCGATTTCGAAATTGATAGCAAAGAGGGTATGAAGGAGCTTAGGGCGCTTTTTGAAGAATACCGCAAAAGCGCGCTCGCACCCGATAAACTTCTAGCCGAAAAGCTCATTTCAAACAAAATGGCGACCTCGCTGATGAACGATATGGAAATCGTCAATGAAATCACTTCAAGGCTTTTAAAAATCGTGGAAATTACATTTAATTACGGCAAAGAAAACGATGATTTTGAAATCATACGCGATAATCTGCGCCCAAAAGAGGCATGAAATTTCGCTTTGGCGCGAATTTGCTATTTTAAATTCGCGCCAAATTTAGCCCCTTTTGGTAAAGGGGCATTTGGATTAATCTGCCAAATTTATCGTATCGATAATCTCTCTGGCATGGATTGCATAGTCGTTGGCAAGGGCTTTTTGGAAAATTTCGGCTAGTTGCTCATACGAGCCATCACCTCCGCCGAAAAACTCGCTGTCGCCGAAATTTCGCTCGTTTGTAGAGATTGTTTTATTGTAAATCGGCTTGCCGTTTTTTAGAATTTTAAGCTTCAAATCGTAGCTGATAAATGGTTTTGCTGTTACATCAAAGCCGTCTGCGCTATAAAAGCCAAATTTAAAATCGCTGATTTGCGGGACGATTAAAAGCGCGCTAGGGCTTATGAGTTTTTCATCGCTTATCGTATTTGCTCGCACCAAATACGAGCCGATAAATCGCTTCGTCTCGCCCCCGACAAACTCGCCAAGGCTAAGGGTTAGATCCTTTTTCTTGCCAAGGCTAGTTGAAGAGATGAAAGTTTGCTCGCTCATAATATCAGCCGGGATATAAATTTGGGCTTCCTGCATGGCGTTTGCGACTAGGATATTTTCATCATACGGGGCGACATCTGCGCCATTTTTAAACTCGGCCTTGTGTGCGCAACCAGCAAAAAGTGCGCAAACAAGGGCAAAAGAAAAAAGCTTTTTCACGAAATTTCCTTTATTTTATCACTTTTACGACATCGTCAAATGCACGGCGTAGTTTTTTAGGCTGCGGATTTACGCGGTATCCAAACGGAAGCACGAGTGCCACGCGGCGGTCGTTTGGCTCGTATCCTAGCACTCTTGTAAGCTCAGCCCTATCATCAATCCCCTCGATTGCGCAGCTATCGATCCCGCGGCTTGCGGCCTCGTTCATCATAGTCATTGCTGCGAACATACACTGAGCGTGCGACCAGCCAAATAGCAATTCATCGTTATTTTTGAAATTTGCATTTAAAAATTCATCGTAGAATTTTACCCTCGCCTCGCGCTCTTCTGCGCTTTTGTCCTCACGGCGAGAAATCATTTTGGCGATGTATTCGCTACCGTTTTTGAGCTCAGAAATTTTCGCCATGATTACGACAAGGCGCGCTGAGGTGGTGATTTGAGGCTGTTTCCAGCAAAGATTGCAAATTTTTTGCTTCATTTCATCATTTTGGATAACCAAAAAATCCCATTGTTCAAGCCCAGTCGAGCTTGGAGCTAAAATGCCAGCTTCTAGGATTGCTCTGAAATCCTCGTCTGATATTTTTTTGTTTTCGTCAAAAATTTTGCATGCGTGGCGAAAATTTAAAATTTCTGTATGTGTCATACTCTCTCCTTATTTTAGTTTGATTATGTAGCCATTGGCGAAATTCTCAAAACTAGCGTTTGATTCACCGCTGATTTCGAGGGTGTAAAAGCCCTCATCTCTGGTGATATTAATGTCGTAAAACCCGCCCACATTTACCATAAATCCAGCCTGACTAAGCTTCATTTCGTCCCTAAAAAGCTCGATTTTTGCAAATTTGCTTTTGTTTGTGTCGAGGGATTTAATCTCATCTTTTGTGATGATTTCAAGACTATGATTTTTGATAACGAACTGCAATTTATCGTCAAATTTAATCGTCTCTAACGGCAAATCAAGGCGTGGCGTAAAATATGGCTTAGGCATAGAAATACCGCCGTTCTGCTCCAAATTTGGGTCGTTTGAAGTGACAGAAACATCTAAAATTTTAGAAAGCGCAGGTTTAGCTCGTGCGCTTAGCATAAAATCATCTCGCCAATCCACAGAGCGATTTATGTCGATGATTTTTTCCTGTGTTGCGCCGTTTTCGTCGCTGTAACGCACCACGATTTGTGTGATTACCTTGGCGTTTGAGGGGAGTGAAAACAGCTGCGAGGTAAAGTCATCTGGCGGGATTATGGGTTTTATGACTTGAAATTTAGGCGCACTTAAATTTTGTTCTGCGCTTGAATTTTTGTCTTTGTTTGTGGAATTAGCGTCTAAATTCGCGCTAGAATTTGTATCGCCTAGCAGTAAAACTGCGCATAAAAAGGGTAGTAAAATTTTCATTTAACCAAATCCGGATCTAGCAATCTGCGCTCCAAATATGTCTTTTGAAGCTCGGCATTTTCGCTTTTTAGCCTCTCGATATCCGAAAACAAAAACGCCTTTTGCTTTTGCAAATCGCGCAAAACCTCCAACGAACGCTTGCCAAAAAGCACATCATATAAGAAAAATCCAGCATAAGCGATAGCTACTAACCCGCAAAGCGCAATGGCGATTTTTTTAAATGGCGATTCGATTTTTCTGAAATTTCTAGGTTTGCTAAATTTTGGCGAATTTTGAGAATTTTGCGAATTTTGTTTTGGCGCAGTATTCGCTGTGCGAGCAGAATTTGCGCCCAAATTTGGCTTTTGCGCCGAATTTGCGCTAAATTCTTGCTCGTAGAAATTCCCGGCTAAATTTTCACTTTTGCCCTCTTGCTCATCGTAAAATTTAGCCCCGATTTGGCTTAAAATTTCGCTATCATCGCCAAATTGTGCGCGCTGGGCGTAAGAGCCAAGCTCGCGCGCACCACTACCCTTTTTTTTAAAAAGCATTATAGTTTGTTGCCTAAAAATTCGTCGCTTTCGCACTCGATTTCAAGCAAGCGGTTGTATTTTGCGTTGCGCTCGCTTCTTGAAGTAGCGCCTGTTTTGATTTCGCCTGTATTTAGCGCGACCGCAAAATCAGCGATAAACGCGTCCTCGCTCTCGCCGCTTCTATGGCTCATAATGCAGCGATAGCCGTTGCGTTGTGCTAGGCGGACGGTTTGCATGGTTTGGCTAACAGAGCCGATTTGATTTGGTTTAATCAAAATCGCGTTTGCCACGCCTTTTTTGATACCTTCTAGCAAAATTTTCTCGTTTGTTACAAACAAATCATCGCCTACGAGTTGCACTTTTTTGCCAAGGCGCTCAGTCAGCTTTTTCCAGCCGTCCCAGTCGTCTTCGCTTAGACCATCTTCGATTGAGAAAATTGGGTATTTTTCGCACAAATTCGCGTAGTATTCGATTAGCTCTTCGCTTGTGAATTCTCTGCCTTCTAATTTGTATTTTCCGTCCTCGTAAAGCTCGCTAGAAGCGACATCTAGGGCGATTTTAATCTGCTCGCCTGGTTTGTATCCAGCCTTTTCAATCGCACTCATAATGATTTTAATCGGCTCTTCGTTGTCTTTTAAATTTGGTGCAAAACCGCCCTCATCGCCCACAGCTGTGCTATGACCTGCGTCATTTAGAATTTTCTTTAAAGTTTGATAAATCTCAGCCGCCGCTCTTAGAGCCTCGCTAAAACTATCAAAACCAAACGGCATAATCATAAATTCTTGGAAATCCACGCTATTGTTTGCGTGCGCACCGCCGTTTATGATATTAAACATAGGCACAGGCAAAATACTAGCGTTAGCCCCACCCAAATAGCGATATAGTGGCATATTTAGGCTTTTTGCAGCCGCTCTTGCAACCGCCATAGAGACGCCCAAAACAGCATTTGCGCCTAAATTTGAGTAATTCTCAGTGCCGTCAAGCTCCAACATAGTATCATCGATAAATTTTTGATTATACGCATCGGCTCCCACGATTGCCTCAGCGATTGCTTCATTTACATTAGCGACCGCTTTTAGCACGCCTTTTCCACCAAATCTCGCGTCTTTATCGCGTAACTCCAAAGCCTCTCTTTTGCCAGTGCTTGCCCCACTTGGCACTACTGCGCTCGCTACCGTGCCGTCGCTTAGCTCGACTGTGGCTTTGACCGTCGGATTACCTCTGCTATCTAAAACCTCGATTGCATACACATTTTCTACGAATACCATTATTCTTCTCCTTTATCATCATCGCTAGAATCGCTTAAATTCACGCCTTCGCTTCCCATTTGTTCTTTTATTTTGCCTAGAATTTCATCGGCTACACTTGGATTGTTTTCTAGGTAAATTTTGGCGTTTTCTCTGCCTTGACCAAGCTTCGTATCGCCATAGCTAAACCACGCACCACTTTTATCGACAATGTCGAGTTTGACGCCATAATCTATTAACTCGCCGACTTTGGAAACGCCCTTGCCAAACATAATGTCAAATTCTGCCACTTTAAACGGCGGAGCGACCTTGTTTTTGACCACTTTTACCTTCGCGCGGTTGCCGATTGGTTCCTCGTTTTGTTTGAGTGTGGCGATTTTGCGGATATCGATACGCACTGATGAGTAAAATTTCAGCGCATTTCCGCCTGTGGTGGTCTCTGGCGAGCCGTATCCTGTCATACCGATTTTCATACGAATTTGGTTGATGAAAATCACCGTTGTTCCCATTTTATGCACGACGCCTGTAAGTTTGCGAAGAGCTTGGCTCATAAGGCGGGCTTGAAGTCCTACATGCTGATCGCCCATATCGCCGTCGATTTCGCTCTTTGGCGTAAGCGCTGCGACGCTATCTACAATTATCAAATCAATCGCGCCACTTTTGGCTAGGGTTTCGACGATATCAAGAGCTTGCTCGCCAAAGTCTGGTTGGCTTACATATAGATTGTCTGTATCTACGCCCAAATTTGCGGCATATTTGACATCTAGCGCGTGCTCGGCATCGACAAAAGCGCAGATTCCGCCAGCCTTTTGGCACTCGGCGATGATATGAAGTGTCAAAGTAGTTTTACCAGAGCTTTCTGGTCCGTAAATTTCGATAATTCTGCCCTTTGGCACGCCACCGATTCCAAGGGCGATATCAAGGCCGACTGAGCCTGTGGATATCGCGTCGATCGCCTCGACTTGCTTATCGCCAAGCCTAACCAAAGTGCCTTTGCCAAACGCTTTGTCAATCGATTTTAGCGCGGCGTCAAGGGTTTTTTTCTTTCCTTCGTCCATACTATTCCTTAAAAAAAATCTAAACATCTCATTGTAGCAAAATATCTTTAAAACTTAGTTTTTATTTTTGGTAAATTTTAATCCGTTTTTTGTTATCCTTGATTTAAATTTTTAAAATTTTAAGGTATTAAAATGAAAAACATTAGCGTTGCTCACTCGCCCGATGCGGACGATATTTTTATGTATATGGCGATAAAATTTGGCTGGGTAAATTCCGCGTGGCTTAAATTTGAAAATCATGCAGACGATATTCAAACGCTAAATTTGGCAAGTCTTGCTGGGATTTATGATGTTTGCGCTATCTCTTTTGCGTTGTATCCAAAAATTTACGCTGATTATGCTCTACTTCGCACGGCTGTGAGCTTTGGCGAAGGCTATGGGCCAAAACTGATAAAGAAAAAAGGCGTAAAGCTAAAACCGAATTTCAAAGTCGCCCTAAGTGGCGAACACACGACAAATGCGATGATTTTTCGCATTGCTTACCCAAACGCTAGGATTGTGTATAAAAATTTCTTGGAAATCGAAAATGCCGTGCTTAGTGGCGAAGTCGATGCTGGGGTGCTGATACATGAAAGCATTTTGGATTTTAGCAGTGAGCTTTGCGTAGAGCGCGAAATTTGGGATATTTGGAGCGAATTAAATGGGGAAAATTTACCACTTCCGCTTGGTGGTATGGCGCTTCGCAGATCACTGCCACTCACAGACGCGATTGAATGCGAAAGGGTGCTGACTGACGCCGTGCGGGTCGCTCACGCAAATAAATCTTTGCTTTCAAAAATGCTAATCGAGCGAGATTTGGTGCGGGTTGATGATAAAAAACTCGAAATTTATCTAGGGCTGTATGCAAATGAAAATTCGATTACGATGAACGAAACGCAATTAAACGCAGTGCAAAAGCTCTTTGATTTGGGCTTTGAAAATGGCTTTTACAGCGAACAAATTTGCGCACTAGATATGCTGATACCAAGCGAATATAAGGAAATTAGGAATTTGTAGAATTTTAAATTTCGCAAAAATACTGCCCCGAAATTTTAAATTCGTGGCAATGACAAATTGAGTTTAAATTTTGCCTAATTTGTCATTGCGAGCGCAGCGAAGCAATCCAGCCACGCCGTCAAGCGTTTTTAAATTAAATTTAAAGTGAGAAAATTTGACTATAAGAGAAATAGAAGTTTTAAGAAAATTAGCATTAAATAAGATTAATGGACTAAAAATTCCGTTTTTTCTTTCAACTCTCGCAATCCCAATTGCGGTCGGATTTTTGTTATATAAATTTGGCGATATAGAATTTGCTTTGCCTTTGGCTATTGTAATTTTTGGTATGTCAGCGATGAAATATATAATGATAGATTTTATTGATGAAGACCAGCCTATGACCATAAAAAGAGAAATAATGCCATTTTTGCCACTGTTAATTTTAATGTATTTTGCTGATGATATAACCAAATTTATACCAAATTTCGGCTATGTATTGCTTACGATATTTACAATACTTGCTATGGTTATGTCGTTTTTATTGCTTGTGAAATTCGCGAAAATGGACGAAATAAAAAAATACAAAGATTTATTCAAAAATAGATATTTAAAGGACTATCTTGCAAAATTTGGCTATGAGTATCAAGAAAAAGGCTCATTAGACCAAATAATCTTAAAACATAGTAAATTATTTAACCCGTCCGAAATTTCAAACATAAACGATAAAATTTGTGGAAAAATCGACAAGGTAGAATTTGTTTTTTGTGATTTAATCATCAAAAAAGAGCTAAAAGACGCGCTGTATTTTGGCGTGTTTTTTTATGCAGAATTTAACAAAAATATAAAATCAAAAACTTTCATAAAATCAAAAGACAGCAAGATAAAAAACGCGGAAAATTTAAAAAAAATTGTTATGGACGACACGAAATTTAACCGCACTTTCGAAGTTTATAGCACAGATGCTACAAATGCTATGTATATATTAAGCCCTGCATTGATGAAGAGAATTTTAAGCCTAAAATGGCATTTAAATTTTCCGATTAGCATTAGTTTTGTGGGAAGCAAAATTTACATTTTTATCGATACAGGCAAGGATAATTTCGAGCCAAATATCGATATAAGTGCGATAAAATCGGATAGAATTATCAAAACAGAACTCTCGCACTTTTTATCAATCGTTAAAACTCTAAATTTAAATACAAGAATTTGGAAAGTGTAAAATATTGTATAATAACGCAAAAATTTAAGGCATAGTTATGGCGAAAATTTACAAGGAAATTGACTTTTCAAAATATAGTTCGGTGAAAATCGGTGGCGTGGAAAAAGTTGAAGTTTTAGACGAAAACAGCGAATTTAACGGCTTTGTCGTGGGTGGGGCAAATAATCTTTTAATCTCGCCTAATCCGCCAAAACTTGGAATTTTAAGCGATAAATTTGATTTTATTTCACTTGACGGCGACATTTTAAAAATCGGCGCAAAAACAAAAAGCGCTAAAATTTACAACTTCGCAAAACAGCAAAATCTCGCAAATTTCGAGTTTTTAAAAAATATCCCCGGCACTTTGGGCGGTCTAATAACCATGAACGCAGGACTTATGGGCTTTGAAATTAGCCAAAATTTGCTAAGCGTTCGCACAAATCTTGGCGAATTTGGCAAAGACGAGTTAAATTTCGCCTATCGCCACAGCGAAATTAACGGCATTATTTTGGAAGCCAAATTTAGAGTTTCGCGCGGGTTTAACGCAACCCTTAGCGAAGCAATCGCGCAAAAAAGGGCAAATCAGCCAAAGGGTGCAAGTTTTGGAAGCTGTTTTAAAAACCCGATTGGCGATAGTGCAGGTAGGCTCATCGAAGCTGTGGGCTTAAAGGGTTTTCGTGTTGGCGGGTGCGGATTTAGCGAGATCCACGCAAATTTTCTTATCAATTACGGCGGTGCGACATATTTTGAGGCAATCACGCTCATAAATTTAGCCAAAATGCGCGTGAAAGCCGAATTTGGCGTGGATTTACACGAAGAAGTGGTGATTTTATAGCGCGTGGTTTGCGTGCGTTTGCGATAAATAAATTTTAAGCGAATTTGCGATATAGGCTAGCCAAATTAATCACGGAGTTTTTCATGACTTGCAAGCACGATTTTTATAGCCATAAACCTATTATCCCAAGCCAAGCGTCACACTCGCACAGCCACTCTCATGGCAACTCGCACAGCCACGAGCATTTTCGCGACCACGCTCACTCGCACCACGATCACAGCCACGCAGTGGGGGCGAACACAAACAAAAAAATGCTTAAAATTTGTATCGCAATTACGATTTTTGCGATGATTTTTCAATTCGTTTATTCTATCATTACAAATTCTCTCGCACTTTTAAGCGATACTTTGCACATGTTTAGCCACGCTTTTGCCTTGACTTTAAGCTATTTTGCGGTGAAAATTTCAGAATTTAGCGGTGGAAATGAACGGACATTTGGATGTTTTAGAGCTGAGATTTTAGTCGCTTTTGTAAATTCTATTATGAGTTTTGGGTTCGCCCTTTTTATCGTGTATGAGGCTGTGTGCAAACTGATAAACCCTGAAAGCATAGATGCAAAAACCCTTTTGGTGGCTGCTTTTATCGGGCTTGTAGCAAATGCGATAAGCGGACTTTTGCTAATCAAAGCCGATATGCAAAACATAAATATAAAATCCAGTTTCATACACATGATGAGCGATTTGCTAAGCTCGGTTGGCGTTATTTTGGGTGCTGTGATTGTGTATTTTACGGGTGCGTTTTGGGTGGATTGCGTTTTGGCTATGATGATTGCCTTTGTGATTGGAAAATGGTCATATTCTTTGGCGAAAGATAGCGTAAATGTGCTTTTAGAGACTTCGCCGATACCTATACAAAGCATAAAAAATGAAATTTTATCGCATGAGTTTGTGCTGGATACGCACGATATTCACCTCAGCGAAATTACGCATAATTTTTATGTTTTGACGGCTCATATTGTCATAGAGAGGGAAAATTTAGATAAATTTTCGCAAATCATCGGTGAATTATCGCAAAATTTAATGCAAAATTTGCGTATCGCACACTGCACTTTTCAGCCTGAGTGGAATTGAAATTTGTGTTAAATTCGCGCGAAATTTAACATTGAACGATTTCTTAAATTTTAGGCAAAATTTTGAAATTTTGCAAAAACACTAACCTTGAATTTTAAATTCGTAGATTGCTTCGTCGCTATCGCTTCTCGCAATGACAGATTGGGCATAAAATTTTAAATTTATGCCCAATGAATTTTACTGATAGTTTTATTTACTGACCATCAGAGACCCATTTTCCACTGATACCCTTTACGGCGTCTGCTACTTTGATTTCCACATCGCCGTTATCTATATCTATCAGGTGATAGCGGTCGTTGCCCATATCCATTTCCTTCATATATGAAAGCTGTCTAAGACCATGGCGAGTTTCTATGCGCTCGACGAGATCGTGCTTTGATGACTCTGGCAAGGCATAGACGAGATCAACTGATGCCTGATCTGCTGCTAGGATATCAAGCGAGGCGACGATGCCGATATCAGGAGTCACGACAGGAGCTGCGGCAGTTCCTTCGCAGTCGCAAGAAACGCTCATATTGCGCAATACATTTATAAAGGCGATTTTGTGAGCGAAATATGTCGTTATTGCCTTAGTGGATTCGCTCATGCGCTCCATAAGCTCTTCTTCGCTGATGCTCCACTGATCTTTACCCTCTGCGGAGTGGATCCATTTTTTGCCTATTCGTCCATCAGCGCAACCGATACCGATATTTTTATTCGAGCCGCCAAATCCGCCCATCATGTGTCCCTTGAAGTGAGTAAGGGCAAGAAACGAATCATAATCAAGGATATTTTTTCCCATAGACATTTGGCTAAACCATTTGCCATGTGGCACTGGTAGCAACGCGGTCCCAGCTTCGTCTATTATATCTACCCTAGAAAAGGTCCAGCCATTTGTTTCGAGAGTTTTGCGGTGATCTTCTGTGTTATACCTTGCGCCTGCGTAATAGGTGTTTGTCTCTACAATAGAGGCATTAGCAAGACGAGAACTCATAAGCTCTTTTACCCATGGGCGTGGAATAATATTTGGTCCGTGTGGCTCTCCGGTGTGGAGTTTGAGTGCGACTTTGCCAACTAATACGCTTTTAATCTTGTCAAATATTTTAGTAAGTCCTGCTGGTGAAAGATCCCTTGTAAAATATACATAAGACTCAGGGCCTTTGCGCTGGTCATACGGGATATAGCGTTCTCCGCCGACACCAGGGACTGGGTTTTTAGACGCGTTTGTTCCCTCTTTTTTCTCCGCTGCGCTAGCATAGTTTGAGAGAGCACCAAGTGCCGCCGCGGCTCCTGCCATTTTCACAAACTTGCGCCTTACAATATCTTCCATAGTCTATACCTCTCTTTCTTAAACTTATATAGTATATTTAGTATTATATAATATTTTAGCTAATAAAATATTTTTGCGCTTCGGCCTTATCCTCAAACGGCGTGGCTATAAATTTTTCATTTTCGATGATGACTTCATAGCTTGTGCCTGGTTGAAATTTCATATAAGTTAGCGCAAATTTCGCCGCTAACTCCATGTCATCGCGACTAGCATCGCGCGAAATTAGCGAATATGCACCTACGAGTGGCTCGGTAAATTTAATGCGAGTAAATTTAGGATTTTGGATATTTCTTAGGCGCGCATTATCATCTTCGTTGCGTCCGATTATCATTTTTGCGCCACCGTTTAGGCGCAAATGACGGCCAAATTTTAAAATTTCAGCGTCCTGCGAAGTCTCGAATTTTTCAAATTTCATCATATCTTTGATTTTATCAGCGTAGCTTTGGATCGTAAGCAAACACCCGCCAGCTGGCGTTTCGTAATCATCAAAGCCAAATTCCCCCGCTAACTCCATTTGGCGCGTTCGCCCCCTGCCACTGATATCTAGCAGTTTTTCGCGATCGACCCAGCCGTTGATTTCAGGCGCGCTTGGTGCCATTAGTTTCGCGCTTAGCGGGCGCAAGATTAGATTATTTTCATCGCTACTTAGTTTGCGCACCTGCGCCATTGCAGCGGCTCTTTGGCTCATCGGGCGCTGTCCTAGCACTTCGCCAGAAATCACAAAACTAGCCCCCATTGCACCAAGCATAGAAAGCGCGGTTTTAAACATATACCCGTGGCAGTCTATGCAGGGGTTAAACTGCTTGCCATAGCCGTATTTTGGGCTAAAAAGCACATTTTGCAAATACTCATCTCTGATATCCACGCGCAAAAATTCAGCCCCAGCCATGCGCGCTCGCTCGCTCATAATCTCGCTTTTATCATCTTTACCACCAAAGCCAATATCCATATAAAGTGCCGTAACGCCGATATTTTGCATAGTTATTAATTTTATGGCTAGCATCGAATCTAGCCCGCCGCTAAAAAGTGCGAGTGCCTTCATTTTTTTCCTTTTAATTCGTTTATTTTTTTTTGATATTCGAGGATTTTATCGAGCCTGTCGGGGTCGTTTGAAACAAGCAATTTTTGCATTTGCTCCTCTAAAACCCTGCGACGAAGAAGCATGCAGGCCTTGATAAAATTCGTCTCATTTGTAATGGCTAAAATTTTATTATCCAAGGCAAGCGCGCGCAGACTTTGCTCGTCATCTTCGCTTTTTTGCGCTGATATTAGGGCTTCATACACCCTGCCATGCATACGGAAATCCTGCACGCTAAGGCAGTTTAGGCCGTTTGCCATGAAATTTTCGTTTAAAAGCATGGATTTTATGACTTGAAGCTCGGTTATGTCTTTTAAATTTGAGCTTTCTGGTTTTGGCGGGTTTGGCTCGGCTTTGGCACTCGGCTTTGGCGCGAAATTTGCGCTCGCACCCGAATTTGAACTTAGCGAAAACGCATTAGGCGAAACATCTAAAATTTGCGCTACCAAACTCGTATATGACTGCGCTACCACGGGATTTAGCGCGTTAGTAAATTCTTTGATTTCATTTAGAGCCTGCTCTTTTTGCACGGGGCGGGTTAGATCGTATTTTTTGGCGATTTGTCTGATCAAAAACTCTCCGCCCTCCATGCCATTAGCGTAAATTTGGGCTAGCTCGCGCACTTTGCCAGCTTGCACCATATCGGCTGGATCTGCGCCACCGCCTATGATAACCACGCTATTATCAATCCCGTTTGCGCATAATAGTCTTGCGCTTTTTATCGCAGCGTTGATTCCTGCGCTATCTCCGTCGAAGCTTAAAATCACGCGCAAATCCCCGCGTTTAATCAGTGGCAAATGTAGTGGCGTCAAAGCTGTGCCAAGCACGGCTACTGCGTTGTCGATACCTGCTTGGTGAAGCATTATGACATCCATATAGCCCTCTGTGATGATGAGAGTTTTTTTATCATACGCACTTTTTTTAGCTAGATTGTAAGCGTAAAAAATCCGCGATTTATCAAAAACTGCGCACTGGGGCGAATTTACATATTTGGCTGGATTGCCACTAATCGTGCGCCCGCCAAAGCCCACGATTTTGCCCGTGTGGTTGTGAATCGGAAATGTAATGCGCTCGATAAAGCTAGCATAGCTTCCGCGCTCGTTTTGCTTAATCGCGCCCACATTAAAGGCGTCGCGTGCTTCGATTTGCTCGTTTTGCAAAACACGGATTGTCTGCGCGCTAGATCCAGCCCAGCCAAGGCCAAATTTCTGTATCGTCTCATCGCTAAGACCGCGCGAGTGCAGATACTCTACCGCACTAGGATTGTTATAAAGCTGACTTTGGTAAAAGGCGTTTAGGATTTCTAAAATTTTTTTATCTTCGCGCTGAAAATTGCGCTCGTTTGTGTATTCGAGCTCGAAACCATACATCGAGGCTAGCTTTTCTACGGCTTCTTTGAAATTTAGCTTTTCGTAGTCTTGGACGAATTTTATGGCATTTCCACCAGCCTTGCACGAAAAGCAGTGGAAAATCCCAAGCCGTGAGCTTACGCTCATGCTAGGGTGCGAATCATCGTGAAATGGGCAAATTCCGACGAAATTTGAGCCAGAGCGTTTGAGCGGGACATATCTTTCTACGACATCTACGATATCAGCGACGGCTAAAAGCCTTTCAATACTTTCATTTTTAATCATTTGCAAATTATACCCACACTTTGCTATAATCGCCCTTTATTTTATACCACGAGGCGAAATTTGGACAATTTTTTTCTTGATGATCGCGATCCGATTTTTGGGCTAATTGTTTTAATCAGCATTATTTTGTTAGTTAGCGTTTTAAGCTATGTTTGGGGGATTTTTCACAAAAAAAACGAAAGGACAAATTTAGAGAATTTTATCAAAAAATTTGACACCCTCGACGCGCTTAGCGACGCTCACCGCGAGCTTTTATCAAGCCCGCAAATCGATCAGCCTACCCTTGGGGTGTTAGCGAATTCTTTTGTCAAAAGCGGGGATTATGAGCGGGCGATTGAAATTTATCTAATCGCGCTAAATAAAACCACAAACGGCGCACAAAGGGAGTTTGTGCTGACAAATTTAGGCATTGTATATTTTAAAGCTGGATTTATGGGCAGGGCTGAGGAGGTGTTTTTGGAGGCTTTGCGTCTGCGCCCACGCAATCAAACCGCGCTAAATCACCTAACCGTGATTTATGAGAGGCTTCGCAGGTTTGATGAGGCGTTGCAGGTTTTAGACGCGCTGCAAGAACAAGGCGTAGATGTCTGGCAAGGCGCGCAATATATCAGAGCTCAAATCATAGCAAATGACGCAAACACGCCATTTAGCGAGAAAATAAGGCAAATTTTAGCCCTAAATTTCAAGGGTGCAAAGAGATTTTGCATAGAGCTTTTTATCAAAAACAAAGAGCCATTTGGCGAATTTAGCGAATTTCCAAATTTGAGCGAGGTGATTGATCTAATCTATCCGCTAAAAACAGCCGTAAATTTGGGCGATAGCGACTATAATGCGCTGTTTTATGCGCTTGGTAGAAGCGAGAAAAAGCCAGAAAAACCTAGCCAAATTTTCGAAATAAACGCCCTTGTAGCGATGAAGGAAGCGGGATTTGCGGGGGCTAGTTTAGCGTTTTCGTATTCGTGCGCGAAATGCAAAAGCCAAGTGGGGATATTTTCTCATCGTTGCCCTGTGTGCTACGAAATGGCTAGCGTTGGTGTTGGCGCGAAAATCTCGGAAGCAAACAATGAAATCAGTCAGACTTTTTAGCGACGGTAGCAGTCTTGGAAACCCGGGAGCTGGGGGCTGGGCGTATATTTTAGAATACAAAGGCGCTAAAAAATGCGAGTGCGGCGGCAGTGCGTGCGCTACAAACAACCAAATGGAGCTAACCGCGGCAATTATGGGCTTAAAAGCGCTTAAAGAGCCATGCGAAGTGGAGCTTATCACAGATAGTCAGTATGTGGTAAATGCGATAAATTCGTGGCTTCATAAGTGGATAAAAACGGATTTTAAAAACAAAAAAAACGAGGATTTGTGGAGGGAGTATATCAGAGTGGCAAATGGCCATAAAATCACGGCAATTTGGGTCAAAGGTCATGCTGGACACCCGCAAAATGAGGCTTGCGACAGCCTAGCTAGGGGCGAGGCGCAAAAATATAAAAAGGCTTAAATTTTGCAATGAGCGTTGCTAAATTTAAGAATTTTTGCAAATTTAATAAAGGAAAAAAATGCAAAATTTATCAAATTTAGAAGAAAAACTTGGTTATAAATTTAAGGATAAGGCAAGGCTTGCGGTCGCGCTAACGCACAGAAGCGCCAAAAATGGCGCAAACAACGAGAGATTGGAGTTTTTGGGCGACGCGGTTATGGATTTGATAGTGGGGGAGTATTTGTTTGTGAAATTTAACTCAAATGAGGGCGATCTCAGCAAACTGCGCGCCGCACTTGTCAATGAGACGAGTTTTTCGAAATTTGCTAGGTTTTTGGGGATTGGGGCGTGTCTGAATATGTCGGCTTCCGAGGAAAAAAACGGCGGCAGGGAGAAAAACTCGCTACTTTCCGACGCTTTTGAGGCGACGATTGGCGCGCTGTATTTGGAGGTGGGGCTAGAAAAAACGGCCAAAATCGTAACCACTCTGCTAGAAAAAATTTATCCAAAAATCGAATTTAACGAGCTTGTGAAGGATTATAAAACCTCGCTTCAAGAAATCACGCAGGCGAAATTCGGCGTTACGCCCGAGTATCGCTTGCTAGGTTCAACCGGCCCAGATCATAAAAAAAGCTTTGAAATGGCGGTTTTCGTGGGTGGCAAGGAGTTTGCTAGGGACATCGGAAACAGCAAAAAAGAGGCCGAACAAAAGGCAGCAAAAATTGCGATTGAGATTTTAGAAAAAAATTAGGATAAAAAAATGAACACACTAGGTATAAAACTCAGGCTTTCGACTTTTGGAGAGAGCCACGGCGTGGCGATTGGCGGCGTTTTAGACGGCTTTCCGGCGGGCGTGAAAATCGATACTAAATTTTTACAAGCCGAATTAGACAGACGCAAACCCGGCGGTAAATTTGCCACTTCTCGCAAAGAAAGCGATGAGGTGCAGATTTTAAGTGGCGTGTTTGACGGGCTCAGCACAGGCGCACCGATTGGATTTGTGATTTACAACGCAAATCAGCACTCAAAAGACTATGAAAATTTAAAAGAGCTTTTTCGTCCGGGACACGCTGATTTTGGCTATTTTGCTAAATACGGCATTAGGGATCACAGAGGCGGTGGCAGAAGCTCGGCAAGAGAAACGGCGATAAGGGTCGCAGGTGGCGCGTTTGCGCAGATGCTTTTAAATGAATTTGGCGTGAGCGTGAAAAGTGGAGTTTTAAGCGTGGGCGAGATAAAGGCTGAGAATTTAGACTTCGAAAATGCCCTTAATAGCGAGATTTTCGCGCTTGATAAGGGTGTGGAGAATTCGCAAAAAGAGCTTATAGCAAATTTAAAGAAAAACGGCGAAAGCGTGGGTGCGAGTGTGCTAACAATCGCAAATGGCGCGCCAAAGGGGCTTGGAGAGCCACTTTATGCTAAGGCTGACGCGTTAATCGGCGGAGCTTTTATGGGGCTAAATGGAGTAAAAGTAGTAGAGATCGGCGACGGCGTGGAAAGCTCGCTCAAATTTGGCTCACAAAATAATGATTTTATGGATAAAAATGGCTTTAAATCAAACCACGCAGGGGGCATTCTAGGCGGTATCACGACAGGTGAGCAAATCATCATAAAAACGCATTTTAAGCCGACCCCTAGCATTTTTGCTGACCAGCCGACGATTGATAAAAACGGCGATGAAACGATTTGTTCGCTTCGTGGTCGCCACGATCCTTGTATCGGAGTGCGTGGCAGTGTCGTCTGCACGGCACTTTTACGGCTGATTTTAGCCGATTTACTTTTGCTAAATGCGAGTGCAAATTTGGGGAATTTAAAGAAAATTTACGGATAAAATTTAAATTAAAAGGCAAAAAATGAGAAAGATTTGTTTAATTTTTATATTTTTAAATGTCGCATTTGGCGATATAGCGGATAAATTCGCACAAGAGTGCGAAAACGGAGATGTTAAAATTTGCACACTCTTGGCTAGGAGCTATGAAAGTGGTTTATTAAATAACGAATTGCCATTTGCCTATGAAAAGGTTTTTTTAAAAAATGAGTGTGAAAAAAACGATGCTTTAAGTTGTGCTTTATATACAAATCATTTTGACAAAAAAGATGAACCACAAATTTGGAAAAAAGCCCTAGAAGTTGAAAAAAAAGAGTGCGAAAGTGGGAGTGCAAAAGGGTGTGATTATACAGGACATAGATACGACCATTATGAGCATTATTTTGGTGAAAAATTAGAGAATAATAGAGAAATAGCCGAGCAATACTATGAAAAAGCCAAAGGGCTTTATGAAAAGGAGTGTAAAAACGGCGTGGCTTATAGCTGTTTGCAAATTTGGGAATTAACAACTCGCAAAATGATGAATAGAGATGAAGCTTATGGCGAAAAAATGCTTGAAAAGGCACACCAAATTTATGAAAAAGAGTGTGAAAGTGGCATAGATAATATAGAAAGCTGTATAAAAAGAATTTATAATCCGAACAAACCATATAAAAAATTCATACCTATGCTTAAAACAAATTGTGAAAAAGGAAGCCTATATGCTTGTAAAACATTATTAAATTCCAAATTTTATGATCATCAAGTAGGTAAAAAAAGACTAAAAGAAAAAGAGATACAAGAAATTAGAGAAACATATTTAAGCTTTTTAGAAAAATCGTGCGAAAACGGAAGTGCGGAAGGCTGTTTAGACCTTAGTAGGGTTTATGAGGATTTTAATTTTGGAATAATGGATTTTACAAAAGCCGAACAAGTTCATAAAAAAAGTATAAATTTATTTGCAAAAGAGTGCGATAAAGGCGATAGAAGCAGTTGTCTTGCATTTAGTCGTCAAATTGGTTATTCGTCAATACCTTTTGAAAAAAATGAAAATTTAGCCAAAAAATATTATGAAAAAGCTTGTGAATTGGGCGAAACACTTGCGTGTAAAGCATTAGATAAGTAGCTATATGGAGTAAATATGAAAATTCTCCCAAATCCAAATGAAATCTTCCCCTTAAAATCGGGGTTAGGAAGCGTAACCTATATAAAGCCGACTATAAAAAATCCAAATATAATTGTCGGCGAATTTAGCTATTATGCTGGGCAGGATTTTGAGAGGCAGGTTACGCACCATTATGATTTTATCGGCGATAGGCTAATCATCGGCAAATTTTGTCAAATAGGTTTTGGGGTGGAGTTTATGATGAACGGCGCAAACCACGCTATGGGCGGTGTTAGCACATTTCCGTTTTATATTTTTAAGGGTTTTTCGCAAAATCCGCCTAGCCTTGATAAACTGCCAATCAAAGGCGACACGGTGGTCGGAAACGATGTGTGGATAGGGCAACGCTCGCTCATCTTGCCGGGAGCTAAAATCGGCGATGGCGTGATAATCGGCGCTAATAGCGTAGTCGGTGGCGAAATCCCGCCGTATAGCATAGTCGCCGGAAACCCTGCACGGCTAGTGCGAAAACGCTTCGATGATGAGATGATAAATTTGCTCTTGGGTCTTAAATGGTGGGATAAAAGCGTGGAAGAAATAGAGAATTTAACGGGGATTTTATCGAGTGATGATTTGCAAAAAGTGAAAGAAAAAATCAAAGAAATGCTTGGAAAAACCGAATAAACTTAATCAAATTTGATTGAAATTTAGCGGTGCAAATTTCAATCAAAACCAAATTTTAAATCTCACCTTTTAAAATTTTAACTATTGTGCGAGGCAGTATTTCATGCTCGATTTCGTGGATTTTGGCTTCCCACTCATCGCGCGTTTTGCCATCTCTGGCAAAAGCCTCTTGGGCTATGATTTTGCCCCCGTCAAGCTCTGCGCTGACTAGGTGCACGCTCACACCGCCCACTTGCATATCACTTGCAAAGCTCTCATCGATTGCGTGTGCGCCCTTGAAAAGTGGCAAAAGCGACGGGTGCAGGTTAATCGCCCTGATTTGCTCGCAAAATACCGGCGTAAGCACTCTCATAAAGCCCGCTAGCACAGTTAGCTCGGCGCCACTTTTTTTGATAACTTCTACTACTTTTGCGTCAAATTCCTCTCTACTAACAAACGCTTTATGATCAATAACAACGCTTGTTAGTCCGTATTTTTCGGCTTTTTGGATACCTAACGCGTTAGGTTTGTTAGTTAGTGTTAGCACGACTTCGATTTTAATATCGCCAAAAATTTTGCCATGAAGCTTTTCTAAAATCGCCTCTAAATTACTTCCGCTGCCGCTAAAAAGCACGGCTATTTTTTTCGTAACCATTTTATCTCCTCGATGATGTCAAATGGGTTTAGTGAATATGAGTTTTTCCTAAAATTTCGCCCAGCTAAGGCATGGGCCAAAACGCCATTTATCGCGGCTTCGCGCGAGCTATAACCTTGGGCTAAAAGCCCTGTGATGAGGCCTGATAGCACATCGCCACTGCCTGCTTTGGCTAGCGCGCTAACTCCCCTCTCGCACACAAAAAGCTCGCCACGATGCGCTATAATGGTGTTTGCACCTTTTAGCACGAGCACGGATTTGGTAGCAAGCGAAAATTTGCGCGCTAAGGCAAAGCGGTCTTTTTGCACTTCGCTCACGCTTAAATTTGCAATTTTTGCCGAGCTTAGCAAGGCGGCAAATTCCTTTGGGTGTGGCGTGATAACGGCGTTTTCGTTGCTTTGCAAAATTTCAATGATCGAGTCAGAGTAGCACAAATCCGCGTCGATGACGCAAGGCGTGTTAGATAGGATTTGCGTGTCAAATTTCGCCCCTCCTAGCCCCATACCAGCCCCGATTGCGCTAGCGCCCAAAAACTCGTTTTTGCGCATTAAAATCGGATTTAGATTTTTTACCTTGCCTACGACGCTTACCAACCCTGCGCCGATTGCGTGCGCGCTAAGGGCGGCGATCTGGGCTGCGCCACTCATTTCGCCAGAGGCGATAAAGGCGTGGCCAAATTCGCCTTTGTTTGTGTTTTTTTTCTTTCGAAATGGCAGGCGTAAATCGGACTTTTCTAGCAAAAACGCCTCTGGCGCACTGGCAAATTTATCCTCACAAATGCCTAAATTTGCCAGTTTTATCTTGCCGGTAAAATCTTTTGCCAAATCGCCAAAAAGCGAGATTTTCAGCGCCCCCATACACACCGTGTAATCCGCCTCGAACGCCATAGGTCTTGGCACGCCAGCCAAATCGATTCCGCTTGGGATATCAATGGCGATTTTTAGGGCTTTGGCATGGTTAGCACGCCCTAGTATCTCGCATACTTTCTCGTCCATATCGCGCGATAAACCGCTTCCAAAAACGCCGTCGATTATGCAGTCAAATTTGAAATTTTCCAAATTTTGGCTAAAATTCACGCCGACTTTTTTGGCGATTTCGCTTTGAAATTTAAACATTTCGTTTTTTGGCTCACCAAAGATTAAAAACGCCTCGCACAAATAATCCCCGCTTAGCCTGCGAAGCACGCAAATAGCGTCGTTTGCATTATTTCCTGCGCCACATAGGGCTAAAATTTTTGCCCCTTTTTTCAGCTTTTTGCGGATTAAAATTTCTACGCCACTAGCGGCGTTTTCCATTAAAATTTTCTCATCAATGCCTAAATTTTGGCTTGCGTTTTTGTCAAATTCGGCTGTGCTAAAATACAAATTTTTCATATCTCGCTCCTAGTTCGAAAGCTCAGAGCTTCGAGTAAATGGGCCTTTGCGATGACCTCGCTCTCGCTTAGATCAGCGATACTTCGCGCTACTTTTTTGGTTTTTATAATCCCTCTTTGGCTTAGATTATACCTGCTAATCGCGCTTTCTAGGATATTTTGCGCGCTTGATTCCAAAACGCAAAACTTCTGCACATCCTTATCGCTTAATTTCGCGTTTAGCTCGCTTTGCTGCCTTAGCTTTTGCGCGCGAAAGGCGCACACCACCCTCTCATACATCTCCTCGCTAGATATACTAGATCTATCGTCCTTGCTGACCTCGTCCATAGCCACATATAGATCAATCCTATCAAGCAGTGGCCCAGAAATCACGCTTTTGTATTTTTTGATTTCGTTTGCCGAACATGAGCACGAGGTCGATTGCGAAAACAAATGTCCGCACGGGCAGGGGTTTTGCGCCGCGACAAAGATAAATTTCGTCTCATACTCGGTTTTGGAATTTACCCGCGAGATTAAAATTTTATTATCTTCGAGCGGTTCTCGCAGGCTTTCTAAAATTTGCTTTCCAAAGTGCGGAAGCTCATCGAAAAACAGCTCGCCGCCGTTTGCCAAAGCCACCTCGCCGATACGCGCTCCAAGCGAACCACCGCCGAAAATCGAGCTTCTAGTGCTTGTGTGATGAGGTGAACGAAAGGCTCTGAGTGCGCTAAAATCGACATTTTTGTTATTTAATGACTCATAAGCGCACGAAAGCAAAATCTCACTCACGCTTTGAGGTGGCAAAATTTGGGCTATGCGTTTAGCGCACATTGATTTACCACACCCTGGGCTACCCTCAAAAAGTATATTATGCATACCGCTAGCGGCGATTAGGCTCGCTCTTTTGGCTCTTTCTTGGCCTTTTATGTCTTTGAAATTTAGGGTGAAATTTCGGTTTGGGACATAAATTTCACTGCCTATTTTGATAACATCTTTAAAAATCGGGTGAGTTTCGCTCATAAGGCAGGACGCAGCAAATTCATCATCGCTAAAAAATCTAATCGCTTCTGCTAAATTTTCGACCGCATAAACCTCATAATTTGGGATTGTGCAGGCTCTAAGCGCGATTTCTTTTGGGACTAAAATTTTAGCATTTTTCACATGTGCGCTTAAAAACAGCAGTGTCGAAAACAAAGAGGCTGTGGATTTAAGCGTGCCGTCAAGTCCAAGCTCGCCAAATACGAAAAAATCGTCCCCAAAGCTCTCTTTTTGCAAAGCGATTAAAAGCGCGATTGCAAGGTCGAAGTGCGAGCCGTTTTTGGGCACATCAGAGGGGGAGAGATTTATAATGATTTTAGAGGCTGGGAATTTGAAATTTAGGCTCATCAAAGCCGCTTTTACCCTGCTTTCACTCTCTTTAATCGTAGCCCCTGCAAGGCCAACGATATTAAAGCCAGGAAGGCCTCTTACAAATGTGCTTTCTACACTGACACTGATTAAAGTATCGGTAAAAACAGCGCATTTTAGAGATTTCATTTTGATTTTTCTTTTTTGTTTTTGCAGTATTCTTTGTCAAATTTTTTGCGGTTGTTGTAGCCTATGCGCTCGATAAAAAGGTGCCCGTCTAGGTGGTCTAGCTCGTGCTGGATACACACGGCTAAAAGCTCATCGGCGCTTAGCTCGTGTTTTTCGCCATTTCTATCTTGGTAATTTAGCGTGATTTTGCGCGCTCTTTTAACCTCTTCGTAGTATCCCGGCACGCTAAGGCAGCCTTCTTGGTAGATGATTTCATCTTCTTTTTGTGTGATTACAGGATTTATGAGTTCGAGCAAATCGGCTTTGTCTTGCACGCCCTCCTCGTTGGCTAAATTTATCACAACGGCTCTGATTGGATTAGCCACTTGGATAGCAGCTAGTCCAATGCCGTTTTTGCTTATCATGGTTTCATACATATCGTCTAAAAATTTCGCCAGCTCATCGTCAAATTTGACGACCTCTTTGGAGCGAACATGGAGTTTTTTGTTCGGATATGTAAGAATTTCTAAAACCATTATTTAAAGCTCTTTTCCAATACCTTGTCGATTAGTCCATACTCGCTGGCCTCTTTCGCGCTCATGAAAAAATCTCTCTCGCAGTCTTTTTCGATATCGCTTAAATTTTTGCCTGTGTTTTGGGCTAAAATTTGATTTAATTGCGATTTCATACGCAAAATTTCTTTTGCTTGGATTTCGATATCGGTGGCTTGGCCCTGGGCACCGCCGAGAGGTTGGTGAATCATAATGCGCGCATTTGGTAGGGCATATCGTTTGCCCTTGGTGCCACAACTAAGCAAAAATGCGCCCATTGAAGCAGCCTGACCTATGCAGATCGTGCTGACATCTGGTTTGATGTAATTCATAGTATCATAAATGCTAAATCCGCTCGTAACCACGCCACCAGGGCTGTTGATATACATATAGATATCTTTGTCTGGATCTTCTGCCTCTAAAAATAGCAGTTGGGCTACGATTGCGCTGGCTACATCGTCGTTGATTTCGCCACTTAGCATTACAATGCGATCTTTAAGCAAGCGAGAGTAGATATCATAGCTTCTCTCGCCTCTGCTTGTTTGCTCGATTACATAAGGTAAAAACATTATTCGCCTTCTTTGTCGTCTTTGTTTTTGCTAAAAATATTGTTGAAAAGTTTTTCCTCGATTAGCGCCATTTTAACAGCTGGTAAAACGCCTCTTTTGCGATATTCTTCAAGGTGAGCTTTTGGATCTAGGCCGTTTGAGTAGGCTTCGAAGTAAATAGCTTGGATTAGCTCTTGATCGCTTACATCAATACCGCGTTTTTTAGCCAAAGCGTCGATTAAAAATGTGATTTTTACGCTTTTTTCTGCGCCAGCTCTAAATTCATCGCGTTTTTTCTCAATTGCTTTTTGATCTTTTTTAAATTCTTCGATTGTAGCCTCATCAAATGAGCGCCAAGCGTTGTTGAATTGTAAATTTATCTCTTGCTCGACGATTGATTTTGGCAAATCAAAGTTAAATTTCTCAGCCAAAGCATCAGCCATTTTTGGTTTTAACTCTTCTTCGATTTTTTTGCGAAGTTTGTCGTTTTTGAGTTGTTCTTTAATCGTGCTTTCAACCTTTTCTTTTGTAGGTTTTTCCTCGCCTGGAAGTATGCGTTTTAGCATATCCTCATCAAGCTCAGCAGCTGGTTTTTTGCACTGAATTTCATGTAGTTTTACTTTAAAAATCGCGTCTTTTCCTGCAAGGTGTTTAGCGCCGTATTCAGCTGGGAATTTCACGCTTACATCGCGCTCCTCGCCGACTTTTAGTCCAATCATACCGTCTTCAAAACCCGGGATAAATTGATTTGAGCCGATTTCAAGCACATAATCTTTCGCTTCGCCACCCTCGAAAGCCTCATTATCAACGAAACCTTTGAAGTCAAATTTGGCAAAATCGCCCTTTTCAAGCTCTGTTTTATCTGATTTTTCTAGTGGAGCGACCATTAGTAAAATTTTATTTATCTCGTCCTCGATTTCTTTTTTGGTTACGCGAGGTGTCGAAAACTCAGGGATTAGCTCCTCGTATCCGTCGATATTAACCTCTGGGCGGAAAGAAATTTCCATCTCTACATCGATATTTCCGTCTTTTTCATCGTATTTAGAAAAAATTGGCTCGCCGATTACTTCATCGGCTTTTTTATTTACGCTTTTGATTGATTCGTCGATGATATTTTTAAAAATCTCTTGTTTTGCATCTTGTTCTAACTGCGCGCCGTATCGTTTCATCACGACTGCTACTGGGACTTTGCCCTTTCTGAAACCGTCAATTTTAAGGTTTTTGGCGGCTTTTTTAGCAAGATCATCTACTTTTTTAGCGATAGTGTCTGCATCGATTTTTGTGCTTGCTACTGCGTTAGCAGAGTTTGTTAGCTTTGCATTGATTTCCATAAATTTCCTTTTAAAAAATTTTAAAATTAAAGCGCAGAATATACCAAAATTTTGCTTAATAATTTTAAAATTTGGCAAATTTTATTGTTTGGGGCTAAATTTTGCTTTTAAATTTTAGCGTTATAAAAGGGGAGTTTAAGTAATATGCGCGAAAAATTTTAAAGGAAAAATATGGACGAAAAAAGCAGGGAAGAATTCGCTTCTTGTGTCGCTAAAATGCTAACTTTGCTTGGCGAAAATCCTAAGCGCGAAGGGTTAATAAAAACGCCAATGCGTGTGGCAAAAGCGTATGAATTTCTTACTAGCGGATACGAGCAAGACCCCAAAGATGTGCTAAATGACGCACTTTTTGAGAGTTCAAATAATGAAATGGTGCTTATTAAGGATATTGAATTTTACAGCCTTTGTGAACACCACCTTTTGCCTATTATTGGGCGTGCGCATGTGGCGTATATACCTAATAAAAAGGTCGTTGGACTATCCAAAATTCCGCGTATGGTAAATATTTTCGCGCGAAGATTGCAAATCCAAGAACAACTCACCGAACAAATCGCAAATGCGCTTCAAGAGGTCATCAAGCCCCTTGGCGTGGGCGTCGTAATCCAAGCCCGCCACATGTGTATGGAAATGCGTGGCGTGCAAAAAATCAACTCCACCACGACAACTTCGGCTTTGCGCGGACTATTTATCAGCCGAAACGACACTAGAAAAGAGTTTTTTGATTTGATAAATTCGCCAAAAACATTTGGATTTTAGCGTCGGTAAGTTAAGGTGAAATTTAGTCTAATGATTATATTATCAAACTAGCTTTCAAAAGATTAAATATATCTCATTAATAAAAATTTAAGAAAGGAAATTTATGGAGCGTGTTTATTTAGACAATAACGCTACAACTATGGTCGATCCCGAAGTTTTCGAGGCGATGAAGCCATATTTTTGTGAAAAATTTGGAAACCCAAATTCACTACATAGCTTCGGTAGCGAAACCCACCCGGCTCTAAGACGGGCTATGGACGAGCTATACGAGGGGATTGGCGCAGCAGATGCGGACGATATCGTCATCACAAGCTGTGCGACAGAGAGCAACAACTGGGTTTTAAAAGGTATTTATTATGACAAAATTTTATCAGGCGAAAAGGACAACATCATAATCAGCTCTGTCGAGCACCCAGCTATTAGCGCGACCTGTGAGTTTTTGGAGCGAGTGTGCGGGGTAAAAATCATCAGGCTAGGCGTGGATAGCAATGGCTTAATCAGCCTTGATGAACTAAGAGAGAAAATCAACGATAAAACAGCCCTTGTTAGCGTAATGTGGGCAAACAACGAAACAGGCACGATTTTCCCTGTAAAGCAAATCGCAGATATCGCGCACGAATTTGGCGCACTTTATCACACAGACGCTGTGCAAGCAATGGGAAAAATCCCTGTAAATGTGCGCGCAGCAGGCGTGGATTTTTTAAGCCTTTCTGGACATAAATTTCACGCTCCAAAGGGCGTGGGCGCGCTATATATCAAAGATAGCAAACCGCTTACTAGCTTGCTTCACGGTGGCGAACACATGGGTGGGCGCAGATCTGGCACGCTAAATGTCGCTAGCATAGTGGGACTTGGCAAGGCAATGGAGTTAGCGAATAAATTTATGGCTTTTGAAAATTCGCATGTCAAAAGGCTACGCGATAAATTAGAGGACGCTTTGCTTGAAATTCCACATGTCTATGTCGTGGGAGAGCGCGAAATTCGCGTGCCAAATACGATTTTAGCCTCGATTCAAGGCGTAGAGGGCGAGGCTATGCTTTGGGATCTAAACAAAGCTGGAATCGCTGCTAGCACGGGCTCAGCATGCGCTAGCGAAGCACTAGAAAACAACCCGATCATGGAAGCAATCGGCGCAGATAAAGAGCTAGCTCACACAGCGCTTCGTTTATCTCTTTCTCGCTTTAATACAGAGGCTGAGATTGATTATGCCATAGAGCATATCAGCAAGGCAATCACCAGACTTCGCGGGATTTCTAGCACATTTGCTTACGCCCCACAAGGTTATCAAAAATAAGGATTTAAAATGGCAAAAAACGATTTAATAAATGGTTCGATTTGGGAGCAATACTCAAACAAGGTTCAAGATCGCATGAACAACCCTAAATTTATGGGCGAAATCACAGAGGAGGAGGCCACTGCGCGCGGTGCGAAGCTAATCGTGGCTGATTTTGGCGCAGAGAGCTGTGGGGACGCTGTGAGATTATACTGGCTCATCGACCCTGCTACTGACATTATCATTGACGCTAAATTTAAAAGCTTTGGCTGTGGCACGGCAATCGCTAGTAGCGACACTATGGCAGCGCTTTGTATCGGCAAAACCGTCGATCAAGCTGTAAAGATTACAAATTTAGATGTCGAGCGCGATATGCGCGATACCCCTGACGAGCCGGCTGTCCCACCACAAAAAATGCACTGCTCAGTAATGGCGTATGATGTCATCAAAGCAGCTGCGGCAAAATACAAAGGCATAGATCCTGAGCATTTCGAAGATGAGATTATCGTGTGCGAGTGCGCTAGGGTGAGCCTTGGCACGATAAAAGAGGTGATTAAGCTAAATGATTTAAAAACCGTCGAGCAAATCACACAATACACAAAGGCTGGCGCGTTTTGTAAATCTTGTATTAGACCCGGTGGGCACGAGGCTAGGGAGTATTATTTAGAGGATATTTTAGCTCAAACAAGAGAGGAAATGGAGCTAGAAAAACTCCAAGCCCAAGCCGGTGCGTGTGCGAGTTCTGGTATGGCGCCAGAGGCGAAACTAAGCTTTGAAGAGCTAAATTTAATCGGTAAATTTAAAGCGGTCGAGGCGATACTTGATAGCGATATTCGCCCAATGCTTCAAATGGACGGCGGAAATCTCGATGTCATCGACATCAAACCAAGCGATGATGGCAAAACTGACATTTATATTCGCTATTTGGGTGCGTGCTCAGGGTGCGCTAGTGGCGCAGGCGCGACGCTATATGCGATCGAGGCGGTTTTGAAGGATAATCTAAGCGAAAATATCCGCGTAATGCCGATTTGATGATATACAGGCTAAATTTGGGCTTTTGCTTCAAATTTAGCCGAATTTTAAATTTTATAAATTTTAAATTTTCTAAAACACACGCTTTTAATTTTAAATTCACAGATTGCTTTGGCGATAAATCGCCTTGCAATGACAAATCAATGCTTTTAAATTTTGCTACAATGAATTTAAACGCTAAATTCGCAAATTTCGTGCCATAATAAATTTTATTCTAATCCTAAATTTAGTATAATCGTGGGATATTTTTTATTTAAGGACAAATCATGAGACCGGTTATACTCGATAGCGTAAAACACGCAGACCTAAAATACCACGCAGACGCGATTCCAAACGAGCCGTTTGTGCCTGTAATCGCGCCTGAGGTTCCAGCGTGTTCTGATAAATTAGTCATCGTTTTTACAAACGAGCCTGAGCCAAAAATGGTAGCACTTCTAGGCCGTTCAAAAAATCTTTTAATCGACAAAAGCTACAAAGGCATGGTGCCATCAGCTATCCAAAACTACCCATTTTTCCTAGCCAAAATCGAAGATCGCATGGTGATTTGCTTCGATGAGGACGCCAAACAAATCAAAGGTGAGGGCGAGGCGCTGTTTGAAGAGGGTAAACCAACGCAGTTTTTGGAAAATTTGAAAAGCGTAATGAAAAACTACTGGGAGCTAAACGCCATTACTAGCGAGGCTGCAAAAGAGCTAAAAGAGGCTGGCGTTTTGGAAGCAAAAGAGCTAAATATCCAAAGAGACGGCGAGACGATTACGCTATTAAACGGCTTTTTGATACTAAACCGCGAGAAACTTTTGGGCCTAGATGATAAAAAACTAGCCGAATTTGCGCGCAAAGGCTATTTGGAGCTAGCGTTTTTCCACCTAAAAAGCCTAAGCAATCTACAAACCCTAGGCGATAAAATCATGGCAAAAGACGCGCCAAAAAGCAATTAAAGAGCGAATTTAAAGGAATTTTAATGATACCATTTAGCGATGAAGAGCTTTTAGGTCCTGTCAAGGCTAGTCTCGATACTATCCGCCCAATGCTACAAAATGACGGCGGTGATATGGAGCTTCGTGGCATTAAAAACGGCGTTGTGTATGTCACGCTCACAGGACATTGTCATGGTTGCGCAGCTAGCGGACAGACACTGAAATTCGGCGTAGAAAGACAGCTTCGTATGGATATCCACCCAGAACTTAGCGTCGTAAATATCCCACAAGGCGAGAAATTTGAGCTATAAATCAAAAGGGCTAAACGCCCTAAAATCTGGCAAATTTGAGTTTGCTAAAACATTTTTTGCCCTAGCGCAAGAGCAAAAACCAAGCGATGAGCTTTTGTTTTTAATCGAGCTTTGCGATTTGGGGCTTAGCGAGCCAGAAGAGGCCTTGATGCTGTATGAATTTTACACCCTAAAACCCAAGCCAAAACCTAGCGTTTTGTTTCGAATTTTAAACTCAATTAACGAAAAAATCGCTAAGAAAAATGCTGAAATTTCAAAGAAATTTTCAGACGAGGCTGAGAGGATAGACGCGATTTTATACAAAGATTTCATGCGCGCTGTAAAGGAGAGTGGAAGCTTTAAAAATGTCTTTGAGAGCGTGATTTTCTCGTCAAAAATTGCGGTTGAGAACAAAGACGAGATGATTGAGTTTTTGCAAAATTTGCTTGCAAATGGATTTGATGAAATTTGCATTAATTATATCGAGGCGAGTTCGGAGCATTTCGCTGGGGATTTGCGCCTAGATGAGATTATAAAAAAGATAAAAAATGAAAATAGGGATTAAAAATAGTTTTATTACCGATAATTCGGGCGAGTGCGAGAGCGGGTGCTATTTTGTGCAAACTAGCGCAAATTCCAAATTTAGCGCACAAGCCGAGCAAAACGGCGCACAAATCATTTCTATTAGCAAAGCAAAGGCGCTTTTAGGGATTGATGAGAGTATCAAAATCGTAGGCATTACCGGCACCAACGGCAAAACCACGACCGCTGCGCTGATTTATTCTATGCTTTTGGATTTGGGGTATTCTGTGGGGCTGTGTGGCACCAGAGGGGCTTTCATAAACGATAAAAAAATCGATGAAAAGGGGCTTACGACAAGCTCTGTTTTTAAAACGATGAGTTATTTGCTAGAAGCAACTAAGCAAAAATGCGAATTTTTCGTCATGGAGGTTAGCTCGCACGCAATCGCGCAAAACCGCATTGAAGGGCTAAATTTCACGCTTAAAATTTTTACAAATTTAAGCCAAGACCATTTGGATTATCATAAAACTATGAGTGAATACGCCGCGGTAAAAAGCTCGTTTTTCGCCGATGAGAGTGCAAAGCTTATCAACAAAGACGACGGTCATATCGAATTTAACCTAAAAAATGCCCTAACTTATGGTGTGAAAAATCCAGCCACTTTTAGCGTGCTAGCTTACAGCGTAAAAGGCGCAATCGACGCTATGATAAAAACTCCAAATGGCGAGTTTGAAATTTCTAGCGAATTAATCGGCGAATTTAACCTTTACAACGCCCTAGCAGCCTTTGGCGCAGTTAAAATGCTAACTAATAAAAACGAAAAAGATATCGCAAAGGCAATGTCAAATTTCGCAGGAGTTGAGGGCAGGGTGCAAGTAGTAGCCAAAAATCCCCTTGTCATCGTGGATTTCGCGCACACGCCAGATGGGATCGAAAAGGTGCTAAATGCGCTCAAAGATAACGAATTAATCGTGGTTTTTGGTGCAGGTGGCGACAGAGATCCTCTAAAACGCCCATTAATGGGGGCTATGGTGGAGCATTTCGCTAAATTTGCAATCATCACTAGCGATAATCCGCGAAGCGAAGACCCTGAAAAAATCATAGCGCAAATCGAAGAGGGTATGCGACAAAAAGAAAAAATCACAAAAATCGCAGATCGCAAAGAGGCGATTAAAAAAGCCATAAATTTAGCGCAAAATGGCGAAGTGGTCGTGATTTTGGGCAAAGGCGATGAAACATATCAAGAGATAAAGGGTGTAAAATATCCATTTAGCGATAAAGATGTCGTTTTAGAGATTTTAAAGGAGCAAAAATGAAAATAACAATGCTTCAAAGCAAAATTCACAGAGCCCGTGTAACGGACGCAAATTTAAATTATGTCGGCTCGATTACGATTGATAGGGAGCTTTTAAAAGCCAGTGGCATGATAGAGTTTCAAAAGGTTGAAATTTTAAATATCAACAACGGCGAGCGATTTAGCACATATATCATCGAGGGCGAGAAAAAGGGCGAGATTTGCCTAAATGGCGCGGCTGCGCGCAAAGTCTGCGTAGGCGATGTCATCATCATAGTAAGTTATGCGCAAATGAAGCCAGACGAGGCGAAAAAATTTAGGCCAAAAATCGTGCATGTAAATGACAAAAATGAGATTGTGGAGTAAGAGATGTTTGAGGGAATGGATTTTTCTAAAATGGGCGAAATGATCGAGCAAATGCAAGAAAAAGCAAAGCAGATCCAAGAAGAAAACGCCAAAAAAGAATTTAGCGTCAAAGTCGGCGCTGGTATGGTCGCTATCAAAATCAACGGCGCTGGCGAGGTTTTGGATGTGGAGATCGACGATAGCCTTTTGGAGGATAAAGACAGCTTGCAAATTTTGCTAATCTCAGCGATAAATGACGCCGTAAAACTCATAGAAAACGAAAAGAAAAACGCCGCAACTGCCATGCTAGGCGGTCTTGGCGGACTAGGCGGATTTGGCGCGAATTAGGAATAAAAATGGAAATTTTAAAGGAATTTAAAGAGTATTTGCGCGAAAACCCGCTTCACGCACCTAGTTTTCACCCGTATTTCGAAGAGGCGTTAAATTATATGTTGGGTGCTGGTGGGAAGCATTTTCGCGCTCAACTGCTTCTTGGCGTGGTCGCTGCTATAAATAAAAATAAATTTGCAGACGCCCTGCCTGTCGCAAAAGCCCTAGAAATGGTGCATACATACTCGCTAATCCATGATGATTTACCCGCTATGGACAATGCTGATTTTAGGCGCGCTCATCAAACCATACACAAAAAATACGATGAGGTTACAGCGATACTCGTGGGCGATGCGTTAAATACTGACGCTTTTTTGGTGATTTCTAAGTCAAATTTAAGCGCAGAGATTAAGGTAAAATGCGTTGAAATTTTAGCCAAAAATGCAGGTTCGGCGGGCATGGTTTTGGGTCAAGCGATTGATTGTTATTTTGAGAAAAAACACCTAGAAATATCAGATTTAAAATTTTTGCACCTTCACAAAACAGGCGCCCTAATAGCCGCTTCGTTTGAACTAGGCGCTGTTATAGCGGGTTTGGGCGATGAAAAGGCAAGGAAATTTTATGGCGTCGGGTTAAATTTGGGACTAGCTTTTCAGATACAAGATGACATCATCGACGCCACACAAAGCTCCCAAACCGCAGGAAAGCCTACTATGCACGACACGGATAAAAATTCTTTTACGAATTTACTCGGCGTCGAACGCGCCAAAGAGTATAAAAATTCACTCATTTCGCAAATCGAAGAAAGTATGAGCGATGAGAGTGAAAATTTGCAAAATTTAGTATCAAATTTGATAAACAAATATCTGAAAGGATAAAAATGAGAAGTAAAATTTCAAACACCATTAAATTTTTGAGTGCGGATATGATCCAAAAGGCCAATTCCGGCCACCCGGGCACTCCTATGGGGCTAAGCGATGTGATGAGCGTGCTTATGGAAAAGCTAGTGCATAATCCAAAAAACCCAAACTGGCTAAACCGCGATCGCCTCGTGTTTTCCGGCGGTCATGCAAGTGCTTTGGTGTATAGCTATCTCTATCTGAGTGGCTATGATATCGCGCTGGAAGATTTGAAAAATTTCCGTCAGCTTCACTCCAAAACCCCAGGTCACCCAGAAATCACAACCCCAGGCGTAGAAATCGCCACAGGTCCGCTAGGTCAAGGCGTGGCAAACGCTGTGGGTTTTGCAATGGCGGCAAAATACGCTGCAAATTTGCTAAATGACGAAAACACAAAGGTAATCGATCATAAAATTTACTGCCTTTGCGGGGACGGCGATTTAGAAGAAGGTATCAGCTACGAAGCATGCGCGCTGGCAGGTTACCACAGCCTAGATAATCTAGTCATTATCTACGATAGCAACAAAATCACGATTGATGGCTCAACTTCGATTGCGTGGGACGAGGATATCAAGGTCCGCTTCGAAGCCCAAGGCTTTGAGGTAGCTCGCATAGACGGACACAATTTCGATCAAATCGAATTTGCCCTAGACGAGGCCAAAAACAAAACCAAACCATACCTAATCATCGCAAATACCGCTATCGGCAAGGGTGCATTGGAGCTAGAAGGTAGCCACAAAACTCACGGCGCACCTTTGGGTGAGGATCTCATAAAAAGAGCCAAAGAGGCGCTTGGATTTAACCCTGATGAGAGTTTTAGCGTGAGCGAAGATGTGCTTTTCGCCACTCGCGCAGCCGTAGAAAAGGGCGATTTGGCTGAGAAACTATGGAACGAAAAAATCGCAAATTTAAGCGCGGAGAAGAAAAATTTATTAAACTCACTTCAAAATCCAAATTTTGACGCTATACAATTCCCTGATTTTAGCGGTCAAAAGGTCGCTACGCGCGATAGCAATGGCAAAATTTTAAACGCAATCGCGGCAGCGCTTCCAAGCTTCATAGGCGGAAGCGCAGACCTTGCGGCCTCTAATAAGACCGAATTAAAGGGCTTTGGCGACTTCCCGTATGGCAAAAATTTCCATTTCGGGATTCGCGAGCACTCAATGGCTGCGATAAACAACGCCATTGCAAGATACGGGCTATTTATCCCATTTTCTGCGACATTTTTTATTTTCAGCGACTATCTCAAAAATAGCGCTAGAATGGCGGCGCTTATGAGCCTAAGGCACTATTTTGTTTTCACTCACGATAGTATCGGCGTAGGCGAGGACGGCCCGACTCACGAGCCAATCGAGCAACTCTCAACCTTCCGCGCAATGCCGAATTTCTACACCTTCCGTCCGGCTGACGGCAACGAAAATGTAGAGTGCTGGCGCGCAGCACTTGCCACAAACGCCCCTGCTGCCTTTGTTTGCTCGCGCCAAGGCTTGGAGGCTTTGCCAAAGGCTGTATTTGGCGAGGCAAAAAACGGCGCGTATTTGATCAAAGAGTGCGAAAACGCCGATATCACGCTAGTAGCTAGCGGTAGCGAAGTAGGAATCTGTCTAAAAGCAGCCGCGCTTTTGCAAAGCGAAAATATCAGAGCAAATGTCGTTAGTGCGCCTTGTTTCGAGCTTTTGTGCGAACAAAGCGAAGAATACAGGGCTAGAATTTTCAAAGGCAAAGTCCTAGCCGTCGAGGCTGCAAGTGCGCTAGAATGGTATAAATTCGCTGATGAAATTTTAGGCATGAAGAGCTTTGGCGAGAGCGCACCAGCTGGCGAGCTATTCAAACTTTTCGGTTTTAGTGATGTAAATGTCGCTAATGAAGCGAAAAAACTATTAAATAGATAATCCAAAATTTAGCCAAATTTCAAAATTTGGCTAAATTCCTTTTAAATTTCACTAAATTTTACTAAATTTTACTTGCAATCGCTTGGGGTGATTACGATAGAGGCTAGGTTGTTGTCGATTTTAGGCAGGGTGTAGCGCCACTCCATGGCGATTTCGTTATCTCTGTATTCGGCTAGCTCCTCAGCCTTGCAGTAAAGTTCCAAAAGCTCGCCACTTTTTAAAACCAAATTCGAGCGCAACTTATCCTCGATTTGGCTGATTTTTTCCATTGCCTCTGGTGGAAGGTCGAATTCATAGTAGTGCGTCAAAAGGTTGTCTTGGCAGGTTATGTCGCTATAAATCACAACGCCGTTTTTGTATGGCAAATCCTTTTTGCTAGCCTTGATTAGCGCGATAGTTTCGGCGTTTTGGCATTTATCGGCGTTTTCTTGTGCGCTTTTATTTTGATTTGGAATTGATAAAATTATCGTTTGCGTGGAAGTGGCTGGCTGAGAGGAAACGGCTGGCGCCTCTGCCATCTCAGGCTCACTTGGTGCGAGATTTTTTGTATTAGGCTCATTAGAAACACTCGGCGCGCTTTTTTCTTGCGCGAAATTTGGCGCTTCTAGCGTCTTTGGCGCGCTTGCAATTTCACCCAAGCCATCTTTGCTCGCATTAAAAGCAGCTGGCGTATCAGGCATGGCTAGCGTGGTAGAATTTATAGGTTTTGTCGGTGTTGCGGAGTTTGCGGCAGCGATTTTGTCAAATTCGCGTGAAATTTCTAGCTCTATGGAATCATTTTTTTTCGTGTTTGCTAAGCGCTGTTTTCCTCTTTTTTTCTCCTCTCCGCACCCCGCTAAAAACACCAAAAGACTAGCCAAAACTAGAAATTTTCTCATAAATTTCCTTTTTTTAAATTTTGCAAGAATTATAACGATTTAGGCTTAAATTTGTAATAGCAAAAATTTAGCCAAATTTAATATATGATTAAAATAAATTTACCACGGGAGTGTATAATCCTCACATTTTATCTCATTTTAAGGAGTTTTAATGAAAAAATCTCTACTTAGCCTTAGCGTAGTTGCGATGATTGCGCTTAGTGGTTGCTCTAACAAATCAGAAACTTTGGGACCTGATGTCTATGACGAGCACGGATTAAACCAAGAACAAAGCGCCAAAACTATCCAAATTCTCTCAATCGTCCCAGCCAAGGTCAGGGTCGACAATACCGAAAACAAACGCCTAGCCCAAGCCGCAGGTGGCGTAGTAGGCGCTGTGGGCGGAGCTGTGCTAGGTCATAAAATGGGCGGTCGCCACGAAACAGGCGGAGCTGTGGCTGGTGGCGCAATAGGTGGTGTGCTAGGAGCAGGAGCAGGATCGATGGTAAGCGATACCAAGGTAATCGACGCCGTGACAATCACATATAAAGATGGCAAATCGCTTAAAAGCTCGACACAAGCAGGTCGCGTGTGCCAGTATGCTAATGGCGAAGCACTGATGATTTCATCATACTCTGGCGAGACGAGAATCCAGCCAAACGCGGTGTGCGCTGATTAAATTTAGCCGAATTTACCCGTGAAATTTACGGGTAAATTCCACTTTGCAAAAAATCTAAAATTTACAAATTTTTATTAAAATATAGAACAAATTTCAAAATTTAGGATTACAATGAAACTTCAAATGTCCCTAATCTCGGCTGCTTGCGTGGTGATAATCATAGCAGGACTTAAAGCTGCTGGCTCGATTATCGTGCCGTTTTTGTTAGCGATTTTTATCACGGTTTTGATTTCGCCACTAATGCTATCTATCCAAAAACTGCGCGTTGGGCGATTGTTTAGCTTTTTGATTGTGGTTTTGGGATTTCTTGGCGTTATGGGATTTATGGGCGATATCGTATTTAAGGCGGTCAGAGAGTTTTCGGCGCAGTTGCCGGAGCTGGGGGCGAAATTTAACCAGGTCCTAGGTGGCGCGCAAGAGCGGTTGAATAATTACGGCATTGATTTTGACCTAGCTAGTCTTGGTGCTGAGCCCTCTGAAATGGTATCTCGCGCGACAGCTGTGGCGAAAAAAACAGGCGGAATTGTCAGCACCGGGTTTTTCGTCTTTATTTTGGTCTCGTTTATGGTCTTTGAAAGCTCGGTAATCGACGCAAAAATCAAATATTTTTCCGCGCGTAACCGCGGTATGCATAAATTTATGAAAAAATTTGCCCCAAGCCTGAAAAAATATCTACTTATCAAAACGATTTCAAGTGCCACGACAGGCGCGCTAATCGGGCTTTGTCTGTGGCTACTTGGCGTGCCGTATGCAGCACTTTGGGGGATTGTAGCCTTTATGCTAAATTATATCCCTACAATCGGCTCTATAATCGCCGTTTTTCCGACACTTTTTGTAACCTTGGCGACAATGGATTTAAGCGTGAGTATTTGGGTCGTGGCGATTTATCTTATCGTAAATGTCGTCATCGGAAATATCATCGAACCGCGTTTCATGGGCGAGGGGCTAGGGCTTTCGACACTAAGCGTGCTTGGAGGTCTTCTTCTTTGGGGTTTTGTCTTTGGTGTGGGGGGTATGTTTTTGGCTGTGCCACTTACTATGAGCATACAAATCGCGCTAAATTCGAACGAACGCACGAAATCTATCGCAACGCTTTTAAGCAATAAAATTGAGCATTAAATTTTAAAATTTTAAAATTTCGCTAGGGAAATCCTAGCGAAATTTAGCTATTAAACATAGCCTTGATCTATCATCGCATCGGCTACTTTGCGGAAACCTGCGATATTTGAGCCAAGAACTAAGTTGCCCTCATCGCTGAATTCTTTCGAGGTTTCATAGCTAGTGCGGAAGATATGCCTCATAATCTCGTGTAACCTGCCATCGACCTCCTCGAAACTCCATGATTCAAGTTGCGCATTTTGCATCATTTCTAAGCCACTTGTCGCCACGCCACCAGCGTTTGCTGCCTTTGCAGGGCCAAATAAAAAGTCTTTTTGAGCTAACATAAAATCAATCGCAGCTAGCGTGCTAGGCATGTTTGCCCCCTCGCATACAAGGCGACATCCGTTTGCGTATAGGGTTTTGGCGTCCTCTAAGCTTAGCTCGTTTTGTGTAGCGCTTGGGAAGGCTGCGTCGCATTTGACGCTCCATACGCCATTTCTGCCCTCTGGATACTCGCTAACTGGGGTAAATTTAGCGTTTTTGCGCTCTTTGACATACTCTGCAAGACCTACTCTAAGCTCTTCTTTTAGCTTTTTTAGAAGTGCCAAATCAATGCCGTCTGGATCGTAGATAAAGCCGGTAGAATCGCTAACGGTAACCGGTTTGGCTTCTAGTTGATATAGTTTTTCGACTGTGTATATTGCCACATTTCCAGCACCTGAGATTGCGCAGACTTTGCCACGAAGTGCTTCGCCTTTTTTAGCTAGCATTTCTTGTGCGAAATACACTGAGCCGTATCCTGTGGCTTGCGTGCGAGCTAGGCTTCCGCCCCATGCTAGGCCTTTGCCAGTAAGTGCGCCATCAAATCTGCGAGTGATTTTTTTGTATGCGCCATATAGGTATCCGATCTCTCTACCGCCCACGCCGATATCGCCGGCTGGGACATCTGTATTTTCGCTAATAAGCCTGTGAAGCTCTAACATAAATGCTTGGCAAAATCTCATAATCTCGCCGTCGCTTTTGCCTTTTGGATCGAAATTTGCGCCACCTTTGCCGCCACCGATATTAACGCCTGTGAGTGAATTTTTGAAAATTTGCTCGAAACCTAAAAATTTCAAAACACCCATATTTACGCTAGGGTGAAATCTAAGACCGCCTTTGTATGGGCCAAGCGCTGAGTTAAACTCGACGCGGTATCCCGTATGCACGCAAGGCTCGCCACGATCGTTTGTATAGACTACGCGAAAGCTTAGGCTTCTCTCTGGCACGGTGATTCGCTCTAAAATTCTGTGTTTTGTGTATTTTTCTTCGCGCTCGATTAGGGGAGCAAGAGAGTTAAAAATTTCAGTCGCTGCTTGTATAAAAACTTCTTCGCCCGGATTTTGCTCTTTTAGGTTGTTTAACAACCCTGCCACATAACTGTTCATATCTCCTCCTTAAATTGGTTTATAATTAAATTTGCTTGCTTTTTTTAGGAAAATTTTAAGTGCGCGCCTCTCGCGCGCGCCGACTTTGTAGCTTATGAGTTGGAGGTATTCTAAGATGTCTTTTTCAGCAATTCCTCTGCTTCTAGCGTATTTGATGAGGATATATTGCGGGATTTTGACCTTAGTGCGTAAAAACGCCTCGGTAAGTTTGGCGTAAATTTCGTGGTTTTTAACGGAGCATAAAATTCCAAAAACAAATGGCAAATTTGTGTTTTTGTGCCAAATTTCGCCCAAATCGTAAAATTTCTCCTCCCCTTGCGATAAAATCGCGCGCAGAGCGTTATCGCCGATGATGACCTCGCCATTAATGCCTAAAATTCGCGAGAGCATATTTGAGCTCATCGAGGCTGGATCTAGGCGCGGGGTGGTGTTTTTACGCACGAGCACGCTTTTTACCTTTTTTTGGGCGACTATGCCAAGAGGGTGGGTGGAGTATTTTTTGTGGCGGGATTCTATGCTAGAAATCACGGCCGCATCGACACGCATTGCGCGCAAATCACGACAGAGCTTGCTAGGCACGCCTTTTTTGAGCTCTATGAATTTTTTGGTATGCGCTGGCAAAGGTAGAGATTTTAAATACACATGAAAAGGGAGTAAATTTAAATAATCTATCTTGCCAAATCGCATCCATATTCCTATTTTAAAATTCGTAAATTATATTACTATTTTTGTAAGAAAAAGTTAAAATTTTAAAATTAATAAAACTAATAAATTTTGCCACCAAAGAAGTGGCAAAATTTGGATTAATTGACTTGTGAGATTGAGAGTGAGTTGTATTTGCTAAACTCGACTATACCCTCGCCACCCTCTTTGAAGTGGATACTGACACCTTTGTCATTTTCCATGTAAATTCCGCTAGCTGAGCGTTGGCGAGTTAGGTTGTGAGTTTTGCCCTCGCTATCAGTCAAAACCGCTGTGTCAAACAAATCGTTTGAAGCTAGGCTTAGTTTTTTGCCATTTTCGGTTTTGAAATTTAGCACTTCCATTTTGGCGGTTGCTGTGGTGTGGTTTTGCTCGTTAATCGCGTCCTCTGGGGATTGGCGAAGCTGCTTTGAGGCGCAACCTGCCAAAAGTAAAAGTGCAGTCATGCATGAGAGAATTTTGCTCATTTTCTATCCTTTTAAAATGAAATTTTACGCAAGAAATCTTGCAAACGCGCAATTATAGTCAAAATTTTTATTTCAAAAGTAAATAAAAATTTACTATTTTCTACGATTTGCCTAAATTTGCGTTTATTTCATCAATCAGTGATTTTCGCGTCTCCCAAAGCTTAGCCGATAAATCTACTTTGTAGGTTTGTGGGTGGATATTTCGCAGGTATTCGCACCAAAATTTCGCCTTAGCCTTGCGCGAAAATTCGGCGATTTGCATGACGGATTTTTTCTCGCCGACAAATTTACCATGGACAAACACAGGCTTTAACATAGCCTTTGCGCTGAAATTTTCGAGTTTTTTGCGTTTGTAGGTGTAGAGTGGGTGGAAAATTTCAAGCGCTGAGCTCTCGTCGATACTTTCATTTTCAAGCGTGATTAAATCCGCTAACGCCATGCCGCTATCTTTGTCATAGAGCCTGAAAAACTGCTTGTAGCCGGGGTTGTTTATCTTGCGTGGGTCGTTTGAAATTTTAATCTTTGGCAAAATTTTGCCCTCTTTTTCGATACCGCTTAGCTTATAAACGCCGCCAAGGCTTGAACTATCGCCACCTGTGATTAATCTCGTGCCAATGCCCCAGCTATCGATTTTAGCGTCGAAAAGTTTGAGCTGATCGATCGCGTATTCGTCCAAATCGTTGCTGGCTGTGATTTTGGCGTCCTTAAATCCAGCGTTATCAAGCATTTTACGAGATTGTTTGGTCAGATACTCCAAATCGCCAGAATCAATGCGAATTCCAAGCGGTTTGTGGCCTTGCTCGCGAAGTTCTTCAAAAACCTTAATCGCATTTGGCACGCCAGAATTTAGCGTATCGTAGGTATCGACGAGCAAAAGCGCGGAGTCTGGGTAAATTTTGGCGTAAGCGCGAAAGGCCTCGATTTCGCTAGGAAAGCTTCCAATCCACGCATGAGAGTGCGTGCCGATAGCTGGTATGTCAAAAATTTTGGCAGCCAAAACATTTGAAGTAGCCACGCAACCGCCGATTATAGCGGCCTTTGCGCCAAAAATCGCAGCACTTTTATCCTGCGCTCTGCGAAGCCCAAACTCCATAACCAAATCGCCCTTTGCACTGAAATTTATGCGCGAGCTTTTGGTGGCGATTAGGGTTTGGAAATTTATGGTGTTTAAAATCGCAGTTTCGATTAACTGCGCCTCGATGATATTTGCTTTGACGCGGATTAGTGGCTCGTGCGGAAATACGACCTCGCCCTCATCGACAGCGTAAATTTCGCCGCTAAATTTGAAATTTTCAAGGTAGGTTAAAAATTCCTCCTTAAAACTCCCAAGCGAGCGCAAATACGCTATATCATCACTGCTAAAATGCAAATTCTCTATATAATCCACCACTTCGCTCATACCGCAAAATATCGCGTAACCGCCACCACATGGGTTTTTGCGGTAATACATATCAAAAACTGCGACTTCGTGCGGTTTTAAGAAAAAATATCCTTGCATCATTGTGAGTTGATAAAAGTCAGTAAGCAGGGCTAAATTTGATGAATTTTCGAAATTTTGCATTTTTTTGATACCTTAAATTTTGAAATTTCCCGAAAAACGGGAAATTTCGATTATTTTGATTGTAAAGATTTTTTGTAAGCCTCGAAATCGAAATTGCTTACTCTTGCTACGCCATCATCGATCGCAGCTTTTGCAACAGCAGCTGAAATGATAGCAAACACGCGCGGATCAAATGGATTTGGTATGACATAATCTCGTCCAAATTTTAAATCCTTTTTGCCTAGCATTTTTAGCACATCTGGGTGGATTGGCTCACGGGCAAGCTCTGCCATAGCGCGAGAAGCGGCTAGTTTCATATTTTCGGTGATTTTTTTGGCCTTTACATCTAGCGCACCACGGAAAATGTAAGGGAAGCCCAAAACATTGTTGATTTGGTTAGCAAAGTCGCTTCTGCCAGTGCCTACGATCGCATCGTCTCTCACGGCATACACCTCATCTGGGTAGATTTCAGGCACAGGGTTAGCCAGAGCGAAGATTATCGGCGTTGGCGCCATTGATTTTACCATTTCGGCTGTTACGACGCCCGGTTTGCTAAGGCCAAGAAACATATCAGCCCCCCTCATCGCATCTGCTAGGCTTCTATCGTTTGTGTCGATAGCAAATTCCATTTTTTGCGGGTTCAAATCGTTTCTGCTAGTATGAATTACGCCTTTTGAATCGAGCATAATTACATTTTTTGCGCCAAGACTTTTATAGAGTTTCGCGCACGCGATACCTGCTGCACCAGCACCAGATACTACGATTTTCATATCTTCGATTTTTTTGCCACTGATGTAGGCTGCGTTGATTAATCCAGCGCCTGTAATCATCGCCGTGCCGTGCTGATCATCGTGCATGACAGGGATATCGACGGCATTTTGTAGCTCTTTTTCGATTTCAAAGCACTCAGGAGCTTTAATGTCCTCTAAATTTATTCCACCAAATGTCGGCGAGATAGCCTTGCAAATTTCGACTATTTTTTTAGGATCTGTTTCGTTGATCTCGATATCAAAAGCATCTACGCCAGCAAATTTTTTAAACAAAACCGCTTTTCCCTCCATTACTGGCTTTCCTGCGATTGCGCCTATATCTCCTAGCCCCAAAACAGCCGTTCCGTTTGTGATAACTGCGACAAGATTTGATTTGTTGGTGTATTTGTATGCTAGCTCATTATCGGCCTCGATTACCTTGCAAGGCTCGGCCACACCCGGTGTGTATGCTAGGGTCAAATCCTCTGGTTTCGCGCATGGGGTTTTGACATTTATGCCGATTTTTCCACCGATATGATACTCTAATGCCCTTTCTTTCAAATCATTTTGTGCCATTTAAATTCCTTTCTGTAATAAGCTAGAAATTCTAGCTTTAACCTCGTCGCTACCTAAAATTTCAATCATTTCAAATATCGACGGACTTACGCTCGTTCCTGTTATGGCGACTCGCAAAGGTTGGGCTAAATCTTTTAGCTTCACTTCGTTTGCCTCCAAAAATTCCATTGTCTTCGCCTCGATTTCGCTTGCAACGAAATTTGAGGTTAAAATTTCTTGGAATTTTGCGAGTAAGGCTATCGAATTTTCGTTGATAAACTTTTTATACGCTTTTTCATCATAAATTTTTAAAGGATTGATTAAGGTTGCAATTCCGTTCGCCATTTCGGCTAGGGTTTTTGCCCTCTCTTTGTATTGATTGATGATAAGCTCTTTTTTAGCGTGATTTACTATATCTACGCCAAATTCTAGCAGGTGGGCGCAGGCTTCGGTGGTGCTTAAATTTTTAATGTAATGCGCATTTAGCCAATCAAGTTTGGTTTGGTTAAATGTGCTTGCACTTTTGCCGATATTATTAGGATTAAAGAGTTTTTTCATATCGTTCATGCTAAAAATTTCATCGTCCCCATGCGACCAGCCAAGGCGGACTAAGAAATTTAGCAGAGCCTGTGGCAAATAGCCCATTTTTTTGTATTCCATGACATCTGTCGCGCCGTGGCGTTTAGAGAGTTTTGAGCCGTCAGAGCCATTTATCATAGCGACATGGTAAAATTTCGGAACCTTAAAGCCAAGCGCGTTATAAAGCACGATTTGTTTTGGGGTATTTGATAGGTGATCGTCGCCTCTGATGATGTCTGTAACGCCCATTAGCGCGTCATCTATAACGACCGTGAAATTATAAGTCGGCGTGCCGTCGCTTCTAGCGATGATAAAATCGTCTAAAATGTCTTTGGCTTCAAATTTCATATCGCCTTTGATACCGTCGCTGAATTCTATCGTGCCATCAAGTGGCGATTTTATGCGGATTACTGGCTCGATACCAACCGGCGGAGTGCCTGTGAAATCGCGATACCTATTATCGTATTTTGGGCGCTCTTTTCTGGCTTCTTGCTCGGCTCTTAGCGCGTCTAGCTCGGCCTTGCTCATATAGCATTTATATGCTTTACCTTCATCAAGGAGCTTTTGGACATATTCTTTGTATAAATCAAATCGTGAGCTTTGATAGACGATTTCGCCGTCGTAGTCTAGACTACACCATTTAAACGCCTCTTCGATAGCCTTTGCAGCCTCTACCGAATTTCTTTTTAAATCCGTATCTTCAATGCGAAGCAAGAATTTGCCGTTATTTGCTCTTGCGTATAGGTATGAAAACAGCGCGGTTCTTAATCCGCCGATGTGCAAATACCCTGTCGGGCTTGGTGCGAAACGAGTTACAATCATAAATTTCCTTTTTAAAATTTTACTTTTTAATGTTATAATCGTGGGATTATAAAGCAAAAAGACTAAATAAAGGTTGAAAATGATAAAAAAACTAGCCGTTGTTGCACTTTTAGGTTTTGGCGCGTTAAACGCAAATGTCGTAAATAGCGTCGTGGCTGTCGTAGAAAACGAGCCGATTACGAATTACGAATTAGCCAGAGTCCAAAAGGCCACAGGTGCCAGCCCGCAAGCTGCAATGGAAATTTTAATCAAGCAAAAATTGCAAGATTCAGAGATTAAGCGCAGAGGAATCACCGTAAGCCCAGCCGAAATAGATAACCGCATAAAAATGATTGCCGAGCAGAACAAACTCAGCCTAGAACAGCTACAAAAGGCGTTAAAACAGCAAAAAATGTCAGAAGAGGCGTTTAGAGAAAATGTGCGTCGTGGAATTTTAGAAGAAAAGCTTTATGGACCGCTTTTTGCCGATGTGCAACGCACCGTAACGCCACAAAATGTGCGCAGATTTTATGAGCAAAACCCATCTTTATTCACGACCTTTGATAGCATTACGCTAACTCGCTATATCGCAAAAACTGAAAGCGCTCTTAATCCTATCAAACGCAATCCAAACGCCCGCCCTGGCAATGTATATGTTATGCGTGGCACGCTAAAATCTAGCCAAATGGACGCAGGGCTAAAATACATCGTCACAAGCGTGGATAAGGGCAAATTCTCGCCAGTTATCCCTACGGCAAATGGATATGAGATGTTTTATGTTAATGACAAAAAGGGCGTGCAAACGGCTGATTTCGAAAGCGTGCAAGAAAAGGCAATCGAGGCCTATGTTACTAACAAACGCAAAAAAATGGTCGAGGAATTTAATGATAGAATCCGCGCAAACGCCAATGTTCGCATAATAGATCGCAACCTAAATCCTACAAATTCTACAAAAAAATCTAAATAACTTACCCAAAATTTTGGAAATTTTAAAATTTCCAAAATTTAAATTTTAATGAAATTTTGAAATTTACCCCACGCTAAATTCGTAAATTTAGCGTGGAATTTAAAGTGTAGTTTTGAAATTTATTTTAATTTTGAAGTTTCAATGATAAATGGCACTGAATTCATGCCGGCTGAGAAGTATTTATCGGCGATAGCTTTTGCGCTTTTTAGTTCCTCAGGGCTTACGCTTGAAGCGTTTGCTTTGTTATCTTCGGCATAGTATTTGCGCAAAACAGCGATTTTTTCGGCGTCAGTTTTGGCTGATTTGACTTCTTTGTAAATCAGTGCTGATTTGGCATGACCGCTATCTCCATGCACTGATGTCATTATGATTTCGACATTGTTGCTTTTAAGCGTTCGCTCGATTTCGGCTAACTCTCTACGACAAAACGGACACTCAGCGTCAGTTAGCATTAGCAAAGTTGGCTTTTTAGGGTCATTTCCAAGGGTAATGATATTGTCTTTGCTTTCGCTTTTATAGACGCTTGCTACACCTTTTGAAAGTCTAGATTGTTTGATTTGATCTTTGTAAAGAATCTGTTTTTTAGGGTCGATTACATCCATTAAAACCAAATCTCCACTAGTGAAAATCACCTCTTCTTGTGAAATTTCGCCATTTGAAATTTTCAAAATCACAGCTTGGATATCTTTTAGCCCCTCTACTGGCATACGCTCAGCCACGCTGATTTTTAAATTTGCTGGCAAACCGCCATACATAGATAAAATTTCGCTATCGCTAAGCGCGGCATTTAGGCTTAGCGCGCCCGCAAGCGAGAAAAGTAAAACTTTTTTCATTTTCTTCCTTTTTTAAAAAATCCAACGATTTTAGCCAAAATTTGTAAATAACTTATTTTTTTAAGTAGCGTTTATTATCGATTGTGATGATATCGCCTAGATTATCGAGGTATTCTAGGTAAGAAATCGCAAATTTCCTGCTTAAATTTAGGCTCTCTTTGACATTTGCTACATCGGCAAAACCAGCTTCTTTTATCAAATCATAAAGCTTTTTGATAATCTGGCTTAAATTCCCAGCCTCCACAAAGAGATTGTGCGCTAGGCGAACTACCTTTTTAGAATATGTTAGTTTTTTTAGAGCGTCATCGCCACTGACGCGGTCGATATCGAGCATTTCGTAGATATTATATGGCGCGAGCGGGGCGATTCCGCCTTTTTTGATGATGTCGAAAATTTTGCCCTCCAAGCTCTGTTTTAAATCCTGTAAATTCGCCCCTTTTTTGATATACACGCCACCGGTTTTTTCTATCACGCTGGCCCTTTCTAGCTCACTAAGCACGAGGGAGGCTAAGCTTTCGCTAGCCCAAGAGAGTTTTAGGGCGATTGAGGTTGGGGAAAATACAGCGTGCGGGTTTTTGTCTATGATAAATTTAATCAATTCTTTGATATCGCCAATCGCGCTATTATCATACACGCACAGCGTCGCTTCGTCAAAATATGTATTTGGTATCGTCTTAGCAATCGCTTTTGCGCTATCATAATCCATATCAAATCTCTGATACGCCGAAAACAGCCCAAATCCGTGGCGGTGAAATTTGCTTAAAATTTCAAAGGCTTTTTTGAAATTTTTGTGCAAAAGTGCTGTTAAAAACTCTGCCTTGTTTGCCTTTTTTAGTGGCTCGATGACCGCATTTAGCACCCTTCCACCCCCACACACGCGAGAGTTTGCCAAGCATACAAATGGCTCGTCAAATTTCAAAAACATAGTTTTTTCAAATTTGAAATTTATCAAAAATTCGCCGCTATCAAGCTCTTTGATAATGCGCGCTTTTGCTGGCGTTTGCTTTGAGCCCACACAAAAGCTCACATCTTCCCCGTGCGCTATTTTGCCACGAAAGAGCGTATCGGCTTCGTTAAATCCCCTAAAAAAGCCCTTTTTAGTGAGGATATAGCCTCGCTCTAACTCGCTAGTTTTAGCGTCAAGCGCGATTGCTACGCGGTTTGGCGCATACGCAACCTGCGTGTCGGTGTCGTGGATTTGCAGGCTTTTGGCGGTTAAAATTTTGCCACAATCTGCGCAAAGAAGCTTTTCGCCACGCGAAATTGCCCCGCTAATAAGCGAGCCAGTTACCACCGTGCCAATGCCTTTTAAAGTGAAAATTCTATCTATATAATAGTGCAAAATTCCCCCATTTTTGCGCGGTTTTGGCTTTATATTAAATAGATAAGATTTAAGCTCATCAACGCCTAAATTTGTCTTTGCGCTTAGGAAAAATGTATTTAAAATTTGCAAATTTGAAAATTTGGCTATAAATTCCTCGCACTCTTTTTTAACTTCGTTTTGGCGCGGGCTGTCCGTGAGATCGCACTTTGTGATACACAAAACCACGCTTTTTACATCTAAAAGCGATAAAATTTCGATATGCTCCCTGCTTTGGGGCATTAGCCCGTCATCACTAGCGACGATTAAAAGTGCGCAATCAAACGCATACGCCCCACTAATCATAGTCTTAACTAAATTTTCATGCCCCGGAACATCGATAAATGCGATATTTGCGTTTTTTGATTTTAAATTTGAAAAGCTTAAATCAATCGTGATTCCGCGCTCAATTTCGCTTGCCAATTTGTCGCCATCGACGCCATTTAGCGCCTTTATGAGTGCGGTTTTGCCATGATCGATATGCCCTGCTGTGCCGATTATGACGCTATTCATACATTTCCTTTAAAATTTTTATTAGTTTTTGTAAATCGTGCTTTAAAATGGCGCGAAAATCAAGCAAAAATTTATCATTTTCAATGCGCCCGATAATCCCGCGCGCCCTAAATTTCGCCGAAATTTCCTCTGGGCTAGCGTTTTGGCTAAGCACCAAAGCGACGCTATCGTAGTTTTTGCAAGGCAGACTCCCGCCACCCACAAAGGTTTTTGTGCGAATAAGGCTTGCTTGAAATTTAGTATTTTTTAGCGCGTCCAAAACACCCTGCGCGCGCCTTTCAAGCTCGCTAAGGGGCAGATGAATTTGATCAATCGTAGGAATTAGCGAAAATTCTTTGTTAATGTAAGCCTTAATCGTTTCGTTTAAAATCGCAAGTGTGATTTTATCAGCGCGAAGCATACGCAAAAGCTGATTTTTGCGCAGTTTTTGGATTAAGGATTTCTCGCCCAAGATTATCCCGCACTGCACGCTTCCAAAAAGTTTATCCCCGCTAAAACTAATCAGCCTAGCCCCAGAGGCTAAAATTTCGCCAATTTTTGGCTCGTTTTTAGTTAAATTCGCGCCCAAATCATTTACGCTCCCGCTTCCAAGATCGTAATAATCAATAATTTCGCTAAATTTTTCCTCTTCGCAAATTTTAAATTCCAGCTCTTTTTTCTCGTAAAATTCAGCCTTTTTCTCGCTCGCAAATTTTGCTAAACGCGAAATTTCGCCTATTTCCACACTTTGCGTGAAACCTGAAATTTCAAAATTTGAACGATGAATTTTCATCAAAACTGCCGTATTTTCGTTTATGGCGTTTTGATAATCCGAAATTTTAGTCTTATTTGTGGTGCCAATCTCACGCAAAATCGCCCCAGAGTTTGCCATGACCTCGCTTACCCTAAAACTCCCGCCGATTTCGACTAGCTCGCCACGACTTACCACGACTTCGCGCCCCCTAGCAAAGGTATTTAGCACCAAAAATACAGCCGCTGCGTTGTTATTTACCACAAGTGCGCTCTCGCAGCCAAAAAGCTCAGCCAAAAGCGCGCTAGTATAATCGTAGCGATTGGAGCGCGTTCCGCTATCTAGGTCGAATTCGAGGTTAGAATAGGCGCAAATCGCCCCCTGCGCGCGAGATAAAATTTCAGGCGAAATCACGCTACGACCGAGATTGGTGTGAAGCACGACGCCGGTTGCGTTGATAAGCGGGCGAAGTGCGAGATTTGCGAATTTTTCGTAGCGAGATTTGATTTGCGCGATGATTTGCTCTTCGCTAGCGCACGAATTTTCGCCATTTACCAGGCTGGTTCGAAATTCGTTTATGACCTCTTTTGCGATCCGTAAAATCACAGGCTTCAAAAGTCCATGAAATTCCGCGCTGTTTGCGATTTTATCGACTTTGGGAAGTTTGATTTGCATTTAAAAAATCCTATAAATTTTGTTTTTACGGACTATTTTTATCACTATTTTTATTAAAATTTAACATGCCAAAAAAATTACAAATTTAACTTATGTTTAGTTTAAATTTACATTTAACGATTGTTTAGAAAATGAGTGTAAAAAATGCGAATTTTGTTTTTAGGATAGAAAATGAGCGAATACGGATTTAGCCCAGTGGGCGTAAAAGAGGTCGTTTTAGGCGATAGCATAGAGGTTTGCGCTGATAGCGAAAAACACTTTGTAGTGGCAAATTCGCCTAGCTTAAAGGCTGAAATTTACGCGCCAGAGATAAATTTTTATATAAATTCCACAAACGATGAAATGCTTCAAATCGCTAGAAATGTCGAAATTTTATACGAAGCAAAGGCGGTGATGTTTGATTATGGCGCAGATAATGCCTATCAAAAACCAGTGGGAAAAAATATAATTTTCGTAAGCGATAATGAGCGCAAAAGCTGTGTAAATGCACTCAAAAACGCTGGATTTAAGGTGATTTGCCTAACTCACGCTGAGGTGAAATTCGTCTATGGTGGGATTGGCGATTTGAGTGTAAGCGTGCTAAGTAACACCGATGAATACGAGGTCGAGGCTGATTTTTTCTTAGTAGAAAATGCAAAAAGCTATCAACTTCGTCAAAGTGGTTGCTATGAAATCGCAGGGTTAAATGATGATGAAATTCTAGCTCTCGTATCCGAAAAATCGCCGATTTACACTTACAAAAACAACATTTCATTTAACGCAAACCTCTGTCAATACGAGGGCAGGAGAGTGGAGCTGTGTGCCAAATGCGTGGAGGTTTGCCCTAGTGTGGCACTTTTGAAAGATGAGCAAAATCGCAAGCTTGAAATTTCGCATATTGATTGCATAGCCTGTGGTAGGTGCGTGAGTATCTGCCCCACAGGCGCGATTAGCTCGGCAAAACAGCCACCGATTGCGATTAGCCAAATGGCGAAACTCTACGCTGGCAAAATTCCGCTTCTTGCCCATGAGGCGAGCTTTGGCGAGATTTCGGGCGTGAGTTTGCCTTGTGGGGTGCTTCCATTTGGAATTTTTGCTAAATTTCAGCTTGATGAGATTTTTTTGCTTAGCATAATGCAAGAAACAGGCTCGCAAATCGTGCTTTTTGAGGGCGAGATTTGCGAAGCTACAAAAGATGCGATAAATCTCATAAATAGCGCTACAATGGCGATTTATGGCGTGCAGGGAGTGTTTGCGGCTAGCGATGAAGCCCAGCTAAAAACTGCGCTAAATTTGGCTAAAAGCGGGCAAAAATGGAAATTTAGCCTAAATGAGACAAATTTGAGCAAAATCGAGATTTTCTCATCTCGTATGGCATTTATGGTGGGCGAGGGCGATTACGGCGTGGTCGCAAACGGCGCGTCGCAAAGCCACGCTAAAATCAGCATAAATGAGCAAACCTGCACGCTGTGCCTATCGTGCGCGGGCGCGTGCAACACAGGCGCACTTTTTGCCGATAAAAGCGATAATTCGCTCAAATTTAACGCTTCGCTTTGCGTGGGGTGCGATTACTGCGTGCGAAGTTGCGCCGAAGCTGATACAATGGCGCTTGATTTGTGTGGCGTAGAGCTTAAAAAAGAGTTTTTCGAGTATCAAATTTTAGCCCGCGACGAGTTGTTTGAGTGTATCGAGTGCGGCAAAAAATTTGCCACAAAAAAGGCGATTATGAAAATCGCAAATTTGATGAGCGCGCACTTCGCGGACGACGCAGATAAGGCAAAAACGCTGTTTTGTTGCGCTGATTGCAAGGCGAAAATTATGATTTTAAAGCAAATGCAAGAGGAGATTTGAAAATGGATTTAAATTTGATTAAGGCTAGGTCGTATTATTATGAATTTTTCGCAATTCCGTTTTTTTTCTACGAAAACGGGGCTAAATTTAGCCTGTGGAAAGAGCAACTCGAATTTCTAAAATCATCGCCGATTAGCGAAGCGGACGCTAAGAATTTTGAAATTTTGCAAAATTTTAGTTTTGAGGAGTTTAGGCGCGAGCAAAACGATGTTTTGTTTGATTTTTCCTTTGTCAATGTCCCAACGACAGCTAGTTTTTACGACGAGGGCAGGGACGAGGGCAGAATGAAAATCCTCATCACAAACACCCTTAAAAAGAGCAAATTTCGCCGTAACAGCGAGCTTTGCAAGGATAGCGAGGATTTCGTGGGATTTATTTTTTATCTGCAATCTTCGCTTTTGCGCGATGAGGCGGAGGCGCAAAATGGAAATATTTTCCTTTCAACCGAGCTTTTTGCAAGCGTGATAAATGAGTTTTGCGACCATTTTATAGGGCTTTTAAAGGAGCATAAGAGTTCGAAATTTTTTAGGGCGTTGGCTGGGATTATGGAGAGTTTTTTTGCTTTGGAGCGTTCGCTTTTGGCCATGCCAAAACCGCAAAAAGATAAAAATATCGCCAAAGAATCGATTAATGCTAAGCTTTATCGCGGAAATTTCAAAAATGCGAAGCACAATTTTGAATTTGACGAGTAAATTCGCTAAAATTTTGGCAAAATTTGGCTAAATTCGCCGAATTTTAGCCTTTCTTAAAATAAAATTAATCTTAAATTATAATTTTATTTTTAACCGCTTTATTATTAACTTTTCGTTAATATCAGCTATTTTAAGATATGTAGCAGGCGTTACGACAAAGATTAAAATAAAATTTCCTTTTAAAGGAGAGATTATGCAAAGCAAACGCAGAGATTTTCTCAAAAAATCTCTAAAAGTCGGCGCCGTCGGTGCCGTAGGTATAGCTGCTAGCGTGGCTAGTGCAAACGGTGATAAAGATACTCCCCAACCAAACACAGTTCGCGGAAAATCACCAAAAAAAGAGGTGCTTTACTTTGAAAGTGAAGCGTGGCAAAAATACTACAAAGTAGCGTATTAGGAGTAGATTATGAGTGAAAATACGATCGGCAGAAGGTCGTTTTTAAAACTCGCTGCTTTGGGCGGTGCTAGCGTAAGTGCGTTTGGAGCTAACGACACACTTCGCGAGGCGACAGAGCAAGAGATTAAAAACCCTTTTCCAAATTCGGTTTATAAAAAGACGGTTTGCTCGATTTGTTCGGCAGGGTGCGGTATCATCGCACAGGTCGATGAGAGCACAAACACTTGGATTCGCCAAGACATGGCGGTAGATCACCCGATTTCGCAGGGAAGCCATTGCTGTAAGGGAATCGATCAAATCGATTTAACCAAGTCAAAAATGCGTTTAAAATACCCACTTAAAAAAGTTAATGGTAAGTGGGAGCGCATTACCTGGGATCAAGCAGTTAATGAAATTTCAGCAAAAATGCTAGAAGTGCGAAAAGAAGATGGTCCAGATAGCGTAGAATTTCTAGGTTCAGCTAAATTTTGCAACGAACAGGCATTTTATTTTAGAAAATTTGCAGCATTTTGGGGTTCTAATAATATAGACCATGTTGCTAGAATTTGACATAGCGCAACAGTCGCCGGTGTGGCGAATACTTGGGGTTATGGCGCTATGACAAATCACTTCGGTGATATGGCAGCAAACTCAAAAATGATACTTTTCATCGGTGCAAATTCAGCCGTGGCAAATCCAGTTGGTGGTATGAAACACGCATTGCAAGCCAAAGATAGAAACGGCGCGAAAATCGTCGTTGTAGATCCTGCATTTACTAGAACTGCGGCCAAGGCTGATATGTATATCAGAATCCGCCCTGGCACAGATATTGCATTTGTCTATGGTATGTTGCATTTGATTTTCAAAAATGGCTGGGAAGATAAAGATGTCATCGCAAATCAATCTTATGCAATTGATGAAATTCGCGCAGAGGCCGAAAAATGGACGCCAGAAGAGACGGCAAATGTTACAGGCTGTAAGATCGAAGAGTTGCTCGAATTTACAAAAATGTTTGCTACGACCAAGCCAGCTACGCTGATTTGGGCACTTGGTATCACTCAGCACTCTGTGGGTAGCTCAAATACTAGAATTCTTTCGATTTTGCAATTAGTTTTAGGAAATATGGGCAAACCGGGCGGTGGAACGAATATTATTCGTGGTCACGATAATGTCCAAGGCTCTACCGATATGGGTTGTTTGGCTGATACCTTATCTATGTATTATGGATTAGGTGATGCGGCGTGGAAACACTACTGCAAGGGCTGGGGCGTAGATTTTGATACATTTGTCAAACGCTTTGCTACGACCATTAAAGAGCCAAAACAAGGCGGAAAAGTTCCTGGAACAAATTTTGATGAATATTTCCATGTCGATCCAAACGCCGAGAAAGAGATAACTTGGCGCAACGAAAAAGGCTATTCGCTCTCTAAATGGTGGCAAGGCGTGCTAAAAGAGGAAAAAACATATTCAAGCGGAAATTTACGCGTGCTTTGGGTTCAAGGCACAGGAATTACCTCTATGGCGCATTTGACCAAAATTCAACAAGCTGTTGATAAGCTAGATATGCTAGTTGTAGCTGAGCCTTTCTTAAACGAAGTTGCGATTTTAAGCGATAGAAAGGACGGCATTTATGTCCTTCCTACTTGCACGCAGTTTGAGACAGAGGGGCATTTGCAGGCTACAAACAGAACTGGTCAGTGGCGCACTCAGGTCATCAAACCAATCTATGAGAGCAAGGAAGACCACGAAGTAATGTTTATGTTCGCCAAAAAATTTGGCTTTTATGATGAATACACTCGCGGTATGAAAATGGAAGTCGTAAATGGCGAAATCAAGCAGGTAAAAGCCGATAATGAGCCTTTTGTCTGGCCAGATGACGCTACAAACGAAATCGCAAGGTGCGGTCATAGTATCGGCGCACAAGGTAGAACTGCCGAGAGATTAAGACGCCACCAAAGAAACTGGGAATTTTTCGATCCTGATACGCTAATGGGAATTGGTGGCGAAGTCGAGGGCGAATACTTCGGACTTCCGTGGCCTTGCTGGGACATTAAGCACCCAGGCACGCCTATTTTGTATGATTTAAGCAAACCTTATGAAAAGGGCGGTATGGGATTTAGAAATCGCTTTGGTTTAGAGCATGACGGCGTTTCACAGCTAGCAGGCGAGGGCATAACTCTGCCAGGAGCGAAAATTTCTGGCGGACATGCGCATTTGCTAAAAGATAATATCGAAGAAATGCTAGGAATCACGCTTAGCGAGGAAGAAAAGGCGAAAATGGGGCCTAGTTGGAGTGATGATTATAGCGGAATCATCAACCAAAAAGCGCGTGAATTTGGAATTTGTCCTTGTGGAAACGCAAGGGCTAGGGCGAAAGTTTGGGAGTTTGCCGATCCTATCCCTAAACACAGAGAGCCGTTGCACTCTCCGCGCTGGGATTTGGTGGAAAAATACCCTACATTTGACGATCAGGCTAAAAATTTCCGTGTCGAGGTTAAATTTATCAGCGAGCAGAAAAAGCAGGATTGGAGCAAGGATTTCCCTACGATTATGAGCTCGATGAGACTTGTAAATTTAAGCGGCGCTGGTATGTTAGAGCGCACTAGCAAATACCTTGCAGCAATCACGCCAGAGATGTTTGCTCATGTCAATCCAAAACTAGCGGCAGATTATGGTATAGCTGACGGGGCGATGATGTGGATACACTCGCCACAAGGCACGAAAATCAAGGTCAAATGTATATATTCGCACTCTGTTACGCCAGATCGCATAGTGCTTCCATATAACTTCGCTGGAATTATGCAGGGCGTGGATCTAAGTTCGCGCTATCCAGAGGGGGCGAAACCTTATGTCATCGGTGAGAGTTCGAACACTATCACGAATTACGGCTTTGATATAAATACGCAAATTTCGGAATTTAACGCCGGACTTTGCCGTTTGGAAAAAGCGTAAGGAGTAGATAATGGGAAGAATGAAATTTTATGTAGATGTTCAAAGATGTATCGCATGCTACGGCTGTCAAGTAGCCTGCTCTAATGCGCACGAAGTCCCTGTGGGCATTAATAGACGCAAGGTTTTAATCCTAAATGAGGGTGTTCCTGGCAAAGAGGTGGCTAGCTCGATCGCATGTCAGCACTGCACAGACGCGCCATGTGCGCAGGTTTGTCCAGTGCAGTGCTTTTATATCAGGGCTGACGGGATTGTCTTGCATGATAAAGATAAATGTATCGGTTGCGGATACTGCTTGTATGCGTGTCCATTTGGTGCGCCGCAGTTCCCACGAGATGGCGCTTTTGGCATAAAAGGCGCAATGGATAAATGCACAATGTGCGCAGGCGGACCAGAAGAGACATTTTCTAGTGCCGAGCTTCACAAATACGGCCAAAACCGCATAGCTGAGGGCAAGGTGCCAATGTGCGCGGCGATTTGTTGCACAAATGCGCTTTTAGTCGGCGATAGCACGAAAGTTTCGGAAGTTTATCGCAAACGCGTGCTTACTCGGGGCACAAATTTATAAAATTTTGGGAGAGAAATCTCCCAAAATTTCTCAATTCTATAAATTCTTAATCCTAAATTTGCTACAATCTCTGAAATTTTTTCGGAGAAATTTGATGAAAATTAAAATTTTAAGCGTTTTTACGATTTGTATTTTTGCGTTTTTTACAGGTTGCGCAAAAGCGCCGGTAAATAGCGGGATTGTGCGCACGAGCGAGCCGATTTTTATCACCAAAATGCCAGAGAAAAAATTCATCAGCGTGAGTTTTACAAACACCAGCACGAGTGATTTAAATTTAACCTCGGCTGTGAGCGAATATCTGGTAAAAGACGGATTTGTGGTAGTAAAAAACGAAAAAGACGCCACGATTAAGGTGGGCGGAAATATAAATTATTTTCGCTTGCTAAGCGTTGGTGGGGATTATTATGCAAGGCCTAGGTTTAGTTTTGGCTTTGGTTTTGGTGGTGGCAGAGGTCATAGACACAGCCACTGGGGCGTAGGTATGGGATTTCCGATGTTTTATGATCCATGGTATGATGATGTCTCTGAAAGGCTCTATGACGCGCAGGTTGGCTTGCTAATCAGCGTGAAAGAGGGCAAAGCTTGGCAGGATTATACTACGAATTTGACCTATCAAAATAGTAGCTCAAATTTGTCAAAATCGCGCGCAATCGACGCATTTAATTATAAAATTTACGAACATATAAAACAAATTTTAAGTAGGTAAAAATGATAATAAACGAAAATAAAAAACCAGTTAGAGCAACCTTAGTCGCTGCCCTTATTTTGGCAGTTTGTGGCGGATATTTGTATCATATCGGATATGGCGGGATTGCGCTTTTTATGTCGGCGACTTGTGCTGTGAGTGCGCTGTTTTGTCTGAAAAAAATGTTTAGCAAAAAACATATCGAAATCACCGACGATGCCCTAAAAATCGTCATAAACGAGCGCGAGTGTGAGTTTAAATTCGCCGATATTAAAAATATCAATGTCAAAACTTTCACCGCTGGCAAAAAGCAGGTTAAGCTTTTAAATTTCGAATTCAAGCGCGCTCTGGATTTGGACGATACTTATAATTTCTTGCATTTCTATACTGATAAAGAGGCTACGATGCCCGATATCTACGAAACCTCAATCTATGAAATAAATAAAATTTTGCGCGCTAAAATGGGCTTTGAAAACGAACCCGAAGAGCCTAGCGCAAATTCTAAAAAACACGGCAAACGCAAATGATAGACCCAGCCATCACCAGCGCATTTTTGCGCGGGGCTGGGCTCATGCTATCGATGATTGTGGCGATTGGCGCACAAAATATCTTTGTCATCTCGCAAGGCCTAGCCAAAAGCTATATTTTCGTCGTTTGCGCGCTTTGCACCCTGCTTGATATCGTTTTTACGGGCTTTGGCGTCTTTGTCGTGGGCGAGAGTTTCGCTAAAAACGAGCTTTTGACACTGATTTTGGGTGTGAGTGGAATTTTGTTTTTGCTAAGTTACGCGCTAGCCTCATTTCGTAGCGCATACAAAGGCTCGCACTTCGCCAAAATCAAAAACGCCAAAAACGCCTCACTACTTCCGGTGGTTTTAAAGACCCTAGCTGTAACCGTGCTAAATCCGCATGTTTATTTAGATACTATCGTCGTTATCGGCTCGACATCAGCACCCGTGCCAAGCGAGCTAAAAATTTGGTTTTTTTGCGGGGCGGTTTTGGTATCATTTGCGTGGTTTTTTAGCTTAGGATACGCTGCTAGGGCGCTTGCCGGGCTGTTTGCGAACGAAAAAGCATGGCGGATCATAGATAGCGTGGTGGGCGTGATAATGGTCTATATGGCGTATTTGATAGCGGAATTTTTGTTTAAAATTTAGCTTTTAAGTGCGTTTTTGATAAAATTTGCAAATTTTGTTTAAAGGAAGAAAAATGAGCCATATTTTAATTATCGGAGCAGGTGGAGTAAGCCGTGTGGCAACCGTGAAATGCGCGATGAATTCTGGGGTTTTTACCAAAATAACTCTTGCAAGTAGAACCAAAAGCAAATGCGATGAAATCGCTAAATTTATAAAAGAGCGACTTGGCGTAGAGATCGCAACGGCTAAAATCGATGCTGATGATAGCGAAGCCGTGGCAAAATTCGCCAAAGAAATCGGAGCGGATTTGCTTTTAAATGTGGCTTTGCCGTATCAGGATCTCACACTAATGGACGCTTGTTTGAAAGCGGGAATCCCATATATCGATACCGCAAACTACGAGCACCCGGACACCGCACACTTTGAATACAAACTTCAATGGGCGAAAAATGACGATTTTAAAAACGCAGGAATTCCCGCACTTCTTGGAAGCGGATTTGATCCGGGCGTTACAAATGTATTTTGCGCTTATGCACAGCAAAATTTATTTGATGAAATAAACGAGATTGATATACTTGATTGCAACGCAGGAGACCACGGATACGCGTTTGCGACAAATTTTAACCCAGAAATTAATTTGCGTGAAGTCTCAGCCAATGGCAGATACTGGGAAAATGGCTCGTGGATCACCACAAAACCGCTTGAAATAATGATGAAATGGGACTATCCGAAAGTCGGCGTGAAAGATAGCTATTTGCTTTATCACGAAGAAATGGAAAGTTTGGTTAAAAATATCAAAGGCTTAAAGCGAATTCGCTTTTTTATGACCTTTGGGCAAAGTTATCTTACGCACATGCGTTGCCTAGAAAATGTCGGTATGCTTCGCATTGACGAAGTCGAGCATAACGGCGTGAAAATCGTGCCGATTCAATTTTTAAAGACGCTTTTGCCTGACCCGGCAAGTTTAGGACCACGCACCAAAGGCAAAACAAATATCGGCTGCGTTATTAAAGGCGTCAAAGACGGAAAGCCACGCAAAGTTTATATCTACAATGTCTGCGACCACGAAGAGTGCTACGCAGAGACTGGCGCACAGGCTGTTAGCTATACCACAGGCGTGCCTGCGATGATAGGCTCGATGATGATAGCAACTGGCAAATGGAGCGGAAAAGGCGTATTTAATATGGAAGAATTTGATGCCAAACCATTTATGGACGAGCTAAATCGCCAAGGCTTACCATGGGAAATCATCGAAATGAATCCAAACGAAACTAGGGTGGCAGAGTAAAATTTGCCCGTAAATACACTAAATTTTGGCTCAAATTTGAGCCAAAATTTTAAAATTTAAAGCAAAACCTTACCCATACTACTACTTATAAAATCCACAAGAAACGGCATTATAGCGCACAAAACCGCACACAAAGCCACGGCGAAATTTATCGGCGCGCTACTTTGGCGCAGTGCGGCGCGAAATTTGGCCGAGCGAAAGTCCGCTTCGCACAAAAACATACACACGATTAAACGCAGATAATAATACAGCGCAATCGCGCTATTTACCGCCATTATCACAGCCAAGCCGTAAAATTCGCCCCTAATAGCAGAGCCAAGCAAATATAATTTGCCCCAAAATAGTCCAAACGGCGGAATCCCAGCGAGGCTAAGCATAAAAATAGCCAGAGCAATCGCGCGCAGTGGAAATGTGTGGATAAGGCCATTAAATTTCTCGTATGGATACTCGAAACGCGCCCAAATTTCGCTACCGACGCCGTGCAAATCCCTTTTTTCTCTCGCGCTCCAAAGCACGGCAAATGCGCCTAAATTCGCCATTGCGTATAAAACCCAATAAACAAAAAGGCTTAAATTTGCTTCCGTCGTGCCGATAACTATGGCACAAAGCCCAAATCCAGCGTGGCTAATCGCGCTGTAAGAGAGCATGCGTTTGACATCGTGCTGGACTAGTGCCATGACATTTGCTACGCTCATTGTAAGCACGGCGATTGCGTATAAAACCGAGTTAAGCCACGCTACGCCTATGTTTTGCAATGCTTCAAAAAGTCTAATGGCCACAATGAAGGCCGCGATTTTAGGCGCGACGGACATAAAGCCACTAAGGGCTGAGCTAGCGCCCTCGTAAGCGTCCATAATCCATGCGTGAAATGGGATAAACGATAGCTTGAAGCCGATAGAAGCTATCATAAATGCACTTGCGCCAAACAGAGCCGCGCTCGTGCTAAGGCCTGAATTTTGCGCAATCATAGCGATTTGCGAAATTTCAAACGAGCCTGTGATTAAGAAAAATAGCGCCGCGCCAAATGCGTAAAACGCTGAACCCAGCGCGCCCATTACGAAGTATTTGAGCGCAGCCTCAGCAGAGCGCGCGCGGTTGTGCATGGCAATGAGTGTATAAAGTGCCAGCGATGAGGTCTCTAATCCAACGAAAATCATCATTAAATTTTCGCTTGATACCATAAATTCATACCCTAAAATCATAAAAAGAAAAATGGCGAAAAACTCCGCCACGCTGTATTCGTGCGCGCTTTTTGCGCCCAAAGATAGCCAGATATAAAACACGCTACAACCCAAAATTATGAGGGTTGCAAGAATTGCTAGATTATCAACTAGCATAATATCGAAAAAGCCTCTTGCGCCGCCGCTGTATCCAAAAACGAAGCCAAAGTCCAAAATAAGGGCTAAAAGTGTGATTATGGCGTAGAAGTTTTGGGGTAATTTGCGCCCAAAAAGGCAAAGTGCTAAAATCAGTAGCGCAAATACGCACAAAATCGCCATTGGCACGATTACGGCTAAATTTAAAAGACTATTTTGCATTTATCACCGCCTTGAAATTTGCTTTTTCTATATAGTTTTTGGTGGCTAAATTTTGGGCGTTGTGCGCCATGAGAGCGATATTTTCGCTCACACTTGGCGAAATGCGGTTAAGCATAAAATTTGGCGCGACACCTAGAAAAATGCACAAAACACAAATCGGAACAATGCTCGAAATTTCACTAAATTTCAAATCTTTTAAGCTTCTGTTTTGTTCGACGCAAATTTTGCCAAAAAATGTTTTTTTGTATAAATTTAAGCTATAAATCGCCCCCATAACTATACCAAATCCGCCAAAAAGCGTATAGCAAAAGCTGATTTTATAAATGCCAAGCAGGCTTAAAAACTCGCCCACAAATCCAATCGTAAGCGGAAGTCCAATCCCGCTAAATAAAACCACGCCAAAGCAAAACGCATAAACTGGCATAATTTTGGCAAGTCCGCCAAACTCGCTTAGTAGCTTTGTGTGGCGTCTATCATAGATAAATCCCACAAGCATAAAAAGCCCGCCAGAGGTGATTCCATGGCTAATCATCAAAAATATCGCCCCGCTAACACCCTCGCTTCCAAGCGAGAAAATGCCTAGTATTATCACGCCCATGTGGGCAACTGAGCTGTAAGCGACGACTTGTTTTATGTCTTTTTGCGCAAATGCGATGAAGCTGGTATAAATCACCATAATTACCGCTAAAACGCACATTAAAGGGGCAAAATGCACGCACGCATCAGGGAAAAGTGGCAACGAAAATCGCACGAAGCCGTAAGTTCCCATTTTTAGCAAAACAGCCGCTAGCAAAACAGAGCCGATTGTAGGGGCTTGTCCGTGCGCGTAAGGTAGCCAAGTGTGAAATGGAAACATTGGTGTTTTTATGGCAAATGCGATCCCAAAAGCCAAAAATAGCAAATTTTGCGCATTTATTGGCAAATTTAGCCCCTGCCACGCAATGAGATTAAAGCTAAACTCGCCCGTGGATTTGTAGTATAAATACGCCATTGCGATTAGCCCCACGAGCAAAAACATAGAGCCAAAAAATGTGTAGATAAAAAATTTCACCCCAGCATAAATCCTGCGCCCGCTTCCCCACGCGCCGATGATATAGAGCATTGGGATAAGTGAAAGCTCCCAAAATATATAAAATAATATCGCATCAAGCGCGACAAAAACCCCAATCATCGTCATTTCTAAAAACAAAACCGAGATGATTAAATTTTTAACCCTCTCCCTTATGCTTAGGCTAATTAGGGCTAAAAATGTCATTAGCGTGCTTAAAATCACCAAAAATAGGCTAATCCCATCTACGCCGATAAAATAGCTTATCCCATACGCGCTAATTATGCTAGCCGAGGTGCTAAACGAGGTCCCGCCCTCGTAAAAAGCCAGCAAAAAGAGCGAAAGCGCAAATTCTATCAGGCTCATCATCACAGCATAAGTTTTTATGCTCCTCTCATCGATAAAAACCCCAAGCGCCCCAGCAACGGCCGGGAAAAATATAATTAAACTTAAAAAATGCTCCATAATCTACCTTAAATCAAAAATACTAAAACCAAAAGCGCAAAAAAGCCAAAAATCATCAATCTCAAATTTGCGCTCAAATTTGTCCCGTCGTTTGCGCCTTGGAGCGCAAAGCCCATTTTTAGTAGCACTTTGGCGATTAAATCTACAATGCTATCAATGATCGCGCTATCTATTTTGGCGCAAATTTGGCTTATGATTTTATAGCTTCCTACTATGAAAATGTCGTAAAATTGCGGTATGAAATACTGCGCACTTAAAATTTTGTAAATTTTAGAATTTCTCAAATTTGGGCTAAATTTTGCGTTTTTATATGCAAAAATTGTAGCGATTGCCACAAGGCTAATAGCACCTAGCGTTAAGGCGATTAGCAAAATTTCGGTGTTGTGCGAAATTTCATTATGAAAGCTTGGCAAGACATAGCCCACAAAGCCGTAAAACTCAGCCGCGAAAAAGCCGCAAATTATCGCCAAAACTGCCAAAACGCTCATTGCAAGCAGAGCATAAGACTTCGCCTCGTGCGGGTGGTGGTCGTATTTTTTCTCGCCAAAAAAGACAAACATTAAAAGCCTAAAACTATAAAATGTAGTCAAAATCGCGCCAAAAAACAAAACCGCCCAGATAAAGTGCGCCCCGCTAGCAAAGGCAGTTTCTAAAATTTTATCCTTTGAGAAAAAGCCAGAAAATGGATAAAATCCGCAAAGTGCTAGCGAACCGATACTCATAAGCGCAAGGCTAGGTTTCATAAATTTGGCCAGCGCGCCCATTTTTTGGATATTTAGTTTGCCCGCCATAGCGTGCATTACATTTCCAGCCCCAAGGAAAAGAAGCGATTTAAAAAACGCGTGAGTTACAAGGTGAAAAAGCGCGATAGCATACGCCCCAAGCCCTGCTGCTACGAACATATAGCCAAGTTGTGAGAGCGTAGAGTAGGCTATGATTTTTTTAAGATCATTATGCACGCACGCCATTGAGGCGGCAAAAATCGCCACAAATGCCCCAAGATAGGTGATAGCTTGCGCCACATCAGGGGCGAGCGCAAAGATAGAATTTGCCCTAATCACCAAATAAACGCCAGCCGTAACCATAGTCGCAGCGTGGATTAGCGCAGAAACTGGCGTCGGTCCTGCCATAGCGTCAGCTAGCCATGTGTGAAATGGAAACTGCGCGCTTTTGCCCATGGCGCCGATGAAAAGCAAGGCTGCAATCAGTGCAAGCGCGCCCCTATCGGCACTGCTAGCGTTTGCTAGGACATCATCATAGGCAAATGAGCCGAAATTTAGATAAATCGCAAAAATTCCAAGTAGCATGGCAAGGTCGGCTACGCGGTTCATGATAAAGGCTTCGTTCGCGCACCAGGCATTATTATCCTTATCGTGCCAAAAGCCGATTAGTAGCCACGAGCAAAGCCCCACGCCCTCCCAGCCGATAAAAAGCCCGATGAAGTTGTCGCTTAGCACTAAAACTAGCATTGAAAAGACAAAAAGCCCAAGGTAAGCGAAAAATTTGGCAAATCCCGGGTCTTTTTGCATATAATAAATCGAATAAATATGCACCACGGAGCTTACAATCCCCACGGTAATCGCCATAATCGTGCTAAGAGCGTCGATCATCACGCCGTATTTTATGTTTAGTTCGCCCGCGCTTATGAAATTTGCTAGCGCAATGTCCATACCGCCGTTTTGCAGGACAAATTCCACTAGCCACAGCGAAGCGATTGTGCCAAGCACTATTAGGCACGAGCAGATGATACCCACGAATAATTTATCCCTAAATTTGATAAAAATCCCAGCGAAAATCGCCGAAACTAGCGGGGCAAAAAGTGCGATTAATAGCCAAAAAAACATAGTATCAAGCATTTTTTTCTCCGCGTGGAATTTTAAAATTTACAAAACTATCTATTTCGATACTGCCTGTTTTTTTATACCACAAAATCAAAAGCGCTAACCCCACGGCAATCTCGCTAGCAGCGATTGCGATGATAAAAAGGGCGAAAATTTCGCCATTTAAATTTTGGTGAAATTTAGCGATTGCCACAAGGGCTAAATTTGCCGAATTTAGCAAAATTTCGGTTGAGAAAAATAGCATTATTAAATTTTGTCTTTTCATAACCCCCACAAGCCCCAAAACAAACATAAGACTTGCCACGATTAAATAGTGATTTAGGCTCATGCTTCCTCCTTTATCGCGCTCTCTTCGTAGCTTTGGCAAATATCCATTTGCTTGTGAGTTAGCACGATAGCGCAAATCATCGCCACAAGTAGCATTATGGCGACCACCTCGAAAATCAGCAAATATTTCGTAAAAAGCAGAGTTCCGATAGCTTGGATATTGTCGCTATTTGGGATTTTTAGGCTTGGCGCGTCATTTGCGATGAGCGCACCTGAGATGATTAGCACTAGCAAAAGCGCGATAAAAACGGCTAAGGTGTAGAAAATTTTGGCATGTTTTGTGCTCTCTTTAACATTTTTGCTAGCGTCAAAAAACATAAGCGAAAATCCATACAGCACCATTACAGCGCCCGTATAGACTATGATTTGCACTACGCCTAAAAATTCAGCCCCGAGCAAAAAGAAAAATCCGCTCAAAAATATCATGCCACCAGCTAGCGCGCTCATAGCATAAAGCAAATTTCGCGAAAACACGCTCACGCTAAAAAGCCCCAAGGTAAGGATTGCGAAAAAATAAAACGCAAAAGCCTCTATCATAAGCTCTCCTTTTCATCGCTAAAATACGCAGTAGGCGTGCGCTTCACGCGCGCTCCTGCGTTCGCGTCCAAGCTTCCATAGCCCTCAAATTCTTTATTTGATTCTACCAAGCACAAATCCTCGCCCCTGCTTAAAAAATCCTCTTTAAACCCATAATACGCCCGCTGTTCGCTTGCTAGCTCGTATTCGCTACCATGGACGATTGCGATTTCTGGGCAGACATCAGCGCACAGCCCGCAATACACGCACCTGCCTAAATTTATGGAGTAGTTTTCGACCTTTTTGCGTCCGTCGCTTCCAAGGCTAGTTTGCATGGCGATACAGTTTGAGACGCAGATTTTTTCACACAGCCCACAGCCAATGCAACGCTCATTTCCGCTTTCTAGTAGTCTCATTAGCCTATGCACGCCACGATACCTTAATCCCAAATCAAATTTTTCTTGCGGATAGATTAGAGTGTGTGTATTGCCACGGGCAAGCATTTGGCGAAGCACGACCCAAAGCCCCACAAAAAGCTCGCCCCTAAATGTGCGAATTAAAAATTCTCTAAATTTATCTTTGTTATTTAAAAGCGGTTTTCGTTTGTCGATTTCTTTGTAAATTCCCATAATCTTTCCTATAAAATCACAATGCCGGTGATTAAAATACTAAGTAGCGCTAGTGGCATGCAAACCTTCCAACAAAGCGCCATTAGCTGGTCTGGGCGCAGGTGCGGAAATGCTGCTCTACTCCATAAAAACAAAAAGAAGAAAAAGCCCGCTTTAAGGGCTATCATCACCCAGCCAGGAATAAACCAAAAGCTATTGTATCCGCCAAAAAATATGAGCGAGATTACGATAGAGTAGGTTATCATATTGGCGTATTCGCCGATGAAAAACATACCGCCCCTTAGCCCAGAATACGCTGTGCTAGCCCCTGCTAAAAGCTCGGTTTCGTTCTCAGTAAGGCAAAGTGGCGTGCGGTTACACTCCACAAACGAAGCGATTAAAAATAGCGCGAAGCATACCGGCTCTTTCCACACGAACCACTTCTCAATTCCGCCACTTTGGGTATTTACGATATCAATTAGCGAGAGTGAGCCCACAATCATAATAATCGGAATTAAGCTTAAAGCATTAATAACCTCAAAGCTAATTAGTTGCAAAAATGCGCGAAATGAGCCGATTAGGCCGTATTTATTATAGCTTGCCAAACCTCCGATCACTAGCCCATAAATGCCAGCAGCACTAGCCCCAAGCAAAAACAAAAGCGCGACATTTATATCAGCGATAATCGGGCGAATAGTGTGCCCAAAAAGGCTAAATTCAGGCAAAAGTGGCACCACGCTAATAGCTACAAGCGCAGCTGCCGCTGAGATAATCGGCGAAATTTTATAAAGAAACTTATTTGCATGCGTTGGAATCGTATCTTCTTTGGTGATTAGTTTAATCATATCGGCTACGACTTGAAGCACGCCAGCAGGCCCCACGATAGCAGGACCTAATCGGCGCTGCATATAGGCGATGACCTTGCGCTCGATATATGTCGCAAAGCCCGCCATTGTGGCGATTAGAGCGATGATGATTAGACATTTGGCAAAGGTAAATGCGAAATTTAGGGCAAACTCACTCATTATTGCCTCCGATTTTTTCGATTTTTACGGCTTTGTAGCGCGAATTTACAAAAATATTTTGCGTAGAGATTTTTGCGTCAAAATATCCTAGATAAATCCCGTGAAATTTATCATCAAATTTGACTTTAATTACGATTTTTTCGCCATCGCACTCGATTTTTACCATATCATTTAGAGCTAAATTCAGCTCTTGCGCGATTTGCGGGTGCATAAATATCGCGCCACTTTCGCCAAGACCTGCGCTAATGCCAGTAAATGCGTTAAAGTGGTGAAGCGGGTTTGCTTCATATATTAAAATTTCGCCGTTTTTAGCGCAAATCTCATCTGAAACAAAGATGTCAAATTTATCAGCATTTGGCGAAATTTGGCGGTTTTGCAGAGTGTATCCGCGGTGATTTTCCCCGCAGTTGTCGTAAAAATTCTCTAAATCATCAAATTTGATTTTTTCAAAATACTCGCCCAAATTTGGCGTGTATGAAATCGCAAAAGTGGCATTAATGCCAAGGGCATTTGCGATATCGTTTAGCTCGTATCCGTCGTATGCCAATGCCGCATTTGTCGGCACTACGCGCTTGTCGTAGTTGGTAAATGTGCCCTCTTGTTGCACTAGGCTAGGCGCATCGAGATCTGCTTCAATCACACCAAATTTAAAATCGCCGTCCTCGTTGTATCCTAAAATCTCGCCAGCTACCTTCTTACTAAGGTTGCAGATTAGCGCCACGCCAAGGCTATTTGTGCGAGGCGGTATGATTAAGACGCTAAAATTCGTGTATCGCTCGATAAGCCCAAGCAATTTCGCAAGGGTGCCAGCGCGCGGATGTTTGATAAAATCCTCGCCGATGATTAGGGCGGGATTTTGGGCGTTTTGGCAAATTTCGCGGAGGGCGTTTTCGTCTAAATTTAGGTTTTTTGCGAAATTTGAAACTTTATTTTCGCCTGAAATTTCAAAATTTGCGCCCAGTTTTTTATCCAGCCACTCTGGCATTTGCGCGCCAAAATTTTGCAAAATCCATAGCAGAATTTGCGCTTCCAAACCCGCCTTGTGCTGGCATGAAATGAGATTTTTGCCAAATGCGTCTAGCCCGCTATCACGCACGGCGTGAAAATACAGAGCGCGCGATTTTCGCACTTTTAGGGCGTTATTTAGCGCGTAAGCCAAATTTGGCGCGTCCGAGCGTAAAAAACTGCCCGCACACACGATAAAATCGCTATTTCGCACGGCTTGTTCGCTCCCGCTGTATAATTTCATACCGCTATATTCGCTAAAATTTCGCAAAAAATCTTGATATCTTTTGGCTTCGAAGTTTATCAAATTTAGGTCAAATTTTTCGCGCAAAAGCTCTAAAATTCGCGCTTCTTCGTTTGTTATGAAGCTGTTAAATTTGATATTTTTTATCGCGCCAGTTTTTATTTTTTCTACAATTTCATTAAATTTGACTTCATTTTTAACTGCATTTTCGTTCGAAAAATCCCAGCCAAAGCGCGCCCCAGCGTGAAGAGGGGCAAAATTTATATCGCTAGTAACTCTGTAAATTTTCTCGCCCCCATCTCTTATGGATTTGCGTTTTACCTCGTAAAAAAGCAGTTCGCAATCGCTCGTGTGCGGGTTGGAGGCTGGTATTTTGCGAAGCTCCCAAGCATTTGAGCTGTATTTAAAGGCACTCACGCTTAGTGCGCCAGTAGGGCACGCAGCCGCGCACTCGCCGTAATTTACGCAATCATCATCATCGCTAACGCGCGCGATTAGGCTTTTTTGCATTTTATTTAGCACGGCGTAGGCGTCTTTTGGCATGCTATCTTTTAAATTTGGACTTAGTGGCTCACCCTCACGCGCTACTAGTTTAAAAGCCTCAAATCCAAGGCGATCTTTGGCGGTTTTTATGCAGCGTTCGCATACAATGCAAAGGCTAGGATCGTAGCTCAAAAACCCCCAATCCTCGATTTTTTTCGCGCTATCAACTACGGCGAAGGATTGAGTGCTAACGCGCATTTGCTGGGTTAGGTTTTGCAATTCGCACTCGCCACTTTTATCGCATACACCGCATTCTAACGGGTGATTTATACAATAAACCTGCATTATGGCGTTGCGCTCTTTGCTTAAATTTGGCGAGTTTGTGATCACGCTCATGCCCTCTTTTGCCTTGGCGTTACAGCTATATACTACTTTTTCATCGGCCTCGACCATACACAGCCTGCACGCTAGCGTGGGCGACGCGCCATGCAGGTAGCATAGAGTTGGGATATAAATCCCGTTTTCGCGCGCGATTTCTAAAATGCTCTGCCCTTCGCTAAATTCGCAAATTTGCCCGTCGATTGTAATTTTTGTCATTAAACCCTGCTTATTTTGGCTATTTCGTAGTCATAGCCACTGAAATTTTCTCCCCCAAAACCAAGTCTTGCGACCGTGCCTTTTAAATTTGCGTCTAATTCAAATTTGCGTTTTACGCTAAAATTTGGCGTGCTTATCTCGCACATATCGCCGTCTTTGATCTTTGCGACCATGCTAAAATACGCCCCACCGACGAATTTATCGTCGAGGCTGTGTTTGAAAACCACGGCACCGTCGAAGTTTTCAAGCTCTTTTAGCTCGCTCAAATTTTGCTTTTGTGGGCAAAATTCCTCGCCATTTAGGCGCAAAATTTTAAATTTATACTCATCTTGCAAAAGCGATAAAAATGTTTGGATATTTTCTTTGTCGCTGTGAGTGTCGATAAGAGCGTCATCTATAATGAGGATTTCGCAACCACTCAAAAATTCGCTCAAAACCTCGATTTCCTCGTCTCCGACATTGCTCTCTGCACTCATAAACGCATCATCTAAATCCTCAAAAAACGCCTTTTGCGTGGCGTCCAAATTTGGCAAATTTATACACAAAAGCGCCAAAACATAGCCCTGTGCGCCGATTTCGCATTTGATTAAATTTTCATAGCCCTCATCTTGCAGGGCAGAAAGGGTTAAAATTTCATCATCTTTAAATTTTTCCCATAAATTTGGTGCTTGCAATCTTAGCAACGAAGCGCAATTTAGTATTTTCATTTTTTTCCTTTTCTAGCGACTATCATCCAGTCAGCTTGGTTGTATCTAAGTGAGTTTAAAAGTGTCGAATTTAGCCCTTCCACGAGGTTTGCACTGGCTTTGATTTGGTCGAATTCGCCCATTTCAAAGATAAAAATCATAGTCTCGTTTGGGGCAGAGTTTTTTAAAATTTCCCCCATGCGGTTTAGGAAATTTCCCCTTAAATGGCGCAAATCGTATCGTTTCATCGATCCACCTCGCCAAGAAGTATGTTTGAACTACCGATTATCGCAGCTGCGTCGGCTAGGTAGTGGCCTGGCAGTATCTCCTCATACAGCGCGCAGTGCCAAAAGCTAGGCGTGCGCACTTTGAGCCGATACGGGCGCGAATCCCCTGTGGAGTAAATGTAGTATCCAAGCTCGCCCTTTGGGGTCTCCGTAGCGTGATAAATCTCGCCAGCAGGGGGTTTTAACCCTTGCGTAATTAGGACAAAATGTTGCATGAGCGAATAGTTTTGCGTCATAATCTGCTCTTTGCTAGGGCTTACAAATTCCGGATTATCGGCTAAAATTCCAGCTGGTGAGCTTTTATACAGCCCTGCACACTGGCGCAAAATTTTAAGACTTTCCTTCATTTCGGCGATATAGCATTTATACCTAGCGTAGCAATCCCCAGCGTTCGCGTAAGGCACATCGAAGTCTAGCTCATCGTAGATGAGATAAGGCTCCTCTTTTCTGATATCCCATTTATGCCCGCTAGCCCTTAGCATGACGCCAGAACAGCCCAAATTTAGGGCGTCTTCTTTGGAGATTACACCGACATCTTGGGTGCGCAAAAGCCAAATTCTATTATTATCTAGCAAATCTTCAAATTCTTTAATATCATTTGGGAAATCATCGCAAAAGCTAAGCATTTCCTCGCACCAAAGCTCAGGCAAATCCACAAAAACGCCACCGATTTTTATGCTGTTGTGCGTTAGCCTTGCGCCGCAGTATTTTTCTATCAAATCCAATACATGCTCGCGCGAGCGAAAGCAGTATAAAAACACGCTCATAGCCCCGATATCTAGGGCGTGCGTGCCCAAAAAAAGCAGGTGAGAGCTAATGCGATTTAGCTCTAATAAAATCGTGCGAATAATCTGCGCTCTGCGTGGCACCTCGATACCGCACAACTTCTCCACAGTAGCGCAAAATCCGTAGTTATTCGCGCTTGCTGCGATATAATCCATGCGATCAGTTACTGGCACAAACTCGCTATAAATCATATTTTCTGCCATTTTTTCCACGCCTCGGTGCATGAAGCCAACCTCTGGGCGCGCGCGCACGATTAGCTCGCCGTCGAGTTCTAAGACTAATTTTAGCTGACCATGCGCGCTAGGGTGTTGGGGGCCGAAATTTAGTATCATATTGCCTCCAACGCGTGTAAATTCGGTATTTTCAAAAAATGGTCTAAGTTTGGTCGGTTTTTGCATTATTTTCTCTCTGTTATGATTTTGTGTGCGCCGCGTTTGGCCTTTTTGATGAAGCGCACTCCGCCAGCTTCTTGGTATTCTTGCGCGCTAGCTTTGCTCGGTCTAGCCTCGCCGTAAGGGGTCTCGTGGTTTATGCGCGAGAAATTAAATGTATCTTTGTCATCAACCATAGCCGAATCGCGGTTTTCCTCGCCGATTAATTCTCGCTTTTCGCGCCCGAAAATTTTATCCACCTCATACCATTTGGCAAATTCATCGCCTTGGAGTGGATATGATTTTAAAAGTGGGTGGCCAAACCAGTCATTTGGCATTAAAATTCGCCCCAAATTTGGGTGGCCCGCAATCCATACCCCCATCATATCGTATAATTCACGCTCCGCCCAGTTCGCGCTTTTAAAAATACCTGTCGCGCTTGGCAGATACTCGCCGATTTTTACGAAGCATTTTGCTCTCATACGGCGGGTTCTGTGTATGTCAAGTAGCTGATAAAAAACCTCGATTCCGCCACTTTTGGCTATGAAATCAACCCCGCTTAGCTCGCATAAAATTTCATATCCTAGCTCTTTGCATGCTTGAAGCGCTGGCAAAATTTCATCTTTTTGTGTGTAAATTACAAGAGTGTCGAATTCGACATAAGCGTTTAAAATTTCAAATTTGGCTAAATTTGATAAATTTTCAAAATCATCGCTAAATTTGGAATTTTTCGGGTCAAATTTTTCACTTTTTTTGGGGACGAAAAATCTATCGTTGTAGTAGTTTTTCGCGCTTTTATCGCCCTTTGGTGTGTATTTTCTCATCAAATCAGCCTTTTTGGTTTTTGCGTTCTACATGCTCTTTCGCGGCGGATTTTTTTCTGCAAAATCATCAGCGCAAACTGCAATGTCTCTGGTCTGGGCGCACAGCCCGGCAGATAGATATCCACAGGCACCACTCTATCGCAGCCCTGAACCGTGGCGTATGTGTTAAACATACCGCCTGTATTGGCGCAAGAACCCATTGAAATCACCCATTTTGGCTCAGGCATCGCGTCATATAGTCTGCGGGTGAATTCTGCGTGTTTTTTCGTAAGCGTGCCTGCTATTATCATCACATCGGCTTGTTTGGCTGAGGCGCGAAAAATCGTCCCAAACCTGTCGAAATCATACCTGCCAGCACCTGCGGCCATCATCTCTATCGCGCAACACGCTAGCCCATAGGTCATAGCCCACAGCGAATTTGACCTGCCCCAATTTATCAGCTTATCGGCAGTGGTAAGCAAGATAGGAAGGCCATTTTCTTTGGTGTAGTCTATTTTGTGCTCTGCCATGAAAGCGCTCCTTTTTTCCACGCATAAACAAATCCCACGCCAAGCAATGCGATGAATAAAATCATCTCGGCAAACCCAAACGCGCCTAAGAGTTTGAAATTCACAGCCCATGGAAACATAAAGATAATCTCAACATCAAAAAGTATAAACAAAACCGCGACTATGTAAAAGTGTGAATTTATCGAATTTGGCTGTTTTACGGCCTCTGGGCCTGCTTCGTAAAAATCATTTTTCAATCTCTCATCATTGCGATTGGCGAGTTTTTTACTGATAATCGAGCTTAATTTCACGGTGAGTGAAAACACGCAAAACGCCAAAATAAACATAATAAAAATGCCTAAATATGACGAATCGTTTGGAAGTCTTGACATTTTTTACCTTAAATTTGAAAATTTGGCTTAATTTTATCATTTTATGATTTATAAAATCTTACTTTGCGTTTTAAATAAGCTTTTTCATAAAAATTTAAGAAAAAAGATAAAAAATGTCAATATAAATTTTGCCCCCGTTTTTTAGTTTTTTTTAAATGGATAAAGGGTAGAATTGAAAGGTTATTTTTAAATTTTTGGGGATAAATTTTGAAAACACAAAAAATCAACCTCCTTTTAATCGGCATAACTCTTGGCGCACTGATTTATTTTTTTATTTGGGGTTTTGGATTTATAGGAAATGCTAATAAACTAATCTTCGTAATCTCCGTATTTTTGGGCGTTTTCATGGCGTTTAACATCGGCGGAAACGATGTGGCAAATAGCTTTGGCACAAGCGTGGGAAGCGGGACGCTGACTATCACGCAGGCTCTTTGTATCGCGGCTGTGTTTGAAGCAAGTGGCGCAATCATCGCTGGTGGCGAGGTTACGGCGTCGATTAGAAGCGGGATTATTGATTTTGGCGGTTCTCACATACACCCGAGCGATTTTATTTATATTATGATGAGCGCGCTTTTTGCGGCTGGAGCGTGGCTGCTTTTCGCTAGCAAGCACGGACTTCCGGTTTCGACTACGCACGCAATTGTAGGCGGAATCGTGGGTTCTGGCGTAACGCTTGGATTTTTGATGAATAATCCTGAAATTTCAGCCCTAGGTTTAGTCCAATGGGGCAAAATCGGCAAAATCGCCAGCTCGTGGGTGCTATCTCCGCTTCTTGGAGGGCTGATTTCGTATGGGGTGTTTTGGCTGATTAAGCACTATATTTTGGATTATAACAAATACGCGCAAATTCGCATTGACCGCATAAAACGCGAAAAAAAGGCACTCCGCAAACTACACAAAAAAACATTTGAAACGCTCGATGATATCCAAAAAATCGCCTACGCAGAGGCTGTCAATCACGATATCTACGCTATGAAAGACCCTGATTTTGATCCGAGCGAGCTAGATAGCGATTATTATAAAAAAATCGTAAATTTGGATAGGAAAAAAGAGGGCTTAAAATCGCATAGAGCGCTAGAATTTGGAATTCCAGCCGTGGCAGGGATTGGGGCGTTTGTAATCTCATCAATGCTGATTTTTAAAGGACTTCAAAATTTAGACTTAGGATTGAGCGATATTCACAACTACCTAATTATCGGCATGGTCACGGTGGTAACTTGGCTTTTGATGTTTATTTTCGCCAAGACTTTGCGCAGGTCCGATCTGCATAAATCGACATTTTTGATGTTTAGCTGGTTGCAGGTCTTAACAGCGTGCGGATTTGCCTTTTCGCACGGCTCGAACGATATCGCAAACGCCGTAGGGCCGTTTGCTGCGATACTTGATACGCTTGCGAGCGGTTCGATTAACGGCGATAGCCCTGTGCCGCCACAAATCATGGTAATGTTCGCCGTAGCGCTTATCGTAGGGCTTTGGTTTGTAGGAAAAGAGGTAATCGCTACCGTGGGGACGAATCTGACCGAGATACACCCTGCCTCTGGATTTAGCGCGGAGCTAGCTAGCGCAATCGTAGTCATGGTAGCCTCTGTGTTAGGGCTTCCGATTTCATCGACGCATGTGCTAATCGGCGCGATTTTGGGAATCGGCGTGGTCAATGGCAACACAAACTGGTCTTTGATGAAGCCAATAGGGCTAGCGTGGATTATCACACTTCCTGCCTCATCGTTTTTAGCCGCGGTGATGTTTATAGTTTTAAGGCATGTGATTTAAGATTTGCATTTCTCGCAATGGCGCATGATTTGTCATTGCGAGGCGACGCAGTTGCCGTGGCAATCTACGAGCAAAAACCACCAAAACGCTAAACTCTCTGTCATTGCGAGAATTTGCGTAGCAAATTCGAAGCAATCCAGAAAATTCAAATTAAAAATTCAACCTAAATTTAGCATTGAACGATTTTTTTTAAAATTTAGGCAAAATTTTGCTTTTCTCGTAAGGGGGAAGGGGGCTTGAATTGCGAGGTCGCGCCCCTTCCCCCTTACAATCCCCCAACCCCCGACGACGCTTTTAAGGTGGCTAAATTTTAAAAAGCGTTGCTTTTTAAAATTTAGCTGGTTTTATTTAACTGAAATGCTTCGCATTTCTCGTAATGACAAATTATGCAAAATTTGCTTGCCAGTGTCATTGCGAGCGAGCTTTGCTCGCGTGGCAATCTACGACTTCAAAATTTCTTGTGCTAAAATTGCAGAATTTTAAAATTCTATAAATTTTTATCAAAACTCTGACTTTAAATTTTACACTCATAGCTTACGCCACATTTTTTACAACGACAGATTTGGTGCTAAATTTAGCCGTTTTTACCCAAAAATTCTAAAATTTCTCTCTCTAAAATTTCGCTTGGGGCGTGTATTTTGCCCTCAAACTGCGATTTGTTAAATGTGCGCTGGCGTTTGGCGAGCTGGCGCGTGTGGATTGTGATGAGCTCCTCGCAACTAGCCCTTGAAATCTCGCCCCGCAAATACTCTCCACACTCTTTCAAACCCACGCAGGATAGGGATTTGCACTCATATCCATATCGCTCAAACAAAAATTTCGCCTCATCTAAAATCCCCGCTTCAAACATTTTTTTGGTTCGAAGTGCGATTCGCTCGTTGATTTCGTCCTTTTCGCGCAAAATTTCAAAAATTTTGAGATTTTTTATCACGGGCTGGGCAGTATTTTTGCGCAAAAATTCGCTTGGAATTTCGCCAGTAGCGAGATAAATGCTATACCATTTGCGCAGTCTAAATGTATCAAATGCGCTAAATTTGGCGCAAAACTCACTATCAATTTTTTGCGCAAGCGCGAAAATTTCGCTATTTTGCGGGAAAATTTCGGCGTCTGGGATTTTAGGCGCAAGGCCTGAGAGCATGGATTTTAGGTAAAATCCGCTTCCGCCTGTGATGATGAGTGGAATTCGCGATTGCGCGGCAAATTCGCGCGCTTTTTCGTATTCTTTGATAAACTCGCCCACGCTAAAATATTCGTTTGGTTCTATCAAATTTATCCCAAAATACGGCACCTGCGCTAGTTCATCAGGGCTAGGTTTTGCGCTAGCGATGTCGATTAGCTTATAGACACAAAGTGCGTCGAGGCTTAAAATCACAGCGCCCGTTTTTAGGGCGATTTTGTGCGCTAAATCCGTCTTTCCGCTGGCTGTCGTGCCGATGAGTGCAAGTTGTAAAATTTCGCTCAAATTTTGCCTTTAATTAAATTTTGGGGCTAATTTTAGCAAATTTAAGATAGAAAAATTTAATTATAAATAGATTTTTTGCCAAATTTTTGCTAAAATACCGCCCGAAATAAGGGAATTTATGGAAAAATTTAAACAAATTTTAAAAGATATCAACGAATTAATAGTTTTCAAACACTCGGTTTTTGCCCTGCCGTTTATTTTCGTGGCGATGATAACAGCCTCAAAGGCGCAAAACGGCTCAATGTGGTTTGGTTTTGGACTTTTTGTTTTGGGTATTTTGTGCGCCGTGAGTGCTAGAAGCTTCGCAATGGCCGTAAATCGCTATTTGGACGAAGAAATCGACCGAAACAACCCTCGTTGCGCTTCAAGACCTAGTGTCGATGGGCGCATAGGTCGCAAAAATATGCTAGCTTTCATCGCGGTAAATGCCGTGATTTTCGTGGTTGTAGCCTATTTTATCAATAGCCTTGCCTTTGGGCTTAGCGTGCCGATTTTGCTCGCGCTTGGCTCGTATTCGTATTTCAAGCGATTTAGCGAAACTGCGCATTTAATGCTAGGTCTTTGCCTAGGCCTTGCGCCGATTGCCGGAAATATCGCAGTAGCAGGCGCGATTTCGATTTGGTCTGTGGTGCTGTGCCTGGGCGTGGTGTTTTGGGTAGGGGGATTTGATGTGCTCTACTCGCTCCAAGATATGGAGTATGACAGGCAAAATGGGCTATTTAGCATACCGTCGCGTTATGGCAAAGAGGCTTCGATGTTTATTTCGAAGCTTTTTCATGCAATTTGTGTGATTTTTTGGTTTTTATACTGCGCGCTGGCAAATTTAGGCACATTTGCCTATATCGGCGTGGCTGTGTGTGCGCTGATTTTATACAAAGAGCATAAAATCGTCGAGAAAGATTTTAGCAAAATCGATAGAGCGTTTTTTACTTTAAACGGATATTTGGGTATTATATTCTTTATATTTGTTTGGATAAGTTTGTTTTAAGGAGATAAAGTGGATTTAAATATGCTTATTATTTTGGGACTTTGTGTAGTTATAGTTTTGATTTTAATCGTTATGTTTATCAAGGACAAACAGACAGATAAAAAATTCGAACGCTTCGATCAGGTCATCACCGATAGCATGCAAGAAAACTATATGTTAAAGAAAAAGCTCGAAGAGCTTCACGCTATGGTTGAAAATGGAGGCAATGGCGTAGCCAGCCTAGATATCAACGCAGTCGCTGATGTCATCGATGAGGTGATCGAGCAAAGACTAAGCGGGGTTTCATCTTTGGTCGATACTAGGGTCGAGGCGCAAATCCGCCCGCTTTTAGAGCAGTTAAAAGAGCTACTTGTAAGCGTGAAAAAATAAACCAATCAATATAAAAATAAAATTTTGCAAAAAGAATTTTATTTATATATAATCGCTGAATTTTAGAAATTTAAGGTTTATAATGCTAATCGACAAATTTGGTAGAAATATTAATTATTTGCGAATTTCAGTTACCCAAAAGTGTAATTTCAGGTGCCGTTACTGCATGCCAAACACCCCATTTGAGTGGGTGCCTAGGGAAAATCTTTTGAGTTTTGAGGAGATGTTTAGCTTCGTCAAGGTTGCAATCGATAAAGGCATAGAAAAGATCCGTATCACAGGCGGCGAGCCACTAATCAGGCGCGATATCGCAAAATTTGTCAAAATGATAAGCGATTATGCGCCCGGCATTGATTTAGCCCTTACCACAAACGGATATTATCTCAAAAATTACGCCAAAGATTTAGCTGAGGCTGGACTAAAACGCATAAATATGTCGCTTGACTCACTTCGCCCAGAGCGCGCCAAATACGTCGCTCAAAAGGGCGTTTTATACAATGTCTTAGAAGGGCTTGAAGCGGCACTGGAAGTGGGGCTGAAAGTCAAATTAAACACCGTCGTTTTGCGCGGGATTAACGATGATGAAATTTGCCATTTAATCGAATTTGCCAGAGAAAAAGGGGTGCAAATTCGCTTTATAGAGTTTATGGAAAACACTCACGCGCAAAATTTAAAAGGTGTGAAATCAAATGAAATTTTAAAAATCATCGGCGAAAAATACCAAATTTTACCACTTCAAAAGCAAGCCACCTCCCCAGCTTCGCTTTATGCGTTAGATGACGGCTACACTTTTGGCATAATTGATCCGCACAAACACGATTTTTGCGCTAGTTGCAATAGGCTAAGACTGAGCGCAGAGGGGCATTTGATACCGTGTTTGTATTTCGAGGACGCCCTAAGCATAAAAGAGGCTGTGCGCGCCGGCAACATCGCAAAAGCTAGCGAAATTTTAGCGCAGGTCTTAGAAAACAAACCAGAAAAAAATCGCTGGGAAATCGGCGCTCAAAACGAAATTTCAAGCCGTGCATTTTATCAAACCGGTGGTTGAGATTGCGCCTAGTAGAGAGCTTTTTAAGTATCCAAGGCGAGGGCAAATACTCAGGCAGACTTGCGCTGTTTATGCGTTTTGCGGGGTGCAATCTAAAATGCGCTGGATTTGGCGTGAGCGCTCGATCCCCTAAAACTGGCGAAATTTTGGTTGGGTGCGATACGATTCGCGCGGTGCAGACGGGGCATTTTGAGAGTGAAGAAGTAGTTTCGGCGAAGTATTTAATAGAAAAAATCAATGGCGAAATTTCAAATGCAAATTCGCAAAAACCCATTATAATCATCACTGGTGGCGAGCCACTTTTGCACCACAAAAACGAAATTTTTATCGAATTTATCCAAAATTTACAAAGGTTAAATTACCAGGTGCATTTCGAAACAAACGGCACGATTTTAATCGATTTTGAAAAGTTTGCGTTTTACAAAGATTGCGTTTTTGCTATCTCGCCGAAGCTCTCAAATTCGGGCGAACCGCGCGAAAAACGGCTAAATTTTGAGGCTTTAAAAGCGATTAAAAAAAATGCAAAAGATAGCTTTTATAAATTTGTAATTTCGCCTGAATTTGACGCCAAAGCCGAAATTTGCGAAATTTTAGCAGAGTGCGAAAATGATGTTTTTTGTATGCCTCTTGGCGCAAACAAGGCGGAGTTGGAGCAAAACGCAGAATTTGTCGCTAAATTTTGCATAAAAAATGGTTATAATTACTCCGATAGAGCGCATATTAGAATTTGGAACGATAAGGAAAGTGTATGATAATCAGAAAAATGTATGAGTTCGAAAACGCCCATATAGTGCGCTTTTGCGGGTCGCAAAGGTGCAGACAGAGTATCCATGGGCACTCGTATAAATGCGAGGTTTTGCTTAGCTCAAACTACCTTGACAATGCTGGCATGGTCTATGATTTTGGCTATATGAAGCTTGGGATTAGGAATTTAATCGATAGTTTCGACCACGCTACGACGATATTTTCTGGCGAGAGCGACGAGTATAAAAACGATTTGAAAAAATACAGCGCGCGCTGGATAGAGATCCCGCAAAATGCGAGTGCGGAGCAGTTTGCGAGAATATTTTTTATCTTAATTCGCAGACTTTTAGAACTAAGCGAAATGAAAAACGGCGAGCGCGAAGTAAGGCTTCATAGCGTCATCGTGCATGAGACTTCCACGGGCTATGCGCAGTGCTTCGAAGAAGACGCCGATAACGAAAATATGGGCAAAATCGAGCTAGAAGAGATTAAATTTTCCCCTGGCGTAATAGCTGAGTGGAGGGATAAAAAAATGTTTGAAAAGCTCGTAAATGGCGTGAAATTTAGCTACGAAAAGGATTGCTAGTGAGAGCGAAAATTTTGGGTATTTTTGCGGTTTTAGCACTTTTTACGGGGTGCAAAGAAGAGGAAGAAAAGGTGCTAGAAAAGCCGCCTGTATCTAGCGAGGTGCCTAGTGATGTGAGCATCGCAAACCCTGACCCGCTCCCGCAAATCAACCCCCAACTCCCGCCAGAACCAGTGGTAGAGTAATGGAGTATATGTTTGCTAGCGCGCTAGGCTTTCATAAATTTTTCGCCTTTGTCTTTGGCGCGCTTACGATTGTGTATTTTGCTCTAACGCGCCTTAAAATCGATAAAAACATTAAATTTTACACTTTAAATTCAGCCGAGAAAAACGGCGTCGTGAAATTTCCTGCTTTGCGAAATTTAAGGGGGATAAAAGCGCGCAAAAAGCTTTTTAATGGGCGAAAATATTTGGCTAGAATTCGCAAATTTTTGCCCGTGTATTACGCTGTTTTGGCAGCGATTGTAACAACTGGGGCTGTAATGTTGCCAGTAATGGCTAGCGTGAGCGTGAGTGTGGGGCTGATGTGCGTGGGCACAGTGTGCATAATGGGGCTGTGCGCGGTGGGATACAAACGCCTTAAACGCGCATTTTTGGGGCAAAAATTTGAAATTTACCGCGCGCAAATAGCTAAAATTTTGGGCGTAATTTTTGCGATAATTTTGATAGTGAGTTTTATATAATGGTATTTTTTTATGACAAAAACGCAGGAAGCGAGATTTTGGAAATTTTGGGGGAAAATTTTTCGCATTTGCGCGCTAGACGCCTTAGCGTGGGCGATAGAGTGGATTTTAGAAATTTGCGCGATGAGAGCAATTATATCTATGAAATTACCGAGATTTCACGCAAAACCGCGGTATCAAATTTGGTTTTTAAAAACTCCGTTATCTCTCCAAAGCACGAATTTTGCCTTGCTTGGGCGGTGGTCGAGCCAAGCGTAATCGAAAAAACGCTTCCTAGCCTAAATGAAATGGGCGTGGCAAAAATCATTTTTGTTTATAGCGATTTTTCGCAAAAAAATGTTAGGCTGGATTTGGAGCGCATGGGGCGAATTTTGATAAATTCGTCGTGTCAGTGCGGGCGAAATTCTATCATAGAGCTTGAAATTTTATCTAGTTCGGACGAGCTTTTGGCTAAATATCCAAATTCGGTTTTGATCGATTTTGAGGGCAAAAGTTTGGAGATTTTTGATAAAAACGAGATTCCTTTTATAGGCCCAGAGGGTGGATTTTCCGAAAATGAACGCAAAAAATTTAGCAAATCTTACGAGCTAAATTTGCCATATATTTTGCGCTCAAACACCGCGATAATGACTGCTTGCGCAAGGCTTATTTTCTAAAAAAGTCAAATTTGATTTTTTAAAAATTTTATTGTATAATTGCAACCTTTTAAAATTTGCAAGGAGTTAAAATGAAAAAAGATATTCACCCAAATTATGTTGAAACAACCGTAACTTGCGCTTGTGGCAACACTTTTAAAACACGCTCAAACAAAGAAGAAATCCGTGTAGATATCTGCTCAAACTGCCACCCATTTTTCACAGGTAGCGAAAAAATCGTAGATAGCGCGGGTCGTGTTGAGAAATTCAAACAAAAATATGGAATGAAATAATTGCTTTATTTCGTTCCTACGCCGATAGGAAATCTCGCTGACATTTCAACCCATGCCCTTGAAATACTCACCAAATGCGAGATTTTTATCTGCGAGGACACAAGATTTAGTAAAAAACTTCTAAACTTACTTAGCGAAAAATATCAGATAAATTTCACTCCAAAAGAGTTTTATTCGCTTCACACGCACAACGAAAGCGAATTTTTCGCCAAATTTGACACCTTAAATTTCACCCAAAAAAATTGTGCATTTTTAAGCGACGCTGGCATGCCTTGCATTAGCGATCCAGGGATTGCGCTTGTGAAATTTGCCCAAAATAACGACATCGAATACGAAATTTTAAGCGGGGCAAACGCGCTTTTGCTAGCAGTTGCAGCCAGCGGGATAGTGGAAAAGGAATTTTGCTTTTTAGGCTTTTTGCCAAATACTGGCAAAGAGCGCAAAATCGCCATAGAAAACATGCTCAAAAACCCATATCCATGCGTGATTTACGAATCGCCAAAGCGGATTTTAAGCCTTGTTTGCGGTATCGAAAATTTAGACGAAAATCGCCAAATTTTTGCCATAAAAGAGGCGAGTAAAAAGTTTGAAACCAAATTTTTTGGCAGCGCAAAAGAGCTGGCCCTCACCCTAAAAACTGCGAATTTAAACGGCGAGTGGGCTGTGGTGGTAGCTGGTGCAAAAGAGGCAAATTTCGAAAAAATCAGCGAAAACGACATTAAAAGCCTTGAAATTTCGCCCAAAATCAAGGCAAAATTGCTTGCTAAAATCACCGGAAAATCTGTCAAAGAAATCTACAACGATTTGATAAAATAAGGCATCTCTTAACCATTTTTTGCTAAAATCGCAAAATGATTATTTACGGAAAACAATTATTTTTACATATTTTAGAACACCATAGCGAAAAATTTGTTCGCATTATGCTTGCCAAGGAGTGCGAGAGCGATATTTTTCGCCGTATTGCGCGCACTGGTGTCAAAGTCGAGCGCGTAGATAGCAAAAAAGCCCAAGCTTTGGCGCATGGTGGCAATCATCAAGGTTTTTTAGCCGAGGTTAGCGAGTTTGAATTCGCTGAGTTTGCGAGTGTGAAAAACGATGAATTTTTGGTCGTTTTATACGGGCTGACCGATGTGGGAAACATCGGCGCGATTATGCGCACGGCTTACGCTTTGGGCGCAAATAGCGTGATAATTGTCGCAAATAATCTAAACATCGAAGGCATTTTAAGGGCTAGTTCGGGTGCTGCGTATGAGCTAAATGTAGTTAGGCTCGCTGACGGGCTTAGCGCGCTAAACGAGCTAAAACAATCTGGGTTTGAAATCTGCGCTGCCAGTGCGGACGGAGAGAATTTCAAAGAGCTTAAATTTGCCAAAAAAAGGGCGCTTGTCATGGGTAACGAGGGGTTTGGAATCCCTGCAAAAGTGCTTAAAAAATGCGATAAAAAAGTATCGATCAAAATGCGCGAGGGCTGGGATTCGTTAAATGTAAGCGCCGCTTTTGCGATACTTTGTGATAGGATTTTAAATGGATGAGAAGGAAAAAAAAGATCTAGATTTAGAGCGTTTGCGAGGCATGGATTTAGGCGAGGTCGCCAATGTAACGCATATCGAAGTGGAAAATTTAAAAGCGATTTTAGATAAAGATTTTCAAAAACTTGCGAATTTCAATGTCGCTGGATATATTAAAATTTTAGAGCGCGAATTTGGGCTGGATTTGAGCGAGTGGTTGAGCGAGTTTAGGGCCGCAAAGGCTAGTTTTGAACCAAATAAAAGAGCCCATGTCGAAAAGGTCTATGCGCGTGCAAGTGGCAGCAAAAGAGAGGGTGGAGGCTGGATAATATGGCTAGTGGCGATATTTTTGATAATCGCTGCGATTTTTTATTTCGAGCTTCATAAGAAATTTAATGAATTTTTAGGCTCCATGCTAAATGAAGAAACTAACGCCACATACTCCGATAATAGCGTGGTTAGCGATACGCAAAAACAGCTAGAAGATGTAGGTATTAGGCCTTATGAATCGCCGCGCGCATTGGAATTTAACGCTAGCGATTATAATACAAGTGATTACAACGCAAGTGCGCCAAATGCGCTAGATCGAAGCATACAAATCATCAAAGCAGAGGCTAATGCAAGCGACGCAAACGCAAGTGATAGCAATGCTAGCGATAATAACACAAGCGCGAAATTTAGCCCAAGCGATGAGCTTAAACTCACACCGCATGTTAAAATTTGGCTAGGAATAATAAATTTAACTACTGGCAAAAAACGAGAATTTGTTACAAGCGAAAGCTATACGCTAAGTGCTAGCGACGAGCTTTTAATCGCTACGGGGCATGGTATGTTTGACATAGGAAAGCCGGGCGATCCGGTGAAATTTAGCGAGAAAAACACAATCAAACTCCACATCAAAAACGGCGAAATAAACAAAATTTCAAACGAAGAGTTTATTCGGCTAAATAAGGGCAAAAAGTGGTAAAAATCGTTTTCGCGCTCGCGTTTTGTTTGGGGCTGGCTTTTTGTGCGAGCCCTAGCGAAATTTTGGCGCGTTACGATATCAACGCAAGTGAAGATTTGAGCGATAAAAACGGCTTTGCCGACCTTGCAAAGATAAGCAAAATTTTAGAAAAAAACCAAATTTTAAATTTCACTCCAAGCGATAGGGCGCGCGGGATTGAGATAAAATTTCTTACAAAGCAAAATTCAAAATTTCTTTTAAAACCGCTAAATTTGGTCTTTGACAGGCTAAATTTAGAGAATTACAAAAATTTAGCTTTTTTAAATTTAGACGAGGGCGAAAAGCTAAGAAGCATACTTTTGCGCACAAACCGTATGGTCGATCCTGGCGCGATTTATACTGAGCTTAAAAAGCATAAAATTTATGTCGAGGATTTTATGATTTTAGGCGATGTAATGCTGTTTCGCCTAAATTTTGAGAGTATGAATTTGCTCACAAACAAAGAACAAAACGAGCTAAAAAGTAGCTATTTTATAAATATCGCAAACACCAAAAAAGCAGTTGTTAAAACCAAAGGCGCGCAGGTTTGGTATCCAAACATAGCCTTTTATGACAAAAATTTAGACGAAATTTCAAACAAAATCAGTGAGGCAAAAGTAAAAGAGTTGGAGATTAAATTCCCGCCAAATGCGCATTATATGCACCTTTGCGACGCATTTGCTGGGGAAAATATCAAACAAGGCTTAGAAATCAAACTTATAGGAGGATGAGATGTTTGACGAGATTAGATTTGGCAAAATAGAGCGATTGCCTAATTATGTTTTTGCTGAGGTCAATGCGATTAAAATGGCAGCACGCCACAAGGGCGATGATATAATCGACTTTTCTATGGGTAACCCAGACGGCCGCACGCCACAGCACATCATTGACAAGCTTTGCGAAAGCGCGCAAAAGGACAAAACTCATGGTTACAGCGTAAGTCAGGGCATTTACAAGCTCCGCTTGGCATGTGCTAACTGGTATAAGCGCAAATACGGCGTCATGCTTGATCCTGATAGCGAAATCGTCGCGACAATGGGCTCGAAAGAGGGTTTTGTGCATTTAACAAGCGCGATAATCAACCCTGGCGATGTAGCCGTAGTCCCAGATCCTGCCTATCCGATCCACACCCAAGCCTTCATTATCGCAGGCGGAAATGTGGTGAAAATCCCTTTGCCTTACGATACGCAAACTTTGGAATTTGATGAGAATAAATTTTTCATCGAACTTCAAAAAACATTTGATGAGAGTATTCCTAGACCAAAATATGTCGTGGTAAATTTCCCGCACAATCCAACAACCGTAACCGTCGAAAAGAGCTTTTATGAGCGCCTTGTAGCAATGGCGAAAAAAGAGAGATTTTATATCATCAGCGATATCGCTTACGCTGAGATTAGCTTTGATGGATACAAAACTCCAAGTATCTTTGAAGTCGATGGCGCCAAAGATGTCGCAGTCGAGGCATACACGCTATCGAAAACTTACAATATGGCTGGCTGGCGCGTGGGATTTGTGTGCGGAAATAAACGCCTAGTTGCTGCGCTTAAAAAGATAAAATCGTGGTTTGATTATGGTATGTTTACCCCAGTCCAAGTCGCCGCTACAATCGCGCTTGATGGCCCACAAGAGTGCATTGATGAGATAAGGGCGACTTACCAAAAACGAAGAGATGTCTTGCTAGAAGCCTTTGGCAACGCAGGCTGGGAGATCGCTACCCCGCAAGCTAGCATGTTTGCATGGGCAAAACTACCTCCGCAATGCGCTGGATTAAAGAGCATGGAGTTTTCAAAACAGCTTCTAACACAGGCTTGCGTGGCTGTAAGTCCTGGAATTGGCTTTGGAAGTGCGGGAGATGATTATGTGCGAATTGCCTTTATCGAAAACGAAAATAGAATCCGCCAAGCAGCGCGAAATATCAAAAAATATCTTAAAGAGGTCAAATGAGAGTAGCGATTTTAGGCGTCGGAACCGTCGGTAACGAGGTAGCAAACATACTCATCGAAAACGAAAAGCTAATCACTGCGCGCGCTGGGGTTAAAATCGAGCCAGTTATCGGCGTGGTGCGAGATCTAAGCAAAAAGCGCAGTGCTAAAATCCCGCTAAGCGATGATTTAAATTCAGTCATAAACCGCGATGATATCGATGTTTTTGTCGAACTCATGGGCGGAGTCGAAAAGCCTTATGAGATAGTTAGTGAAATTTTAAAACGCAAAAAGGCTGTCGTTACTGCAAATAAGGCACTTTTGGCTTATCATAGATATGAGCTTGAAAATTTAGCCGGCTCCACGCCTTTTGGTTATGAAGCTAGCGTAGCTGGCGGAATTCCGATAATCAAAGCTTTGCGCGAGGGTTTAAGTGCGAATAAAATCGAAAAAATCATCGGTATATTAAACGGTACTAGCAATTATATCCTCACAAATATGATGCAAAAAAACGAAAATTTCGAAGACGCACTCAAAAAAGCGCAAGAGCTAGGTTACGCCGAGGCTGATCCGACCTTCGATATAGGCGGATTTGACGCAGCACATAAACTGCTAATTTTAGCTAGCATTGCTTATGGGGCGCAGGGCAGACCTGAGGATATTTTGATTAAAGGTATTGATAGGATTAGCAAAGAAGATATATATTTCGCGCACGAATTTGAGTATGTAATCAAGCTCTTAGCGATTGCCAAACGCATAGATGATGGGCATATCGAGCTTCGTGTTCATCCTGCACTTATCCCGCAAGATGCAATGCTCGCAAAAGTAGGCGGGGTAATGAACGGCATTAGCGTTTTTGGCGATTGTATGAGCGAGAGTATGTTTGGCGGACCAGGAGCTGGTGGTAGGGCTACTGCAAGTGCTGTTATAAGCGACTTAATAGATATTGCACGAGGCAACAAAAGCCCGATTTTAGGCTATAAAAAAGAACTTGGAAATAATATTGAAATTTTGCCTATGCGAGAAATTCGCACGAAGTATTATTTGCGAATTCGCGTCAAAGACGAAAAGGGCGTTTTGGCTAAAATCACAAATATATTAAGCGAAAACAACCTCTCAATTGATAGCTTTTTGCAAAAACCAAAGCAAAAAACAGAAGAGTGCGTTACGCTGTTTTTCACCACTCACACGAGCTTAGAGGCCGATGTCAAGCGCGCTATGGGCGAGCTAGACGCGCAGGAGTTTATCATACAGCGACCATTTATGATTAGAATCGAAGAGTAATGGGGCTAAAAAATTATCTCTTTGGATTTTCTGCCGAGGATAGGGCTGCTGGGTGGTTAGAGCAGAATAAATTTAAGATAATCGCGCGAAATTTTCACTCGCGATTTGGCGAGATTGATATCATCGCGAGCAAAGATGAAATTTTGCACTTTATCGAGGTTAAGGCGACTAGTGGCGATTACTGCGCTGCTAGCCGTGTAACGCCTGCAAAGATGAGCAAAATTTTAAAGGCGATTGATTATTACATTTTGACAAACGAAATTTGCGATGATTGGCAGATTGATTTAATTGAAATTTATCCGCAACGGATAAATTTTATCAATAATATTTCATTATAACCCAAATTTTTACCTTTCATTAATATTGTAAAACTATAATAGTCCGATTTTCAACCAAATTTATTTAAAGGAGAATTTATGGGAAAATATATCGAACTTACATCTGCAAATTTCAAAGATGTAGTAGGCGAGGGCGTTGCGTTAGTTGATTTCTGGGCTCCATGGTGCGGACCATGCCGTATGATTGCCCCTGTCATCGACGAGCTAGCAAACGAGTTTGAGGGCAAAGCTAAAATTTGCAAGGTAAATACCGATGAAGCGCAAGATTTGGCAGTAGAATTTGGCGTTCGCTCGATCCCAACTATGCTATTTTTCAAAAACGGCGAAGTTGCAGCTCAACTAATCGGCGCGCAATCAAAACAAGTAATCACCGATAAAATCAACTCATTACTTTAAAATTTAAGGGCGAAAGCCCTTTTTATTTTTCACTGAAATTTAGCCCTAAATTTGATTAAAAAATAAAACAAAGGAGAAAAAATGTTAGATTTAGCAATCATCGGTGGCGGTCCAGCTGGGCTAAGTGCGGGACTTTACGCCACAAGGGGCGGACTTAAAAATGTTGTAATGTATGAAATGGGTATGCCAGGAGGTCAAATCACAAGTAGCTCCGAAATGGAAAATTACCCTGGTGTAGCGACCGTGATGGACGGCATGAGCTTCATGGCGCCATGGCAGGAGCAGTGCTTTCGCTTCGGGCTCAAACACGAAATGATAAGCGTCGAGCGTATCAAAAAGGACGAAGACGGCGCATTTAGCATATTTTTAGAGGGCGGCAAAACCGCTCGTGCCAAGGCTGTAATCGTAGCCACCGGCTCGAAACCTCGCAGAGCAGGGGTCAAGGGCGAAGACGAGTTTTTCGGACGCGGGGTTAGCACATGCGCTACTTGCGACGGATTTTTTTATAAAAATAAAGAAGTAGCGGTGCTTGGCGGTGGAAATACTGCGCTCGAAGAGGCGCTGTATCTAGCAAATATCTGCTCGAAAGTCTATCTAATCCACAGAAGAGACGGTTTTCGCGCTACGCCAAACACTATCGAAAAGGTCAAAAATAACGAAAAAATCGAGCTTATCACAAATGCAATCGTCGATGAGATCAAAGGCGATAATAGCGGAGTAACGGGCATTGTCGTTAGCGATAAAAACACAGGTGCAAAAAGAGAATTGAGCCTGCCTGGGATTTTTACCTTCGTGGGGCTTGATGTGCGAAACAGCGTGCTAAGGGACGAAAACGGCGATTTTATCTGCAATATGAACGACGAGGGCAAGGTTGTGGTAAATCTAAAAATGCAAACAAGCCTGCCAGGTCTTTTTGCGGCGGGTGATTTGCGCATAGATGCGCCAAAACAGGTCGTTTGCGCAGCCGCTGATGGCGCGACAGCCGCCCTTGGCGTGATTTCATATCTAGAACACTCAAATTAATCAAATTCTAAATTCTTAAATTTCAACCCCCAGCCACGCTTTGTGGTTGGGGGTTTATGTAAATTTAAAATTTTTCAAAAATACTAAGTTTAAATTTTTAAATTCGTATAAAATTTGCAGAATTGTGAATTTTGGAAAATTTTGCGCTAAGAATTTGAAATTTTGAAATTTAAATTTTGGCGAGAGAGTGAGGGAATCGAACCCCCCAGAAAGCGGTCAACCGCCCTCTTATCGGATTTGAAGTCCGCAGACGCCACCAGGTCATCATCCTCTCCAAAACTCGCCATTATAGCAGGCTAAATTTGATTTTAGATTAAATTTTTAACCTAGATTTGCTCATTAAGAGTGAAGGCAGGATTATGAGCGCGCCAAGCAACAAAAGCGCCATTACAAGGCAGATCAAAAGCCCAAAATAAATCGTCGGCCAAAAATTGCTTATCATCATAACGCTAAATCCCAGAATTATTGCAAACGAAGTATAATACATCGCATACCCGATACTAGCGTGGCTTGCGCGGATTGCCTCTGCGCTATCTTGCGTGCGCGCGAACTCGCGTCGGAAGCGAAATAGATAGTGTATGACATCATCTACGCCGATACCGATACTAATCGCGGCAATCGTAATACTCATAATATCTAGCGGAATGCCTAAAATCCCCATTATCCCAAAGCATACGCAAAGCGGGATTAGATTTACCACAATCGCGATAAATGCGTAGCTTAGCGAGCGGAAAATCAAGCAAAACAGCACAAACAAAACCCCAACCGTAATGCCAAGTGTGCCGATTTGCGAGCTCATTAGGGTTTGGAGCATGTTGTTATAAAGCACCATTATACCGCTTACCTGCGCGCTTACGCCGTCATTTGCGAGCAATTTATCTAAATCATTTTGCAAATTTTGCAAAAATTCATTTCGGCGTAAATTTGGGTCGCTATCAATCGTGCGAATGCTAAAATGCGCCTCGTTTTCTTCTATGCTAACATAGGGTGAAAGCACCATTTCTCGGTAGTTCGCAGGCAGTTCAGAGTAAATTAGCGCTAGCATTAAATCATCTAGCTCCTCGCCTGAGTTTATATCGCGCCCGACTTGCAAAAGAGAGCTAAGAGAGCTTACTTGCCCGATAAATTTGTGATCGCTAATGTTTTGGTCTTTTAAAAATGCGTGAGTTTTGCCTATAATTCGCATTTTTTGGGAGCTAAACCAGTATTTTGGGTCGTTTTCGTTCGCGGCGTATTCAGCCTCGAATTCGTCCATTTCCTCGCTTGGCGCGCTCTGCGATTTTGGGAATTTTATCACGATATCGAGTGGAATCGTGCCACCAAGCTTGGTGTCGATGACCTCCATACCGGCATAAATCGGGGTATTTTCCTTAAAATAGCCAATGAAGCTATTTTCCACACGCAATTTGCTAATCCCAAAAATCCCAGCCAAAACAGCTAGCGCGCAAACTGTGTAAATTTTGCCTCTGTGATTTAGGGCTAAATTCGCACAAAAATGGGTGAAGCGAAACTGCTTCTCAAAACTGCGATTATTATGCGTGCGCCTAGATATGCTCATCACCGCGCCAAAGAGGCAAAACACCACGACTAGCGAGCACGCAATTCCCACGCTCATCATAATTCCTAGCGAAATCACAGGCTTAATATCGCAGAAAATTAGCGACATAAATCCCACTATTGTGGTAAAAATCGCAAAAAAGCATGGCTTAGCCCGCTCGCGCAAGACCGCATATACTAGCTGGCGTTGCGAAAAGCTAGGAAATCTGGCGCTGTATTCGCGGTAAGCTACGATTAGGTGGATACACACAGAAACCGTGATGATTAGCACAAGGGCGATGAAATTTGAGCTAATTACGGTGATTTCAAAGCCCAAAAGGCCGAAAAGCCCGCTACTGATCATTACCGAGTAAGCGCAAATGATAAGCGGAAGCACTATGAATTTCGCTTGCCTAAAAAAGAGCCAAAAGCACGCTAGCAAGAGCACCAGCGCGCCCACACCATAAGTGCTAAGGTCGTTTCTGACATAGCTTATCATATCATCGGCTATCATATTTATACCGCCCAAAAACAGCCGCTCGCTAGGGTGCGCGCTAGAAAATTCGGCGATTATGGCTCGAAGGTTTTGTAAATTTTCGTGGTCTTTGATACGAAGTTCATCTCTGTAAGCTTTGAAATTTTGCTCGGCAAGTTTTAAATTTTGCTTTAAATTTGAAATTTCGGAATTCGCCAAATTTGATTTTTTTGCCAAATTTAGGGCGTTTTTCGCACTATCTCGCGCACGAAGTAGCTCTTCGTATTTTTTCTCTGGTTTTAAATTTATCAAAATTCCAGTCGTGCCAAAATCTGCGCTGACTAAATTTGAAGCGTAAAATGGGCTAGTTAGTAGCTCACGCTTAGCAGCGGCTAGGTCGATATCTGCGTCTTTTAGCGTGGGGATATGTTTTAAAAGCTCGCTCAAATCGCCCTTTTTGTTTAACAAAAGTGGCACATTTCCCAAATCCACCACGCTATCAACGAAATCTAGCGCGCTAAATTTGGCGTTAAGCTCTGCTATGTTTGATAGTGTCTGTTTGCTTAGCAAGTCTTGCGAGGGGGTGTATGCTACGACGAAAAAATTCGGTGTAGCATATCGCGCGCTAACTTCGCGCCAAATCTCTAAATCCTTGTCGTTTTCTAAAAGCAGGGTTTGACTCGAAGCGTCGATTTCTAAATGTGTGCAAAAATAACCAAAAAAGAGCGCAAGAGCGCTAAATATAGCTAAAACGCTCTTTGGAAATTTGACAATTAAGCGAAAAATGCGTTTCAAGCGTTATTTGCCACTTTCGATTACGGTCGCATTAAGGCGTTTTAATAGCTCGTCAAAGCCCAAATTTTGCGCGACATCGCCAAATTGTGAGCGGTAGGTTTGGATTAGGCTAACACCCACGATATCGACATCGTAAATGCGCCAATCGCCGTTATTTGGGAAAAATTTAAAATCTATTGCGTAATTTTTCTCTTCGCCGATGATTTGCGTTTTTAGCACGCGTCTTTTATCGCTTGGAGCTTCTTTGCTTAAAATTTTCATATCTTGGTCGGTATAAAGCGAGAGTTTATCAATAAATGAGCGTTTCAAATGCGCCTCGTAAGCTTTGTTAAACTCGGCGATTTGGGCGTCTGAAAGGTTCGCATAATGCTTGGCAAGGGATAGTTTTGCCATTTGTTTATAGTCAAAATACTCGTCAAATAGGGCGAAAATTTTGGCTGGTTTTGCGTCCTTTGCGAGCGCGCCGTCCCTCATAATCGAAACTGCTGTGGCGACCTTTTGGCTCATTACTGGCTCGATATCAGCGTCGCTAATAGCGTGTGAAAAACTAAAAAGCAAAAACGCCAAAGTTAAAATTTTAAAAAATTTCATTTTTATTCCTTTATTTTTTGTTCTCTGCTTTGCTCATAAGCATCGCGTAAAAATGGGTATAAATCCACAGCCCCGCTTGTCATTTTCTCGTAAAATTCAGGATCGCGAGAGTAATCGTTAAAAATCCTAAACGCATTTACCGACATACTTACGGTGTTATCATCGATGTAATTTACCGGATTGGTGAAAAAGTCGCCCACAAGCCCGAAAGTATCGCGCAGGTTGCTAGACCCTAGTATCGGCCAGACGATATGTGGTCCTGCTGGCACGCCCCAGTATCCTAGTGTCTGCCCGAAATCCTCATCGTGGCGCGGTATGTTAAAATGTAAGGTCGCTGCGTCGCTAAGCCCAGCAAAACCGATTGTAGTGTTTATCAAAAATCTCTTTGTCTCGTCCCATGAGTTTTCGAATTTGCCCTGTAAAAGGTTGTTTGTCAGGCGCATTGGATACATTAGATTGTGGAAAAAGTTCGCAAACGCCCCTTGTATGGGATCTGGCATGACATAATCATAGCCTGTGGCCACAGGTGTCACCAAATAGCGGTAAAACACATCGTTAAAGCCCGTCATTACGCGGTTATAGCCACTTAGCGGATCAAAAACTTCCTTTTGACTATACTCGGCGTCAAACTCATCAATCTCAGCGCTAGTATCGGTGGCATACAGCGCACAGCTACATGCAACGGCGCATAAAAAAGCTCTATGAAATTTCAACCCTTATCCTTTTAAATTTAATCGAAAGGGCGATTTTACAAAATTTAAGTAAATTTTTGTCTATGTGTGAAATTAAAATTAAAATAATGAAATAAAATCCCATAAAAAGGTATTTTTAAGCTTTTTAAATATATTATTTTATACAGACAAAATCACAAAAAGTAAATGAAATAAAAAGGAAAATTTATGAACGCTAAATTTGCGCTAGAACTTTATCTTAGCAAGGATACGACGCTGATTTCACGCCATATCGCCTTGCTAAAAGCTGTCGATGAGACTAAATCAATCACCAAAGCCGCCCAAAAAATCGGCATTAGTTACAAAAACTGCTGGGATAGCCTAAATTTGATAAACAACGCCAGTAAAAAGCCTCTGATTTCTCGCGCGCAAGGCTCGAAAAAAAATAGTGGCTCGGAGCTCACTGACTACGCTAAAAGCCTAATTCGCTCCTATGATATCATCAGCAGGGTCGGCGATAGCTTTTTGGAGCAAATTTTAAAGGCCGATGATATCAGCGATGAAAATTTAATCGCCTTGGAGCGAATTGGCATAAAACTCTCAGCCAGAAATCAATTAAACGCCGTAATTAGCGAGATTAGCAGAGGCGCGGTCGATAGCATAATCACGCTCACGCTCTCAGGTGGCCAGAAGCTAGATGCACAAATCACAATCGAAAGTGAAAAAAACCTAGAATTAAGGCCTGGCAAAGAGGTTTTGCTAATATTCAAAGCCCCAAGTGTGAAAATTTTAAAAGGCGAAAATTTGGGCGAGCGTAGCGGCGTGAAATGCAAAATCAGTGATGTCAAAATCGGCATTAAAAACGCTCAAATTTGCCTTGATACCGCAGGTCATCAAAACATAATCGCCATAATTTCGCGCAAAAGCGCAAATGAGCTAAATTTGGGCGTGGGCGATGAGGTGATGGCGTGCATAGAGCCCGATGATATCATTATCGGCGTGTGATTTTAAAGCTTATATTTTAAAATTTAATCAATTTCATTTTAAAGGAGAATATATGAAAAAAAAGTTTTTTTTGTGCGCTCTTGCGCTATGTGGCGTGCTAAATGCGGGCGAGGTATCTATCGCAGCGGCTGCGAATACGACTTACGCTTTTGACGAGATTAAGGCTGAGTTCGAAAAGCTAAACCCAGATACTAAGCTAAATGTGAGTCTTGGCGCAAGTGGCGCGCTAAATACGCAGATCAAAAACGGCGCACCATTTGATATTTTTATGGCAGCTGATATGAAATTTGCCGATGATTTGTTTGAGGCTGGTTTTGCTACGGCAAAGGCGCAAACTTACGCCAAGGGCAAAGTAGCGATGTTTAGCGTGCGTGGCGTGGATCTAGGGAAAGGGCTTGACGCGCTAAAAGACGAAAAGGTAAAAACGATTTCTATCGCAAACCCAAAAACAGCCCCTTACGGCACTGCTAGCGTGGAAGCTATGCAAAAGGCTGAAATTTTTGATAGCGTAAAAGGAAAAATTGTCGAGGCTAAATCAATCGGTGAAGCCCTAACTCAGGCGCTAAGCGCGGCAGATATCGGCTTTGTGGCAGCAAGTGCGATGTATGCGCCAAAAATGAAAGAGGGCGGTTGCGCAGGTGCGCCGTGCGAGGAGGGCAAACATTTCGTGCTTGTGCCTAGCTCGCTTTACGAGCCAATCGCGCAAGGCATGGTAATACTTAAAAAAGCCCAAAACAACGCCGAAGCAAAGGCATTTTATGACTTTATTTTAAGCGATAAGGGCAGGGAAATTTTCGCCAAATACGGATATGAGTTTTGAGAGTTAGGGTAGAGCAAATTTTAGCGAGCGAGGGAATTTATAAAATTCTTTTCTCTCACGGGCTTTGTGGAGTTTTTTTAGAACTCCCAAAGCCCATTAGTGTGGGATCTGGCGTAGAAATTGGCTTGAAAGCGACGCAGGCTTTTTTGGCGCGCAAAAAATGCGAAATTTCGGCAGAAAATGAAATTTGCGCCAAAATTTCAGATATTAAATTTGGCGAAATTTTATCAAATTTAAGCTTTTGCAAAAGCGGGCAAAATTTAGAATTTGACATTATCGCAACCACACAGAGCGTGCGAAATTTAGGGCTTTGCGTGGGCGATAAAATTTACATTTATGCAAATGCAAGCGCGATTTTTATAGAGAAAATTTATGATTAAGATTGATTGCGAAAAACGGCTAAACGAAAATTTTAAAATCAGCGTGAATTTAGAGATAAAAAAGGGCGCCTTTGTCTGTCTGTATGGGGCTAGCGGATCTGGTAAAACCACGATTTTAAGGCTACTTGCTGGCTTTATGAAAATAGATAGCGGGGCGATTACAAACGGCGAAATCACGCTAGATAATGGGCGAAAATTTATGCATGCTAAGCAGCGAAAAATCGGCTTTTTGTTCCAAGACTACGCGCTTTTTGAGAATATGAGCGTGATAGAAAATCTACTTTTTGCCAAAAAAGATTTGCAAAAAGCGGGCGAAATGCTAAAATTTTTAGAGCTTGAAAAATACGCAAATTTCGCTATTTCGCAGCTCTCTGGCGGACAAAAACAGCGCGTGGCACTGGCTCGCGCGCTCATGCAAAGCCCAGAAATTTTGCTACTTGATGAGCCGTTATCGGCGCTAGATTATAAAATCCGTGAAAAAATCCAAGACTATCTCAAAAAAATCCATGAGAAATTTCGCCCTACAATTATCCTTGTCAGCCACGATATCAGCGAGATTTACAGGCTGTGCGAGCGTGTGTATGAGCTAAAAAATGGAAGCCTTGTGCGCGAGGGTTCGCCAAGTGAAATTTTCTTGCAAACTAGCGGTTCGCAAAAATTTAGCTTTCGTGGCAAGGTGGTTGCTTTGCGCGAAGCAGGTGGCGTAAATATCGCTATAATCGCTGTTGGAGCTCAGCTTTGCGAAGTGGTTTTAAGCGTGAGCGAGGCTAGGGATTTGCGCGTGGGCGATAGCGTGAGCGTGGGCGCAAAGGCCTTTAATATAAATTTGAAAAAAATCGAGGAAAACAATGATTGAAGCTTTACGAAATTTAGACCTCACGCCGTTTTTGATTTCGCTTAAACTCTCGGTGGTGACGACATTTACTCTGTTTTGGATTTGCCTGTTTTTGGCATATTTTATGGCGTATAGGGAGTTTCGCGCCAAAAGCGTGATCGAAAGCGTCATTTCGCTTCCACTCGTGCTTCCACCAAGCGTGCTTGGATTTTATCTGCTTGTGTTTTTATCGCCGTATTCGACGCTTGGCAGGTTTTTCGATGAAAATTTTGGTGTGCGATTTGTCTTTAATTTCAGCGGTTTGGTGATTGCAAGCTGTATTTACTCTCTACCATTTATGTTTTCGCCAATGCTTAGTGGCTTTCGTTCGCTTCCAATCTCGCTTCGCCACGCTTCGTGGTCGCTAGGCAAGGGCTTTTTTGCTACGCTTTTTAGGGTGCTACTACCAGCGATGAAGCCGTCCTTGATAAGTGCTGTGGTGATATGCTTCGCGCACACTATGGGAGAGTTTGGCGTGGTGCTGATGATAGGGGGCTCTGTGAACGAGCAGACCAAGGTAGCTTCGATCGCGATTTATGAGGCGACTGAAATTTTGGATTTTACCAGCGCGCATTTATACTCGGCGATTATGCTGATTTTTAGCTTTTTGGTGCTTTTGGCTATGCATTTTTTGGGAGAAAGGTCAAATAAAATAAGACTTTAATCACTTTTTTGCTAAAATGGCGCGAAAAATTTAAATTTTTGGCATAAAAATGGAAGATAAAAGAGTAATAACCAAACGATTTTTTATAGCTTTGATTCTTGGAATTTTGGCTATTTTCGCGCTTGTTTTTTGCATTTTTGGCTTTGTGGGCTCAAATATCCAAGCCGAGCTTTCTACCAAATTAAGCGTAGCAAAAAACGCTGTAAAAGACCGCAACGCCGAGCTTTTTAGCGAACTTCAAATTTTATCTGAAAACCTCAAAACCTATCAAGGTTTAAAAACCGAAAACGAGTATGCAAGAAGAACCTTGTATTTCCGTCTTATCGAGCATACAGCCTTACAAAAGCAAAATTTCGACGCGATTTTTTATGTCAGGGCTGTGGGTAATCAAGACGAGGTTATAGCTTCGTATTTTAATGATTCGGCTATGTCAAATTTGGGCGAGATTAGGCTTGATAATTTTATCTCAAAAATCAAAGACAACCGCTATATATCGCGCTTCATGCCGATTAATGGCGCAAATAGATATTTTTTGATCCAAAAGGTCGAGGCAAATACATTTTTGATAGCCTTTGTAAACACAACCTCGCTAAATGACAAATTTACCGGCCTTGGCGAAATTTTGCTTTTTAACAAAGATGGCGAAATTTTTAATATCACAAACGATATTTTCGCACTTTATACAAATAGATTTGATTTTGAAGGCGAGAAAAAACTCAAAATTTTAAAAAGCCTTGGCGAGCGCAAATTTGTCTATTTTGAGAAATTTGACGATTCTAACAATTTCATAATGATAAGCAAAAATTTAAAAGAATATCTAAGCCTAAAAAACCTTTTGGTTTTGCTAGCGCTTGGGTTTTTGTTTTTGTATTTGCTAATCACTTTGTTAAATTACAAATTTTTAAAACGCCGAATTTTCGATCCTTTGCACCTGCTTCACAGCTCGGTTTCAGGCGGTGTGTATAAATCCACAGCGACCAAAATCGAAACCATGGGCGCACTAGATCAAATTTTAGAAATCGCGCAAAAACTCGATGAAAGCGTGCAGTATTCGGGCAGGGCTAGCAAGGTGGATTTCACATTTATCGACGCGCTGAAAAAAAGCTCGCTAATGATTTTTAGCGTCGAAAACACAAATGGCATGATAAACAACGCTAGCCTTAGAGCCAAGGAGCTTTACGGCGATGATATCGTGGGCAAAAATATCTTTACGCTAGAAGCGACTTCGCTGTATGAAAACGCCCGCCAAAGCCAAATTTCACTTTACACCAAAGAAAATTATGTTATCCACACGCACGATACCCCAAACGGCAAAAAGGATATGTATATCAAAAAGACCTTTGTGCGCAATGGCGAGGATATTTTGGTGCTTTATGTCCTACTTGATGCTTCAAAATACCGCAAATTTTACACCGATACCAAAGAAAAGTATAAATATCTAAATGACGCCCCAATCGTAACCGTAGTCATCAAAGGTGGCGAAATAATCGATGTCAGCGCTAGTTCGCGTGAAATTTGGGGATATGAAAATACTCAAATTTTAGAGGGCAAAACATATTTTTGGAGCTTATTTCAAAAAAGCGACGCCGATTCTTTGCAAAACGAGCTAAGAAACCTTATGAGTGATACTAGGCAAAATAACGAGGTTACTAAGCGGGTTTATCCGATTTTGCATAGAAATTCGATTAGAGCGTTTTATGAGATTACGATTTGTCTGTATAAAAAAGAGCGCAAAGTCGTTATGTATTTTACCAACATACACGATAAGCTCATGGAAATCAACAAACTTAAATCAGATATGAAAAGCAACGAAGAGCTTTTAAAAACCAGATCGTATAGCCCATGCACGATTGATTTGCTAGCTAAAAAAATCATGCTTAGCAAAGAGTATATGGAGATTTTAGGTAGTAAGGAAGCCAGCGTCGATACAGAGATGAGTATAGGCGATTTCGTAGCGAAAATTTACTATGTGGATTTGAAGAAATTTAACGACGAACTTAACAAATGCAAGCTAGGCATAAGCGATGAGATTTCATGCGAAATCAGAATCAAGCTAAATGACGAGCTAAGCGATAGCGATCAAGGAAATGCTGAGCTAAAATACGCGTGGATTAGCCTGCAAGGATATGCTAGCAAAAAAGAAAAAAGAAGTGGCGGTGCCGAAGAAATCGTCGCTACTATCGAGGATATCACCACTAAAAAAGACATTGAAGCTGAGCTAAATTTAAATTCAAATGTATTTTTAAGGTCGTTAGAGGCGATTGTCATCACAGATGATATTGGTAGGATTATCCGCGCAAATAGGGCGTTTTATACGATTATGCAATTTAGCGAAACCGATGTCGTGGGCGAGGTGCCAGAGTATTTCAGAGTAGATCACGACGGCGGTATAATGGGCGAAATCAAGGAAAAGCTTGACAAAGAGAGCCTAAGCTATACAGATGAAATTTACTGCGTCAAGAAAAACGGCGATGATTTCCCTGCGCTGTTTTCGGCTATCGCGATAAAAGATGAATTTGGCGTGGTAAGCAACTATATTTTAATGTTTAACGAAATTTCTGAGATTAAGAAAAAAGAGAGCGAGCTTGTCAAAATCGCTCACCACGACGCGCTCACAGGCTTGCCAAATAGAATCTACATTATGAACGCAGCGGGCGAGTATCTAAGCGCGGCAAAGGAACAAAACAGGCTTGCGGCTGTGCTATTTATAGATTTTGACGGATTTAAGGCGATTAATGATAATTTCGGCCACGATGTGGGGGATTTGTTTTTGCAAGAAGTCAGCAAGACTATGAATAACCTACTTCGCAAGGGCGATATTTTAGCCAGACTTGGTGGAGATGAGTTTGGCGCGATTATCGGGGATTTGAAAGACGAAAAAGCAGCGCACGCGCTATTAGAGCGACTTTTAGGAATTGCGAATAAAAAATTTAATCTTGACGGCAACGAGGTAAGTGCGAGCGTGAGCGTGGGTGCGGCGTTTTACGACGGAAGCGAAGAAATCGATTTTAACGAGCTTTTAAGCAGGGCAGATCGGGCGATGTATCGCGCTAAAACGAGCGGAAAAAATAGATATTGTATCTTTGATAAAGAGAATTTCGATGATTTACAAATCAGCGAGGAAAGGCTGAAAAAATCTATCGAAAATAACGAATTTTTCATGCTTTATCAGCCTATCATCGATGATAAAGACAAAATTTATGGCTACGAACTTTTGCTTCGTTGGCGACGCGAAAATTTGGGCGTTTTGCTACCTAGCGACTTTTTATTTGATATCAGAGAGCCGAAACTTGAAATTTTAATCTCTAAATTTTCATTTACGCAAATGTTGAAATTTAACAAAGAGACAAATTCTCTCTGCTCGATAAATATCAGCCTAGAAGTGCTAAAAAGCGATGAATTTTACCATTTTGCTTCGCGCGCGATAGAAAAATACGCGCCAAAGACTGAGCTATTTATGTTTGAAATCACCGATTTTAACGACAGAACCGCGACTGATTTCAAACTCATTAGACAAAGATACGCTGATTTTGGCATTAAATTTGCTCTAAATAATGCAAATCACCAAAATTCAAAATACCTAAAAGGTATGCCTTTTGATATCATTAAAATCGATATGAGGCTCTGCCTAGATGTCGCCAAAAAGCGTGAAGGTATAAAAAATCTGCTAGATTTGGTGAAATACTTGCGCGGCGAGCTGAAATTTGAAAAACTAGGCGCACAGGGTATCGAAAATGCGCTCTCACGCCGTTTGCTTAAAAATTTCAAATTTAATTTTATGCAAGGAAATTTCCTCGGAAAGGCCGTCGATAGAAGAGAAATCACCGCTATCATCGCCAAACTAAAAGAGGCCAAGGGTGCTAAGCCAATCACAAAAGATGAGTTTGAAAACTTTTTGATTGCCCTTGATTACAAAAATATCGCGCTTGAATTTTTAGAAAACGCAGAACACGGCGATATCACCGATCTTCGCTTTGAAGTTTTCCAAGAAGAAATCAAAGAGATTAAAACCAGAATCGAAAAATCCACAAGCCATAAATTTATGCTAAATACAGAAATTAATAAGCAAATTTTGGATATTCTTGCGCTTGAATTTGAAGATTTACAAAACTTCATTACAAAATACAAAGCGCGAGTAGATAAGTTTATACTAAATTTGGAGGAATCATGATAAATAGCGTCAGTGCGGACTTTGATCACGAAATACCAAATGGTTCGCGCCTATATTTTGGCACAAGCGCAAAACTAAAAAGAGAACTCGAAAACAAAGCTAGTAAAATTTTAGAAAATCACGGATTTAGCGAAATTCTCACGCCATATTTTTCGTATCATCAGCATTTAAGCGTGGCTGGGGCGAAGCTTTTGAAATTTTCTGATCCTAGCAACCACGAAATCGCACTCCGTGCCGATAGCACGGTCGATGTCGTGCGAATCGTGCGCCGAAGACTAAAAGATGAAAGCCTAAAAAGACTTTTTTATATCCAGCCTACATTTAAATACCCTAGCGAGGAATTTTACCAAATCGGCGCAGAGTTAATAGATGAGAGCAACCTAGCCTTGGCGATAAAAATCGCAATAGAAATTTTTAGAGAATTTAGCTTAGAACCTGTTTTGCAACTAAGCAATATCGAAATTCCAAAGCGAATTTGCGAAATACTAAATTTACCGATTAGCGTTTTTGAAAAGGGCGAGATCGAGACGATTTTGGCTCAAAACTGCGACTGGCTATCTAAAACAGCGCGTGCGACAAATTTGGACGATGTGGAGAATTTACGAAAAATCGTCCCAGAGGAGATCAAGCCTTGTTTAGATGAAATTTTAAATTTAGGCGTAGAGTATAAAAATATCAGAGTTTCACTTTTGTATTATTCAAAAATGCGCTATTACAAGGCGCTATTTTTTAGATTTTTAGACGAAAATAGCGTGCTTTGCAATGGCGGAAATTATGAGATTGACGGATTGAAGTCGAGTGGTTTTGCACTTTTGGTTGATGCATTGATAGAAAAATTAATGATAAAGGATTAAACATGAGTAAGGTTGATGTAATCGTAGGCGCTCAATGGGGCGATGAGGGAAGGTAAAATCGTAGATATGATTAGTGCTAATTACGATTTCGTATGCAGAAGCTGCGGCGGACACAACGCCGGTCATACAATCATCGTAAATGGCGAAAAATACGCGCTTCACCTAGTCCCAAGCGGTGTTTTGCACAAAAATATCATAAATATCATCGGAAATGGCGTGGTCATTAACCCTGATGTTTTAATCACTGAAATGGCGCAATTTGGGGATTTGAAGGGTAGATTTTTTATTAGCGAAAAGGCGTTTTTAAATTTAGAGTATCACTCACTAATCGACCAAGCTAAGGAAAAATTAAAAGGTGATAAGGCTATTGGCACCACAGGCAAGGGTATCGGACCTGCGTATGCGGATAAAATTTCGCGCACAGGACACCGCATAATCGAGCTTTTAGAGCCAGAGAAATTAACAGAAGCCCTAGTTAGGGATTTTGCGAGCAGGGCGCAACTTTTCGAGAGTTTAAATATCAAAATTCCTGATAAAATGGAAATTTACGAGGAAATCAAACGCTACAAATCTGTGCTAGAACCATATATCGCAAACACAACTAATATGATTTGGAAGGCGCTTGATTATGATAAAAAAGTCCTTGTAGAGGGCGCACAAGGAAGCTTGCTAGATATCGATCACGGCACATATCCGTATGTGACTAGCTCTTCGACTATCGCAGCTGGGGCTTGCACAGGTCTTGGCTTAGCGCCAAAAGATGTTGGCGAGGTCATCGGAATCGTTAAAGCCTATACTACGCGCGTAGGAAACGGCGCTTTCCCAACAGAGGCCAAAGATGAGTATGGCGATAAATTATGCGAAATCGGACATGAGTTTGGCACTACGACAGGTAGAAGACGCAGATGTGGGTGGTTTGACGGCGTAGCGGCGAAATACACATCTAGAATCAACGGAATTGATAAATTTGCCCTTATGAAACTAGATGTTTTAGACGGATTTGAGAGTATTAAAATTTGCAAAGCATACAAAATAAATGGCGAAGTGATTGATTATTTCCCAATCGAGCTTGGCGTGGTAGAGCCTGTATATGAGGAAATGCCGGGCTGGGATAGCGTAAAAGGAATTAATAAATTTGAAGATTTGCCACAAAATGCGCAAAATTATATTAGAAAAATCGAGGAACTAACAGGCACAAAGGTAGGATTTATCTCTACTAGCCCTGAGCGAACAGATACAATTATATTATAAGAAAGGCGGATAATGCGAATACAACTAGCACATGTTCCATACATAGCGCAAAAAATTGCGATAGATATATTAAATTCTGGCATGGTTACGCTTAGCTCTGGCGTCGAGCCCATAGCCAAGGTAGCCTCAGAAATCATCAAAACTGATTTGCAAAAAGAAAAAGCCATAGACGAGCGCGCAAATGAGCTAATGGACGAGAGAATCGATGAATTTGACGAAATGAATGTAAATAAAAAAGATATGTTTTGGCTCATCAAGCGCAAACTCGCCGCACAAGAGAATTTCGAGCTGATTTTCGAGGATAGATACTCAAATATCTCGCATGAAATTTTAGAGACGATTTGGAAGAAAAATTTAGTAGATTATCAAGTGAGCGAAAACCGCATCAAAACTATCATTTACAACTCAATCGAGGGGTATTTGAAAATTTACAAAAAAATCGAAGAAGATGTCTATGAACTCATGCAAGGACATGGCAAAAAGCTAATCCCAGGCACCGAGGAATACGAGCTTGTGTTTGCGCAAACTTACGAAAAAGAGCTTAAAAAAAGAGGTATGCTGTGAAAGCGTATGTTTATTTAGAAAACGGCGTGTTTTTGGAGGCAAAGGCGTTTGGCAAGGGTGGAAGTGCCTTTGGTGAGCTTGTATTTAACACCTCTATTACAGGATATGAAGAAATCATCTCAGATCCTAGCTATGCTGGGCAGTTTATAGTATTCACTATGCCAGAAATCGGCATTGTAGGCACGAACAGCGACGATGAGGAGAGTGGCAAAATTCACGCTAGTGGAATTTTCATCCGCGAGTTTAACAACACTCCCTCAAATTTCAGATCCGAGCAAAATTTAGAAGAGTATTTCATCAAAAACGGCAAATTTGGCGTATATGATATAGATACGAGGTATCTTACAAAAATGCTCCGCGATGAGGGAAATTTGCGGGTTTTTGTCTCGACTGAAATCAGCGACAAGGAAACCTTGAAAAAAGCTCTCCAAGACTCAGCTAGGATTGAAGAGGTCAATTATGTCAGCATTGTAAGCACCAAAACCCCATATATCCACGAAAAAGGTCATTGGGACGCGAATAAAGGCGCTTATAGCACGCCGAAAAAAAATGGCAAAAAAATCGCCGTAATGGATTATGGTGTGAAGCGAAATATCCTAAATGAGCTTTGCGATTTGGGCCTTAGCGTGGAAGTTTTCCCGTATAATACTAAGGCAAAAACGCTGATTGATAAATTTAACTCTGGCGAAATTCACGGCGTATTTTTATCAAACGGTCCTGGCGAGCCAAAAATGCTAAAAGATGAAATCGCGCAAATCAAAGAGATAATCGAGGCTAGGATTCCGATTTTTGGCATTTGCCTTGGTCATCAGCTTCTCTCAAACGCTATGGGCTATGAGACATACAAACTCAAATTTGGCCAGCACGGCGCAAATCACCCTGTGCAAAATTTGTTTAACAAATCTATCGAAATCACAGCGCAAAACCACAACTACAATGTGCCAGAATCCATAGCTGAGATTTGCGATATCACGCACAGAAATCTATTTGACGGCACAATCGAGGGCGTGAGATACAAAAACTACCCTGTTTTTTCAGTCCAACACCACCCAGAAGCGAGTGCCGGACCAAACGAAAGCAAATACATTTTCAAAGAATTTTTAGAAATTTTATGATTAGTTTTTTTGCTATCATACCCGCCACGCTAATGCTGAGCTTGACGCACTGCATTGGCATGTGCGGGGGCTTTGTGATAGCTTATAACGCAAAATTATCTAGCCTTAGCCCTGCTAGGGCGTTTTTTTTCTCGCTTGTTTATCAAATTTGTAGAATTTGCGCTTATATCATGCTTGGCGCACTTGGTGGGGCATTTGGCTCGGTCATAGTTTTTGGCGATAAAACGGCTGGTTTTATGCAGTTTGGCGTGGGAATTTTGCTAATTATTTTTGGGATTGCCCTACTAAAACGGGGCGCACTTTTAAAATTTATCGAAAATCAAAAAATTTATAATCTTTTTTTAGCCAAACCTATGAAATTCGCCCTTGGCAGGGAGGATATTTTGGGGTTTTGTCTGCTTGGGTTTTTAAACGGACTTTTGCCATGCGGGCTAGTATATACCTACCTAGCCATGGCGATAATGAGCCACGATGCCATGCAGGGCGCGCTTGTAATGGCAGTTTTTGGATTATCTACCTTGCCTGCGCTATTAGCTTTTGGTGGCGTGGCGAATTTCATCAGCGCAAAATTTTCGCGCGCTATGCTTTATATCTCTTCATTTATCATAATTATTTTTGGAATTTATTGGGCTTATTGTGGATTTATTCTCACAAGATAAATTTTTTAAGTCTTATATAAGTTAAATTTTGAAAAAATGACAAATTACATTTTAAGGGGCGTTTTATGAGTGATATTTTAAAAAATTTAAGCATATTGTTGGTCGAAGATGAGAGTAAGATGAGAAACTCTCTAAGAAATACATTTGAAGGAATTTTTAAAAATGTCTATGAGGCCAAAGACGGCGTAGAGGGACTTAAAAAATTTAAAAAATACAATCCAAATTTGGTCGTTACAGATATTTTGATGCCTATCGAAGACGGGCTTGAAATGACACGCCAAATCAAACAAATCTCCCCAGATACCCCAGTTGTCGTGCTTAGCGGATTTAGCGAGAAGGCTCAGCTTCTAGGGGCAATCGAGGCAGGTGTAGCCAAATACTTCATAAAACCTGTTGATATGGAAGAATTTAAAGAAGCGATAAAAAGCCTAATGAGCGCGAAACTTAGCGTCAGCAGCGTGGTAGAAATTTCAGGCGGATATAGCTTTGATCCGCTAAAAAGGGTCTTAACTCACGGCGAAGAGGAAATTTCACTTACGAAAAAAGAGTTAGCCTTTATTTCGCTTTTGGTCTCGCGAATCGATACTTTGGTCTTGCACGAAGAGATTAAACGATATGTCTGGGCGAACGACAACTCGGTCTCAGATGTGGCAATCAGAACTTTTATCAAACGAATTCGAGATAAAATCGGCGCAGATGTTATCAAAAATATCCCAAGTTTGGGCTATAAAATCGAATCTAAAAAAGAGTAAAATTTTTGTTGATAAAAATGTCACATCTTTAAAACTTTTGCAAACAAAAAGTTAATAAAAAGTCAAATTTAAGCTTTTTAAAACTTATTAACTCTTATAATCCTCCATAAAGTTTCTCGACTTTTAACCAAATTTTAAAGGAGGGTTTTATGAATCCTGAACAGGCATTACGCAGTGGCAAGATGCTAAGCTACGATTATACAGTGGCGAAATTGTTTTTGTATTCTACTCTTGCATTTGGTATCATCGGTATGCTTATAGGCACGCTTATAGCATTTCAGCTAGCATATCCAGATCTTAACTACTTGCTTGGAGAGTATGGTACATTTGGCAGACTTAGACCATTACACACAAATGGTGTCATTTATGGTTTTATGCTATCTGGAATTTGGGCTACATGGTATTATGTAGGACAGAGAGTTTTAAAAGCATCGATGAGCGAATCAAAATTTTTGATGTGCGTGGGTAAATTGCACTTTGTGATTTATATCCTAATCATCTTACTCGCTGTGGTTTCGCTTTTGGCTGGCGTTACGACATCAAAAGAGTATTCTGAGTTAGAGTGGCCTATCGATATTTTGGTTGTTGTCGTGTGGGTTTTGTGGGGAATTAGCATTTTTGGTCTAATCGGTATCAGACGCGAAAAAACGCTTTATATCTCTGTTTGGTATTATATCGCTACCTTCCTTGGCGTTGCTATGCTATATTTGTTTAACAACATGGAAATCCCAACTAGATTGCTTACTGGCATGGGTAGCTGGATACACTCTGTATCAATGTATGCTGGCACAAACGACGCTATGGTTCAATGGTGGTTCGGTCACAACGCCGTTGCGTTCGTATTTACCGTAGCGATTATCGCTGAAATTTATTATTTCTTGCCAAAAGAGAGCGGTCAGCCGATTTTCTCATATAAACTATCTTTGTTCTCATTTTGGGGATTGATGTTTATCTACCTATGGGCTGGCGGTCACCACCTTATTCACGGTCCAGTTCCTGATTGGGTTCAGACTATGGGTTCTGTCTTTTCAGTAGTTTTGATTTTGCCGTCTTGGGGAACAGGTATTAATATGCTCCTTACAATGAGAGGCGAGTGGAATCAGCTAAGAGAGAGCCCGCTAATCAAATTTATGATTTTGGCTTCTACTTTTTATCTATTCTCTACTTTGGAAGGTCCGATTCTTTCTGTCAAATCAGTAAATGCCCTAGCGCACTTTACAGATTGGATCCCAGGACATGTCCATGACGGCACACTTGGCTGGGTTGGATTTATGACAATCGCTGCTATGTATCACATGGTGCCTAGAATGTTTAAAAGAGAGCTTTATTCAAAATCTTTAATGACAGCTCAGTTTTGGATCCAAACAACAGGCGTTGTGCTATTTTTCAGCTCAATGTGGATTGCTGGTATCACACAAGGTATGATGTGGAGAGCAACTGATGATTATGGCAACTTGCTATACTCATTTATAGATACAGTTAGCGCGCTAGTTCCTTATTATTGGATTAGAGCGATTGGTGGTTTATTATACTTCATAGGTTTGTGTATGTTTGTATATAATATCTTGATGTCTATTCGCGCAGGCAGAAGCTTAGACCAAGAGCCTAGAAGCGCTTCACCTATGGCTGCGTAAGGAGAGAAAGATGTTTAGTTGGTTAGAAAAAAATCCGTTCTTTTTTGCGGTTGGTGTTTTTGTAGTCATCGCTTATGCTGGTATCGTTACGATTTTGCCAGATTTTGCTAATAGCGCTCGTCCAATCGAGGGCAAACAACCATATACTGTTTTGCAACTCGCTGGTCGCCATGTCTATATACAAGAGAGCTGTAATGCCTGCCACTCACAACTTATCCGTCCGTTTAAATCAGAGACAGACAGATATGGCGATTATTCAAAAAGTGGCGAATTTGCTTATGATAGACCATTTTTGTGGGGTTCGAAAAGAACTGGTCCAGATCTTGCTAGGGTCGGACGCAACAGAACCACAGGCTGGCATGAAACTCACATGAAAGATCCAAAAGTCCTAGTCGGCAAATCAATCATGCCTGCATACAAATCTATGTTTAAGAAAAACGCAGATATGCAAACAGCCTACGCTGAGGCTTTGACGATTAAAAAAGCCTTCAATGTCCCTTATGATACAGCTGGCGCACCAAAGCTCGAAGCTGATCCTAGCAAGGACGCTATGTCAAATTTCGAAAGCTATAAAGCTGAAATGATGGCAGAGGCTGAGGCAATCGTAAATGATATGCGCGACGAAGATGTCAAAGCGGCATTTAAAAACGGCGAAATACGCGAAATCGTTGCGTTAATAGCATATTTAAATAGCTTAAAATAGGGGTTTGCGATGAGTGCTGATTTCATTAGAGAGTTACAAGCTTATGGCTTTATAGCTTTTGTCATATTGGCCTGCCTTGGAGTTTATGGATACTGGTTTCATTTGAAACACTCTGAAAAAACAGGGCGCAGAAACTACGAAAAGTATGCAAATTTGGCGCTTGATGATGAGCTTGGCAGTGAAATCATAGAGTCTCGCACACCTACGAAAGAAGAAAAAGGAAAATGATATGAAATGGCTAAATTTAAGCGATAATGTTAATGTTGCGGCGCTGATAGCGTCGTTTATACTTGTCGCAGTTACGGCTTTTATCGTTAAAAAATATGCTGGTCAAAGTAAAAGCTTAAACGAAACTACCGAGACAACTGGCGAAGATTTTGACGGAATTGCCGAGCTAAAAAATGGCTTGCCAAAAGGCTGGGCTATATGTTTTGTTTTGATGTTTGTCTATGCGTTAGTGTATTTTTTCATCGCTTATCCGCTAAATTCTTACTCACAAATCGGCGAGTATAACGATGAGGTAAAGGCGCACAACGCTAAATTTGAAAAAACCTATGCAAACGCCGATAGCACTACGCTAAAAGCTATGGGCGAGTCGGTGTATTTGGTGCAATGCTCACAATGCCACGGACTTGACGGAGATGGAATCGACGGCGAGTCTGCTGACCTTACTAAATGGGGCAAAGAAGCTGGCATAATTGACGCTATCAACAAAGGCTCAAAAGGACTAAATTATCCACTTGGCGAAATGCCAGCAGGTATGGTTAGCCCTGATGACGCAAAAGCAGTAGCTGCATTTATGGCAAAAGAAATTTCTAGCTTAAAAGCTACAAAAAATGAAAATTTGGTTGAAAAAGGTAGAGAGCTATGGCCTACTTGCGCTGCTTGCCATGGTGATGACGGCAAGGGTATGGACGGAAGTTCGCCAGATCTTAGCAAATATGGCTCGGCTGAATTTAGCGTCGATGTGCTAAATCGTGGCAAAAAAGGCTTTATTGGCACAATGCCAGCCTTTGATGACGGGCGTTTAAACGATGTGCAAAAACGCGCCGTTGGCGAGTATATCAACTCTATCAAATAAAGGGGCGATTATGGAAAATGTAAAAAGATCGGTTTTTGCGCTAAATGGCGTAACTGGAATGCTAATCGCAACTGCGCTTTTGCTATCAATTCTTGCATGCCTTACCTGCCTTGGCATTAAGACACAGCAAGCCGTCATGGATAAGCCTTATGAGCTAAAAGACATTAGCTCTGTAAGCGAAAAAAGCTCAGTCGATACGCAAAAAAAAGTATTTGTGATAAAGGATAAGTGATGAGTGATGCATTGATTGAAAAATTGATTTTACTTGGTTGTATCGCTTTGGCTGTGGCAACTGCTGCCTCTGTTTTGACTAGAAATATCCTATTTATCGGTTAATGAGAGCAATTTTTGCGATTTTTTGCCTGTGCATTTTAGCGCAGGCAAAATTTGTTTTAAACACAGGCGAAATTATCACGCCTATGCTTGCAGAAAAAATCGAAATTTTAGGCGCTGAGACGCAGGATAAAACCGGCGTAGGCGTCTATGTCCTAGCCACGCAGAGCCTTGGGGGCGCAAGCCTAGAAAATTATGCCCTAAATTTCGCTTCGAATTTAAGCTCGCCTTATGCACTTTTAGTCTTTGCCGAGGCTGAGCATAAGGTCGAAATTTACGGCTCGCCTGAGGCGTTAGTACTTTTTGATAGAGAGCAAATTTTAAGTGTGGGAAGCCGTGGCCGTATAATCCCAATCATCGCTTCGCAAAAAAAAGATCTAAACCAAACCCAAAAAATCGGCGTTTATAACGCTGCGCTTTTAAACGGATATGCCGAGATTTGCGACCAAATCGCCGCTTCAAAGGGTGTTGGGTTGGAGAATTCTATCGGCAATACAAACAACAATTTCATAAATTTCTTGCGCTATATTTTTTACGCGACGCTGATTTTCGCGTTGGGCTCATATCTATACAAAAAAGGCAGAAAAAATGGCGCAAAATAAAAAAACTCTCTGGCCCTATGGTATCGCATTTAGCATAGTAGCAATCATCGCAGCGTGCGTAGCGACGATAATTTTCTCGCTAGATTACCCGGTGCATAGCGATAATTTTTACTTCGATAAATACCAAAAAGTCGATGAGAATTACAACGAAATTCAGCTAAAACAGCAAAATTTTGAAAAAAAATATGAGGTAAATTTTGAAATTTCAAATCCGCAAAATACAGAAAAATTTAGCCTAAATTTGCCGATAAAAGTGAAAAATAATGCCAAATTTGATAAAATCTCAGCCGAAATTTTACTTACTAGACCAGATAGCACGGATTTTGATAAAAGGCTTAATACGCAGTTTTTAGATGGTGCGTTACGAAGCGAAAATTTTAGTATCGAAAAGCTTGGCAGGTGGCAGGTAATGGCGAAAATTTCAGATTCCATAGACACAGGATTTTACAAATTTGAATTCAACGCAACCAAAACAACTTCGGGTATTTACGACTTACAGATCCTTGAAGGAGGCCGTAAATAGGGCAGAGGGCGGAATAGTTTTCGCTGAGAGTTTAAGCGAATTTTACAAAAAGGCGGTTTTTGTAAATGGCTTTGATGAGTGCGGGCAGATCGAGCGCACACTTTTTATGCAAGAGGCCGTCAAAAATACCAAAAATGCAAATGAAAAACTCCGTTTCCCAAGTGAATTTTTCGAATTTATGCAACACAAAGATTATCTGTTTAAATTTTTCAAAGAGCTTGCTAGCGAAAAGGTGAGCCTGCAAACTCTCGATTTTAGCGATACTTACGCGCAATACAGCGAACATTTCGAAATCTTAAAAGAGCTTTTGCAAAATTACCAAAATTTTTTGCAAAACGCTAAAAGCTACGATGAAATCACGCTTCCCCAAATTTATGAATTAAACGAAAACTATCTTAAAAGATTTGATAGCATTGAGATTGATATCGACGGAAATCCGAGTAAATTTGAGTTTGAAATTTTAAAGCGAGCTTCGCAGGTTACGCAAATTTATCTAAATTTTAAGGCAAGTAAATTTAATCAAAAAACGCTTCGTAGTATTAGCGAGCTTTGTGGGCTTAGTTTTGAGAGTGGATTTAGCTACAAGCTAAATTTAAGCGAGAATAAAATTTTAGAGCCTTACACCGCGCCAATCCCGCAAAATAGCGAAATTGTGCTAAAAGGATTTGAGCTTAGGGCTTTGCAGGCTTGCTATATTTTTGAGAAAATTTCAAAATTTATTAGTCTTGGAATTAATCCAGAAAAAATCGCAGTAATCTTGCCTGATGAGAAATTTGCTAAAACCCTTAGAGCTTTGGACGAAAAAATTAACAAAAACGCTCCAATGCTGAATTTCGCTATGGGCGAAAGTGTCAGAGATAGCCTATTTGGTGTGAGTTTGGCTAAAATTTCAGAGTGCATTAAAGAAAACATAAGACCAAATTTCAACCCACAATATCTAAATTTGGGCAAAGATACGCCGCGGGATTTGCCAAACGAGTATGATTTGTTTTTTAAAGAGGCCAGGATTAGTGAAGAAATTTTTGATAAATTTAGAGAAAATTTCAACAAAAGTGTAGAATTTGAGGTTTTTGATGCTTGTATAAATGAGCTTTTGCGCGCAGTCAAAACCAAAAACGATGCCCTAACAAACAAGCTAAAATCGCCAAAATTTTTAATCAAAATTCTAAACGAAAAATTTGGCGAAAACCTTACGCTGTCAAATTTGATTGATCTTTTCCTTGGCGAGCTAAAAAATGTCAAACTCGATGATATTAATGGCGGAAAGGTCACTGTAATGGGGCTTTTGGAGAGTCGTGGTGCAAACTTTGAGGCTGTGATAATCCCTGATTTCAACGATGATTTTGTGCCAAAGCGAAGCGAGGGCGAGATGTTTTTAAACAGCACTCTTCGGGCTAAGGCTGGGCTAATTAGCCACAAAGACAGGGAGGATTTGCAGAGGTTTTATTACTCTTGTTTGATTTTTGGCGCAAAAAAAGCGGCGATTTGCTACCACGACACGGCGGAAAAATCGCCGTCTAGGTTTTTGAAAAATTTTAACACGCAAGAGGATATGGACGAGTTTAGCATGCAAGATTATTTGCGCATTTTTAATGGCAAGCTCTATGAAAAGCCAGAATTTAGCGATTTTACGCCAAATATGAAGCATGATTTTTTTGCCGAGCCTGTTTCGCACGCTAGATTTGATACATTTAGCACATGCAAAAGAAAGTATTATTACTCATATATTTTAAATATCAAAGAGGGGCTGAAATTTGGCGAGGATAACGCTTCTATGGGAAATATTTTGCACGAGGCGTTTGAGGAGTATTACGCTAAATACCCTAAATTTGACTACGCAAAATTTGAGGAAATTTACCTTAAAAAGGCCATGAAAAAAAATGCCGATTTTTACAGCATTTATTATGATTTATGCAGGGTTAAATTTTTGGCTAAAACCATAGTTGAACACGAGCAAAAATGGAATTTTTCGCAAAGTGAGGCGAATTTTGATGGCGTTAAATTTAACGAATTTGCCACAATTAGCGGAAAAATCGATCGCATAGACACAAACGAAAGTGGCGATAGATTTATTATTGATTACAAAAGAGGCGATTACAACGCCAAATCAATGCAGCTAAAATTCTACAAAGCTCTTTTGGGTGATGATGAAATGGATGCTGCGTATCTCTCGCTAAGGGATAAAAAATTTGTTTTCGATGAAAACGAAAAAGATGATGCCACAAAAAGCGCGTTTGAAATTTTATCTGAAAAATTTGAAGAAATCAGAGCGCTTTGCGAAAGCGAAATGAGCTTTGAGCGCACGAGCAAGAGCGGTGCATGCAAATATTGCGCGTATAAAATAATCTGTAAAGGCGAAATCAATGATTAAGATGAAAACAAATGAAGGCAAGGACGCAAGATATCTAGCGCTTGAAGCTAGTGCGGGTAGCGGAAAGACATTTTCTTTGGCGGTTAGGTTTGTGGGGCTCGTGCTTTTGGGTGAGAATATAAATGAAATTTTGGCTTTGACCTTTACTAAAAAAGCGGCCGCTGAGATGAAGGTGCGCATAATCGATACATTTTCGCTGCTTCACACGCCACAAAAAGAGGCTGAGCTTGACGCGCTTTGCGTGCTTTTGGGTAAGGAAAAAGAGGAAATTTTGCGCCTTAGAGATGAGCATTTGGCGAATTTTATGGATTGCGCTTTAAATATTTCGACCTTTGATGCGTTTTTTGGCAAAATACTGCGCGCGTTTGCCCTAAATGCGGGGATTAATCCAAATTTTCAAAACGACGATAATATACTAAAAGCCCAAAATGACGCCTTTATCAAAGAAGCTTTCAAAAACGATGAATTATCGGGCAAAATGTATGAATACATAAACGATGCAAATTTAAGCAAACAAGCGTTTTTTGGTGGCATTAGCGAGCTGTGGGAAAATGGAATAAGCGCAGATATTAGCCAAAGCAAAGCTCCGAATTTAGACGAAATCAATGAAATTTTAGCCCGTATGCACGGAATTTTAGTGCGCAATAAAGCGAGCGATAAACAACTAAACTATATGGCTCCAACCAGCAGTATCAGTGAGCTAAGTAACACAAAGACTAGGCCGTGGTTTGATAAACCAAGTTTAGATTACAGAACTTTTGCTAAGGCTTTTTCGCCTGATTTAGATGAGGAATTTGCAAATTTAAAGCGTGCAATGCTTGAATATGCGATAAAATTTGAAAATTACCAAATTTCATCTTTGGCAAAATTTCTAAATTTCTACTCACAAAACAAAAAAGAACTTAGCAAAAAAAGCGCTAAGATGACATTTTCTGATGTTAGCGTGGGCGTGCATGAGCTGTTTTGCAAAACTGGCGAGATTGGAGAGCACAACGATTTGCTCTATTTTAGGCTAGATTCAAAAATCAAGCACCTTTTAATCGACGAGTTTCAAGACACCAGCGTTTTGCAGTATGAAATCATGCTTCCTTTGATCGATGAAATCGTCGCAGGGCTCGGTCAAAGCGGGCTAGGAAGCCTTTTTTATGTGGGCGATAAAAAGCAAAGTATCTATAAATTTCGCGGGGCAAAAAAGGAGCTTTTCGATTCGCTCAAAGATAGGCATAATCAAATAGTTTTGGAAACTATGCCAAAAAATTATCGCAGTTTAAAGCTTTTGGTTCGATTTGTAAATGCGATTTTTGGGGATTTGGTGGCAAATGAAGAAACGGGCGAAAAATACGATTACAAACCGCAAGAAGCAAATAAATTTAATGAGAGCAAATTTAGCGCAGAGGTTTTGGATAAAATTTTAAAATTCCCAAAAGAAAATAAAAATTTATCGTTTTTCACGCCAGATGACGACGATTTTGGCTATATTTGCGCTAAGACATACGAAGATGTTTGCGAGGGCGCTGTAAGCGAGGCTATACGCTTGATTAAAGAGCATAGCGTAAGCCCTAGTGACATAGCGATTTTGTGCTGGACGAATAAAGATGTAGCAAAGATACAAGAGCTTTTGTCGCTAAAAAATATTCCATCTTCGACTGGCGCTACGAAAAAACTAATTGCTACGCCCCAAGTTAAGGCGATTAGCGAGTATGCGAAGTATCTAATTAGCAAAGATGAAATTCACGCTTTAAATATAAAATCGCTTTTAAATTTAAGCGACAAGCCAGAATTTAGCCCAGTTTCGCTAAGCGATGAGCCTGTGAGCGTAGCTAAGACAATCGCTGAAAATTTGGGGCTAAATTTTGGCGATGAAAATTTGCTCATATTTTTTGAAATTTTGCAAAAGTATGATAGTTTCGTGCAGTATCTTTTCGCAGATGATAACAGCGATGCCTATGCCAAGGAGCTTAGTGGGGTCAAGATTATGACAGTGCATAAGTCAAAGGGGCTAGAATTTGCGCATGTGATTTTGTGCGATTTGCTTAGTAAAGGAGGCGGCGATAGGGATAAATTTATGCTAGGTTACGACGGACAGTGGCGCATAAAATACCGCATGACAAATAGAGAAATTTACGATGCAGAGTATGCAAAATTTAAAAAAGATAGCGAAAATTTAGAGCGAGCCGAGGTTTTCAACAAGCTATATGTGGGCTTTACAAGAGCCGAAAAATCGCTGATAATCGTAAAAAAAGGCGGTGTTTTAAACGGAAACAACCCTAGCTATTTTACGCTTTATACTTCAAATAAAGTGGATAAGAAATTTTTAGTTATCGAGGATTTTGAGTATGGCTATATCATACCAAGTAGCGTTACGCCAGCGCTAGTGCAAAAACCAAAAAAGATAAATCTACAACCAGTCGCGAAACAAAATATCACAGAGTATGAAAGAGCCAGCGATAGGGCTGTCGTGGCGGAATTTAGCAAGGTTTATAAGGGCGAGGCGTTGCACTACACGCTTGAAATGCTCGATGATTTTGAGATTTCTAGCTTGGAGAGTGCGCTAAATTTGGCAAAAAATCGCTATGCGAAATATTTGGATTCGAGCGATTTTGATGAGATTAGGCAAAAGGTCGAAAGCTTGTGCGCTAATGAGGAGTTTTTATTATACATATCAGGGTGCGAAATTTACAAAGAAATTTCGATAAAACGGGAAAATGGTGGAGTTTCTAGGGTGGATTTGATGTGCGTTAGAGATGATGAGGTTTTGCTTTTTGACTACAAAAGCTCTCCATATTTTTTAGAAAAAAACAAAAAACAGATTAAATCATACAAAAAAGATTTAATCCTATCAAGCAAAAATCCAAATTTGAGTGTTCGCACATTTATCGTGGTTTTAGAAAATTCTGTAAAAATCGAAGAGGTAAAAGAATAAATTTAACTCCCAAAATGGGAGTTAAATTTTAGTATAGCACTACATGGACATTTCGTGGTCCATGCACGCCAAGAACTGTGATAAGCTCGATATCTGCGGTGCGAGATGGTCCCATGATAAAGTTGATATTTGTAGGCAACTCATCTTTTGTAACCTCTGCTAAGGCTTTATCTAAGCTTTCTACAAGGGCATTTTTTCTAAGCAAAATAATGCAGTTTGTCGGAAGCAAGCTAAGAAGTCTTGGTTGTGCTTTTGAGCTAACTACGCAGCATACGCCAAAGTTTGAAACGCCAAGTTTTGCTTGAATAATCGAAGTATCCGCATCAAAAAGCGCTTCTCTTATCTCATTTACTGGTTTGTCAAACGGCAATTTTTCTGCTTGCAATTTGTCTGTTTTGATTGGCAAATCTGAACCAAACATAACTGTTTTTGCGCCGACTGTTTTGACGATCTCTTCTACTAGCGCTTGAAGTCCTTTTTCGTCTGTTTCATGAACAACGGCTTTATTGTTTGTCAAATTTGTCTTAAAGTTTTCATATTTATCGCCTTCGTTTTCGACAAATTTAGTTATATCTAGTGGTTCGATTTCTGTTCTTTTAGCTACTCTGTTTGACCTAATTTTAGCTAAAATTGTCTCTTTGCTACTCATAGATTACTCCTTCGATTTTTTGGATATCTGCGTGTAGATTTCCTTTTAAGACAGGTGCTGAGCGATGTCTTGTCCATAGTTTTACCACAGGGATTGAATCTGCCTTTTTAACTACGAAATTTGAGAATTTAGAAGCTATGGAAATTCCAGTTCTCCACATAAATCCATTTGTAGCAACTGTTCTAAATCCAGCAAATCCCATTGCTTCGATTTTGCTGTGTTCTAGCAAATCAGAGCCTTTTGCTTTTTTCTTACCTTCACCGACTTTATTGCTTCTTAGCTTTCTGATTGTCTCTGCTAACGGAATTTTAACAGGGCAAACTTCGCTACATCTACCACAAAGTGAGCAGAAATTAAGAATATCTGCATTTTTTTCCATACCAAAAATTTGTGGGCTGATTACTTCGCCGATTGGTCCTGGATATACAGCGTGGTATGTGTGACCGCCGATTTTCTCATAAACAGGGCAGTAGTTCATACAAGCACCGCATCTAACGCATCTTAGAGCTTCGAAGTATTCTTCATTTGTTAGCATATCGGTTCTACCGTTATCTAGTAAGACAACATGGACTTCTTTTGGACCGTCTAACTCGCCCTCTTTTCTAGGGCCTGTGATGATGTTGTTATAGCAAGTGATAGGCGCACCTACGGCTGATGGAGTAACAGGCGAGTGAGCGCTTACTACATCTTCAAATGTCTCTAAAACTTTTTCTATACCACAGATTACGATATGCACATCAGGGGCTGTGGTACACATTCTACCGTTACCTTCGTTTTCTAGCAACCAAATAGCTCCTGCCTTGCTAATACCAAAATTTGCGCCTGAAATTCCGATTTTCATCGTTCTAAATTCGTTTCTTAGGTGGTTTCTAGCGATTGCATTTAGTTTTTCAGGTTCGCTCTCTAATGGCGCACCTAAGCGCTCTTGGAAAATTTTACCGACTTCATTGCGGTTTTTGTGAATCGCAGGGACGACGATATGAACAGGCGGATCTTGGATTAATTGGATAATCAACTCACCAAGGTCGGTTTCTTGGGCTTTGATGCCTCTTTCTTCTAAATAGTGGTTTAGGTGAATTTCTTCACTAGCCATTGTTTTTTGTTTTAGAACTTTATCTCCGTTGTGAGATTTTATAATTCGATAAATTATCTCGTTTGCTTCCTCGCCATTTACTGCCCAATGCACTTTCATGCCGTTTTTTGTAGCATTTGCTTCAAATTCGAGTAGTCTTTCATCAAGTGTCGCAAGAGAGTTATTTTTAACGGTTCTTGCTCTGCTTCTTAACTCATCAAAATTTTTAAATTTTGTAGTGCTAAGTCTGTTTCTGTTACCTTGAAGAGTGTGCATTGCAGAGTCAAGGTTTGCTCTTAGTTGTTTGTCAGCAAGCTTTTGATTTACTAAATTTTCATGATTCATCATAGCGCTGCTCCTTCAATTCTTTTGATTATGAAATCATATAGATGAATACCTTTTACTCTTGAACCATTTTTTTTCATAGTTCCTGCGATATTCATCAAACAGCCGCCATCACCTGAAACGATATAATCAGCTCCGCTTTCTTCTATGAATTTAATCTTTTGTTGAACCATAGCGTTAGAAATTTCAGGCTCTTTTACGGCGAAAGTTCCGCCAAATCCGCAACACTCCTCTTCTCTTTCAAGCTCGATCAATTCTACATTTTTGAATTGAGCTAGCAAATTTTTAGCGTTTTGGATTGATTTTTGGACGCGCAAAGCGTGACAGTTCGAGTGCCAAGTGATTTTTACTTTTTCGCCTTTGTCTTCGTATTTGACATGCAAAACCTTGTCTAAATACTCGCACAAATCATAAACCCTAGAACTAAATTCTTTGACTTTTCCTTCGTATTCTGTGCCTTTGAAAAGCTCGACATAATCGTGCTTCATCATACCAGCACACGAACCAGACGGAACGATAACAGGATAATTTTCGCTAAAAAGATTGATATTGTGTAGGGCTATTTTTTTAGTGTCTTCGAAATAACCTGTATTGTAGCTTGGTTGGCCACAGCAAGTTTGATCTTTTTTGAAAATAACCTCTACACCCTCTCTTCTTAAAAGCTTAACTGCATTTAAAGCGGTATCGGTAAAAACCGCGTTGCCAAGACAGGTTGCAAAAAAATAAACCTTATTCACCTTTATTCTCCTTTCTCGAATAAATTTAAATTTAGACTAGTTATTTTATCACGCTTTTGGAATATTTTGTATTAAATTTGGATTAAAATAACATTAAATTATAATTAAAATGAAATGTAATTTTTTTATTACAATATTTTTTAAGTTTAAAAAAAGAAAAATTTGAAATTTTTAAAATTTAAGCATAAAAAAATAGTGAAATTCTATCCGCAAAGATAGAATTTCACTCATAAAATTTATAGCAATATCACACCGATTATAACGGCTATTATTGCATAAAATACTGCTGGGGCTATATTGTAAGTAAGACATCTAGCCTCACCCTTACCTAGCAAGCCAACAGTCGCACACACAGCAACGATATTGTTGATACAAACCATGTTACCGATAGCACCACCAACATTTTGGAGTGCAACAATAACTTCGGTTTTTAAGCCAACAAGCGTAGCTGTTTCGTATTGAAGACCTGAGAAGAGCATATTTGATACGGTATTTGAACCAGAGAAAAATGCTCCAAGAATACCAACTAGTGGCGCAACAGCAACATAAGCTTGACCTGAAATATCAGCAAAGAATTTCGCCATAAGTTTAATCATAGAGTAGTTAGTTCCATCAACTGTTGTGCCGACATTTAACATGATTTGAACCAAAGCCAAACCAGCTGCTAGTGGAATTGCCGCTGCTGCAACTTGTTTGAAAGTTTTGCTCCAAGCCTCTTTTACATCATTGCCACTCATTCTGTGCAAGAATATAGTAAGGATAGCAACCAAAATAAATGGAATAATACCTGGTAAATAGCCGTAGTTGAAGCTATATGCAGTGCCAGGGACACCAAACATCAAGTTATCAGGAGCAGTAAATAGATTTATTTTCCAGCTTTGTAGAATTGGTTTTAATCCGATTGCAGGAATACGAGTAACAACTAGTATAAATGAAATAAGGATGTATGGTAACCAAGCCATAAACAATGGCATCTCTTTTTTGCTACTTTCTTCTTGTTTAGGTGCATTTTCAGAAGCCTGAGTTGAACCTATCCAAAATTCTTGCCATTGTGCGCGAGGAACGAAATCCCAGTTCTCTTTTGGAGTCATAAATCCAGCTTTTGCAGATGCGATAAGGATACCAAGAGATATAAGACCAGCAAGAAGTGATGGTAACTCAATACCCAAGAATTTTGCGCCTATCAAATAAGGAACGATGAAGCTAACTGAGGCAAGCATAGCAAATGGCAATGCAGGAAGAGCGTCTTTGAAGCTTCTGTTTTTACCGAATAGTTTTACCATTATCATAACAACGATAAAAGGAATAAAAATAGCGCCTACTGAGTGGATGATAGCAGTATTTGTGCTAACGGTAGTTATATACGGTTCTATATTTCCACCGCTTCCTTCTACAAGACTTTGAACGGTAGTTTTAACACCAAATGTTGGAGTTCCAACCGCACCGTAGCTAACAGGCGAGCTGTTTAGCACAAGACATGCAAGAGCTGCACTAAGAGCAGGAAAGCCAAGACCTACTAGAAGTGGAGCAGCCAAAGCAGCAGGTGTTCCAAAACCAGCCGCACCCTCAATAAATGCACCAAACGCCCAACCGATAATCAATACTTGAACACGGCGGTCGGTTGAAATTTTGGTAAAGCCGTTGTTGATTGAGTTCATAGCGCCTGAGTATTTCATGGTGTTTAAGATCAAAATAGCACCAAAAATGATGACTAAGATATCAAACGCCTTCATAAAGCCCAAAAGCACATACGCCAAAACGCTAGTGCCATCGGCATTTACGCTAAACGCAGACAGAGCTATACCAATCGCTAAAAACATGGCAACACTAAGCGAGAGCTTAGAACTAAGTTTAAACCCTATCATCATAACCAAAATGACGACAATAGGTAAAAAGGCCAGCAAGGTATGCATCGTTAGATCTCCTTTGCAAGATAAATTTAGATTATCTTTTGATAATTCTTAAATCGAAAGTCTATACAAAAATAAATAAATAATAAATAAAAAAGAATACTTTAATTATTTTTTAAAAAAATTTTAAAGAAAATGTATTTAAGGTATCAAAATTTCCAAAATTTTGCCCCAAAAAACTTAAATTCTTTAAATTTTACTTAAATTCAGTTTTTTATAAGGTTATTTCTGTAAAATCCCATTTTTCAAAATTTTTAAGAAGGCGGAAATCATGACAGAAATTACAAAGCCTAGCGAAGTCAAACGCGACTGGGTTGTTATTGATGCAACTGACAAAAGATTCGGTAGAATGCTAACCGAAGTCGCAGTTTTATTGCGCGGCAAACACAAACCATGCTACACACCAAATGTTGATTGTGGCGATTATGTCATTATCGTAAATGCTTCAAAAGCAGTTTTTACAGGTGCAAACAAAGGCGAGGATAAGCTATATCATAGCTATTCAGGGTATTTTGGAAGTCTAAAAAGCGTTAAATTTGAGGATATGTTGAAAAACAATCCTGCTAAATTATACAAACTTGCAGTTCGCGGTATGCTTCCTAAAACAAAACTAGGTAAAGCAATGATTAAAAAGCTTTTCGTTTATGAGGGTAGCGAGCACCCACATACAGCGCAAACAACAAGTAAAGGAAAATAATTATGGCAACAATTTACGCAACAGGCAAAAGAAAAACAGCCGTAGCTAAGGTATGGTTAAAACCAGGTAGCGGTAAAATGGTTGTAAATGGTATGGACCTAAATACTTGGCTTGGCGGTCACGAGGCTATTAAATTAAAGGTTATTCAACCGCTTTTAGTTACAAAACAAGAGACATCTATGGATATCACTGCTCAAACACTAGGCGGTGGCTATTCAGCTCAGGCAGAGGCATTGCGCCACGGTATTTCACGCGCACTAGCAGCTATGGATAAGGATTTCAGAGCAGCTCTAAAACCAAAAGGTCTTTTAACTCGCGATTCTCGCTCAGTAGAAAGAAAGAAATTTGGTCGCAGAAAAGCGCGCAGAAGCCCACAATTCTCAAAAAGATAATAGGGTTTTGGCTGTTATTTTTCAAGGTTTTTTTAAACTTAATTGGAAAATTTTAAAAAATTTTAAAAAAAGATTTACTATAATTAAAAGTTTTAAATTCATTTCGAAAGGATGTTTAATGAAAAAAGTTTTACTTGCACTAAGCTTGTGTGCATCAAGTGCATTACTTGCAACAGATGCGGATTATCACTGGGAGATTACTCCTACAATCGGTGGCATGACTCACGAAGGTAACATGGATTTGGATTCAAATTTCATGGCAGGTCTTCGCCTAGCTAAAAATCTTCAAGATTCATTTATCGATCAAATCGAGTTAGGTTTTGACTATTCTCGCGATATCGGTTTAGAGGACCTTGCTCACAGAAATGGTGGCAAAGAGCCAAACGCTAAATACTACCACATCAATTTGGTAAAAGATTTAGTAAATTTCACTGACAACTTCAAACTATATGGCTTAACTGGTGTTGGTTATATGGATTATAGCAAAGATGTATTCAATGACGGCGACCAAGACAGCGGTTTCTGGCAATATGGTCTAGGTATGAAATACTACATTACAAGAAACTTCGCTACAAAACTTGAAGCAAGAGACGCTATCAGATTCGAAGACGGCAACCATGTTCTATTCTACACACTTGGCTTCGCTGTTGATTTCGGTAAAAGATTTGCAGACGCTGCAACTGGCTGCGTAGATTCAGACAATGACGGCGTATGCGATGATATGGACAGATGCCCAGGCACAGCTGCTGGTGTAGTTGTAGATGAATACGGCTGCGAAAAAGTAATCAGACTAAACCTAGGCGTAAATTTCGCTACTGATAGTTCAAAAATTTCAGACGAATACATGAGCGAAATCAAAAATGTAAGCGACTACCTAAATGAGCACTCAGATTACAGCGTAATCCTAGAAGGCCACACAGATAGCACTGGTTCAGACGCTTACAATCAAAAACTATCTGAGAGAAGAGCAGCTGCTGTTGCTGGCGCATTGCAAAACTTCGGCGTTGATGCTGCTAGAATTTCTAGCGTAGGCTATGGCGAGTCTCAACCAATCGCTACAAACGCTACAAAAGAAGGCCGCGCTCAAAACAGACGCGTTGATGCTAAATTTAGAAAATAATCTTTCTAAAAATTTTAAGCGGGGCTTAGGCTCCGCTTTTTTTATTTACAAAAATGCAGAAATTTAACACTACAATTTTATTTGATTTAGACGGGACTTTGATAGATTCGACCTCTGCGATTTTGGAGGGTTTTGCTTATGCTTTTTCTAAAATGGGCGAGGCTTGCCCGGATGATGAAGCGATCAAAAAACTAATCGGCTATCCGCTAGATGAAATTTTCGCTGGACTTGGTGTAGTGGGCGATACGAGCGAATATGTAAGGCTCTATAAAGAAAAATATGTCAAAATTTATCTAGATCAAACCACGCTTTTGCAGAGTGCTTACGAAGCTGTGGAATTTGGTGCTAAATTTGCAAATTTAGGCGTGGTTACCACGAAAACATCGAAATTCTCGAAACTCTTGCTAGATAAACTTGGCGTTGGCGAGTTTTTTAGCGTGATAATCGGTAGAGAAGATGTAGAGCATGTCAAACCGCACGCCGAGCCTATCATAAACGCGATGAAGGGATTAGGTTTGCCTGTGGATAAAAGCGTTTTTATGGTGGGCGATACGAAGCTCGACGCACTAGCTGCGAGCAACGCCGGAGCGCGTAGCGTGGGTGTAATGTGTGGGTATGGCGATGAGGCGCAGCTTAGAAAGCACTGCGAGTTTGTCTGCGAAAACGCTTATGCGGCGGTGAGTTTAATCAAACAAAATTTATAATTCCCCTTGGGCTATCGTCTAATGGCAGGACAACGAACTCTGGATTCGTGAATATAGGTTCGACCCCTATTAGCCCATCCAAATTTTATTTCCACTAAATTTTCCAAAATTTTTATGAAATTCCTTTCAAAGCCCCTATTTTAGCATACTTTAAGATTTTTTTAAGGGGGGGGTATAATGATGAAATTTATCTGAGTTTGAAATTTGGATAAAATTTTTTTGAAAGGATTTTTATGAAATCAAATTTGGCTAAAATTTTCTTAGCAACTTCTTTGGCTTGCGCTTGCAGCTTCGCAGACGAGGGCGCATTTATCGGTATTGGTGGCGGATACAACTTCACTGGCGATGTAGATATCTCTGGCGTAGGCTCACTAGATAGCGTCAAACAAGGCGTAATCAGCGTCAAGGGTGGTTATGATTTCGGCGATTTTAGAGCTTACTCGCAATACAACTACAACACAAAATATTCAGAGGAAGTCTATATGGATAACACCCTCCTAGCCAAAGGCGAGCTTAGCGGACATGAGTTATTAGTAGGCGCGGACTACACGCCAGCGCTTAGCTCAAACCTAAAACTAGCCGTTGGCCCATATATGGGTCTTTCGCTACTAAAAGTCAGCCTAAGCGATGGCGAGTTTAGCGATAGCCAAACTCAAAAAGGCTTCATTATCGGCGGCCATGTGGGACTTATCATTGATAGCGAGATTGGTCAGTTCGAAGCAGGTATCAAGGCTGATAAATCATGGCACAACGGCACTAGCGATTGGCCAGATTTCGACAAATCTACATTTGGCGGATATGCTGGATACAACTACAAATTTAACTAAAACTTCTTGTAACCCTGAAATTTGGCGAATTTGCGTTCGCCAAATTTTGATAAATTTTATATTTTCGCAAATACTGCCTCGAATTTGTTCAATTTGTCATTGCGAGCCAAAAAAAGCGTCAAGACGCTTTTTGCACGGCGTGGCAATCTACGACTTTAAAATTCCTTATGCTAAATTTGCTGTCATTGCGAGAAAACGAAGTTTTCGAAGCAATCTAGGGAAATTTAAATTCAAAATTCAACCCAAATTTAGCATTGAACGATTTTTTAAATTTTAGGCGAAATTTTGCTTTTCTCGTAAGGGGAAGGGGGCTTGAATTACTCTGCTTCGCTTCGCTCGCAAGAAATGCCGGCTGTCGCCGTCGCTACGCTCATTTTGCGAGGTCGCGCCCCTTCCCCCTTACAAACCCCCAACCCCCGACGACGCTTTTAAGGTGGCTAAATTTAAAGCAAAGCTTTAAATTTAGCACTTTATTTTTCGGAAATGCTTCGCATTTCTTTGCAAAGATAGATTGAGTAAATTTTTGCCTTAAATTTCGCCAAAATTTATTTGATTTTTTCCTTGCCTTTGTATGTGGCGACGACCTTTGTGGTGCCATCTTTTTTGATTGCGATGACATCGTAAATCTCAGGCTCGGCGCCCACTTCCATACCCGGGCTTTCTAGTGGCATGGCAGGAACTGCGATTCCTACAATATCGCTTGGTTTTTGATTTAGGATTATGCGGATTTCGCCTGCTGGGACATGGCCTTCGACGACATAGCCATCAATCAGCGCAGTGTGGCAGCTAGCAAGCTCCAATGGGACTTTTTCGTCGTATTTTTTTTGGATAAAAGCTTCATCGTCTAGGTAGATATGTTTGGTCTCAAAGCCATTTTCGCGCAGATAAGCCGACCATTTGTGGCAACATTCGCAGGTTAGGCCCTGATAAATTTCGATGAAATTACCAGCGTGCAAATTCGCGCAAAATGCGCCGAAAAGCGCTGTGGAGAGTAAAATTTTATTCATTATAAATCCTTTGATTACAAAAATTGTGGCGATTATATGACAAAAGATTAAATTTTAAAAATTCCTTGCCAAATTCGGCAAGGAAGGTGGATTATAAGCATTTTGAGATTGCTGATGAGATCGCAGATTTAGGGACATAACCCTCAGAATCGCTAGTCAAAGAGACATCGCAACCTGGTTTGTAGTTTTTCCAAGTGTAGATATTGCCGTTGTTTGCGGTAGTGCGGATAGAATCTGGCTGTTTATTCCACGCTGAAATTACTTGGTTGATATGAAAAGCATCGCTTTTATCGACTACGGCATCGACTGCGCCTGCATCTGGTAGGTTTTCTTCGACCATTTCTACGGTGTCGTTTGAGACCTCTTGGACTTTGTCTGTCACGCCACTTATGCTTGGCTCATTTGCTGGGGCAGTGGTTTGAGAAGCGCTTTGAGTGCGTGCGCCGGTTGGTTGGTTGGCTATATTCCAGTTAGAACAGCCTGTGAAAATAGCGGATAAAAGGATTATCGCAGCTAATTTTTTCATCTAAATTCTCCTAAAATAAATTCAGGCTGATAGTATCACATTTATGTTTAGTTTAAAATTAAAACTGCAAATATCTTAAATTTTATTATGCGTTTCAGTAGGAATTTATGAAATTTAAGATAAAATCCCAAGTTTATTACCAAATCGGGCTATTAAATTTTGCAATGCAAATGCCCTTTTGGCTACCAAATTTTTAAGGAGCTTTGATGTATGCAATCATCAAACACGGCGGCAAGCAATATAGAGTAGAGGAGGGAAACTACCTAAATCTAGATCATTTTGCAGCAGAGCCAAAAAGTAAAGTCGAACTTAGCGAAGTTTTAGCGCTAAATGACGGCGAGTTAAAGGTAGGTGCGCCATTTGTTAAGGGTGCAAAGGTGGTTTTAGAGGTCGTTACAGAGGGTAAAGACAAAAAAGTCGTAATCTACAAAAAACGCAGAAGAAAAGACTCAAAATTAAAACGCGGTTTCAGACGCCAATACACTCGCGTCAAAGTTGTCGCAATCAACGCATAAAGGATAGCTAATGGCACACAAAAAAGGTCAAGGTTCAACCCAAAATAACCGTGATAGTATCGGACGCCGCTTAGGTGTGAAAAAATTCGGTGGCGAGTTTGTTAGAGCTGGCAATATCATCATCCGCCAAAGAGGCACTGCAACTCACCCAGGTAGCAATGTAGGTCTTGGCAACGATCACACAATCTTCGCTCTAATCGATGGCGTAGTAAAATTCGAGCGCAAAGACAAAAATCGCAAACAAGTATCAGTTTATCCTGTTGCGTAATTTTAGGGGCTTTTCGCCCCTTTTCTTCTTAAAATTTCCACTTTAAAAAGTATTTTTAACCGATTTGGCTATAATTGCCGTTTTTAAATTTAAGGATTGTTATGTTTATAGATAGTGCAAAATTTAGTGTAACTTCCGGCAAGGGCGGAGCAGGGTGCGTAAGTTTTAGACGCGAAAAATTTGTCATTTTAGGCGGACCTGACGGCGGAGACGGCGGAGCAGGTGGCGATGTATTTTTTAAAGTAGATAAAAACTCTCACACTCTCTCATTTTACAAAGGCAAACGCGCTTTTAAGGCTAGCAACGGCGCACCTGGCGAGGGTCGCAAAAAAACTGGCAAAAGTGGCGAGGATCTATATCTCATAGTGCCACCTGGAACGGCGGTGTATGACGATGATAGTGGCGAGCTTTTGCTTGATTTGACGATTGACGGGCAAACAGAGCTGTTTTTAAAGGGCGGCAAAGGGGGCCTTGGAAATGTGCATTTTAAAAATTCCGTAAATCAGCGCCCTGAATACGCTCAACCAGGGCTTCCTGGCGAGGCTAAAAATGTGCGATTAGAGCTAAAACTCATCGCAGATGTCGGACTTGTAGGCTTTCCAAATGTCGGCAAATCCACGCTAATCTCTGTCGTTTCAAACGCCAAACCCGAAATCGCAAACTACGAATTTACCACAATCACGCCAAAGCTTGGCATGGTTAGCGTAGATGAGTTTAGCAATTTCGTGATCGCCGATATCCCTGGTATCATCGAGGGGGCGAGCGACGGCAAGGGGCTTGGGCTAAAATTTTTGCGCCATATCGAGCGCACTAAAATTTTGCTTTTTATGCTTGATCTTGCAAATTATCGAAGCCTAGGCGAGCAATACCGCGCACTTCGCGCCGAGCTTGAAAAATTCTCGCCAGATCTCGCAAAGCGCGCCTTTGCGATTGCGCTTACGAAATTTGATGCATGCGAAAATTTTGATGAAAAATGCGATGAATTTTTGCGCGAATTTGGATATGAAAAAAGGCAAGATTACGAAATGTTTGGCAAGCTTGATGAGAGCAAACCAGCCTTTGTTATGGGGATTTCGAGTGTTGTGGGCGCAGGTATAAACGAGCTAAAATTTGAGCTATTTAAACTTGTGAAAAAAGAGGAAAAATGAAAATAGTTTTTATGGGCACGCCAGAGTATGCTACGACGATTTTAAGGGCATTGGTGGCTAAATTTGAGATTGTGGGGATATTTTGTCAGCCAGATCGCCCTGTGGGTAGAAAACAAATTTTAACCCCGCCAAGCGTGAAAATCTGGGCGCAGGAAAATTTAAAAAGCGTGCCAATTTTTCAGCCAAATAGATTGCGCGAGGGTGATAATGAGCGCATTATCAGGGAGCTTGCGCCCGAATTTATCGTCGTGGCAGCGTATGGTCAAATTTTGCCAGAAGGGATTTTAGAGATTGCGCCGTGTATAAATTTACATGCTTCTATTTTGCCAAAATTCCGTGGCGCTAGCCCTATCCAAAGCGCGATTTTGGCTGGCGAAGCACAAACTGGCGTAACTGCGATGCTCATGGACGAGGGGCTAGATACTGGCGATATGCTGGGTTTTGCCCGCACTTCGTGCGAGGGCAAAATGGCTAGCGAGCTTTTTAGTGAGCTTGGCGAGCTAGCAGGTGAGCTCATTGTCAAAGTTTTGCAAAATTTCACCCAAATTTCGCCGATTAAACAAAATTCCGCCCTTGCTTCGCATTGCAAAAAAATCCTTAAATCAGACGGCCTTGTGGATTTTAGTGAGAGTGCAAGCGAGATTTATAATAAATTTCGCGCTCTAACTCCGTGGCCTGGAATTTACACTGCCTCGGGGCTTAAAATTTTAAATTTAGAGTTAGCGCAGGATTTCAAAGACAAAGAATTTGATAAATTTGGCCAAATTTTAAGTATCCAAAAAGACGGATTTTGCCTTTCTTGCAAAAGGGGAGCGATTAAAATCACAGCCTTGCAAGAACCAAGCAAAAAGCCCATAAGTGCGAGTGATTTTATAAATGGCAAACGCCTGGGCGTAGGCGAGTTTTTATGCAGATAGAATTTGCTGGGATTTTGCCCTCGACGCAAAGTGAATTAATCGAAAGATTGAAAAACGCAAGCGCCACTGCGCCCTTTTGTTTAGTGGCGCAGGCGCAAAGTAGCGGTGTGGGCTCGCGCGGAAATGGCTGGGAGAGTGCAAGCGGAAATTTGGCGTTTTCGTTTTGCGTGGAGATTAGCGATTTGCCCCAGGGTGTGCCGCTGCAATCGAGCAGCATTTATTTTGCGATGATAATGAGAGAATTTCTCGCTTCGCGCGGTTCTGAAATTTGGCTTAAATGGCCAAATGATTTTTACATAAATGATCGCAAAATCGGCGGAATTTTGACTAACAAAATCAAAAACACCCTAGTTTGTGGCATAGGTATAAATCTAGTAAGCGCGCCCGAATTTGCGGGTATATTAGACATAAAAATCACTCCAAAAGACGCTGTGGAGGGGTTTTTAAATTTATACAAAAATAAAATCTCGTGGAAGCAAATTTTTAGTAAATTTTCGTTACAATTTCGCCTGTCTCAAAATTTTTGCGCTCATATCGAGGGCGAAAAGGTCCCACTCTCGCAAGCGAGGCTCTGCGACGACGGGGCGATAATAATAAATAAAAAGAGGATTTATAGTTTAAGATGAGCGAGATAATAACGATTGCAAACCAAAAAGGCGGTGTAGGCAAGACAACCACAGCGATAAATTTGAGCGCGTCGCTTGCGATGAAAAAAAAGCGAGTGCTTCTAATCGATGTCGATCCTCAGGCAAACGCCACGACTGGGCTTGGGTTTAACAGAAGCGATTTTGAGTTTAATATCTACCATGTCTTAACTGGTCGCAAAAAACTCTCCGAAGTCATACAAAAAACACAAATGGAGTATATGGATCTAGCCCCTTCAAATATCGGTTTGGTGGGTATCGAGCGCGAAAGTGCTGACGAGGCTGATTTCAAACTAATCCTAAAAAACAAAATCGAAGAGATAAAAGATATATATGATTATATCATTATTGATTCGCCACCTACGCTTGGCAGTATCACGGTAAATGCCCTAGCAGCTAGCAATAGCGTGATAATCCCGATTCAGTGCGAATTTTACGCATTAGAGGGCGTCGCACTCGTGCTAAATACCATAAAGATCGTCAAACAAACCATAAATAAAAATTTGCAAATCAGGGGCTTTTTGCCGACAATGTATTCTGCGCAAAACAACCTTGCTAAGGAAACCGTGGCGAATTTGCAAGAGTATTTTGGCGAAAAGCTATTTTACATCGGCAAGGACAAAAACCTTGTCGTAATCCCACGCAATGTAAAACTCGCCGAAAGCCCAAGCTTTGGCAAACCGGTAATTTTATATGATAAAAAATCGGCTGGTTCGCTAGCGTATCAGGATTTAGCAAAAGCAGTAATGGAGAAAAGATGAGCAAGGTCAAAAAAAGTGTGCTAGGACGGGGTTTAGGTAGTATTTTAGAAGATGTCGAAAAGGCATACACAAAAGAGCTAGAAGATGGACAATCTGAAAATTTAGTCATCGAAATCGATGTGGATAAAATTTCGCCAAATCCATATCAACCAAGGCTAAATTTCAACGAAGAAGCACTTCGCGAACTAAGCGAGAGTATCCTTAGACACGGCCTTATCCAGCCAATCGTAGTCATCGAAAAAAATGGCGCCTATGTCCTAATCGCCGGCGAGAGAAGACTAAGAGCAACCAAGCTAGCAGGTCTAGGCAAAATCAAAGCCGTCGTAGCGGACCTTGGCTCGCAAAATATGCGCGAACTAGCCCTAATCGAAAATATCCAAAGGGAGAATTTAAACCCAATCGAGCTAGCCAAATCATACCGCGAACTAATCGAAGAGTATAAAATCACACAAGAAGAGTTAGCCGATATCATTAAAAAATCCCGCACGCAAATCACAAACACTATGCGTTTGTTAAATTTATCAGCCCCGCTCCAAGATGCTTTGCGCACGGAAAAAATCAGCCAAGGCCATGCTAAGGTCATCGTAGGTCTTAGCGAAGATGAGCAAATTTTGGTTTTAAATACAATCACTGGGCAAAAACTCAGCGTCAGAGAGACCGAGGATTTGATCAAAAAGCTAAAAAGCAAAGAAAATGTCAAAACTGCAAACAACCATAAAGAATTCCAAACCTTTAAGCCAGAACTTATGAAACTGAAAGAAAAATTAAACAAATTTGGAAAAATCAGCGTGAAAGATAAGAAAATTCTCATAGAATTTAGCGAAATTTCACAAATTTCAGACTTTATGAAACAAATAGGTTAAAATTATATTAAATTTTAATCTTAATTATTGTAATATCCCAAGTTTATATAAAATTTAGCCAAGGAGGTGTAATGCTAGAAATTAGTGTATCTGCAATGCTGACGACAATCATTGTGTTTTTAGCGCTAATAGCATTTTTAAATACCAAGCTTTACAAACCGCTTCTTGCGCACATGGAAGCGCGCGAAAAAGCGATTAGAGAAGATGAGGAAAATGCTAGAAAAAACGCACAAGATGTCGATTCTAACAAAGCAGAGATAGCAAAGGTTCTTGACGCTGCGAGGGTCGAGGCAAGTAAAATTAAGCAAGAAGCGGTAGATAGCGCAAAAGAGGTTGCTAGCAAAGAAATTGCTGAGCAAAAAGCTAAATTAGAGGCCGATTTTGCGAAATTTAGCGAAAGCTTAAACGAGCAAAAAGCAAGCTTAAAAAGTGATTTGAGTGCGAAAATCCCTGATTTCAAAGACGAAATCAAATCTGCACTTTTAAAAATTTAAGGAGTCGGCGTGAAAAAATATCTAATTTTCCTTATTTTGCCACTTATCTCGCTAGCTAGCGGACATGACGGCCCCAAAGACTACGATATAGTATGGAGAACGATAAATTTCGTATTGTTTTTCGGCATTTTATATTACCTTCTAAAAGGCCCTGCAAAAGACGCTTTCAAAGCCAGAATCGATAGTATCGCTAAACGCCTTGAAACAAATCAAAGAATTTTAAAAGAATCAAATGAGAAAAAAGAACAAGCAAAAAAAGATTTAGAAGAGGCAAAAGCCCAAGGCGCATCGTTAATCGAAACTGCTAAAAAAGAGGCTGTTTTTGCGGCTGATAAAGTAAAAGCAATGAGCGAGCAAGAGATTAAAAATTTAAACAAATCTTTCGCTGAGCAAAAAGATTTCGAAACACGCCGTATCGAAAAAGAGGTCGTAAATGAAATCTTAGATGAGGTTTTTGCAAAAGATACTATGGAATTCAAGCAAGACAAGCTTCTTGATATCATTGAGAAAAAGGCTGTGTGATGATAGATAATACGGCGAAAAAATATGTAAGCGCACTGATTAAAACTTATAAAAAAGACGAATTAGGCGCTGTTTTAGGCACATTGGAGACTATCTCATCTGCGTTTAAGGTTTCAAAATTTGGCGATATTATAAAATCCCCAACAATCAAAGACGCTGATAAAGTGAATTTAATACTTTCTTTTATCAAAGATCCAAGCGATAAAATCGTAAATTTCATCAAATTTCTTGCCAAAAACAGAAGAATTGGTTTGATTCCTCAAATCACAGATGATTTGCGTAAAAATATCTCTGCTATGGATAACAAATTCCACGGCAAAATTTACTCAAATCAAGATATTAGCGAGGATAAAATCAAAGATTTGCAAGGCAAAATTTCAAAGAAATTTAACGCCGAAATTTTACTCGAACTAGTCAAATGCGACTATGAGGGTATCAAAATCGAGGTCGAGGATTTGGGATTTGAGATTAGTTTTTCAATCGATAGATTGAAACAAAAAATGAGTGAATATATTTTAAAAGCAATTTAATAAGGAGTAAAGTGTGGGTGCGAAAATTAAAGCAGACGAAATTAGTAGCATAATTAAAGAGCGAATTGAAAGCTTTGATCTTAGCGTTGATGTCGAAGAGACAGGTAAGGTTGTATCTGTTGCTGACGGTGTCGCTAATGTTTATGGCCTAAAAAATGTTATGGCTAATGAAATGGTTGAGTTCGAAAACGGCTCTCGCGGTATTGCGCTGAATTTAGAAGAAAGCAGTGTCGGTGTCGTTATTTTGGGCGATACAAGCGGTATCAATGAAGGAAGTAGCGCAAAAAGACTTGGCAAACTTTTGCGTGTTCCAGTAGGCGATGCGCTAATCGGACGCGTTGTAAATGCCCTTGGCGAGCCGATTGACGGCAAAGGCCCAATCGATACAAATACAACAAGATTCGTTGAAGAAAAAGCAAAAGGCATTATGGCTAGAAAATCAGTTCATGAGCCACTTCAAACAGGTCTTAAAGCGATTGACGCCCTTGTTCCAATCGGTAGAGGTCAAAGAGAGCTAATCATCGGCGATAGACAAACAGGTAAAACAACCGTTGCAGTTGATACTATCATCAACCAAAAAGGTCAAGATGTCGTTTGTATCTATGTCGCTATCGGTCAAAAACAATCAACCGTAGCACAAGTTGTTAAAAAACTAGAAGAATACGGCGCTATGGAATACACTATCGTAGTTTCAGCTGGTGCTAGCGAGGCCGCTGCGCTTCAATACCTAGCCCCATATTCAGGCTGCACAATGGGCGAGTATTTCAGAGATAACTCACGCCATGCTTTGATTATTTATGATGATTTAAGCAAACACGCTGTTGCATACCGCGAAATGTCTTTGATTTTAAGAAGACCACCGGGTCGCGAGGCTTATCCGGGCGATGTTTTCTATCTTCACTCTCGCTTACTTGAAAGAGCTAGTAAGCTAAGTGACGCTTTGGGTGCTGGTAGCTTAACAGCGCTTCCTATCATCGAAACACAAGCAGGCGATGTTTCAGCATATATCCCTACAAATGTTATTTCGATTACTGATGGTCAAATTTTCCTTGAATCAGGTCTATTTAACTCAGGTATCCGCCCTGCGATTAATGTCGGTCTCTCAGTTAGCCGTGTCGGTGGTTCAGCACAAATCAAAGCGATTAAAAAAGTTTCAGGCACACTTCGCCTAGATCTTGCTCAATACCGCGAACTTCAAGCATTTGCACAATTTGCAAGCGATTTGGACGAAAGCAGTAGAAAACAACTAGACCGCGGTCAAAGAATGGTTGAAATCCTAAAACAACCACCTTACAGCCCGCTTCCAGTTGAAAATCAAATCGTCATTATTTTTGCAGGTAGCAAGGGATATTTAGACGATATCGCACCAAGCGCAATCGGCAAATTTGAAGCTGAGCTTTATCCATTTATCGAGGCTAAATACCCTGAAATTTTCGAGCAAATCAGAACCAAAAAGACTTTGGAAAAAGATTTAGAAGAAAATTTGGCAAAAGCATTAAATGACTTTAAAGCGACATTTTCGGCATAATAAGGCTAAAAAATGGCAAATTTAAAAGATATTAAGTTAAAGATAAAAAGCGTAAAAAATACAGAAAAAACAACAAAAGCTATGAAGCTTGTTTCTAATGTAAAGCTTAAAAATACCAAAGAAGCTGCTATGCGCTCTCGTGCTTATGCTGTGAAGATCAACGATGTTCTTGGCGAAATTTCAGCACGAATCAAAGACTATGTAGCCGCTAGCGTAGGTGATGATGATAAGCTAAAAATTTTTAACACAAGCAGAGAAGTCAAAGTTGTTGATTTGCTTTTTATCACAGCAGATAAGGGACTTTGCGGTGGTTTTAATATCAATACCATTAAACAAGTAAAAGCCCTAATCGAAGAGTATAAAGCGAAAAATGTAAAAGTTCGCCTAAGAGCTGTGGGTAAAAAAGGTATCGAGTATTTTAACTTCCAAGGTGTCGAGCTTTTAGAAAGATATGTTGGCGTGAGCTCATCGCCAAATCCTGAGAAGGCTAATGATATCGTAAATGCTGCGGTTGCTGATTTTAGAGAGGGCAAAACTGATAAAATCGTTCTTATCCACAATGGATATTTGAATATGATTTCGCAAGAAATGAGAGTTTCTACCCTCGTGCCTATCGGACAGCCGGAGATCGATGAGAGTGCTTTTAAAACTGGTTCTGTAATGGAAGTAGAAGTTCAGTATCCAGAAGATGAAGAAATTTTGATGATGAATTTGGTGCAAAGCTATTTGAGTTATAGTATGTATTATGCTCTGATAGATTCACTTGCAGCAGAACATTGTTCTAGAATGAATGCTATGGAAAACGCGACAAACAACGCAAAAGAGCGTGTCGCTCAGCTAAATTTGGCATATAATAAAGCTAGACAAAGTTCTATTACTACTGAGCTGATAGAGATTATCAGCGGTGTAGAATCAATGAAATAATAAATGAAAGGAGAATTAATGAAGGGAATAATTTCTCAGGTAATGGGTCCTGTCGTTGATGTAGATTTCAATGACTACTTACCTAAAATTAACGAAGCTATCGAAGTCAAATACGATGTCGAAGGCGAATCAAAAAGATTAATTTTAGAAGTTGCAGCTCACTTAGGTGATAACCGCGTAAGAACAATCGCTATGGATATGAGTGATGGTTTGCGCCGTGGTTTGGAGGCCGTGGCACTTGGTGCGCCTATTAGCGTTCCAGTTGGCGAAAAAGTTTTAGGTAGAATTTTCAATGTTACAGGCGATTTGATTGACGAAGGCGAAGAGGAAAATTTCGAAACTCGCTGGTCAATCCACAGAGATCCACCAAGCTTTGAAAACCAAAGCACAAAAAGCGAAATTTTCGAAACCGGTATTAAAGTTGTTGATTTACTAGCTCCTTATGCAAAAGGTGGAAAAGTTGGTCTATTTGGCGGTGCCGGTGTTGGTAAAACCGTTATTATTATGGAGCTAATCCACAATGTTGCCTTCAAACACAGCGGTTATTCTGTATTTGCTGGCGTTGGCGAGCGAACAAGAGAGGGAAATGACCTTTATAACGAAATGAAGGAATCGGGCGTTTTGGATAAAGTTGCCTTAACTTATGGTCAAATGAACGAACCACCGGGAGCAAGAAACCGTATCGCTTTGACTGGTCTTACAATGGCTGAGTATTTCCGTGATGAGCTAGGACTAGATGTTTTGATGTTTATCGATAACATTTTTAGATTTTCTCAATCAGGTTCAGAGATGTCAGCGCTTCTAGGACGAATTCCAAGTGCCGTTGGTTACCAACCGACTTTGGCAAGCGAAATGGGAAAACTTCAAGAGAGAATTACATCGACTAAAAAAGGCTCAATTACATCAGTTCAAGCTGTTTATGTTCCTGCTGATGACTTAACTGACCCTGCTCCTGCAACGGTTTTTGCTCACCTTGATGCGACAACTGTTCTAAACAGAGCGATTGCAGAAAAAGGAATTTATCCTGCGGTTGATCCACTTGATTCAACTTCGAGAATGCTTGATCCTCAAATCATCGGCGAAGAGCATTACAAGGTAGCTCGTGGCGTTCAAGCTGTGCTTCAAAAATATAAAGATTTGCAAGATATTATCGCAATTTTGGGTATGGACGAGCTTAGCGAAGAGGATAAACTTGTGGTCGATAGAGCTAGAAAGGTCGAGCGTTATCTTTCACAACCTTTCTTTGTCGCCGAAGTTTTCACAGGAAGCCCTGGTAAATATATCAGCCTTGAAGAGACTATCGCAGGATTTAAGGGAATTTTAGAGGGTAAATATGATGATTTACCTGAAAATGCTTTCTATATGGTAGGAAATATTGACGAGGTAGTGGCAAAAGCCGAAAAAATGAAGGCATAGGAATCTGCTATGAATAAATTTTTACTATTAGAAATCGTTACGCCAGAGGGTTTGGTATTCTCTGGCGAAGTTGCGTCTGTCCAACTTCCAGGCCAAACTGGCGAACTTGGCGTTTTGCCTGGACACTCTACCTTGCTGACTGGTCTGAAAAACGGCAACGAGGGTGGTATCGTTGAGATTGTAGATAAAGAGGGCAAAAAACAATTAGTCATAGTAAATGGTGGATTTTTAAAAGTCGATGAGGAAAAAACCACTATTTTGGCAACTCAGGCTGTGGCGATAGGTGGCGATAGCGAAAATGCTGTCGCAAAATCGTTGCAAAAAGCCAAAGAATTGCTAAATTCTATCAGCACAGATACTATGGCTACCTCTGCTATCATGGCCAGAGTTGATGAATTTGCAAGGCAAAAATAAGTATGTTGGATCTTATTTTAAGTTATTTTACAAGAAGCACATTTATTACGATATTTGTGCTTTCTTGGCTTTCGATATATTTTATAGTTACATTTACCATTTTAATTTCGCGCTACGCAGGGCTTAGTGCATGGCAAGTCAAAGAAACAAAGGCGCTAGAATCGCTTTTAATGGGTGGCAAGATTGCACTTTCTGGGTCGATTTTTCAAAAAATTACTCCCGAGCGAACTACCAAAGAGGCCCTAAATGTCTATAAAAGCAAGGCTGAGCGCGACGCTACTAGTGGGCTGACTTGGCTTTCTATCATCGCTTCGACATCGCCATTTATAGGGCTTTTTGGAACGGTTGTTAGTATTTTGGATACATTTTCAAAGCTAGGGGGCGGAAATTCGGGAATAGATACTATCGCACCGGCTATTAGCGAGGCTTTGGTTGCGACAGGTTGTGGAATTTTCGTCGCTATTCCTGCATATACTTTTGCTTTACTTATTAAGCGCAAAGCTTATGAGGTTACAAGCATTATAAACCGCACATCTGATATCTTGCTTCATAAAGCAGGCGCAAAGTAGAGTTGTATGTATAATTTCGATGAAAATCCTGAATTAAATATAACTCCGCTTGTCGATATTATGCTGGTTTTGCTTGCCATTTTAATGGTGGCGCAAACCGCGATTATTTATGATGAGAGAATCGAGCTTCCAAGCGGTTCGAAATCGGCTTCATCGCAAAATACAGCCGAATTTATGCTCGTGCGCGTGGATGCAGATAGTAAAATTTATATCGACACTAGCACTATGAGTTTGGCTGAATTTCCAGATAATTTGCAACTCATCAAAAGCAGTGGCAAATACGCTGTGGATAAGCCAGTTTATATCCAAGCCGATAAAAAAATCATTTATGATAATGTAATGTTTGTTTTAAAGACGCTAAAACAAGCTGGTTTTAATAAGGTTGTGCTTCAAACAAATGGCTAGATATTCAAATTTCACCGGGGTTAGATATGATAATTTCAGATCATTTCTAATCGCTTTGGCTCTATATTTTAGCTTGCTTGCTATTTTTCTTTATCAAATTTCAGAATATAAAAACAAAGCGAAAAAATACACCGATGATTTGGGCGCGATTATGGATATCGCAATTCCAATAGATTTTGACGATTCACCGATACCAACAGCCCCAAATATTGCCGAAGAGGACAAAGAGGGCGACCAACACGAGCAAGAAGAAAAGCCAGTCGAAGAAGAAACCCTAAAAACTACGACTGAGGTTACTGCTCCACCTCCACCGCCTGCGCCAAAACCAGAGCCAGCAAAAGAGGAAGTAAAAAAAGAGGAGCCAAAACCAGAGCCTGAGCCAGAACCAATCCCGGAGAAAAAGCCAGAAGAGCCAAAGCCAAAAGAGGAGGCTAAAAAAGAGCCTGAGCCAAATTTGAACGATCTGTTTTCTGATACTACCAAAGATAACAAAAAGCTAAGCGAGAGTGTTTCTAAAAATGACGCCGTGCAAAGTAGCAAAAAATCAGATAAACAAACCCAAACCAAGGCGAAAAATCAGGCGACTTCGCGCAACGCGTTAGTAAAATCAAATGTCGTTACCGGCAAAACCCAGCTTACTGGCGAATACGACGCATACCGTGGCAAGATAAATAAAATCCTCCAACGCCTTTGGAGCAAATACGCAACCACTGTCAATGACGATTCTACCGTCGTTGTAACCTTTGGCGGGGACGGCAGGATTAGCGATTATCAGATCAAAAGACTTGGAGCAAATACCGAATTTAACCAAAAACTAAGAGATTTCCTAGGAAATTTGGAAATGCAAAATTTCCCAAAATCGCCTGACGGAAAGCCTTTTATTTATGAGATAAATTTAAACGATGTAGTTAGAAATAAATTTTAATTTACAAATTTTTACTACAATTGCATTTTTTTAAAATTTTGCAAGGAGAGATAATGAAAAATTTAATGTTGATTTTTGCATTTTGTATGGCTGTTTTTGCGGCAGATGCGACGACTACGATTACAAACGAGGGTGTAAGCCTGCCAAGAATTGTCGTTCAAAATGCATCAAATCTTTCAAACGCTGAGTTTAACAACAAATTTTTTAAACTCATGGTAGGGGATTTAAAGGTTGGCGCTACTTTCGATGTTAGCGACGAGTATTTGGTGAGCGATTATAATGGGGACGCTAATTCAAATTTAGGCGAGCTAGGGGCTGCGCTTATCGTAAGATACGCAGTTAGCGACAAAACATCGCCTATGAATTTAAAGGCCAAAGTCATCGAGGCTGGGACTGGCAGAGTAATGTATGAGAAAAGCTTTTCTCTCTCAAACGCTGAGAAATACCCATTTTTGGCTCATATGGCAGTTTCTGAAATCGTAAAAGAGCTAGGATATTCTGATGTGGATTGGATGAAAGAGATGATTTTGCTCTCTCGATATACTTCGACAAAAGAGAGTGAGATTATGGTGGCTGATTATACGCTGACATACCAAAAGGTAGTTTTGCGTGGCGGATTAAACATCTTCCCTAAATGGGCGAGTGCAGCGCAAAATGAATTTTACTATACTTACTATGTGAATCAAAATACCCCTGCGATTTATAAATACAACCTTTCAAACGGCTCAAAAAGTAAAATTTTCACAGGTAAAGGTATGACAATCGTAGGCGATGTAAGCTCTGATGGTCGCAAACTTCTAATCACAAACGCACCAAAAGACCAACCAGATATTTATTTATATGATGTAGGCTCAGGTTCTGCTAGACAGATTACTGATTATCCAGGAATCGATGTAAATGGAAATTTCATCGACGGCGATTCAAGGGTGGCTTTCGTAAGCGATAGACTTGGATATCCAAATATTTTTGCCACTAGCATAAATGGCGGAAATGTAACACAAATGGTATATCACGGTAAAAATAACAACTCAATTAGCACAAATGGAAACTATATAGTCTATTCTAGTCGCGATGGATCTGGTAGCTTTAATATCTATATGATCTCAACTCAAACAGATATGATTCGCCAGCTAACATCTGGTGGCAAAAATATGTTCCCTAGATTTTCTAGCGACGGCGGCAGTGTTATGTATATCAAACAAGCAGGCGGTGGAAGTTCAGTAGGAATTATCCGTGTAAATGAGAATAAAAGTTTTCAATTTCCATTAAAAATCGGTCAAATTCAATCGGTTGATTGGTAATTTTAAATATTTTTATGCTATAATCTTGTAATTTTTTTTGAAAGGATAAGTATGAAACATTTAGTTTTAACTTCAGTTGCAGTTGCTGCTCTACTTTTGAGCGGTTGTTCTAAAAAGAATCCAGAGGTAGATTCAAATTTAAGCGATGCTGACAGATTGGCTGCATTAGCTGCTCAAATTCAAAGCGAAGTTGGCAATGTATATTTTGATTTCGATAGATTTAATATCCGCGCTGATCAACAAGGTACAATCAACAACAACGCAGCTTTATTCAACCAAGCTGGCGCAGAGGCTTTAACTGTTAAAGTTGAAGGTAACTGCGATGAGTGGGGCACAGATGAATACAACTACGCTCTTGGTCTAAAAAGAGCAAAAGCTGCAAAAGATGCATTGGTTGCACAAGGCGTAAATGGCGACAGACTATCAGTTGTTAGCTATGGCGAGAGCAACACAGTATGCAAAAATGGCACAAAAGAGTGCGACGCTCAAAACAGACGCGACGAATTCAAAGTAGGTTTCTAATTTGAGTTTCAAATCAAATTTAGCTGTGGCGCTTCTTGGCGTTACAGCTTTTTTACATGCAGAGGTTTCGGCATTTGATGCTGGCAATATCGGTTCAGATAGTTCTTATGGTCTGACAGAAAACGAGCAATTCCTACGCGACAATCGTAAAAAAGTAAATGATATGCAAAACAACCTAAATAGTGTTAATGAAAACATGGAGGGTTTGCGCACTGTCGTAGAAGGAGCTAATGAAAAAGTTTCAAATTTAGAAAGCAGAGTGGCTGATTTAGAGATTCGCACGACTGGTCGCAGTAACGGCAGTAGCGAGCTAGATCAGATGAAAAAAGATATCGCATGGCTAAAATCTCAAATTTCTGAAATTAATGCAAAACTTGGAAATTCAAGCGTAAAAAAAAACGCTGAAATAAGCAAAAATACTGGCGCTCAAAGTGCCAAGGGCGCTAGTGCAACTACCACAAATAAATCAAATTTTAGCGCCAAAGACAATGCCTTGGTCGCAAAAGAGGCAGAGGAATTATTTAAGAAAAAAGACTATACAGGCGCCAAAGAGCGCTACGCTTACCTTGCTAGCAAAAATTATCAACCAGCAAGATCAAATTATATGTTAGGCGAAGTGGCGTATTTTTCGGGCTCTTACGGGGACGCGATTAATTACTACAAAAAGAGCATTTCGCACAATCAAAAACAAGACTACACACCAAGACTTTTATATCACACAGCAATTAGCTTCGATAAAATCGGGGATAGCGCAAGCGGAACGAAATTTTACAACGCTCTAAAATCATCTTACCCTGATTCAAAAGAGGCCAAAGCTGCACCAACACGCTAAAATCAAAATTTGATAAATTTTAATTTAAGGAGAATTTTATGGCGCAAAACAGAGTTATAAAAATGTATTATGAGCTAAAAGACGCAAATTCAGGCGAAATTTTAGAGTCAAATTTCAACGCAAATCCGATTGCCTTCATCACTGGCAAAGAGCAAATTATCCAAAAACTAGAAGATGAAGTTCTAAGCCTAGGCGAGGGCGAGAGCAAAATCGTTAGAATTTCACCAAGTGACGGCGTTGGCGAATACAACGAAAACGCTATCCAAATTTTGCCAAAAGAGGAATTCGCAGGTATTGATTTGGTCGTAGGCATGGAGCTTTTCGGTCAGGCAGAAGACGGCGCGACAACTCGCGTAATCGTCAAAGCAATCGGCGAAGAAGATGTTACAATCGACTTTAACCACCCATTTGCAGGCAAAGAGTTGGAATTTAATGTCAAAGTCGTCGAAAACCGCGAGCCGAGCGAAGACGAGCTAATGACAGGCGTGCCAGAGGGCGAGCATACTTGCGGTTGTGGCGGACACGGACATCATCATGGCGAAGACCATGAGTGCTGCGGCGGACACGGACACCACCACCACGGAGATCACGAGTGTTGTGGCGGGCATGGACACCACCACCATGGCGATCATGAGTGTTGTGGCGGACACGGTCATCACCACGAGGACTAAGATATGAAATACGCATTTATTTTCCCGGGTCAAGGCTCACAAAGCGTGGGTATGGGCAGAGAAATTTACGAAAATTTTGCCAGCGCAAAAGAGCTTTTGGACACTGCTAGCGCGCATACTAAAATCGATTTTGCAAATTTGCTTTTTGAGGCAAATGACAAACTTGATATTTCTGAATTTACCCAACCAGCAATCGCGCTAAATTCGATGATGTGTGTTTTGGCGCTAAATGAGCAGATTAAAATTTCGCCTGAGTTTTTGCTAGGACACTCGCTTGGCGAGTTTAGCGCACTTGGCGCTGCTGGTGCGATTGAGGCAAAGGAAATTTTAAGGCTTGTAAATATCCGCGGGAAATTAATGCAAAATGCTTGCGAGGGCAAAAATGCCGGTATGATGGTGGTTTTGGCCCTTAGCGATGAGGTAGTTTGCGCTATTTGCGACGAGGCTAGGGCGCAGGGCAAGCAGGTTTGGGCTGCGAATTTCAACTGCGACGGACAAATCGTCGTGGCTGGCAACCGCGATGATTTGGCGAGTTTGGAAGCTAAATTTAAAGAAGCTGGCGCAAAGCGCGCAATGCTACTTAATATGAGCGTAGCTAGCCACTGCCCAATGCTTCAAAGCGCAAGCGACGAGCTTGCGAGCCATTTAGAACCTGCGTTAAATGAGAGTTTCGCCCCAGTCGTAGCCAATGCAACAGCTAAAATTTACAGCACAAAAAGTGAAGCCCTAGGGCTTTTAAAAGCGCAACTAATTAGCCCAGTGCTATACAAACACAGCGTGAAAAACTACGAAAATAGCGTGGATTGCTTCGTCGAATTTGGCGCAAGCGTGCTAAAAGGGATAAACAAAAAAATCACCGACAAACCGACTTTTAGCATTTCAAATTTAAGCTCGCTAGAAGAATTTGTAAAATTCGCAAAGGAAAACGCTTGAAAATCGCAATTTTAGGCGCAATGCCAGAGGAAATAGAGCCACTTTTGGCGAATTTAGACGCCAAAAAGATTGATTATGCAAACAACGAATTCTACCTTGCAAAATTTGGCGCGCACGAGCTTATCATCGCTTACTCAAAAATCGGCAAGGTAAATTCTACCCTTACTGCCACGCTGATGATAGAAAAATTTGGCGCGGGGAAGCTTATTTTCACGGGCGTTGCAGGCGCGCTTAAAGAGGGTTTGAAAATCGGCGAAATTTTATACGCTACCCGCCTAGTCCAGCATGATTTGGATATCACGGCCTTTGGTCATCCGCATGGATTTGTGCCAGGAAGCCCGATTTTTGTGGATACTGACGCGAATCTTAACGAAATCGCACAGCGCGCGGCAATGGAATTGGGGCTAAATTTAAAATCAGGCATTATCGCAAGTGGCGATCAATTCGTATGCGACGAGGCGCGCAAAGCTTGGATTGGGGCCGAATTCGACGCGAGCGCGGTCGAAATGGAGGGCGCTAGCGTGGCGCAGGTTTGCTATGCGCTAGGTGTGAGCTTTTGCGTGTTAAGAGCCATTAGCGACGAGGCTGGAAACAAGGCCGAGTTTGATTTCGACGAATTCGTCGTAAAAAGCGCAAAAATAAGCGCAAATTTAGCCCTAAAAATGGTCGAACTTCTTTGATAAATATCTCCAAAAAACTTTTGCGCGTGGTCGGTCAAACCAACGCAAAATACAAAATGTTCGAAGAGGGCGATAAAATTTTGCTCGGACTTAGTGGTGGCAAAGATAGCATGTCTTTGGCACACATTTTGAAGCATTTCCAAAGTGTAAGCCCGCTAAAATGGGAGTTCGAGGCCGTCACGATAAGCTATGGTATAGGCGAGAATTTGGGCGAAATTTCAGCGCATTTTAAGAAACACGAAATCCCATATCGTATCATTGAAACCAAAATTTTCGAATTTGGCAAGGAAAAAATCCGCGCAAACACCACATTTTGCAGTTTTTGCTCGCGCATGCGCAGAGGCTATCTCTACACATACGCACTCGAAAACGGCTTTAACAAAATCGCCATAGCGCACCATTTAGACGACGCTGCGGAGAGTTTTTTTATGAATTTCACCTACAATGGCGCACTTCGCACCCTAGCTCCTAAATACACCGCCCAAAACGGCTTAGTAATAATCCGCCCACTAATCCTAGCCAGAGAGCGTCAGCTAAGCGCCTGCGCAGCGCAAAATGAGCTTCCAGTGATGAACGAAGAAGATAGCTGTCCAGCTAAACAATACGGAGGCAAGGAACCAATCGCCAGAGCCCAAACCAAGGAGCTTTTAGCTCAGTATGAAAAGGCTCACCCGAAATTTTTTATCAGCTTAGAAAGTGCGTTTAACAATATCCATGACGATACATTTTTCACACCGAAATTTTAAGATAATGTATAAAATATTTTTTCAGATAGGATAACTTATAAATTTAAGCTAAATTTCATATAATAGCAAAATTTAATTCTCGCGAAAAAGGTTAGCAAATGGACAAAGAGGCCTACATTTACACGAAATTCAAAAGCAAACTAAACGGCGATGATTGCGCTATCGTGGGCGATTTGGCGTATTGCAAGGACCTTTTTGTCGAGGGCGTGCATTTTAGGCGCGAGTGGCTTAGCATGCACGAAATCGGTGCGAAAGCCATGCTGGTAAATATCTCGGACATGATCGCCAAAAACGCTAAGCCAAAATATGCTCTAATCGGGCTTTCGCTGCCTGGGGACATTACCACCGCCCAGATTGACGAGCTGTGCGCTGGGCTAAACGAAACCGCGCAGAAATGGGGCATTGAGATTATCGGCGGGGATACGATTAGCGACGATAAAATTTCCATTAGTATCACGATGATAGGCAAGTGCAAAAAGCCGATTTTCAGAAATGGCGCGAAGTGCGGGCATTTGATTGCGCACACGGGCAAGCTCGGCTATGTGGGAATTGATTTGCAAATTTTGCTAGGTGGGGGCAAAAGAAGCGAAATTTCGCCACATTCTCGCATGCTCCGCCCAGAACTCAGGGCGAAATTTTTCTACAAAGCCGCCAAATATATAAGCGCCTCTATGGATATCAGCGACGGGCTTGGGCAGGATTTGGAGCGCCTTTTGCGTGCGAGTGGCGTGGGTATGAGCTGGCTTGTTAGCCCCAAAGAATATGTGCTAAACTCGGGCGAAGAGTATGAGATTTTATTTGCGTTCGAGCCAAAATTTCTTAGCAAAATTTACGAAATCGCCTCCAAAACCAAAACCCCAATTAGCGTCATTGGCAAGGCAGAGGAACGAAATTTAGACAATACTTGTGAATTTAGGGGCGCAAGGCACCATTTTAGCGAGTAAATTTGTAAATTTTGAAATTTCGCTGTCGCAATACTGCGCCGAAATTTTAGTTATAGAGTGGATATTTTGTCTAGCAAAATTTTGACAACCTTATGGTGAGCAAGGATACCCACCCTACGATACTGCAAAGTTGTCGTTTGCTAAATTTAGCTCAGGGTTTGTTGATGTTCCCATTTTTTATCCTTTTATTGAAATGTTTTTTATTAAATTTTGTTTTTTAAATTTATTAGACTTTTCAGCCACCTTTTGCTTCTCTTGCCATGATAAATTCATTTTCTATATCGTAATTTATATTTCCACATTTATCTATTTTTACATTGGGATAGCTTTTATTGCTTTTGACTAATTTTGATTTTTCCAGTTCATACCTTTCCTTTTCTTTATTGTAAAATATATCTCGTATATAATCGTTATATTTGTTAAAACCATAATCAAATGAAAATTTATATCCACCAATGAGATTATTCTGCTCGAAAATTATGGCATTATCCAACATAATATAGCCACTCCAAAGCCCGTATGTAATAAATAAAATAGGCTTGTCAAATCCTGCTGTTATGTTTCCAAAATTATTGAAATTTATTTTTATGTAATTCATTGGATTAATTTTTTTGATTTTTAGTTTTTCAAACAATAATTTATTTGCACTATCAATTCTCAAATTTGCACCATAATTTCCATTTTTTACTGGTATGTATAAATCCATATAGCTATTTTTAATTTTATCTAACCAATTATTTAAATTTATTTCACTATCTAATTCATAATATCCAATTTCCATTTCGCTTTTCCACCTAGAACCATAATTGTCGGCTCTCCACTCGTCTATTTTTTTATTTATCTCCAACTCTTTCTCTAAATATTCCCCAACGGCTCTCTCATAAAGTTCCTTTTTATCTAAAATCCTATTTTCTGCTAAACAATAACCCTGATTATATTTGTCATAATCCCATAAATGCACTATTTCAAAGCCATATTTTTTAGAATAATTCGGAATTGTTCGTATAAAAATAGCAGATAAAATTATTATTACCACAAAAACAATCCAAGCAAATTTCTTAAATTTGGTATCAAATAACTTTCTAAATATAAGTTTTGTTTGTAAGTTAAATTTATACGACAACTTAAAACACGCATAGAAAAAATTATAAAATATATTTTTCACTTCCAATCCTTTTCATAAAATTTCCTTGCAAATTCGAATTCGGTCAGTATCGTTTATACACGATACGAAAGTTTTTAAATTTACAATTTTGTTTCAATCTTGTCATTGCGAGACGGCGAAGCCATCGTGGCAATCCAGCAACAGCGAAAGCTGTTTTAAAATCAAACATTGTTTCAATTCACTGGATTGCTTCGAAATGCTTCGCATTTCTCGCAATGACACCTAGCTGCAAATTCAAATCGCGCAAAGCTCGCGAAGACTTTCGAATTTAGATGCCACAAGCAAAATTTGCAAAATCAAAAGCCGAAATTTAAATTTTAAATTTCGCGCTTAGTATTTTGGGGTTGCGCTAGCGAAATTTAGCTATTACTCAAAATTTTGCCCTCTATTCGCTTCAAAATCGCCACGATAATAAAGCTAATAATACAAAGCAAAATCCAGCTAGAAATCTTGCCAAAGCCAACTATTTGCCAGCTCTTGGCTTGGTTTGGATAAACCCACGCGCCAAAAAATGTAGCGATATTTTCGGCAACCCAGATAAAAAATCCGATTAGGCAAAACGCAAGCAAAAGCGGCATTTGATATTCTCTTTGGCGTGGGCGAAAATAGACTTTCGCGCGAAAATACAGCGCGCAAACAGCGATTAATAGGACATAGCGAAAATCATAACCTATGAAATGGTGCGTGAAAAAATTCGCATAAATTAGCGCGCAAAGGGCGAAACTAGCGTATGAGCGGGGCATGTGAGCGAGGCGTAAATGCAAAATTCGCCATGCCTGAATCATATAGCTTCCCACAGCCGCATACATAAATCCGCTATAAAGTGGCACGCCATAAATTTTAAAAATTCCCGCCTCTGGGTAGCTCCACGAGCCGATAGCTGGGTGGGTTTTAAAAATCTCTAAGGCTAGCCCAATGGCGTGAAAAAGGCAAATCGCGCAAAGTTCGCGAAGACTTTCGAATTTAAACGCCACAAGCAAAATTTGCAAAACCAAAGCCGAAATTAGCAAAAAATCATAGCGCGCGATGAAGCCCAAATTTAGGTGTTTTGAGGCGAAAAGTAGCACAAAAAATGAGCCAGCAAAAATGCAAGCTCGGATTTGTTTTAGCCCAAAAGCCCAAAATTCGGCGATGAAAAATTTCATTTTTCGCCTATTAGATTTCGCACGACATAGCTGGCGATAAAAAGCCCAAAACTAGCCGTTACACCCATAAAACTGCCAAGCTTTTCGCAGCGCGGAAGCTCGGAGCTAAAAACGCAAGGAAAATCGCCAGAAAATCCCGCTTTTTTGAGTTCGTAGCGAAATTTGCGCGCAAATGGGTCGGTGTGGGTTTTCCACACGGAGGCGATTTCGATTTTGGCGGGATCTAGGCGTTTGGCGGCGCCAAGAGAGCTTATGAATCTTACATTTTTTTCGTGCGCGAGCATGGCAAGCGCGATTTTGGCGCCCACATCGTCGATCGCGTCGATGATAAAGTCAAATTCGCCTATGTCAAAATTTGCCAAAAATTCGCTATCTATTTTGGCGCAGATTGCGCGCACGCCTTCAAATTTACGCGCGAAAACTTCTGCTTTTTTCTGCCCTAAATTTTCGCTTGCAAACTGTCTATTTTGATTGGTGATGTCAAATTCATCGCAGTCAATCACACTCAAATTTACCACGCCACTGCGATACAGCGCCTCGATAACTGCGCCTCCTACGCCGCCACAGCCACACACAAGCACGCGCGCATTTTGCAAAATTTCAAATTTCTCGCCAAAAATCCAGCGCGCTCTGGTGAAGCGATCATTTATTTCATAATCCACTCTTCAAGCCCCTTTAATTGCTCATTTGCGGTCAAATTTAACTGCACTGGCGAGAGCGTAGCATAGCCCTTCATCAAAAGGTCTATGTCGCTACCTGCGTTTTTTTCGCTGTCAAACTCAAAAACCGCATTTCCTAGCCAGTAATACTCCTCTCCGCGCGGATTGCGATTTAGCATGGCGTCGTGTCCGTAAAATTTCTCGCCAAGCCTCGCGCATTTTAACCCCAAAAACTGCGACTCGCTCACAGCCGGGACATTTAAATTTAAAAATTGTTTTGGCGGAAGCGGAAAACCTTGCGAAAAGATTTTTTTAACCAAATTTCGCGCTAATTTGCAAGCTAAGCTAAATCCGTATTTATCCAGCGAATCTGCGCTGTAATACTGGCTGATCGCGATAGATGGAATTCCTTGCAAAACCCCCTCCATAGCCCCTCCGCAAGTGCCTGAGTATGTGATATCCTCGGCTATATTTGCGCCGTGGTTTATGCCAGAAATCACGAGATCAGGTTTGCGCGAATACAGGGCTTGGAGTGCGAGATATACGCAATCGCTAGGCGTAGCATCGTCGAGTTTGTAAAAATCATCGCCGATTGCGATGAAGCGAAGCGGTCGAGTGAGCGTGAGAGAGTGCGAGCAGGCGGACTTTTGCGAGCTTGGGGCTACGATAGTGATATGCGCGATATCCCTTAGCGCGCTTGCAAGTTCTAAAAGCCCCCTAGCTTCGAAGCCGTCGTCGTTGGTGATTAAAATTTCGTGCATTAAAGCCCCTTGCTTAGGCAAAAGCTCTCATCGACATCACTAGATGAGAGTGGCGAAGCTGGGTCATCGTAAAAAAATCTATGGCTAAATTTCACGCCATATCGGAGCAAAATGCGCTTGCTAGGCGAGTTGCAAGCTTGATTTGCTAGGACGATTTGGAAGGATTTGAGATAATTTTCCTTATTTTTTGGGCTCATTTCGCCCCATTTTGAGGATAGTTCGAAGTGATAAACAGCACTTGCTCCCTCGCTCGTAACATCTACTAGCCTTGCGCCGTTAAAATCAGCCTGCGCGCTAGGGTGAGCGCGAAAACTATCGCTGATTTGCCTTGCGATACCCTCTGGGGCGTTGTTTGCGGTCATTGTCTTTGCCACTTTTATGGCACTATCTGGTTCGTCGATTTGCATTTTTTGGTAGCTCGGAGTGGAAGCGCACCCTGCTACAAACAGCGCACAAATGGCGCAAATTAGGGATTTTTGCATAATTTTTCCTTGTGATTAAAATTTAAAAATGTTTAATTTTAGCACATTTTGATATAATTGCCAAAAATTAAAAAAGGCAAGAGTTTGAATTATTTGATTTCGTGTTTGGAGCCGTCTGCAAATCTGCATTTTAGCGAGGTTTTGCGTGAAATTTTAGCCCTCGATAAAAACGCTAAAATTTATGGCATTTTTGGCGAGGAATTTAGCGCGCACGGCGAGCCGTTGTATAAATCAAGCGAATTTTCGGCAATGGGATTTGTGGAGATTATTCCGCTGATTTTCAAGGCAAAAAGGGCGTTAAAGCAAATGTGCGAGCTAGCAAAAAACTGCGATGTGGTGCTATTAATCGATAGCCCAGCCTTTAACCTGCCCCTTGCAAAGGCTCTGAAAAAATCGGGCGCGAGTGCGAGGATAGTGTATTATATCCTGCCCCAAATTTGGGCGTGGAAGCGCGGTAGAGTCAAAGCTTTGCAAGAAAATTGCGATTTTTTGTGTGGAATTTGGCAGTTTGAGAGGCAGTTTTATTCTAAAATTTTGGATCTAAATTTTGAAAATTTGCCAAATTTAAGCGACAAAAGCGGGTTTTGCTTCGTAGGACACCCGCTTTTAGATGAAATCAAAGAGCGCAAAAGCTCGTATGAAAAAAACGGCCTAATCGCCTTTATGCCGGGCTCTCGCAGGGCTGAGATTTCGCGACTTATGCCAGTTTATAGGGAGTTAGCTAAAAAGCTAAAAAGCGAAAATGCAAATTTAAAATTTAGCCTAGTTGTGCCACCATTTTTGGCGGATAAGGTGGAGCAAATTTACGGCGATACGCGCGGTTTTAGCATAGAAACAGATGCTATAAAAACCCTAGCAAAAAGCGAATTTGCCTTTATCTGCTCTGGGACTGCGACCCTGCAAGCAGCGCTTATTGGCACACCTTTTGTGCTTTGCTACAAAGCCAAAGCCCTAGATGTCGCGATCGCGCGCAGGTTTGTGAAGCTAAAACATGTCGGCCTTGCAAACATAATCTTTGATTTTTGCGAAAAAGACGAGCTTCACAAAGAATTAATCCAAGAAGAAGCAAATGTGGCTAATCTCTACGACGCATACGCCCTGCGCGATGATGAGCGATTTGCGCGCGCTTGCGTGGAACTTAGAGAGTATTTGGCTATGCCAAGTGCGAAAAATGTGGCGCGAATTTTAACGACAAACGCGAAATTTAAAGTATAATTAGAAAAATTTGAAAAAGGATTGCTATGAGTATCACAGAACCCATGACCTCTTACGGATACGAAAAAATCACTGCCGAGCTTAAAGAGCTCCAAAATGTCAAACTCCCGCACATCATCAAACAAATCGATATCGCGCGCGATCACGGCGATTTGAAGGAAAATGCCGAGTATCACGCCGCGCGCGAGGAACAGGCGTTTTTGCTCTCTCGCATTGCCGAGCTAAACGACATACTCTCGCGCTCTCGCATAATAGATCCTGCAAGCTACGAGCACGATAAGGTCAAATTCGGCTCTACCGTGACTTTCATGGATGTGGAAACCGAAATCGAGGAAACCTATGTCATCGTGGGGCTTATGGAGGCTGATATTTCAAAAAGACTGCTTAATATCAACACTCCGCTAGCGCGCCAGCTTTTGGGCAAGGCCGAGGGCGATGAAGTGGTGCTAAACCTGCCAAGTGGCACCAGAGATGTCGAGATTATCAGCGTTAGCTACAAACCGATTAAATTTTAAGGCAAAAATATGAAAAGAGCTGGAATTATCGGTGTAGGGGGATATACTGGGCTTGAATTAGTTAAAATTTTATTAGCGCACAAAGGCTTTGAAATTTCGTATCTTGCCGCTACGAGTGAGGGCGAAATTTCTGAGATTTTCCCGCAGCTTGCTGGGATTTTGGATATGAGGGTGCAAATAGCAGATCCAAAAACTGCCGCGCAAAGTTGCGATGTGGTGTTTTTGGCGCTTCCGCACGAAAAGGCAATGGAGTTTGCGAGTGAAATTTTAAAATTTCCTAGCGTCAAAGTCGTGGATTTAAGCGCGGATTATCGCCTATCGCTTGAACTTTACGAGAAAAACTACACCAAACATTTAGACCCACTAAATTTAGCCCATGCTGTGTATGGTTTGGCTGAGCTAAACGCTGAAAAAATCGCCTCTGCAAGGCTTGTGGCAAATCCTGGCTGCTATCCGACATGCTCTATTTTAGCCACCGCGCCGTTTGTGAAATACATGGATAGTAAAATCGGCATTTTTATCGACGCTAAAAGTGGCGTCAGTGGCGCAGGCAAGGGGCTAAAAGCCACTAGCCATTTCGTGAGCGTCAATGAAAACATAAACGCATACTCACCACTCACTCACCGCCACGCAGACGAGATTTGGGAGCAACTTAGCCTAATAAACGGCGCGGAATTTAGCGTATCTTTTGTGCCAAATTTAGCCCCATTTACGCGCGGAATGCTTGCGAGCGTCTTTGGCGTGCTAAAAGAGAGTATTGACGCGGAGAAAATTTTGCGCGAATTTTATGCAAATTCGCCTTTCGTGCGTGTGCGTAGTGAGCCAGTGTCTGTGAAAAATGTCGCAGGAACGCATTTTTGCGATATTTTCGTTAAAACGCAGGGGGATAAAATTTGGATAAACTCGGCAATCGACAACCTGCTAAAAGGCGCGTCAAGTCAGGCTGTGGCAAATGCGAATTTGATGTTTGGCTACGATGTGGGCGAGGGTTTGCCACGCCTAGGAAATAGCATTTAAATCGTGGAAAATCTGCAAATAAAGCCCGGAGCTGTTTTTATCAGCGACGCGCACGATAACGCAAACAAGCGAAATTTCCTGAAATTTTTGCGAAATTTAGGGAGCGCGAAAACACTGCCGCCGCAAATTTTCATGCTTGGCGATATGTTTGATTTCCTCGCAAATACGACATTTGTGCGCGAATTTTATGCCGAATATATTGAAGCGATTAACGAAATTTCGCAAAAATGTGAAATTTATTATTTCGAGGGAAATCACGATTTTAATTTAGAGGCTATTTTCCCGCACGCACGGGTCTTCGCAAACTGCGCCCAGCCAGCAAATTTCAGCTTTAAAGGCGAAAAAATCCAAATCTCTCACGGCGATATTTTTTTGCCAGCTTTGACAAAATTTGCGCTTTTATCACTGCGAAATAGGGCATTTTTGAAATTTATGGATAAAATCGATTGCGCGCTAAATTTTAAAATTTCAAAAATGATTTTAAAAAGCCAAGAGAATAAAATTTTGTATAAAAAGGCTGAGAATTTCAAATCCTATATCGAGCCAAAAATCCACAACTACACCGCGCCTATCGTAATCGAGGGGCATTATCACCAAGATGAAATTTTAGAATTTGAAGGCGTAAAATATATAAATTTAAACTCATTTGCCGTGAGTGAGAAAATTTATGAGGTGCAAAATAGCCAAAATTTTGAGCTCTTTTCAAAAAACTTAAATTAAAACTTAGATATAATTGCTTTTTTTTATAAAGGAAATTTAATGATAAAACTTTGTGTGTTTGATTTCGATTCTACGCTTATGGACGGGGAGACGATAACGAATTTTGCAAAAAGCGTAGGAAAAGAAAAAGAGGTTAAAGAGATTACAAAGCGCGCAATGGCGGGCGAGATTGATTTTTTCGAGAGTTTGCAAGAGCGGGCTATGTTTTTAAAGGGTATGAAATTTTCGGATATGCAAAAAATCGCGCAAAATTTGCCCTTTGTGCCAGGCGCAAAAGAGCTGATAAGCTACCTTAAATCCAAGGGAATTACTGTTGTGGTGTTTAGTGGTGGATTTCATGTGGCGACTGATTGGGCGAAAGAAGTGCTAGGGTTTGATGCGAGTTTTGCCAATATCTTACACCGAAAAGATGGCGTTTTAACCGGTCATGTGGGTGGAGAGATGATGTTTGGCTACTCAAAAGGCGTGGTCTTGCAACAGCTCAAAGCGATTTTGCATTTAAGTGCAGATGAGGTTATGTGCGTGGGAGATGGGGCAAACGATGTGGCAATGTTTAGAGAAGCGGGGCTAAGAATCGCGTTTTGCGCTAATGAAATTTTGAAAAAAGAGGCAACTCATTGCGTGGATAAAAAAGATTTAAGGGAGATAATGCAGTATGTATAATGATGAGATCAAATTTAGCTTGTGGTGCGATTTTATCGAGCGCGATTTTATCGCAAAGGAATTTGGCGAATTTCTCGCAAAAGGCACATTTAACGGCGCGACCTCAAATCCCTCTATTTTCAAAAACGCCATTACCACCTCCCAAGCTTACGGCGCGCAAAAGGCGAAATTTGCGCACAAAAACACAAAAAAGCTTTATGAAATTTTAGCCATAACTGATATCAAAAACGCCGCAAACGCGCTTTTGGCAAACTACGCTAAGGGCGATGACGGCTTTATTAGTATCGAAGTAGATCCTGGTATCTCAGATGATGCAGAGGCTATGATAAAAGAGGGCAAAAGGCTTTACGCGCAAATTGCCATGCCAAATGTGATGATAAAAGTTCCGGCGACCAAGGCTGGATACGAGACGATGAGAGCTTTGACGAGGCGGGGCATAAATGTAAATGCGACCTTGATTTTCTCGCCAGAGCAAACCGCAAAATGCCTAGAAGCGATTAAAGAGGGCACAAGCGAGTTCGCGGCTAAATTTGAAGGCGCAAAACTTCCGCAATCTGTGATTAGCATTTTTGTTAGCCGTTTTGATAGAGCCCTTGATGAGGATATGAAAAAAGCTGGCTTAGAGCCTGCAAAAATCGGCATTATGAACGCTACGAAATGCTATAATATCATCGCCAAAGAAAATTTGCCGTTTGTTAGGGCGCTTTTTGCTAGCACGGGGGTAAAAGGTAGCGAAATCCCTGCGGATTATTATATAAAAGAGCTTTTGTATCCGCTTAGCGTAAATACTGCCCCGCTTGATACAATCAAGGCTTTCATAGGGGCAAAATGTGAGCCAAAAACTCCATTTAGCGATGAGGAAATTGATAAATTTTTCGCCGATGTCGCGCAAAAGGCTGGCATTGATATGGATAAAATTTACAAAAAGCTTTTAAAAGATGGCTTAGTGGCTTTCGAACAAGCATTTGATGAGATTATGACAACACTTGAAAAGGAGAAATAATGGCTGACGCAATTGATTATTCACAATATCAAGTCGATGTAAGCACGCTGGATTTTAAGCAACGCGATAGACTTGATAAATTTTTGAATTTTTTGGTTCAAAACGGCGGTAGCGACTTGCACCTAAAAGCAGGCTCTGTGGTGCGCGGTAGGATTAATGGTGAGCTTGTAAAATTTACAAAAGATCCTTATCTTAAAGAGGATATGATGACTTTGGCAAAAGAGCTTTTAAAAACTCGTTTCCCAGAGATGATTAAAAACAAAAGTGTGGATTTTACATACAAATTAAACGACGAATACCGCTTTCGTGTAAATATCTTTTTCCAAATTGACGGCGTAAGTGCGGTATTTAGAACAATTCCTGTAAAAATTCCTACAATTGATGAGCTTGGACTTCCAAAAAGTATCAAAGAGATCTGTGATACTGCTATGCGTGGCGTCGTGCTTCTAACTGGCCCGACAGGTAGCGGTAAAACAACCACAATCGCTTCTATGCTAAATCGCATAAATCACGCTAGAACGAGCCATATCGTTACGATTGAAGATCCAGTTGAGTTCGTTTTCAAAGATGATAAATGTATCATCAACCAGCGCGCTATCGGCGAGGACTGCAACACTTTCGCTGATTCACTTCGTGCGGCACTGCGCGAGGATCCTGATGTTATCTTCGTGGGCGAGATGCGTGACCTTGTGACGATTGAGACTGCATTGCATGCTGCCGAGACTGGTCACCTTGTCTTTTCTACCGTGCATACAATCGACGCCAAAGAGACAATCAACCGTATCGTTGCGATGTTTGAACAAGCAGAGCAAGAGCGTATCCGTATGACACTAGCTAGCGTTATCGAGGCTGTAATCTCACAACGCCTTGCACGCACAATTGATGGAAAACGCGTGGCGGTAGTTGAAATTTTGCGTAAAAATACCCGTATTAGAGATATGATTTTAGAAGGACGCGACTCCGAAATTCCAGACGCAATCGCCGATGGACGCAATACTTACGGTATGCAAACCTTCGATCAACACCTGCTTGATCTGTATGTCCAAGAGGTCATTAGCAGGGACGAAGCCCTTGATAAGGCCTCTAAACGCAACGACTTAGAGCTAAAAATGAAAAACGCAGACCTAGCGAAAAAACGCGGTATGATGCTCGCAAACGGCGAGGATATCCCAGATCAACTCGCAGAAGAAGTCGTTCAACTCCAAGATATTCGTCGTTAAAATTTATGCTAGCAAGAATTTCTTGCTAGCACCCTTTTATAAAGCTATATTAAAGTTAAATTTTAGTAAAATCAGCCCCTATTTTTTTTTTAAAGGAAAACTCATGTTAGAAGGTATCGTTAGAGATAGTATCGGTAAAAAGGCTTCTAAGTCTTTAAAACGAGATGGTTATCTAATCGCTAATATTTATGCGAAAGGATTAAAAAATATAAATGCTGCGTTTAAAACAAACGATTTTATCAAAGCAGTTCGCAGCAAAAATACTTTGCCTTTCGAGGTAAAAGTGGGCGATAGCACATACAAAGTAGTAGTGCAAGAATACCAAAAACACCCTGTAACAAACGCCCTAACTCATGTTGATTTACGCGTAGTAGATGATAATGTAGTTAGCAAATATCTTGTTCCAGTTTATACAACAGGTGTCGCAAAAGGTCTAAAAAACAAAGGTGTTTTAGTTCAATCAAAACGCCGCTTAGCTGTAAAATGCGCTGGTAAAGATCTACCAGATAGCTTTACACTAGATGTTACAGAGCTAGATTTGGGCGATTTTATCCTAGTTCGCGATATCCCTGTAAAAGATGGCGTAAGCATTATCATGGATGGCTCTGTTGCAGTTGTCGGAGTAACTTCGGCTAAATAGGTGAGCTATGATACTGCTCGTCGGACTTGGTAATCCAGGGGAGAAGTATTCTCACACTAGGCATAATGTAGGATTTATGCTAATCGACGCTCTGCTAAGCAATGGCGGTTTTAGCGATGTTAGCGGAGCGAAATTTCAGGGTGAGCTTTATAAAAAAGGCTCACTTCTACTTCTTAAACCTCAAACTTTTATGAATTTAAGCGGAAATTCAATCAAAGCGGTTTGCGATTTTTACAAACCTGATAGAGTTATCGTAATCCACGACGATATTGATTTGCCTTTGGGTGCGATTAAATTTAAGCTTGGCGGAAGCGCTGGCGGGCACAACGGGCTTAAATCAATCGACAATCTAATCGGAACTGAATATGAAAGAGTGCGTATCGGCGTGGGCAAAAAGCCAGAAGGCTGGGACGCTGCAAATTTTGTCTTGGCTAAATTTGGGGACGATGATACGGAAAAACTAAGCCAAATTTTAGAGTATGCCAAAAAGGCTGTAAATGAGCTAATTCGTAGCGATATAGATGAAATTTCGCAAAAATTCACGATAAAAAAGGTAGTGCAATGAAGCTGTATGCCAAATATGTAAGCCTTGTTTATCTTAAATATTTTTTTATTTTATTTGTAGCTTTGGACTTTTTTTATGTGGGAATCGATGTCTTAACCAATCTCAAAGACTTCCCGCAAAGCGCCAATACAGGGCTTTTATATGTGGCGCTAACAGCTGGCGTGGCGATTACTTATATTTTGCCATTAAGCCTGATTTTTGCGCTGATTATAATGATTTTTAACATGATTCGAAGTAGCGAGCTTATCAGCTTTTACGCCCTTGGCGTGAGCAAAAACGCCCTGATAATCCCGCCGTTTTTGATATCGCTTTTTATCACGCTAGGATATATTTATCTAAATACCACCCCTTTTGCCTATGCTTTGAAATTTCAAAAGAATTTGACGGATTTTACCCCGGTAGGGCCCGAGATGTTTCTCAAATATGAGGGCAAATATGTCTATATCAATGGCCTTCACCAAAACCACGCTGATGAGATGATAGCATTTGATATCAACGCTAGCGAGTTGCAAAGTAGAATTTGGGCTAAAAACGGCGAATACAGCGCGAAAGAGTGGAAATTTAGGGAGGGCGAAAAAACCCAAATTCCTACAAATTTAAGCCTTGGCGAGGCTGGGTTGAAAAGGGAAAGTATCCAAAACGAAGCCATGCTAAGGGGCTTTAACCCAAGCTCGATTGAAAGCGTGTATGATACGAGCAATGTATATTCGATTAAAGACGCGATTCGCTCTATCAAAACCTTCGCAAATCAAGGCGTCAATGTAAATTCAATCAAGGCAAATTTATACAATATGATATTTTTCCCGCTTTTTGCGCCAATTATGATTTTAATCCTTTATTATTATTTCCCGATTACTGGCAGGTTTTTTAACCTAGCTCTTATGAGTTTTGGGTTTTTTATCATTACGCTGTGTGCGTGGGGGCTGTTTTTCGTGTTGATTCGCTTCTCGCTTAATGGCGTGATACTCCCAGAATTAGGCATTATCGTGCCGATTTTGCTACTTTTAGTATTTGCGATTTGGCTGGTTTTTAAGCATCGTTAAGTCCGAATTTGATAAAATGCGCAAAATTTTTTACCGAAAGAAAATATATGAATTACAAAAATTTAGTCTCAAAATACGGCTCTCCACTTTATGTTTATGATTTCGACGAGATTACGAAAAATTATGAATTGCTTAAAGGTGCATTTGCAGCGCGCAAATCGCTAGTTTGCTTCGCTATTAAGGCAAATTCAAATTTAAGCATTTTGCAACATTTAGTAAGGCTAGGAAGCGGGTTTGATTGTGTGAGTATCGGCGAGGTCAGACGCGCGCTACTAGCTGGGGCAAATCCGTATAAAATAATATATTCAGGCGTGGGCAAGCAAGATTACGAGCTAGAAGAGGCGTTAAAAAGCGAAATTTTATATATAAATTTAGAGAGCGAAGCCGAAATGTATCGCCTAGAAAAAATCGCGCAAAATTTGGGCAAAACCGCTAGGATTAGTATCCGCGTAAATCCAAATGTCGATGCCAAAACCCACCCATACATTTCTACTGGACTTAACGAAAACAAATTCGGCGTTAGCATTGATAATGCGCGCGCTATGTATCTTTACGCTAAAAAGTCTGAATTTTTAAATCCAGTTGGAATTCATTTTCACATAGGCTCGCAGCTAACTGACATTTCGCCGATCCACGACGCGGCGAAAATCGTAAGCGATCTTTTGCGCGAACTGCTTGCAGCGCAGATTGAGATTAAATTTTTCGATATCGGCGGAGGGATTGGAATCCGCTATAAAGACGAAAAACAAGTTAGTTTGTATGATTACGCGCAAGGAATTTTGGCTGTTTTAAGCGGGTTAGATGTTACGATTACATGCGAGCCGGGCAGGTTTATCGTAGGAAATGCGGGCGAGTTTATCACTAGCGTTTTATACGAGAAATACAACGGCGCCAAACGCTTTGTTATCACAGACGGAGCTATGAACGATCTAATCCGCCCAAGCCTGTATCAAGCCTATCACGAGGTCGTAGCAGTGCAAAAAGAGGGCGAAAGCTCGCTTTGTGATATCGTAGGGCCGATTTGCGAGAGTGGCGATTTTTTAGCCAAAAATGTAAATTTGCCAAATTTAGACCACGGCGATATTTTGGTGATAAAAAGCGCAGGAGCGTATGGGTTTAGCATGTCTAGCAACTACAACACGCGCCCGCGTCCAGCTGAGGTGGCTATTAGCGAGGGCAAGGATCGCTTAATCAGAGCCAGAGAGAGTTTCGAGGATCTCGTTGCAAACGAAAAAAAATATATGGAAGAGTGATGAAAAGCATAGAAGATTTACGCGTAGGGATTGATAAAATCGACGATGAGATTATTCGTTTGATTGATTTGCGTATGGATTATGTCAAAAAAATCGGCGAATTGAAGCAAACCACAGGAAGCGCCGTGTATCGCCCAGAAAGGGAGCGTGCGATAATTTCTAGGCTCGATGGGGTAAAGCTAAAAAATTTAAACAAAGAGGCGATTGAGGCGATATTTTTTGAAATTTTCTCAGTTTCTAGAAATTTAGAAAAACCGCAAGTCGTAGCGTTTTTGGGACCTTTTGGCACATACACTCACCAAGCAGCCAAGGCTAGATTTGGCGCGATTAGCACCTATGAGCCACTCTCAAATATCGAGGCAGTGTTTAAATCCCTAATCACCAAAGAGGCTAAATACGGCGTCGTGCCCATAGAAAACAACACCGAAGGCGCAGTCGGCGTTACGCTGGATTGTTTGCGCAAATACCAAGAGGTCAAAATCGTAGCTGAAATTTATATGGATATCCACCACTCTTTGGTTACAAACTGCACGCAAACAGCCGAGATTGCGCAGATTTTCTCTCACCCACAAGCCTATAATCAATGCTTGAAATTCTTAGATGATCACGGGCTTAGTGGGGTTAAATTTACAGCCACCAAATCCACTGCCAAAGCCGCCCAAGCCACGCTTGAAACTCCAAATTCAGCAGCGATTTGCTCTAAAATCGCAGCCGAGCTATATGGCGTGCCTGTAATGTATGAAAAAATCGAGGATAATGCAAACAATCGCACGAGATTTTTCGTGCTAAGCGACTTCAAAAACCAAAGAAGCGACCGCAACAAAACCAGCATTTTGGCTAAAACCGATGATAAACCGGGCGGTTTAGTGGAGCTACTTCAAATGTTTCGCAATGAGGGGATAAATTTGACTAAATTAGAGAGCCGTCCGATTAAATCGCACGATTTCAAAAGCGTATTTTATATCGATTTTGAGGGGCATATCGACGATGAGGGTGTAATTAGAGTGCTAGAAAACGCCACTCGCCACGCTCATGAAATAACTTGGCTTGGAAGCTATTTAAATGGAGATGAATAATGAAATTTAACAAATTTTTGGACGATTTGAGTAATTACGAGGCTGGAAAGCCAATCGAGCTAGTGGTGCGCGAATTTGGCGTGAAAAAAAAAGATGTGCTAAAACTAGCTAGCAACGAAAATCCATTTGGATCTAGCAAAAAAGCGCAAAAAGCCATTAAAAAATGCGCCACCTGTGCTCATCTTTACCCTGATGATAGTATGTTTGAGCTAAAAGACGCGCTAGCGGCGAAATTTGGCGTAAAAAGCGAAAATATCATAATCGGCGCAGGTAGCGATCAAATCATCGAATTTGCCCTTCACAGCGTGCTTAGCAAGGGTTTTGCGATACTTCAAGCAGGCGTAAGCTTTGCGATGTATGGCATTTACGCAAGGCACTGCGAGGGCAAAATTTATAAAACCAAAGAAATTTCGCACGATTTAGAGGCGCTAAAATCGCTTTATGAGGCGCATAAAAACGAGATAAAAGCGATATTTTTGTGTATGCCAAACAACCCTCTTGGCGAGTGTTTGGACGCTGAGAAAATTTACGAATTTATCGCTAGCGTGGATAAGGATACCCTCGTCATCATCGACGCAGCTTATAACGAGTTTGCCACATTTAAGGACAAAAACAAGCACCTTGACCCTAAATTTATAGCCACGCATTTCACAAATGCCCTCTATCTTGGGACATTTTCTAAGGCGTATGGGCTTGGTGGTATGAGAGTGGGGTATGGAATTGGCGAGAGTGGAATTATTAGCGCGCTTTATAAACTGCGCCCGCCATTTAATATCACCACGCCGACCTTAGCAGCGGCGATTGCGGCACTTAGCGATGATAAATTTGTGCAAAAGACCTTGCAAAACAACTTTCAGCAGATGAAAAAATTTGAAAAATTCGCCACCAAAAACGGCATTAAATTTCTACCAAGTTATGCAAATTTCATAACATTTATGCTAGGCGATAATCAAAATTCAACCCAAATTTGCGACGCACTTTTGCGACAAGGTATAATTTTACGAAATTTAAAGAGTTATGGATTAAACGCGATTCGCATTACAATCGGGCTTCCGAAGCAAAATTCGCGCGTTTTTAAAGCCTTAAAAGAGTTGTTATAGTGGATATCAAAAACAAAAGCCTAACCGAACTTAGCGAGCTTTGTGAGCAAATTCGCACCAGAATCGTCGAAGTCGTGAGCCAAAACGGCGGTCATCTTAGCTCAAATATGGGTGCGGTTGAGGCGATAGTGGCTATGCATGTGGTTTTTGATAGCGCAAAAGATCCATTTATCTTCGATGTCAGCCACCAAAGCTACGCGCACAAGCTTCTGACTGGGCGTTGGGACGAATTTAGCTCTTTGCGTAAATTTGGCGGACTTAGCGGATATACTAAGCCTAGCGAAAGCGCGCATGATTATTTCGTAGCAGGGCATGCTAGCACCTCGATTAGCCTAGCTGTGGGCGCGGCAAAGGCGATCAAACTCAAAGGCGAGGATAGGGTGCCTGTGGTGCTAGTAGGGGACGGCTCGATGAGTGGGGGCATGACTTATGAGGCGATGAACGAGCTAGGGGATTTGCATTTGCCTTGCGTAATCATACTAAATGATAACAAAATGAGCATTTCTAAGCCAATCGGCGCATTTAGCAAGTATCTTAGCCAAATGATGGCGGGCGAGACATATCAAAAATTTAAATCGCGCATAAGAGAGCTTTTATCTCACGCGCCAGAGAGTGCTACATACATGGCAAGGCGCTTTGAAAACTCGCTAAAACTCATAATCCCTGGCATGTTTTTCGAGGAGCTTGGCCTTGAATACATCGGCCCCGTTGATGGACACAACCTAGGCGATCTAATTAGCGCATTTAAGGTCGCAAAGAGTGCTAAAAAGCCCGTAATCGTGCATATCCAAACAATCAAAGGCAAGGGTTATAAAAACAGCGAAAACGACGACGGCAACTGGCATGGTGTGGGAGCTTTCGACATAAAAAGTGGCGAATTTAAGAAAAAATCGGGCGCGAAATCGGCTACAAAAATTTACCAAGAAGCCCTTTTAGAGCTAGCGCAGGCTCACTCTGATGTAGTGGGCGTAACAGCTGCTATGCCAAGCGGGACTGGGCTAGACGCGCTAATTGAGCGTTTCCCTGATAGATTTTGGGATGTTGCGATTGCCGAAGAACATGCGATAACCTCAATGGCAGCAATGGCAAAAGAGGGTTTTAGGCCATACATTACGATATATTCGACCTTCATGCAACGCGCGGTCGATCAAGTAATCCACGATTTAGCGCTTATGGGCTTAAACGCAGTAATCGCCATGGATAGGGCTGGAATCGTGGGCGAGGACGGCGAGACGCACGAGGGCGTGTTTGATATCAGCCTATTTAACGGGGTTCCAAATTTAAGCATGTGTGCGCCGTGCGATGAGGCGAGTTTTAGGGCTTTGATGAGGTATTCGCACGAGCATAAGGGGATTTTGGCGATTCGCTATCCGCGCGGAAGCTTTACAATGCAAAGTTTGGAGCCAAATTTAGGGCAAATTCCTGAAATTTCGCCATTAAAATCGAGATTTATCAAAGAGTGCGAGGCTAGCCAAATCGCATTTATCGGTTATGGAGATAGCACTGGCAAGGCGTGCGAGGTAGCAAAAATCCTAAATGATAAAATGAGCGTAAATATCGTTGATTTGGTATTTGTGAAGCCGCTAGATAGAGAATTTTTACTAAATTTAGCGAAAAAAACCAAAATTTGGTTCGTGTTTAGCCAAAGTATGAAAAAAGGCGGTGTGGGCGAAATACTAGGCGCGTTTTTACAAGAGGAAAATATTCAAAATGTAAAAATTATTTCTTATGAATTTGAGGATAAGTTTTTGCCACATGGAAGCACCGCAGATGTGGAGAAATCGCTAGGTTTAGACGCGCAAAATTTGGCAAAGGTGATATCAAATACAAAAAATTATCAATTAGTATAATTTTAGTTTAATATTTTTTGCATATAATGAGTAAATTTTATCTAAGGACGACATTATGACACATGTAGATTTGCTCAAAAACTGCGGGCTTAAAGCCACGCCACAACGCCTTTGTATCCTAAAAGTGCTAGACCGCCACGAGCACCCAAATATCGACTCGCTTTATGACGGGATCAAAGAGGATTATCCATCAATCTCGCTTGCTACGGTTTATAAAAATTTAAATAGATTGCTTGATGAGGGCGTGGTTGTCGAGGTAAATACTCCAAACCAAAAGCCAAGATACGATATCTACAACACCCCGCACATGCATGTCGTTTGCGAAAAATGTGGAAATGTCAGCGATATGTTTATGGGCGATATTTTTATGGACGATATGCGCACCAGCGTCGAAAAGCAGCTTAAAAATTTTGTCCGCAAACTAAATATCACAGCCACAGTTGAAGACTGCGAGTTTTGTAGGTAATATAAGCTTAAATTTGCTATCATTACCCATTTTATTTTTGGAGTGGGTATGAAGACAAAGCGCAAATTTCTACTTTATGATAGGGCGATTTTATTTGCATTGCAAGATGCTGGCGTCAAACTTCGCAAAAGCGATGTCAGCTGGTTTTATGCATCATTTTCGCCCGAAATTTACTATGTCTGCGAAAACAATACCTTTACGCTTCATCATAAAAAAGAAGATCTCATCCGCGAGGCTTTGAAATTTAAAATTTCCAAAGACGATTTTAGCGAAGCCAAGGCCGATATGCAGGGCGAAATGGTGCAAAAATGCCGTTATGGTTTTGCGAATTCGCAGGCTGATTTTCACCTAGAAATTTATTCTGGTAGGCTATCTACGCTAATCACGCTAGTTGCGAATTTCAAAAGCGAAGAAGCTAGCAAGAAGTTTGATTTTATCAAAACATTTGGCGAGCACGAATTTTTAGATATCAGCGATGATTTTCGCTATAAAACACGCTATTTAGCGCGTTTTGGCAAGCCTTGCGAAAAGCTAAATTATGGCTTTGCCAAAAGCGTGTTTGAAAAATTTGACGATATGAAATTTCAAATCCCGCCATACGCCGATAGCGCGCAAAGTGCTGGCGTGATTTTTGCTAAAATTTATTCGCAAATTTTAAAATCGCACGATGAATATATGTGCGCCAAAGATGAGGAAGCGCTTCATAAATTTCGTATTGCAATGCGCAAAATGCGGGTTATGGTGAAATTTTTCGCTCCACTTTTCGCGTCAAAAATCACTGATGAAATTTTAACTCATCTCAAAAACATCGTTGGCAAAACAAATCAAATGCGAGATATCGAAGTATTTAGCAAATTTTTGGTGCAAAACTCCGCCCCAGCGCACTTTGGAGCGCAGATGGACGCGCTTGGGCGCAGTATTAATGAGCGCACAAAAAGAGCTTTAAGCGACGCTGAATTTGATAAATTTAAGGCTAAATTTGAGGATTTTTTGAAAAATTTAGGCGGAATTTACCTTAGCCCAGAGTATGAAAAAATCGCCAAAAAATTTATCTCAAATCGCCTAAACAAGGCGTTAAAAGCCCTTAGAGGCGTGATTGGTGAATTAAACGAAAAAAGCGAAATCGCCAAATTTCACGACGCGCGAATTTATCTAAAAAAGGTCCGCTACGAGCTTGAATTTTGCGCTAGGATTTATGATAGCGCTAGGATTAACGAGGCTTACAAGCAGGTAAAAATCGCGCAAGAGAGCTTTGGCGCGCTCCAAGATGTGAGTATTTGGCAAAATTTCATCGCCATGTATCAAAAAGCGAGCGATAAAAACGACGAGAGTTTCAAATATCTTTTGGCTCTAAATAACGAGCTAATTGCCAAGACAAAGTCCCTAAAAAGCGAGATTTTAGCTCACAAAGATGAGTTTTTAAAATCCATAAAAAAAGCAATTGCAAAAATCAAAATATACAGATAGGAAAAATCGTGGAAAAACAAGAAAAAATTATAAAAATGTTCGATGAAATCGCGCCTACTTATGACAAGGCAAACCGCGCAATCAGCCTTGGCGTGGATACTTCGTGGCGCAAAGCAGGCGTGGGAGCGGCGCTTGAATACTGCAAAAACAAAAGCGTAAAAATCGCCGATGTAGCGTGCGGAACTGGCGATATGATTAAAATTTGGGAGGAATTAGCCCCAAAACACGGCGTTTCAATCGAGCAAATCATAGGGATTGACCCAAGCGTGGGAATGCTAGGCGTAGCCAAAGAGAAATTCAAAGACCACACCTTCATCACGGCAACAGCGACGCAAACGACGCTAGAAAACGCTAGCGTGGATATCGTAAGTATCAGCTATGGCATACGAAATGTAGTGGCCTTAGATGAAGCTTTGCGCGAGTTTAACCGCGTGATAAAGCCAGGTGGCTTAGTCGTGGTGCTAGAATTTACCAAAGCCCAAAACGGCGGGCTAGTATTTAAAATGCGCGATTTTTATGTCAGCAAAATTTTGCCATTAATCGGTGGGGCGATTTCGAAAAATAAGGAAGCTTACGAGTATTTGCCAAGTTCAATCGGCAATTTCCTAGACACCGTAAGCTTCAAAGAAAAGCTCATAAATTCGGGTTTTGAGCCACTTGTGATAAAGGGATTTAGCTTCGATGTGAGCACGCTTTTTATCGCCAAAAAGGTGCGTGATGCTTAGCGTCAGCGAAGTCAATGAAAAGGCCAAAGTGCTACTAGAAACGACCTTTGCTGGCATCGAGGTCGAGGGCGAGATCTCGAAATTTAGCGAGCAAAGCATAAGCAAACACTGGTATTTTACGATAAAAGACGAAAACTCAGCCCTTAATTGCGCTATGTTTCGCTTCGCCAATCAAAAGCTAAATTTCACGCCAAAAATCGGCATGCGTGTCGTGCTAACGGGCAAACTTACGATTTATCCAGCCTCAGGTGCGTATCAAATCCAAGTAACGCAAATGCGCGAAGCTGGGGCTGGCGAGCTAGAAATGCGCTTTAATGCGCTTAAAGAAAAGCTCTCTGGCGAGGGGCTTTTCGACGCGTCGCGCAAAAAACCGCTTCCGAAATTTCCGCGCCATATCGCGCTTATTACGAGCTCTGGATCGGCTGCGTGCGCGGATATGCTTAGAGTGGCAAACGATAGATTTCCTATGCTTAAAATCGATATTTACAACTCTTTGGTGCAAGGAACTAGCGCGCCAAGCTCGCTCATATCGGCACTACGCAGGGCTGATAGCGTCCAGTATGACGCGATTATCATCGCAAGGGGAGGTGGTAGCAAAGAGGATTTGTGGTGCTTCAACGACGAAATGCTCGCTCGCGAAATTTACGCAGCGCAAACGCCGATAATTTCGGCTGTGGGGCACGAAATAGATTTTAGCATAAGCGATTTTGTCGCAGATCATCGCTCGCTCACGCCAACAGCGGCTATGGTGGATTTATTGCCTGAAATTTCCACGCTTTATCAGAATTTAGACGGCGCGGAAAATTATTTGAAAAAATTTATAAACGAAAAAATCGCAAATTTGCATAGTGAGCTTAAAATGCGATATTTCGAGCTAAAAAGCAAGTCCGTAGATACCAAAATCACGCAAAATTTATTAAATTTGCAAAATTTAGAGATTAAATTTAAAAACACAATCAACGCCAAATTTGCAAATTTAACTCACCAAATTGAGCTAAAAAACGAAATTTTAAAACAAAAAGCAAGCTATTTTGAGCTTACCAAAGATTTAGTGCAAATCCAAAAAGATGGCAAAAAAATCAGCCTAGAAGAGCTACAAAGTGGCGATAAAATCGCGATTGTATCGCAAAATGCTAAAAAAGTGGCGCAAATATTAGATTAAATTTCAAGGAGGCAAAATGAGTAGAGTTATTAATTTCAGCGCTGGTCCTAGCACGATCCCGCTAAGCGTTTTAGAGCACGCTAAGGCCGAATTTACCGACTACAAGGGTCATGGATATTCGATTATCGAGATTTCTCACCGCACCAAAATTTTCGAGGAAGTCCTACATAGCGCAATGGCGCGCGTAAAACGGCTCTATGGCTTTGGCGAGAATTTCAAAATTTTGTTTTTGCAAGGCGGCGGCAGTTTGCAGTTCGCGCAAGTGCCTATGAATCTCATGACAAAAACAGGCTACGCCGAATACGCAAACACCGGCAACTGGACGAACAAAGCCATAAAAGAGGCGGAAATTTTAGGCATAAATCACCGCGTAATCGCAAGTAGCAAAGAGAGCAAATTTGACCATATCCCAGAGGTGAAATTCAGCGACGACGCCGATTATGGCTACATTTGCTCGAATAATACGATTTATGGCACGCAGTATAAGGCTCTACCGAAGTGCAAATGCCCGCTAGTCGTGGATAGTTCGAGCGATTTGTTTTCTAGGCCTGTGGATATTTCAAGCGTAGGGCTGTTTTATGGTGGTATCCAAAAAAACGGCGGTCCAGCAGGTGTAACAATGGTCGCAATCCGCGAGGATTTGCTAGATAGGGCCGATGATACTCGCACCCCTATGATTTTGCGCTACAAAACCCAAGCAAACGCCGATTCTATGTATAATACCCCAAATACCTTTGGAATTTATATGCTTGATTTGATGTTAGAGTGGATCGAAAACGAAATCGGCGGTCTAGCTAAAATGGCTGAGCGCAACGAGCAAAAGGCTGCGATTTTATACGAGGCAATCGACGCGAGCGGCGGATTTTACGCTGGACATGCGAGAGCAGATAGCAGAAGCCTGATGAATATTAGCTTTAATATCGCAAGCGGGGCTGAGGTTGAGGCGAAATTTATCGATGAGGCTAGCAAGGCTGGTATGATTGGGCTCAAAGGACACCGCGTGCTAGGCGGAATCCGCGCGTCGCTATACAATGCAATCACAGCGCAAAATGTCAAAACTCTCGTGGAGTTTATGAACGAATTCGCCCGTAAAAACGGCTAAATTTTAAAATTTGGGCTAAATTTGGCAAAGGCTAAATTTAGCCATTTTCTCCAAATTCCGCTAGCGCAAACTTCAAAATACTGCGCCGAATTTATTCTTATTGTAAGCGCAACGCGCGAAGTAATTTAAGCAAATTTTGCAAAAAAACTGACTTTAAATTTTTAATTCGTAGATTGCTTCGAATTTGCTACGCAAATTCTCGCAATGACAGATTATGCAAATTTTGCTCGCTATGTCATTGCGAGGAGCGATAGCGACGAAGCAATCTACGACTTTAAAATTTAAAGTATGCAAATTTGCTGTCATTGCGAGGCGTGAAACGCCACAACAAAGTACTTGCTGTGTCAAAATAAATTCCTGGAATTTTCAAAAAATCCTCATCTGTAAGAAATCTTACTTCTTCGTTGTTAGAGTTGTTGTTATTGGTTGTTAAATTGTTTTCTGGCATTTTTGCTCCTTTAAAAAAATTAGTTTTTTATTAACTTGATTTTATTTATTTTGTCAAATTTTGCTTTTTGTTGCGATTTATTATCCCAAGCAAATTGCAATATATATTCATTATGCGAAACAAAGTATAAAGCATTAATAAAATTTAATAACTCGTTAGATTTATCACAATAACAATCTTGTATGTATAAATTTTTATTGTAAAACCCAATAAATGTAAAAAAAGCACTAGATTTGTATAGAAAATATACATTGTCTAACGGAATTTTTTTGCCACCAAAAGTGATTAAATTTTTATTTGTTACATAAAATCCCTGATTTATAAAATTCATTATCTCGTGGTAAATTATTGCTAAAAATATCAAAAAAGAAAAACCAGCACAAATTTGCAAAAAAAGTCTTTCATTTAAAAAAATAACAATAAAAAAATAAAGAAACAAGAGATACCCAATAATTTTAAGCGTAGAAATAAATCTTAACGAGCACTTAAATTTACAAAACACACTCTCATCGCTATCAAGCTTAATATCATATTTTTCTAAAAGTTCTTTTTCTAAATTTTCATCGTTTTCAAATTTTAAATTTTCTATATCTATTTCAGAATTTTCTTCCATAATTTTCCTTATTTAGATAATATCAAAGTAATAATTGCTATAAACAAAACAAAAACAAATACCAAAAATCCATATTTTTGATAAAAATCTTTTTTTATAATGTAGTTTAAATTTGGATTATTGTCCGATAAATTTTCATCATCAACCAAATTTAACAACTCACCATAAGTTGATTTTGTGATTATTTCTTGGTTTAAAATTGTGAATTTAGCGATAAATTCAACAAATTCATTAAAAATTTCTTTTGACAAATCTTGCATATCTAGTGCTAAAATTAATTTTGAATTGTTGTAAAAATTTATTTTACTTTTGCCGTTAATTTCATTTCTAATGATAAATTTTATCGTGCTATAATCGAATTTATACTCTTTATTAAATTTGACGATAGTTAAACTTTTATCATCAAAGATAACTTTATCGGTAAAAAGCAAATTTAATTTTCCCTGCAAAACAAACAAAGACGCCAACATTAAAACTACAAAATAGATATATTTAATGATAAATTCAACTTTTAAAGTAGAAATAAAATATAAAAAAATCAAAAATAAAAAAATTGTTATCAAAAAATTTAACATTAACTTTTTTCTTATTTTTTCTAAATTTAAGATATATATTTCTCTACCCAAATTTAATCCTTTTTATAAAATTCTTTTGCAAATTCAAATTCGGTCAGTATCGTTTAGTTACGATACGAATTTATTTAAATTTGCGATTTTGCAAAATTCTACTTAAATTTAGCATTGAACGATTTTTTAAATTTTAGGCAAAATTTTGAAATTCTCCGTAAACGGGAGGGCGCGCTTGTTTGCTCTGCTTCGCGCGCGCTTCGCTCGCAAGAAATGCCGGCTGTCGCCGTCGCTACGCTCATTTTGCGAGGTCGCGCCCCTTCCCCTGCATTTAATTCGCACGCAAAAGCGCTGTTCGCGCCTTTTGCTCCGTGCGAATTTCCCCTGTAAAACCTTAGAAGTGGCTAAATTTTAAAAAGCAACGCTTTTTAAAATTTAGCTGGTTTTATTTTTCGTTACGGCTTCGCCGTTTTGAATTGCCTTATCGCTATTGTTCCTTACAACGACAATGAATAATGCAAAATTTCAAATTTCGCCGCGGTTAAAGATATTTCTCATCGTGCGGAAAAAATTATCGGTAAATGTATCTTTGCGTAGTGTCAGCTCTAAAATCCACTCTTTGTAAGTTTTGCCCTTGCTAGCTAAAATCTCGTCCAAAATTTTCTTACTAGCCTTGATTCCGCCTGTTTTTTCAGCCTCCAAAAGCTTGGCATAAATCGGCGCGATTGTCTCAATCGCAGAGCGAGGCGGAGCCTTGCGATATGCGGTATGCTCGTAAATCTCGCCACTTAGGGGATCGCGGTATGGGCGAAACTCTGTCATCACCCAATAATACCGCCCGTCTTTGGCTAAATTTTTAACTAGCGCGATAAAATCATGCCCTTGATTTATCTCGTCCCACATCATTTTAAAGGCGAGGCGTGGCATGTCTGGGTGGCGTATAATCGAGTGTGGCGAGCCTAGAAGCTCATCGGCGCTGTATCCGCAAATATAGCAAAAATAGGTGTTGGCAAAGGTGATAAAGCCCTTGGTATCGGTTTTGGATACGATGTAGCGATCGGGTTCTAGGCGAATTTCTTCGTTTTTGGGGGTTGGTTTTTTCATTTCGTCCGTTTTCCTTTTTTATAAAGCGATTATAATTTAAATTTGCTTATAAAACAAAATTTTTATCCTAGTTGCGCCTTGGGGCGAAATTTGAAAAATAATAAAGCAAAATTTGATTATAATTAGGGATTAAATTTGAGGCGATGAAATGGACGAAATATACGAAGCACTGATACAAAAATTACGAAATTTAATCGACAAAAACTCTGCCAAAGCTAGCGATTTGCGAAATGCTAGGGGGGACTTTTTCCCTAGCGAGGTCAAAATTTCCATTAAATGGGAATTTGACGGCGAATTTAGCGATGAGGTCGTAGCCGGTGGAGAAAACGCCTCAATCCATTTTGGCAAGGATAGAGCGGGGTTTGAAGCGCATGCAAGCGAGTGTATGAGTGAGGCCAAAAACAGCCAAAAACTGCATGAAATTTTGCTTAGCTCGCTAAGAGAGGGCGCAAATTCGGCAATCGCAAGCGCGCAAGCACAGCAAAGGTATTATTCATTTAGCCCATTTAGCGTCTATGAGGGTTGCGAAAAATGCGCCCAAGAAGGCAAAATCGCCTGCAAAAAATGCGCAGGTTCAGGCACGCAAGATTGCCCAGCATGCGAGGGTGCGGGCAAACAGCCCTGCTTTGTCTGCGCAGGCGCAGGTCAGATCCCAGCCACATATATTATGGAGCAAAGCGACGGCTCTACCAAAATGGTCGAGGGCGTGCAAACCTGCCAAAAATGCGGTGGCGCGGGCTATGAAGAGTGCCAAAAATGCGCTGGCACGGGGAAATTGAAGTGCAAAGCCTGCGACGGGGCTGGTTGGAGCGATTGCGAAGTATGCGCGGGAAATGGCTTTTTTATCCGCACTAGAAGCGTTTGCGCAAATGCAAGTGCAAGCGCTAGAATCGGACTGCGCCAAATCGCTTATAATGATGAATTTTTGGCGTATTTGTGCGCGCAAAATTTAGAATTCATTGCTAGCAAAATCGCCTTTACCCAAAGCGGGGAAGAGCTTAGCGAAAGTGCGTGCGAGGCCGAATATATCGGCAAATGCAAGGTGGTCGAGCTAAGGTTTGAAATTTTTGATAAAAATTATGTTTTGGTGGGCTTTGGCGATCCGCTTAGTATCTTTATAAAGCCTAAAATTTTCGATGATTTATTCGCCGATGACGCCATAAATTTAGTCAAAATTCAATCCCAAGGCGGTATGAGCGCGCGTCAGGCTTATGGATTTTTCGAGAAATATTCCGCTCAGCCCGTGCTTGATAGCGCGATGAAAAAAATCGCTAGCGCGCCAAATCCTAGCGAGGACGAGGCTGCAAATATCGTAAAACGCTCATGCGAGGGCTTCATCGGCGATGAAATGGCGCGAAATATGAGCGCGATGATAAGGGGCTGTCTAGATAGGGTCTCGCCTATGCACTCGCGCGCTGTGTGGGGCGTGCTAGGTGCGATAGTATGGGTGTTAGGCGCGCTTGGGGCGTGTGGATTTATGGCGGGGGCGTTTGGTAAAAGCGCGCTAGTGGGGATTTTGGGCGCGTTGTGTGTTTTCGCTCTGGCTGCGGGCGTGTGTGGTGCGGTGCTGTGGGGGCTAAGTAGCGTTTGGACGCTGATAAAACAGCGCGAAATCCCAAGCGGGTATCGCAGAAGTCTGCGAAATCGCCCTGCGTTTGTGAAATTTGCGAAAATTTTGGCTGTTTTTGTGCTAGCAGGGGGCGTGTATGGGGCGCTGGTGGCTAAAAACAGCGTCCCAAAAATCGCACTTGCGGGCAAATTTGAAAATTTAGCTAGCCAGCTGTGCGCGAAATTTGGCTCTGAAAATACTGCGAGCGCGCCCGTGGCGATAAAGGACGAGGGGAATTACAGCGTCGTGATAATCCGCGACGCAAACGATAGCGCAAATATCAGTCAAAAAGAGAAAATCCTTTTTATCCAAAAGGCTGTCGGAGCCAAGCAAGACGGGATTTTCGGGCGCAAAACTCGCCAAAGCGCGCAAAAATTTATCGAGCAGAATTTAACCAGTGTAGATGAAATTTACGAGGCCGTGAAAAAGAAGCAGGATTTAGAATAGTGTGAAATTTGGTTAAATTTGTGAAATTTTAAAATTTGCCTTGAATTTTAACATGTTTTTTAAAAATTCAAGGCTTTAATTTTTTTTGTCTTTTCGTTATTTTATTTTATTATTATTCTTCTTCCTCGATTTCATCAAATTCTCTAATGAATTCTCTGTGTTTTTCTTCTAACAACTCTATATCATATTTTACTTGCCACAATGCTTCGATTGAGGTTCTAGCTTTTGTTATACCTAAATTGTCCGACATTCCTTGCAAATTTTCATCGTTAGTGTTTGTGTCGATTTTGTAAAGGTTTTCTTTGTCATCATACCAAATTACTATATTGCCACCATTACAATCGTAAGTGTAATATACAAAATTATGTTTCTCGGCTGTTCTGCGATAATCTTCAAACAATTCCATAGGGGTTTCAGGCAATTTTTCAACTACACTTGGGTTATTTTCTGTCAGCAATTTTTCCCACAAATCAATAAATTCTTTCAATTTTTCGTGCATTATTGCTCCTTTAGAATAATTTTACTGCGTATTCTATCCCCTCCCCCGTTAAAAAGTGCTGAATTTAGGGAGTAAATTTGAAAAATAAAAAATTTTAAAATTTTGAAATTTAAAAAGATAAAAAAGGCGAAATTTGGCCAAATTTCGCCCTGAATTTAGAATTATTCGATGATATTTGAGTTTTTTAGCACGACAAGGTGTTTTTTGCCGTTAAATTTCAACACCACAGCGGTGCTACTTTCGTCGATTTCTTTGACAAACTCGACGCCGATATCGCTAGGACTTGTGCTCACGCTCTCTTTGATTTCATTTCGCAAAACGCTTTCAAAGGCCGAAATTTTATCGCTTTTAGCCTCCAAACGCTCTTTAAGCTCCGAGCTAAACGAGCTTTGTGGCGCACTGTTTTTCGGCGCAGTATTTTGAGAAGCGCTGTTTTGTGGGACTTCTTCAAAATCTTCTTCTATTTCATCTTGCATTTCATCGTCAAATTTATCGCCACGCGGTTCGTATTCCTCCGCTACTGCTTCCTCTATTTCGTCGCTTTGGGCTAGTTCTTGCCACGATTTTTCGCTCTCTTGGGTGAAGGAGATGTTTTGCGCTACTTCGTCGCTGATTTCATCGTCGAAATTCGCCCGCGCTTCATAGCTATGCTCACCACCTTGCGCGCCTGTATCCTCGCTCTCGCCGCTGTTTTGGCGTTCTAGCACAGATGAGTTGAACTGCTCCCAAGTATCATCTATGCTTTTGCGCCCTTTAAATCCCTTAAATTTGCGCACGAGCACCATTACTGCGCCGATTAGTAGCAAAATGACAATGCTAGGCAGTATCCAGCCAAGGCCAGAATTTGAGCTTGGCTTTTCTTGCTCGACTTCGCTTTGGCTAGGCGAAACGCTCATTTGGCTTTGGTCGAAATTCGGGTTTTTGATATTGATCGAGAGCTTTAATTTCGCGTCTTGCGAAATCGCATTTGCGATTAAATTCGCCCCTGTGGGGAAGTTGATTTCGACATTGTTGCCCTTAGGCGCGATAGTAAATCCGCGCAAAACCTTTTGGTTGGTGCGCATTTCGTTGTATTTCTCTTCGCTACCTAGGTTTTTTAGCACTAGGCTCATCGACTGCCCGTCGATCGTGCGCGTGATATCTGGCTCATACGACGAGTCGAAAGAGAGCACGATATCGACGCTATCGTCGTTGTTGAAAATTTCGTATTGTAATAAATTTGCCCCGAGGGCGAAATTTGCAAGTAAGATTAAAAGTAGTTTTCTCATTTTTTTCTTTCTTTATTCAAATAAATTTGCGATTTGTTTTTGTAGCTCGGCGCCACTAAATTTCGCGCACAAATTCACAATCGCAGTGCCGATTATCGCGCCGTCGGCAAAGGATTTGATTTCTGAAACATTTTCTTTGGTGCGAATTCCAAAGCCAATAGCCACTGGCAAATCGCTCATTTTATGCAGGTCGGCGACCATGTTTTTTAGCCTATCTAGCGGGGTTTGCTTCGTGCCTGTTACGCCGATTGCGCCCACGCCATATATAAATCCGCTCGCCCTGCTTAAAAGGCGCGTGGCTCTATGCTCGCTAGTAACGCTAATTAGCGGGATTAGGGCAAGGTTAAATTTTTGGCACAGAGCAAATACTTCCTCGTTTTCCTCAAATGGCAAATCAGGGATTATAAATCCGCTAATCCCGCACTGCGCGGATTTTTCGATGAATTTTTCCACGCCATAAGCGAAAATCAGGTTGTAATACACCAAAAAAACTAGCGGTTTTTGCGTCTTTACTTCGCCTAAAATTTCAAACACCGTGTCGGTGGTAACGCCATTTTGCACGGCGCTAAAACTAGCGTTAAAAATATCTTTGCCATCGGCGATTGGGTCTGAGTATGGTATGCCGATTTCTAGCAAATCAAGCGCGCCAGCGTCTAAATTTGATAAAAATTCCTTCGTGTGTGCTACGCTTGGGTATCCTGCGACGATGTAGCCGATATTTGGCTTTTTGCCCTTAAATGCGCTTGCTATCTTATCCATAGATTGTTCCTTTTTGATAATTCATTACGGTGTTCATATCCTTATCACCGCGTCCGCTGACATTTACGATTATGGTTTTTTTCTCTTTCAAATTTGGGCAGAGTTTTTCGAGATAGGCTAGGGCGTGCGAGCTCTCAATCGCAGGGATAATGCCCTCTAAACGCGAGCAAAGTTTAAGTGCGTTTATGCACTCATCGTCTGTGACGGCGGCGTATTTGGCGCGAGCGATATCGTGCAAATGCGCGTGCTGTGGGCCCACACCCGGATAATCAAGCCCTGCTGAAATGCTATGGACCGGGTCGATCATGCCGTATTTGTTTTGTAAAACGATAGTTTTCATGCCATGGATTATGCCGGGTTTGCCCTTTGTGATAGTCGCAGCATGATAAGGTGTATCTACGCCAAGACCTGCGGCTTCGACACCGATTAAATTTACGCTCTCATCGTCTAAAAACGCAGTGAAAATTCCAATCGCGTTGCTTCCGCCACCCACGCAGGCGATGACGAAATCAGGCTTTATGCCAAGTTCTGTGGCTTGTGCTTTGGCTTCATCGCCGATAATGCGCTGAAAATCGCGCACCATAGCAGGGTATGGGTGCGGTCCCACAGCCGAGCCGATGACATAAAACACGCTTTCAATCTCATTTACCCATGCTTGAATTGCCGCTGTGGTGGCCTCTTTGAGCGTTTTTAATCCGTCAGAAATGGTGACTAAATTTGCGCCGAGTAGCTTCATACGAAATGCGTTTAACTGCTGTCTAGCGGCATCTGTTTCGCCCATATACACATCGCACTCCAAGCCCAAAAGCGCCGCAGCTGTCGCAGTCGCCACGCCGTGCTGACCTGCGCCGGTTTCTGCTATGACCTTTTTTTTGCCCATTTTTTTGGCGAGCAATGCTTGGGCTAGGGCGTTGTTGATTTTGTGCGCGCCAGTGTGGTTTAGATCCTCGCGTTTGAGATAAATCTCATGCCCGTAATGCTCGCTAAGGCGCGTAGCGTGGTAAAGCGGGCTAGGGCGACCGGCGTAGTTTTTCAGCAAATCTGCTAGCTCGTCTTGGAATTCTTTGGTTTTTGAAATTTTATTGTAAGCTTCCTCTAACTCTTCTAGCGCAAACATCGCAGTTTCTGGGACAAACTGCCCTCCAAATGCGCCAAAATATGCCTTTGCGTTCATAAGCGTCCTTCAAAAATAAAATTTGGCGATTATACAAAATTTAGCGTTAAATAGTGCTTTTATGAATGTTAAATTTTGGAATTTTGGTGTAAAAAAAATGCCCCGATTGCTCGGGGCAGCTGAATTTCAATCAATCAAAGATTATTTGAAATTCATATTTTTGATATCCTCGTCAAGTTTTTTGAGTTTATCAGAAGGATCAATCGCTGTTGGGTAGTTGTGAGATGTGATAACCTCTGGCTCAGGAATCTCGTCTGCGTTTTGGCGTAGAGCGATTGTGATACCGTATGGAGCTAGGGCATTAACAAGTGCTGCTTGACCCTCTCTTGCGATAGTTTGGCATTGGCCTACGATTCTGCTTGCTTCTTGTGGAGCGTGGAATCCGTAGCTGTTCTCGCTAAATCCGAAGTCCCAGCGGATGTGAGCTTTTCTGTGGTAAGCTAGAACATCTTTTAGCGCCTCGCTGATAGCTGCTTTTTGAGCGTCAGCATCTAGACCTGAGAATTGCTCGTGTTTAGCTAGCTCTTCGCGTGCTGTAACGACATCTTGGATAAATGCCATTAGGTTGTTTTCGCATTTTCTAAGCTCGAACGCATAGCGATTTTGGATAAATGAAATTCTATCTTTTAGCTCTTGCTCGCTTTGCATGTGGCAAGTTTTGCAAGCACCAGTGATGTCGGCATAAGGTGTTTGGATAGTGTGATTTGTGATTTTCTTAGCACCTTCGCGTTTGTATGGCATGTGGCAATCGACGCATGTTACACCACTTCTAGCGTGGATACTTGTAGAGTATAGCTCTGCTTCTGGGTGTTGCATTTTTACGATTGGAGCGTCAGTTAGTTTGTGTTTGTAGTCGAATTTGAACTGACCATTTGCAGCTTTCTCATCGTAGTATTCATCGAAATTCTCGATTTTGAAAGGCTCATCTTTTTTCCATTTAGCCCATGGGAAAACTAGTGTAGAGTTCATGCCTGGATAGTATTCGACATGGCATTGCATACAAACATAGTTTCTCATCTCGACTCTTGTGCCTTTGATACCTGATTTAGGATCTGCTTCATAACCGCGCTCAACCATTGCATTTACAAATCCTGGGCGAGTTACGCGCAAACTCATATCATCTGGGTGGTGGCAGTCTGCACAGGCTGAACCTAGTTGAGCGCCGCCGTGAGGATCTTCACCGTGTTTTTTAGTGATCATTTTAACAACATCGAAGTATGGGATAGAGTTCATTTTTGTCCATGCTTCTTTTTTGAATACGCCATTTTCTTTGTCATTGTCGAAATAACCCATTGGTTGGTTAAATGACTCTGGGCGAGTAGCTGGATCGTGTAATTCTTTGTAATCAGGATCGCTCATTATAGCCATGATATGACCGCTGTGACAGTTCATACAATATCCTGGTTGGCCGTTAAATTTAGGCAATCCGTGAGAATTTAGATACTCTTTGTTGTTGCGTTTTGTCTCCATTTGATCTATTTGTGAATAGTAGTGAAGTCTTGGGCGATTGTAATCTACCGCAAATGCATAGCCCTTCCAAAACACGCTAGCAGCTGGGAAGCGGCGAAGTTTTGAGTATGGTAATGAACCAGCCCAATCAGTCTCGAAATTTATGTCTTTCATTTTCAAAGTCATATCAAGATGGCTTGGGAAATTTTTACCCCACTCTTGGATATTTGGAACAGTGTCGTCGTTCTTGGTAAGCATTAGTGGATATTCTCTATCCTCATTTTTTTTACTGTTAATGTCAGCGAAAAGCGCTAGAACGCCAGCACCTGCAAGTGCCGCGATGACAAAAACGGTAGCAAAAAGTTTTTTCATTATGGTACTCCTATTTAAATTTTAATAATTATGGGCGTGTCCGGCTTGTCTATGACAAGATACGCAACTAAGGGCTTCGTTTTGGACATCTGAGCCACCTGCTTGTTTAGCGTGAATCGCTGGTTCAGCATACTCTTTATGGCACTCAATGCAGTTTTGTTGCACGATTGCTTTGCTCTTAGGGCTAGCTGAAAAAGCTACCGGGTTGTCCTTGAAAGTAAAAGCATAGCCATGGTGAAGACCGCTTTCTGCTTTCATTAGCCATTTGCCGACAAAGTCGTGTGGCAAGTGGCAATCACCACAAGTAGCGACATGCTGGTGACCACCTTTTTCCCAGCTCTCATAGACTTGGTTCATGACATGGCATTTTTTACAGGCGATTGGATCTTTGCTAAGATGCACTAGGCCGTCTGCATAGACAAATGTAAAAACACCGAAGCCAAACACTAAGCCTATCAAGGCTGAAAGAATGAGGCCGGCTACAGAAAAAGGCTTTTTCTGTGATGATTTGTTAGTAATCAAAGCACTCCTTTCATTTAAAATTTGTTAAGTTGGTATTTTAGCACGATTTAGTAAAAATTTATTGATTTAAATCAATAAATTTGCTTAAAATGTTACATAATTATAATTTATTACAAATTTTGTTTTATTTGGAATTTTAGTAGGAATTTAAAGATAAATTTTTGCAAATTTATCTTTAAATTTTGAGTTTATTCTTCGTCGCTTTCTAACTGCTCGAAGTCCATTTCTTCGATTTTATCGACCTTTGGTAGAACTAAATTTAAAACCACGCCCACGATTGCTCCAAGGCCAATTCCGCTAAATTTAGCAAAACCAAAATCCAGCACCAACCCGCCGATTGAAACGACCAAGATTAGCGAGATTATGACCATGTTTCGCGGATTTGACAGATCGACTTTGGCTTTGATGAGAGATTCCATGCCCACAGAAGCGATGATTCCAAAGAGCAAAATCATAATTCCGCCGATGACAGGCACCGGGATTGTGGCGATAAATGCGCCTAGTTTGCCCACAAATGCAAGTAAAATCGCAGTTATGGCTGTCCATGTCATAATGGCTGGGTTGAAGGCTTTGGTTAAGCGCACAGCGCCCGTAACTTCGCTATAAGTGGTGTTTGGCGGACCACCAAAACACGCAGCTGCCGTGGTCGCTAAACCATCGCCCAAAAGTGTGCTTTTAAGTCCTGGGTTTTTTAAGAAATTTTCCTTTGTTACATTGCTAATGGTTAAAATATCGCCGATATGCTCGATTGTAGGGGCTATGGCGATTGGAAGCATGTATAAAATCGCGTTTAGATTAAAGCTTGGTGCGCTGAAATTTGGCACGGAAAACCACTTTGCGTTGCTAATGGGCGAGAAATCCACGATCCCAAAGCATAGCGAGGCGATGTATCCTACAAAAATACCAGATAAAATCGGTATTAGCCTGATGATACCCTTGCCAAACATTATTGCGATTATCGTGGCGATTAGCGAGATAAAAGCGATGATAAGCGCAGTGGTTTGCGGGATTGCGTCGATATCCTTTGCCATAGCCATATTCACAGCTGTCGGGCTTAGGATTAGGCCGATTGCGATGATGACAGGACCCACGACGACTGGGGGCAAGAGCTTGTGTATGAAGCCATCGCCCTTGTATCTAACCACAAAGCTAAGTGCGACATAGAGCAAACCTGCCGCCATTAATCCGCCCATTGTCGCACTCACACCCCATTGAGATACACTGAAAGTTATCGGCGTGATAAATGCAAACGAACTAGCCAAAAATATCGGCACGACCTGCTTTCTCGTGCAAAGCTGAAACACAAGCGTTCCGATACCAGCTGTAAATAGCGCGACATTAGTATCAAGTCCTGTCAAAATCGGCACAAGAACTAGCGCGCCAAATGCTACGAATAAAAATTGCACGCCTAAAAGCGAATCTTTTAGCCTAAAATTGTAGCCTTCATACCTCTCTGCCATTTTCCCTCCTTAAATCATCTAAAAATCATCAAAATTCCGATTACGCACATTAAAATCGCGCAAAAAATCTCTAAATATCGCAAATGTGTTTTAAGCAAATTTTTTAAAATCGTTCCGCCAAGCGAATACACGCTAAGTGCGATAATCTCGCTTAGACACATTACGCCGATTAAGCCGAAGTTGTAATAACCCAAAATTTGGTTAGCATTGATAAATTTAGGATAAATCGCGGCGAAAAATATCCATGCTTTGGGATTTGTCGTAGCGATAACAAAGCCTTGCGCGAATAAATTTTTCTCTATTTTTTGCTCTTTTTCTTCGAATTTTCCGTTGCTTCTAAAAAGCGAAATTCCAAGATATAAAATGTAAATTCCGCCCAAAACCTTGATTACAAAAAGTGCGCTTGGGTGCGTTATCAAAAGCCCAGCAATGCCTAAAATGCAAGCAAGTGAAACGAGCGCAATGCCGATAGTTTGGGCTATGAGCGCAGGAAGCGAGCGTGCGTATCCATGCGACATGCCTAAATTTAGCGCATAAATCATATTAATGCCCGGCATTAGCGAAATCGGAAACATTGTAAGAAAAAATAAAATCATAAATTTCTATCCAAAAATTCCATACACAAAGACGACCGCTATGATTAGTGGTAGCACGAAGCGCACATACACTAGCCAAATTTTGGCTAAACCTGCGCCTTGTTTTCCGCCGTTCGTGAGCTCATACGCGGCGTCATCGCCTAGCACCCAGCCCACATAAAGGCTACACATCAAGGCTGTTAGGACAAAGAAAATATTTGCGCTCACGAAGTCAAACGCATCAAATATCGAGCGAGATAGAATTTGCACATCGCCCAAGATATTGCTTGAAAGTATGCAAGGGATATTTCCTAGCACAAAAATGGCTAAAAGCACGATATTTGTGGATTTTATGGTGGTGAGGTTGAATTTTTCCTCGACATAATTTATCAAAACCTGATAAATCGTAAGCGATGTGGTAAGTGCTGCGATGAGCAGTATCGACAAAAACACGACGCCGATTAGATTGCCAAATGGTATATACGAAAACGCGATAGGTAGGGATTCGAACACTAGCCTCGTGCCCTTTGTAGGCTCTAAACCCACAGAAAAGAGCGCAGGGAAAATCATAAATCCCGCAAGTACCGCAATTATCGTGTTTATCACGGCTGTGAGTGTGGCGGTTTGGATTAAATTTTCTTCCTTGTCCAAAAAGCTAGAAAGGGTAATCATAACGCCAAATCCCAAAGATAGGGCGAAAAATACCTGTCCTAGCACATCGATTAGAAGCTTTGGCGTGATTTTGGCAAAATCAATGCTAAGGTAAAATCCCACACCAGCTGTCGCGCTAGGCAGGGTCAAATTCGTAACAATAACCGCGATAAAGCACAAAAAAAGTGCCGGCATGAGAAATTTGACAAATTTTTCGATTCCATCTATTATGCCCTTTTTTAGGATATACCAGTTAATCGCTACGAAAATAAATGTGTAAATTCCAACCCAAAGCGGGTTGTTTTCGATATTTGCGTTGTAGAAATTTTCCGTAAATTTTGGGTCTGTTATCGGGGCAGAGAGATTGAAATTTCCATTGATTATGTTGATAATGTATGTTAGAACCCAGCCGCCAAGCACCATATAATAAGCTAAAATTCCAAACGCGCCAATTAGCCCCATAATGCCTACGATTTTCCATTTTTGCGAGATTTTCTCGCCATTAAGTTTTGGCACACCAAAGGCATCGACTGAATTTCTTAGTGCCCTGCGTCCGATGACATTTTCGACCAAAATCATTGGAATTCCAAGCGCAATCATCGCTACGCAAAATACAAAAACATACGCCCCACCGCCGTTTTCGCCGACTAAATACGGGAAACGCCAGGTGCAGCCAAAGCCGATTGTTGCGCCTGCGACGGTTAGGATATAGGTGAGTTTGTTACTCCAAGTTTGACGCTCCATTAGAACTCTTCTTTTTTAAGTTTTGCTAAAAAGTCCTCGATATCGTATTTGGCGCGGTATGTATCACTCATAAGATGCACGATTATATCGCCTAAATCGACCACGCTCCAATCATCGCCTTCTTCAATCGCCAAAAACTCCTCGCCAGCTGGTTTGAGAGTGGTTTTCATCTCTTCAATCAGCGAGTATGCGTGACGACCAGTAAAGGTCGTGGCGATGACTACAAATTTGGCTATGTATTCTTTCTCGCTCATGTCGATGATTTGGGGATTTTCTGCCTTTTTTTCGCTTAGGATATGAGCGATTTTTTCGGCTCTTTGTCTTACTTCTTGCATTTTTTTCCTTTGTAAAAATTTATCACTTCATCTTTGATTTGCGCTGGAATTTCGCCCTTTAAGCTGGCGCGAAAAGATGAAGATGAGATTTTAACATTAATATCAATTTTTGGCAAATTCGCCCATTTTGTGGGGATACTAGCGCCCTCTCTGGTGGCGATCACGAAGCAAACCAAATCTCGCAACTGCTCGAAATTTTGCCATTTTTCAAGTTCGGCGAGATTGTCTGCGCCGATGATGAGGTAAATTTGGCTGGGGTTAAATTTTTGCTTTAAAAATTTCACGCTTTCAATAGTCGCAACCTTGCGGTTTTGCGAGATTTCGTAATCGCTAATAAGGATATTTTCGCGCTCACCCCAAAGGCTTTGACACCATTTTAGGCGTAGGCTCGGAGGGGCTGTGAATTCGGACTTAAACGGATTTATAAAAGTCGGCATAATCACTAGCAAATCGGCTAAATTTGCGCTTAGGGCCTCTTTAACTATCGCGTCGTGTCCGGCATGAGGCGGATCGAAACTCCCGCCAAAAAGTGCGATTTTCACTATTATCCTTAAAATTTTGCCTTAAAATTTTGGCGCGATTATAGCGTTTTGTGCTTTATAAAGGGGTTAAATTTTAATAAATTTGATTTGAAATTCAATAGGTGGTGTCCCTGGCGAGATTCGAACTCACGGCCTCAAAATTAGGAATTTTGCGCTCTATCCAGCTGAGCTACAAGGACAAAATCGGTGAAATTAATCACCGATTATGTTCATAACATCATCTAGCTTGCGTTGTAAATCTGAATAATCGATTGGCTTAGTCATAAAGTCATACGCGCCTTTATTTAAAGCCTCTCTTTTTGCAGTTTCATCTGTGGTCAAAACTATTACAGGAATATGTGCGATATGCTCCCTAGAATGCAAGTTATCTAAAAATTCTAAGCCGTTCATTACAGGCATAACAATGTCAAGTAGGACTAAATCCACTGGCTCTGCCTCTAATACAGCCAATCCGTCCAAGCCGTTTTTGGCTTGGAGGATTGTGGTAAATTTACCATATTTTTTTATCATAACTTCTAATAGTTTCAAATTTATAAGGTCATCATCAATCATCAAAACTTTTAATTCTTTCATCAACTATCCCTTATATATATTTTTGCGCAAGTTTTTCTAGGCCAGATTTAGTGATATTGTAAGTAACAACTTCGCTAAATGCAGGGTTCTCATCGTTGTCGTTAGAGAACAATACTAGATTTGTATTTGGCGCTTTTTGGTGTAGATTTTCTAGGGCAGCGAAATCGATACCAGCTAGTTTTTTATCTATCAATACCAATTTGTAGCTATCGTTAGTTGCCATAGTAATTAGTTGCTCAAAATTTGCAGCCATATCAACATCTTTGTATTGGTGTTTCAAAATGCTTGCGAAAATTTTGCTTTCCATGACATTTGCTTTACAAATCAAGACATCTTTTGCTTTCACAGCTTGTGCTACTGGCTCATTAACGATAGTTTTCTTAGGAACTTGTTTCATTATCGTTTTAGGCACTTTCACGGTTTTTAGAATAGTTTTTGGAACTTGGCGTTTTACAAGTTTTTTGACTATTTGTTTGACTGTGCCACCAGCAGGAGCCGCGTCAGAGCGTTTGTCGCCGATAAAGTCATTAAGCATATTGGCCAAAATGTCTTTTTTGATCGGTTTTGTACAATACTCATCTAAACCAGCTGCCATAAATTTCTCTCTATCGCCTTTTAGCGCGTTAGCTGTAACGGCTACGATTGGGATATGGCGTAGGTTGTTATCTGCTTCGTATTGTTTGATTTGTTTTGTTGCTTCGATACCGTCCATTACAGGCATTGAAATATCCATAAAAATCAAATCATACTCTTCGCCTGATTTTCTAGCTTCTAGTGCTAACAAGCCGTTTTCTACGATTGTTAAATCCATTTCGAAGCTGTTTAATGTGTGCTTCATAAGTTTTTGGTTAATTTCATTATCCTCTGCGATTAGAATTTTAGCAGCGTATTTGCGATTAACCATAGGAACATTGTCGTCGTTTGGATTGTGCTCAGCAGGAACTTCGACTTCTTCTTCGACTTCAACTTCCTCTTCAACCATAATTGTCTCTTCTTGTTGAACTTCCTCGTAGATTGTAACAGGAACTTCGATGATTTCTTCGATTACTCTTTGTGTAGTAGCTACTGCGGCAGGAGCGACTGTTTCTACCACTGGCTCAACTACTTTTTCTACGACTGGCTCAACTACTTGCTCTACTACTGGTTCTATAACCGCAGCAACTGGCTCGACTACTGGCTCAGGCTCTACGACCGGTTCTACCACAGGAGCGCTAACTTCTACGCTTGGAGCTTCTACTTTGATCTCAGGAGTTTGAATTGCTACTTCTGGCTCGCTGATTTGAGCTTCAATATCTGAAATTTCAATCTCTTGGCTTTCTGGTTCTACAACTGGTGCCACAACTGGTTCTTCGATTGTAATCTCAGGGATTTCTACCTCGACATTTGGTGTTTCAGGGATATCAAGAGTGATATCAGAAACATCGGTTGTAATCTCTGGGATTTCAGGCTCGATGCTTACGCTAGGTTCTACAACTGGCTCTGAGATTGCAGGCTCTGGTGTAGATACGAAGCTTGCTTCGCTAGCTGTGCCTCTGTGTCTGTTTTGTAAAATAGCACGCAATTCATCTGCTGATGAGCTAGATGGTTTTGGCTCTTCTATTTTCGGTTCTTCTATTTTTGGCTCTTCTACGGCTAGTGGAGCTTCTTCCATAATCATCTCTTCTGCAACTATCGGAGTTTCTACGACAGGGCTTTCCTCGACGATTGGCGATTCATCAAGAGTGATATCTGGGATAATTGGTGATTCATCAGCGATAGCAGATAGGCTAGGCTCTTCTACTACTGGCGCTGCCGCTGCTGCCGCTGCTGCTGGTCTAGCTTTTAATGAACCAGATTTTAGAATTTTATCTATTGTTTTGCCTAGTTTTGATAAGTTCACTGGCTCAGATAGAGTGAAAATTCTAGGGTTTGTAATGCTAATACTTTGTAACTCTTTTGGTTTTAGAGTTAGGATTGTAGGTAAAATCGTAGTATTGCTTACATCGCCATAGTTTTTAAATCTAGTAATCAACGCGTCAAAAGAGTTGTTGTTTTGTGCAGAGCGAAGTTGTGCGCTTGAATTAAAGACTGAAATTTTTGCACCTAGATTATTTACATATCTCTTAACGACATCGCTATACATTACATCGTTAGGATCTGCTAGAAGTGCGAAATTTAAGCCGCTGATGTGAGCAAACATTTCTTCTGCGTCTGATTTTTGAGTCTCTTTAAGTGGTAGAGTGAAGAAGAATTTCGTTCCTTTACCAACTGTTGATTTAACTTGTAACTTACCACCCATCATCGCAACATATTTAGATGAAATGGTTAGACCAAGACCGGTTCCGCCGTATTTTCTAGTGATTGTAGAATCAGCTTGCGAGAAGGCGTTAAATACATTTGCTAGTTTATCCTCAGAGATACCGATACCTGTATCTTCGACGCTAAATGTTACGATAGCTTCGCCAGGGTTTTTCTCTTCTTCTCTGACGATATTAACAGCAATGCTACCTTGCTCTGGTGTAAATTTAACGGCATTTGACATAAGGTTGATAAGAACTTCTTTAATCTTAGTAATATCGCCGTATAGGTGATGAACCAATGTAGGGTCAATGTAAAGCAAGATATCGATGTTTTTCTCAGCAGCTTTTGCAGCGTAGATCTCAACAGCACTTTCGAAATCTTGAATTGGGTTGAATAAAATATCCTCAATCTCAACTTTATTGCTTTCGATTTTAGAAACATCAAGAATGTTATTAATAATGGTTAGAAGGTTTTCAGATGATTTTTCGATTGTATCGACATAATCGCGTTTTTCTTCGTCCAAATCTGTGTTTTTGAGCAACTCTGTAAATCCGATAATACCATTAAGCGGAGTTCTAATCTCGTGTGACATATTCGCAAGGAAGATAGATTTCGCTTTGTTGGCATCCTCGGCTTCTGCTTTTTGCAAGGCAATGAAGTCGATCGCGTCCTCGATAAGCGAGTAGGCTTTGTCGATACCGTCAGCTGTGTTGATATCGAATTGCTCGTTGTTGTTAGAAAGCTCACCAACTCTACCAAGAACCCTTCCAAGGTCGTTGATGTTTCTGTTAATGCGTCTAACGACGGCGATTGAGAAACCAACTAGAATAAGTGATAGCAAGAACGCAGCAGCAGCGAAAATCAATGTTTGAAGTTGTTGCGCTGAGTGAGTATCAACACGCTCTTGTAGTGCGTTAGAAGCCATTTTAACAGCTTCATCTAGCATTGCGTATTTTTTAGATTGGATACTAAACCACTCGTTAAATGGAATATCATACTCGCCAGTTGCTAATTGAGTTTCAATCGTTCTCATTGCATTTTGTGCATTTTCGGCGATTTGCTCATTTTCAGGTTTAGCGAAATACTCTTCTAGCTCGTTTTTAATACCGATATCTTCACCAGTAGCAGCATAGTGAGTAGCGATGACTAGGTCAGGCATTTCTGATTGCCATGCGTGCTCTTTCCAGTGATCAATCTCTTCCCTAGGAAGTGGGCTACCTGAGATGATGTATTCGATACTAACATCGCGAACCGCAGCTGTTCCAGAGATCGTGTCATACATGTTTGCAAGAGTAAGCGATAGAGTACCAACATCGGCTGAATACAAGTTTTCGTTGATAGTATCACGGAAGGCAGTCAATTGCTCGTCAAACTTATCATAATACTCCTCGAATAACTCAACGAACACTTTGTCACGATTATCAATGCTCTTTCTAATCTCAGGAAGTCTGCCAATCAAATTTGTAATTTGATCAATCGCAGCAGATTGTGCCTCTGAGTGCTCGATGAAAAGTTGGTGAAGAGCATTGTCTTGTTCGTGTGTTTGAGCGTGATAGTCAAGGAAATCTTGCCATGCTTTATCAGTTTTGGCGCGTTGTGTTTTAAGAACAGAGCCAAGACCGACATTGTTACCGCTACCTAGATACGCCGCTGTGATACCACGCTCTTTGGCAAACTCCTCGTAGAAGTCATACAAAGCAGCTGAGATATCGACTTTATGCTTGAGGTTTTCGTTGATTTTATACAACCTCGCAGCATCATACAAATACCAAGACGCAACGACAAAAATGATTAAAAGTGGAACCCACGCAACCATTTTAAGAGCGCTAGAAGTATTTAGTCTCATAAAACATCCTTCGTATTTTGCAAAATGCAAAAAAGTGAAATTTCAACCTCAAAATAAGCTTTACAAAGAAAAATGAAAACTGTATTTCAAAGATTTAATCTGGGATTTTACTCTAAAAATCTTTAAAGGTAGCTTTGTTTGCCTATTTTATGGGCGGAATTTGAACAATTTTTCAGCAAAATTTTGTCCGATTAAGCTTTTTATTTCATCAAAATTTGCCAAATATATATTTTCGAAACTTCCGTAAAAATCCAAAAGTTTTTTGATTTTGCCTTGCGTAAGCCCCAAATTTAGGAGTTTTGAGCTATTTAAGTCATTTTTGCGTTTTGTTTTTTGATGAAATGAGATCGCAAATCTGTGCGCCTCGTCCCTTAATTTTTGGAAAAATTGTAATTTTTTATCGTTTGGTTGGAGTGCAAAAATTCCACTATTTGTGCAAATTTTATCCTTTGCAGATCCCTTGGCGCGGTGAGCTTTGGCGCCTAATTTTTCCTTTGAAATCGCGATTACATCGACATTTGCTCCCACGCTAGAAATAATCTCGCAAGCTAAATTTAACAAAACTTCGCCGCCATCAATCACCCACAAATCAGGCGCGCCAAGCTCGTCAAATTTAAGCGCACGCGAGGTGAGATATTCCTTCATTTGGTCGTAGTCGTTGTTTGAGCTTAGGTGTTTGTGGCGATAATTTTCTTTGAAAAACTCACCCTCTTTATAGCAGACCATTGCCCCTACTGGCGCACTTCCAAACATGTGTGAGTTATCAAAAATTTCGATATTTACAGGCAAATTTTGCAAGCCAAAATAATCTTTCAATTCCGCTAAAAATCCATAATCATGCGTTTTGAGATATTTTTTTATGTTTATTTGGCAGTTTTGGTAGGCGATTTCGCAAATTTTGCGTTTTTCGCCGATTTTTGGGACGATAATGCTAAAATTTCTGCCATGCCTGCTGGCTAAAATTTCGCTCACAAGCGCCTTATCGTCAAATTCAGCGTAGCAATAAATTTTAGAGCATGCCACGGGCGAACCCCCTGGAAATGCGCTTAAAATGAGCTGTTTGTAGCCGTTTTTTGCGTCGTCATCGTTTGCGTTTTTTAGGTGAGAAATGTGATAGTTCGAGGCTGAAATTTTGCCCTCTCTCACGCTAAAATGCACGGCACAAATCAAATTTGCCTCCCCAGCAATCGCAAATACTTCAAAATCATCTAGCCTTGCTAAATCCACCTCGACTTTGATATTCATTTGCTTTAAAATTTCGATTTTATCGCGCATGCTGGCAGCTTCTTCAAAATTTTCATTTTCGGCAAATTTAAGCATTAGCGAGCTTAGATACGGCACCATTTTTTGCGGATTTTTGAGCGAATTTAACGCCTCTTCAACTATTTTTTTATATTCGCCACTTGAAATTTTGCCCTCGCACGGGGCTTTGCAGCGACCAATCTGCGCAAATAGGCAGGCTTTTTTATCTTTGATACAGTTTTTTTTCTGCACGAGCGGAAATTTCATATAAAGCGTCTCTAAAATTTCCTTTGCGCCGTGAAAATACGGACCAAAATAGCGAATATTCGCCCCTTTTATCACCTTGCGCGTGATTTCAAAGCGCGGAAATTCGTCGTTTAAATTTATATAGATATAAGGGTATGTTTTATCGTCGCGCAAAAGGATATTATACTTGGGTTTAAGCTGTTTGATAAAGGAATTTTCCAAAATCAACGCGTCGCTCTCGCTTGGGGTGATGATGTATTCTAAATGCACAGCTTCGCTTATCATTTTTGCGATTCGAGCGCCAAGGCGCGGGCTTGGAGCGAGAGTGGGAGTGAAGCTAAAATAGCTTTTGACGCGGTTTTTTAGCACCTTTGCCTTGCCCACATAGAGCAATTTCCCGTCTGCGCCGAAATACTGATAAATGCCGGGATTAGCGGGTAGGGATTTGATTTCGTCGATTAGCAATGATAATCTCTCTTATTTCTTCAAAAATTTTATGAATTTTTTCATCTTTGATATTGTTTTTGAATTTGCCATGTGATTTCTCTACCGCGCGCACATCGCTACTACTTGCCTTTTTTTGGGCGAGTTCTTGCTTGCGTTTTTTACTCATTGTTTTGGTAGCAACGAAAATTTTCACATCCATATCAGGGTGAAATTCGCCAAATTTATGCACGCTGGCAAAGATTTTTAATATATCTTTTATCAGTTTTATACTACTATCTCGTTTTAGCTCTTGAAGTCCTGCTGGGTGCTTCACAGCTATCATCAAAATGTCATTTTTGGTGTAGATAAAGGCTATGATTTTTTGCCAGTTTTTGGGCAAAATTTTAATAAAACTCTCTCTGGCACGGAATTTGGCATATAAAGGACTATTTTTCACATGTGCAATGATTTGTTTAATACTTTTAGTTTCCATAAGTTGATTTTAGCATTTTTTATTTTAGGTTTGCTTAGTGGGTGCGGATACAAAGCCGATCCGTTTTATAGCACAGACTCAAATTCGAGCAAGGTAACCAAATAATGGCTAAATTTAGTTATAATCAGTGAAATTTTAATGAAGGGAAAATATGCAAACAGCTGACATTTTAGTTTTGGATTTTGGTTCGCAATACACGCAACTTATCGCGCGTAGGCTTCGCGAACAAGGTGTTTATACAGAGCTCATACCATTTGACGCCTCAATCGAGCAAATTTTGGCGAAAAACCCAAAAGGCTTGATTTTAAGCGGTGGGCCAGCGAGCGTGTATGCGAAGGACGCTTATTTTTGTGATGAGAAAATTTTTGATTTGGGCTTGCCGATACTTGGGATTTGCTATGGTATGCAGCTAATCGCGCAACATTTCGGCGCCTCTGTCGTGCCAGCAGCGAAAAAAGAATTTGGCAAAGCAAGCCTAAAACTACTTCGTTCAAATAAGCTTTTTAACGGCGTCAATGATAATTCGACCGTGTGGATGAGCCACTCGGACAAGGTCGCTAGCCTGCCAGAGGATTTCGAGGTTTTGGCGTGTTCGGACGAGAGCGAGTGGTGTGTGTTTGGCAATGACGCGAAGAAAATTTACGCATTGCAATTCCACCCAGAGGTGCAACACAGCGAGTTTGGAGATCAAATTTTAAAGAATTTTGCAAAAGAGATTTGCGGGTTAAGTAGTACTTGGAATATGGGAAGCTTCGCAAAAGAGCAAATCGCTAAAATAAAAGCAAAAGTAGGCAATGATAAAGTCCTTTGTGCTGTAAGTGGCGGCGTGGATAGCTCTGTTGTGGCTGCGCTTTTAGCTCATGCAGTGCCTGAAAATTTGATCGTAGTTTTTGTAGATAACGGGCTACTTCGCACAAACGAAGCAAGGCAAGTCGAAGAGATGTTTAAACTCAAACTTGGCGTAAATTTAATCAGCGTCGATGCGAGCGAGCTTTTCCTAAGCCGCTTAAAAGGCGTAACTGAGCCAGAGAAAAAACGCAAAATCATCGGCGAGACTTTTATCGAAGTTTTTGATAAGGAAGCCAAAAATTTTGAAAATGTAAAATATCTAGCACAAGGCACACTTTATACCGATGTGATCGAAAGTTCGCCAAGCGGGGCAAGTAAGACGATAAAAAGCCATCACAATGTAGGCGGACTGCCTGAGTGGATGAAATTTGAGCTAATCGAGCCATTGCGTGAAATTTTCAAAGACGAAGTGCGCCAACTTGGGCTTGAACTTGGGCTTTCGCGAGATGTCGTATTCCGCCACCCTTTCCCGGGACCAGGCCTAGCGATTCGCATAATGGGCGAAGTAAATACGCCAAATTTAGAGCTACTTCGCAAAGCTGATGTGATTTTGCGTGAAGAGCTAAAATCGAGCGGTTGGTATGATAAAACTTGGCAGGCATTTTGCGTGTTATTAAATGTCCGAAGTGTCGGTGTCATGGGCGATAACCGCACTTATGAAAATGCAGTTTGTATCCGCGTAGTCGATGCGAGCGACGGCATGACGGCTAGTTTTTCGCGCCTTCCTTACGACCTGCTAGAAAACTGCTCACGCCGCATTATAAACGAAGTAGAAGGCATAAATAGAGTAGTTTATGATATTTCAAGCAAACCACCTGCAACCATCGAGTGGGAATAATTTTTAATTTGACGGGCGTTTTGCCCGTCTTTTTATTTTTTTCGCAAATTTAATCTCAAAATAAACGCCAAATTAAATTTATCCACAAACGCCATTGTAAGGCGAGTGGAGAGTTTTGTTTTATTTTTTAGCATTTTTCGTGCAGTGGCGAAAAACGGCGTTTTGCTTAAAATTTCACACTCGCACTTACTGGCAAATTCGCCTCCATTTTGCACGCAAAACTCCATTTTAGCCATATTTTCGCCAAATCTACTTACATAAAAATTCGCGCATCTTATGCCAAATTTTGTCGTAGCGTCAAAAATGAGTTCGGAATTTTTAAAATTTGCCTTTAAATTTGCGATTAAATTTAATATTTTTGTTTCGGTAAAATACATAAAAACGCCGTTTGCGACAAAAATCGTAGGCAAGCTTTTATCTAAAATTTCTGTCCATTTCATATCAAACAAATCGCCACTAATCAGAGTTTCATTATCATTTTGTGGTAGCAAATTTTGCCTAAATTCGATAACTTCCGCCAAATCAACGCTGTAAAATTTCGCCCCATTTTTGCCGAAACGAAACGCCAAAGTTTCCAAGCCACAGCCCAAATTTACGACATTGCAAACGCCGTGCGTAGCAATGAAATCCTTTATCATAATGTCGGTTTCATAGTATCTTGCAGCAGAAGCCAAAGACTCGTATTCGGACGAAATTTTTAGGAATTTTTGCGGGATTTTATCTTCAAATTTCATCGCAGTTTCATCGTAAAAATACTGCTTGAAATTTTTACTTGCATGAATTCTTGCAATCAACGGAATAAATAGCGTATTTGCGATTTTATTTTGCATAAATATCCTTTTTACGGGATTTTTTAATTTTCAATAACGATATATTTTATCAAAAAATGCTTAAATTTCTCAGTCCAATGTGTTTTTGTAGGCTTTTAGCGTCAGGGCGGTGATTACAAGCACGATTAGGCAAAGCGGGGCAAGGTTTGGCAAAACATCGGCAAATTGCGCGTTTTTTAGCATTATCGCGCGACAAATTCGCAAAAAATATGTCAGTGGGAAACACTGTCCCAAAAACTGTGCCCAGCTTGGCATGCCTAAAAATGGGAACATAAACCCACTCAATAGCATTGATGGAAGCATTACGAAAACCGACATTTGCAGGGCTTGGGTCTGGTTTTTGGCGATTGTCGATATCAAAAATCCTAATGCTAAATTGCAAACAATGAAAATAAACGAACAGAAAAAAAGCAGTGCCAAAGAGCCTAAAATAGGCACTTCAAAGAGAAATTTCGCCATTATGATTATGAGAGAGGTTTGCACAATGCCAATGAAAACAAACGGCGTGATTTTGCCAATCATCACTTCGAGCGGGGTTACTGGCATGGAGAGCAGATTTTCCATCGTGCCTAGCTCGCGCTCCCTCGTCAGCGATAGTGCCGTCATCATAACGCCGGTAAAAATCAAAACCATGCCGATTAGCCCAGGGATTATGTTGTATCTCGTAAATCCCTCTGGGTTGAAATTTCGGTGAAGCAGAATTTCAAATGGCGGATTTTTGGTGCGCAGATGAGCCATATTTCCTTTAAATTCTTTATTTATCACGCTTTGGCTGACCCCAGAAATCGCGCTTATAGCCGACGATACAGCCACTGGATCGCTAGCGTCTGCTTGAAGCAAAATTTTAGGATTTTCAGCGCGGATTATACCCTTGGTAAAATTTTCGCCTATATTTAGCACGAACAAAACTTTTCCCTGTTTTAGGAGCTTTTCGCCGGTTTTATCATCTGAGATTTCGGCGACTATCCTAAAATAGCCCGAATTTTCAAGCCCACTTACAATGCTTCTGCTAAGCGGCGAATTGTCCCTGCAATTAAGCGCCATGGGCAGGTTTTTGGGGTCCATATTTATGGCGTAACCAAACATCAAAAGCCAAATTATCGGGATCGCCACGACCATGCCAAATGTAGTTTTATCGCGTCTTAGCTGGATTAGCTCTTTTTTGACGAGGGCTTTTATGCGCGCTAGCCTCATTTAAGCGCCTTTTTTAGGTAATACACAAAGGCATCTTCTAGCAAAACCTCGCTTTTTTGCCACGAAAGTTCGTGCTTAAATTTATAGGTTTGCAGGATTTTTTCTAGGCTTTGCTCATCTTCGCCACAAATTCGCAAACTCTCTCCAAACATCGCTGTGGTGGTGATTTCGTCCATGTTTTGCAAAATTTGCGCCAAATTTGCCAAATTTATTCCGCCAAGTATAAACGAAAAAAGCCCAGTTTGCCTAGCGACGCTTTTTGGCGTGCCTTTGACGACGATTTTGCCATTTGCGATATAGACCAACTCATCGCAACGCTCAGCCTCGTCCATATAGTGCGTGCTCAAGCGTGGTAATTCCCTCGTCCCTGAGCCTGCCAAGCTCGTCCCAAAACTCGCGCCTAGCCTTTGGATCGACGCCTGCTGTGGGCTCATCAAGCAACAAAATTTCAGGCTTGTGCAGTATGCAAGCACTAAGCGCAAGTCTTTGTTTCCAACCGCCAGAAAGTCCCCTGCTTAGCTGATTTTGTCTATCTATAAGGCCTAAGTTTGCAAGTGTTTCGTCGATGATTGTTTTCGAATTTGGGATTTGATAAATTTGGGCTACAAATTCTAAATTTTCCCTTATCGTCAAATCTTCCCAAAAGCTGAATTTTTGGGTCATGTAGCCGACTTTTTTGCGGATTTTATCGCTTTGGGTCAAAACATTGTATCCTAAAACCTGACCTTTTGCGCTATCTGGGGTCAAAAGTCCGCAAATTAGCCTGATTGTCGTGGTTTTGCCACTGCCGTTGGGGCCTAAAAATCCGTAAATTTTGCCACGCGGGACTTGAAGCGAGATATTTTTTATGACCTCTTTGCCTCCGAAACTTTTTCTTAGCTCGCTAACATCGATTGCAAATTCGCTCATTTTATTCTCACGCTAACGCCCAAACCCGGCTTAAATTCGGTGTTTGGTGCAAAGGTCGCTTCGAGCATAAAGACCATTTTTTCTCTGCTTGCGACGCTGTAAATCACGGGCGGAGTAAATTCGGCGCTTGGCGAGATATACGAGATCACAGCTGGTTTTTCGCCCTCGCAGCCGTCGCACGAAACTCCGATTTCATCGCCGATTTTGAGCTTTGCAAGGATTTTTTGTGGCACAAAAAATCTGACTTTGATATTTTGCGGTTCTAAAATCGATAAAACCGGGCTATTTGCGCCGACAAATTCGCCTTTTTTGAAATAAATATCGTAAATTTGACCGCTGTGTTGCGAGACGGCTGTGTTTTTGGCAAAGATTAATTTTGTTTTTTCTAAATTTTGCTCGGCAATGGCGATATTTGTTTTTGCGATTTCGATTTCATCGTCCCTTGCGCCAAGGTTAGCTGTTTGTAACACTGCCTCGAATTCCGCGACTTTGGCTTTTGCGGTGTCGAAATTCGCAGATTTTTGGTCGAATTCGGATTTGCTTATGGTGTTTGATTTGAAAAGTTTTTGCGCTCTAAAAAACTCTTTTTGTGCGTTTTCGAGTGCGATTTTAGCGGAATTTAACTGCGCATTTAGGGCAAAGATTTCGCTTTGTCTTTTGCCTTTGATTAAATTTTCGTAGTTTGATTTTGCCTTATTTACTTCGTTTTGGGCGATTTTTAGATCCGCTTCGCCAAGAGCCTTATCTACGCAAAAAAGTTTATCTTCTGGCGAAATTTCTTGCCCTTTTTGCACATAAATTTCATCTAAAATCCCAGAATTATACGGCGAAATATAGGTAAATTCAGCCTCTATGTAGCCATTTAGTAGCTCTTGCGAGTTTGCAAACGAAAAAAGGAAAATTAGCAAAAAGAAATTTTTCATAAAATACCCAAAAATTGAAATCTGGCGATTATATCAAAAGAAAAATAAAATTTATATAGGTTTTAAGCCAAACACTTTAAGGATTAAAAATTATGTGGATAAAAAAGTGGTGTCCTGCGTTGGATTCGAACCAACGGCCCCCTCATTAAAAGTGAGATGCTCTACCGACTGAGCTAGCAAGACACGGATTGTAAAGTAAGTGGCGCGATGGATGGGGCTCGAACCCACGACCTCCGCCGTGACAGGGCGGCATTCTAACCAGCTGAACTACCATCGCACAAGTGGTGGTCGCTATAAGACTCGAACTTATGACATCCACCTTGTAAGGGTGGCGCTCTACCAACTGAGCTAAGCGACCATTTATTAAAAATGAAGTGTGATTATATATCGATTGATATTAAATTTCGCTTAAATTGGAGAAAAAAATCGAATTTTTTGCTATACTCACGCAAAGCTAAATTTAATAAGAAAGAGTTATGAGAAATTTTATACTGATTTTATTTTTTTCATTGCGATTGTTTGGGTATTCGCACGCAGATATTACAAATTCTGTCGCGTATGTCGCCACAAACGAGGGCGTCAAACCCGAAATTTTATACACAATCGTAAAAATCGAAAGCGATTTTAACCCCTTTGCGATTTCATTTCTCACAAATAAAGCAAACGCCGATTATTTCGCCACCCTAAGCAGTCCAAATGCGCGAATTCGCACGAGCAATTACAGCTTAAATCGCTCCAAATGGGTCGTGGCAATCCACCCTATAAACGAAGCCTACGCAATCCAAATCGCAAAAGAACTCTACGAAGACGGCTTTCCTATCGATGTGGGACTTGGTCAGCTAAATGCCGTAAATTTCGACAAAAGCGAGATTGATTATATCTTCAACCCCGTTTATAATCTCACAAAATGCGCCAAAATCCTGCGCAAATGCTGGAACGCCAAAAACAAAAACATAAAAGACACAATCGAGTGCTATAATTACGGCATGCGCAAACGCTACTCCAACCCCTACTACAAGCGATTTTACGAGCATTACGAGAAGATGTTTGGCAAGCCGTATTAAGATTAATTATTAATTAAATTTGGTTAAAATAGCCGAAATTTAAACAAAGGATAGAAAATGATTTTAATCGCAGGACCTTGCGTCATCGAAAGCAAAGAGCTAATTTTCGCGGTGGCTGAGAAGCTTCGCAAATTTCACGAAATGGACGGGATCGATTTTTATTTTAAAAGCAGTTTTGATAAGGCAAACCGCACGAGTATTGCAAGCTTCCGCGGTCCGGGCTTAAAAAAAGGTTGCGAGATACTAGCCGAAGTAAAAGAAAAATTTGGCTTTAAAATTTTAACAGATATTCACGAGAGCACCCAAGCTGCGCCTGTGGCGGAGGTCGCTGATGCGTTGCAAATCCCGGCGTTTTTGTGCCGCCAGACTGATTTGCTCGTAGCCGCTGCTAAAACAAAAGCGGTAGTAAATATCAAAAAGGGGCAGTTTCTCGCACCGCAGGCGATGAATCACAGCGTGAAAAAAGTCCTTGAAACGCGTGGCGTAAAAAGCTCAGGTTACGCAGCCGCCAAAGAAAACGGCGTGTGGCTGTGCGAGAGAGGAAGCACCTTTGGATACGGAAATCTCGTCGTAGATATGCGAAGTTTCCCGATAATGCGCGAGTTCGCGCCCGTGATTTTCGACGCGACACACAGCGTGCAAATGCCAAGCGCAAATGGTGCGACAAGTGGCGGAGACGCGAGATTTGTGCCATATCTAGCGCGCGCAGCTGCTAGCGTGGGAGTCGATGGGTTTTTCTACGAAACACACCTAAATCCGTGCGAAGCACTTTGTGATGGTCCGAATATGCTAAATTTGGACGAATTAGAAAAAAATATAAATGAAATTTTGGCGATTAAAAGGGCTTTGAATTTTGAAATTTAAAGGGGTTGTAATGCCTAAAACAATTTATATATTTTATATACTTTTTGCGATTTTTTTGAGTGGTTGTGGTGCAAAAGGCGCGAAATTTGAGCATTTTGTCGAACCGCAAAATAATAATGCCATAGTTTATGTTTATAGACAAACAAGTGCCATGGGGGCGTTGGTGCGCACTACGGCTTACTATGATAATGGAGATGGTGCGAAAGAAATCGGCACGATAAGCAATGGGGCGTATGCAAAAGTCGAAATTCCTGCAAATATACAAACGAAAATTTATGTTGGTATCCCCGAGTGGGGCGAAACAATCGTGGCAAAAGTAGGAGAGACTTTATGTTTCAAATATGGTTTAAAAGAAAATGGCACTGTTTTCAATGGATATACCTATGCGCCGATTTACACGGCGTTTCTTTATAGGGTAGATTTACAAACTTGCAAAAAAGAGATTGTAGAGACGCAACTACACAGCAAATAGCTAAATTTCGGCAAATTTCGCCTTTAAATTTGCCGAAATTTTTAATTTTATTTAGAGTAAAAGCAAAATTTAGCAAAAAAATAGTATAATTCACACTTTTGAGCTTTTCGTCTAGCGGCCCAGGACGCTACATTCTCAGTGTAGAAACGCGCGGTTCAAATCCCGCAAGGCTCGCCATTTGCGCTAAATAATCCCTCTTCGCCCAATGTGTAAATTTTATCCGCCACGGCACCTATAAATTTCTCATCATGGCTCACGATAATCTCGCTAATATCGAGGTTTTTTAGTATTTTTGCGACGCGCGATTGCATAGCAAAATCAAGCCCGGTCGTGGGCTCATCGAGCAAAACTATCTCAGGCTCGCACACGATCACCCCGGCAAGTGCTACGAGTTTTTTCTCGCCGCCACTTAGATGATACGGCACGGCGTCCCTTAAATGCGAGATTCCAAAGCGTTGCAAAATCTCATCAACTTGGATTTTTATCTCATTTTCGCTTAAAATTTTTCGCGGTTTTATGTGGTGATTGTGTGGCGTGGTGAAAATTTCGCTAGAATTTTCGCTGGAATTTTGCTCTAAATTTTTGCCCGAATTTTTACGGAAAAATTTTAAAATTTTAGCCTTTTTTGCGCCCCCGTTTTGCCCCTTTTTTATCGCTTCGTTTCGCGCCCTAAGCCCAAATGCGACATCGTCAAAGACATTGGCGCAGATAAATTGCTCGTCGGAATTTTGAAACAAAAATCCGATATTTTGGCGAAATTTCGCAAATTCTTTGACGCTAGAAATTTTTTCGTGAAAAATCTCGATTTCCCCGCCACTAGGCGCTCTTAACCCGCACAAAATCTCCAAAAGCGTGGTTTTTCCGCGACCATTTTCGCCCAAGATTACGATTTTTTCCTTGTGCGCGACATCTAAATTCAGCCCCACAAAAAGGCTTCTCTCGCCCATTTTCGCGCTTAAATTTCTAAGTTTTACCGAACAGCTCAAATCATCTCTCCAAGCCTTGCAAAAAGGCAAATTAATACAAAAAATAAAAATCCAATGTCAAACGCGCCAAATTTCTCTTTGGCGAAGAAAAATTTCCCGCTAAATCCGCGCGTAATCAGGGCGTTTTGCAGATTTTCTGCCCGCCCTAACGCCCCCAAAATCAGTAGCGCGACGCAGTTTGCGTAGGTTTTGTAGCTGAAAATCGAGCTTTTCGCCCTAAATCCACGCACCAAAAGCACGGTTTTTTGGCGATCTAACTCCGCGCGCAAAAATGCGATAAATTTCACACAAAAATAAAAAATCGATGAAATTTTATCCCCAAGCCCTAAATTTCGCACCCCGCGTGCCAAAAAATACTCGTCCCTCTTCCAAAAAATCAAAATTGCAAAAAGCATAATCAAATTTGCTCTAAAAAACACAAGCAGTGCAAAGTGCGAATTTTGCGCTATTAGCGCGCTTAGTATCATAAAAAATACAAAAATATTTAAAATCGCAAGTTTTCTAAAAATCTCTTTAAAATCGGCAAAATTTAGCACCAAAAGAGCCAAAACTGGCAAAAAATAGCTAAGATAAATTTTGCCCCCAAGTGCGACAAAAAAGCTATAAATCACAAAGCAAAGTAGGCTAATTGCGGCGTTTTGGCAGGGGTTAAAAGTTTTGATTTTTGATCCTTATTTGCGTTTTTTTATGGCGTAGAGTGCGCCAAAAATCGCGAAAATTATAGCCAAACTAAGCGCAAAATTTAATAAATTTTGGTTTGATGAATTTTTTGGTTCAAGCGAATTTTGCAAAATTTCGCTCGAATTTTGATCTAAATTTTGGCTTTGCAAATTTTGCGAATTTCCACCTAAATTTTCTACTTTAAAATTTATTTTTTTCGCATGACCTGCGCCGCCGTAAATTTCGATTTCGTATTCCCCAGCGCCCAAATTTAGGCTTAAAACGCCAGTTTTATCGGTTTTTGCTTCCAGTAATACTGCGCCGTTTTGGCTGATTTTTACATCGCAGTTTTGGCAGGGCGAATTGCCGTAAAAAAAGCTTTTTATACGCACATTTTCCCCGTCTTGGCTAGCAAAAGCTTTGAGCGAGTGAGCCGGGGCAGTATTTGCCAAAACAAGCGCAAACAGCGCAAAAATGAGCCTTTTCATAGCAAAATTTCCTTTTTTACCCGCACGATAAATTTCAGCGCAAACAGCGCGATAATCCCCTCCAAAACCGCCAAAACTGCCGATTCTAGCGAGATTAGCGTGATGATTGTGTAAAATTCCTTGCCACTAGCAAAAAGGATTAAATCCAAAAGTAGCGTCGAGATGAGTATCGGCACCGCTCCTGCTAGGAAAAACGCCGTCGTGGCGGGCATTTTAGCATTTTTCCACGCACGCACAAACACTGCGCCCAAAACGGCTGGAAAGCCGATGATTGCGGTATTTACGCCCAAAATCGTAATCCCGCCAAATCCAAAGAAAACCCCTTGAAGCATGAGCCCCACAAATATCGCTAAAATCGCGTCAGCACCCAATACTGCGCCGATTAATCCGCCCAAAATCAAATGCACGGAGCTTGCGCCCACTGGCAAATGGATAAATGAAGCGATGAAAAAAATCGCGCTCATACACGCTACTTGCGGGATTTTCTCCACTTTTAAGCGGTATGCGAGATACGCCACCACGGGCGCACTTATCGCCCAGCCTGAGATTAAAATTTCGCTTGATAAAACGCCTTCGCTAATGTGCATTTAATGTCCTAAATTTCGTAATTTTAAATGAAATTTCGCTCAAATTTGAGCTAAATTTATAGGTAAAATTTGCGCCAAATTTCTCGCTTAAATTCATACTAAATTTCGCTCCGATTTTCCTGTCAAATTTCACGCGCAAAGCCCTATTTTTCGTAATCTTTGGTCTGCACCCAAAGCACCGCGCCAAGCTCGACGCCGTATTCCTTGCCCTCGTGCGTGATTTTTTCGTCATCATCTATTAACGCCGCAAAGCCCCAATGCCCAGATAGGGGCATCGTAAAGCAAAATTCTCCGTTTGCATTAGTCTTTACAACCTGCGTGATATGGTCCTCGCTTGGGGCTTTCAGGGCGGATTTGTTGTAGTGCTCGACCTCGACTTCTACGCCCTTAGCTGGGGCATTTTTGTATAATACTGTCCCGCAAAATGAGTTGCCCGCATATAGTCCAAATGGGCGCGTAAGTGGCACGATTTCGGCTTTTAGCCCCACTGGCTCGTCCCAGCCCTCGCCGTATCCGTAAGCGTCGATTATGGTTTTTGTCTGGTGGCGGATAAATTTTTCTTCGGCTGGTTCGAAATATGGCTTAGGATCGAAGTAAAACTGATAAATTCCTGGTTCTTTGACCTCAAATTCGGCTGTGAAATAAGCGTTTTCGCCATCTTTTTGCGCTTTTAAATTTTGTAAAAACGGCTTTTTCTCGCCATTTATCCAAATTTCAGCCACATTTGGAATTTCTAAATTCATGCGATTTTGCTCGAAAGGGTGAGTGAATTCATAAACTAAATTTAGCTTGTTTTTGGCTTCGTCTTCGATAGTATCACTATCTGCCAAAATCACGCCAAAGTGCGCAAATGACGCTGTTGCGGCGCAGGTTAGAAGGGATAAAATTTTAAATTTCATATTCGCTCCTTGTGAAAAATTTCGGTTTCGTAATATTACAGAATTTAGCTTAAAATAACACTAAAAATTTTTAGATATTATAAAATTCCGCTTAAATTTGAGCTCTTTATATTTTTAAAGTAAAATTTCGCTAAAATCCAAAAATTTTTATTTCACGGAGAAAGATATGATAAATTTACGACTAATCGAAACAAATTTTGACGAATTTAATAAAAAACTAATCGCCAAAAAAGTCCCCTCAGACACTCTAAAAAGCCTACTTGACGCTTATAATGAGTTAAAAGAAAAAAAGACAAATTTGGAAAATTTGCAAGCCGTGCAAAACGCCAAAAGTAAAGAAATGGGCGTAATCGCGCGAAATGGTGGCGACGCCAAAGCCCTAAAAGCCGAGCTTGACGCAAACAAAGCAAAAATCGCAGAACTCGGCGCAGTGGTTGTCGAGTGCGAAGAAAAGCTAAATAGTGTGGCAGCCGTCGTGCCAAATATCATCGATGATGATGTCCCATTTGGTGCAGATGAAAACGAAAATGTCTGCGTAAAAACCGTGCTAGAACCAAGGCAATTTGACTTTACGCCAAAAGAGCATTTTGAACTTGGCGAGAGCCTTGGTTGGCTAGATTTCGCTCGTGGCGTGAAGCTTAGCGGTAGCCGTTTTACCGCACTTCGTGGGCTTGGTGCGAAGCTAAATATGGCGCTGATAAATTATATGATTGATTTTAACAATAGCCGTGGTTTTGAGCTTGTAAATATGCCATTTTTGGTGCGTGATGAGATACTTTACGGCACGGGACAGCTACCCAAATTTAAAGACGATCTTTACAAGGTCGATGATGACGAGCTAAATCTCTATCTCATACCAACTAGCGAAGTTACGGCGACGAATTTATTCAACGATGAGATTATCGAAAGCGCGAATTTACCGATAAAGCTTACGAGTTATAGCCATTGCTTCCGCAAAGAAGCGGGTTCGGCAGGTCGAGATACTAGGGGCATGATTCGTCAGCACCAGTTCGAAAAGGTCGAGCTTGTGGCGATTACACGCCCAGAAGATAGCGCAAAAATGCTAGATGAAATGGTCTCTTGCGCTAGTGATTTACTAGCTTCTTTGGGCTTACCGCACCGCCATATGGTGCTTTGTAGCGGAGATTTAGGATTTAGTGCAGCCAAGACAATCGATCTTGAAGTCTGGCTTCCTGGACAAAATAAATATAGAGAGATTAGCTCGATTTCAAATTGTCGTGATTTTCAAGCTAGACGCGCGAAAATCCGCTATAAAGATGAAAATAAGAAAAATGCGTTAGTGCATACGCTAAATGGCTCATCTTTGGCAGTAGGACGCACACTAATAGCCGTTATGGAAAACTACCAACGCGCCGACGGAAGTATCGAAATCCCAAAAGTTTTAGAAAAATATATGTAGGTTTTGGCTTTTTCGCAATGACACATAATCTGTCACCCTGAAATACTGCGCCGAAATCTTATCGTCATTGTAAGCGAAGCAAAATTTACTTTATTTTGTCATTGCGAGCGAGTATAACGAGCGAAGCAATCCAGGGAAATTCAAAAAAAATTTTAATTTACAGAAAAATTTATCGTAATTTTAAATTCATAAAATTTTTGAAATTCTCCCTAAATTTTACTGGATTGCCACGCGAGCAAAGCTCGTTCGCAATGACACGGAATTTGCGTTTTGGTAATTCTTACTCGTAGATTGCTTCGATTTTCTTACGAAAATCTCGCAATGACAGATTAAACAAATTTCACGCTCGTAAATTCTCGCAATGACAAATCAGACAAATTTTCAGAAAAATAAATCAAACAAATTTAACCACCCAAATAACAAAAATAAAAAATCCGCTAAACCCCTTGATTATTCACATTTTTAAAGGTTAAATTTATATTTATTTTAAGCGATTTAGTAATAAAATAGAGAAAATTTTTACACATAAAATGATGGAGGTCATATTATGAAAAAAGAAAAGGTATTTAGCAGGGCGTTATCTGCTATGTTGATTTTGTTTGGAGTTAGCGTTGGCGCGTTTGCAGACGATGATGCGTATGCGGATTATGACGATACTCATCATATCAAGATAGTACCAGCTTTCGAAAGAGCAAATGAGATTCCAAATAGTGGCGAAATTCCTTCTGATTCTCGCGGGGCTCATTTAGGAGATATTACATACGGTGGAACGGCGACGGGGACTAATCTATGGGGAGGTCTTGCTCCTACAAATCCAAATGGTTCGCAAAATAAGTGGTATGATGAAAACGGAAAGAAACAATTAGTAAATTTTAGCGATGTGGATTTTATAAATATTTATGATCAAAGTAGTGCGCTTAAAGAGAGATTTGGTGGAAGTGGCACCTATGTATATGGCGATATGGTAACAGCTGGTAAGCCTATCATTAACCCTATGCCACTTATTGGAGATGGTACCCTCGGTAAGGCGCCTAATAGCTGGCAAGCCGGTTTTATCAACAACGGTGGCATAAGTGGAACTAAAAATAGTGCTGCTGATATGGTTAAGCTTCCAAAGGGTGTGACGAAAGATGATATTGTCTTTGCGAGACTTTATTGGTATGGTCACTTGTTTAATGATAACAAAAAACTAAATGACTCTTATGGTTCTGAGAACTGCACGCAAGCTGAGTTAGATGAGGTCGCGAAGCTAAAAAGAGAGGGCAAATTAGACCAAAGGGCTAGTTGTAAAAGATTGCCTAAGGTTCTCAAAATAGATGAGATTAAAGGCTATCAAGATGTAAAGGTAAAGATTGCTGGTTCTACTTATGATGTTAGTAGAGAAATTTGCAATGGATACTTTGCCTATAATTCATCTAGGGGTGGTTTAGATGGTAATAATCAAAGATATGCTATGATGTATAACTGCTCTGCTGATATCACTGATAAAATTAAGGCAAATTTTACAGATTATGATGAGACTATAAATGTAGCAGTTGGTAACATCAATGCTAGCTCCGTAGATCCAAGAAAAGGCGATGGCGTAAGCAATCAAGTATATAGACCAGCCAATGCTGCTATGGCAGGGAATTTAGATGGTGGTTGGTTGAATATAGATGCTAAGCTTCTTCCATTTGGTGGCTGGCAATTGGTAGTGGTGTATGATAAGAGTATGAGATCGCAACAAAAACTTCTTGCTGATCCTAGTAAGGTAGGTGCTAGCAATAGAGATGATGCAAAAAAATATTTGGATACATATTTTAAACCAAAAAATATTACTTTATATGATGGTCTAACATCGCTAGAACCAGATACTTCTGGAAATAAAAATATTACAGCTAATTATGCTTTGACTGGATTTTTTACTCCAAAAAGTGGTGAGATCCAAGGCAAACTGATAATGGGAGCTTTGGGTGCAAATGGTGGTTTGAGTCCAAACCAAGGTGAGGGTATTTTTATCGCAGAAAATATGGAAAATGTCACTAGGCTAGATACCAACACCTATAATAGCCCAAATTTCTTTAATGGTTCAAAGACTTGGCTGACAGTAAATAGCGATGGAAAATATGTGCTTAATGGCGCAAGTGGTTATCATCAAGGTTTTGACTTAGATGAATTTGATATTTCAGATAGGCTTCGAAAGGAACAAAATAAAATGGCGGTAAGAATAGTAGCCGCTCCAAACCCTGGCGGAACTACAAACCGTTCTATGGTTTCGTTTATGGGTGTTTCAATCGATATGTATGTCCCTAAACTATGCTATGTTCAGAGATTTTATGATACGAGCGGTTGGATGGGATTTTATGATTTGGCGACTGGTGAGAAAAAAACTACCCCAGATAGCAATATCCCTACCGTGCAACGCGTAGTAGCTGGTGAGACGCTGTATTATCGAACAGAGATCCGCAACTATGACGCCAACGGCGAAGATGCATATGATCTAGAAGTCCAGCTAAACAAAGGTGCTTATAATACCTACCAACCAAATTCATCTGGTGTAGATAATACTACGCTAGAATCTGAGAAAATAAGTGAAGCAAACTATGTATATATCGCCGATAATCTACCTGGTGCATATTCTACTCAAAAAGATAGAGCCAACAATACAAACTCGCTAGCTAGCTATAATGGCAAGACTTTGATGAAGCTTGTAAATAATACTCCAAGATTTTATCTAGGAAGCAATGCTGGATCTAGCGGAAGTGATAACCCTAATGGAGGCGGTAGGCTAAATATCGGACAATCTGCATATATGGAATTTAACGCTACCGTCGGCAATACCTTTGCGTATAATCCTATGAGTTATAGAGCTACTTATAAGATGAGACTTGCTAATTCGACAGAGCTTATTACTCTGCCAGAGGCTGAGCTTTCGATGTGCGAGGGTGAAACTACCCAAGATGTAGAAATTGCGTTTTTAAATGGTCTTAAAATCGTAAATCAAAATTTTGAAGATTTAAAAGATACAGATAAGACAAATAAACAAGATGACAGACTATATACCCAAGTGGCTGAGTTGCCGTTTAAGGTAAATATGGTATTTAGACCTGATATTAATGATTTGTTCCCATGCCCTACTGAGAATTTGGATGATAAAACAGGCGATTGCTCTGATTGGAATAAAAAGAATTCTCGCGTAGATTTGTGCGATGCGTTTAGTAATATTTTTCATCGTGTAGGCGAACATTGCGTACCTATAAATACAAAAGAGTTGCCAAATGGTAGAATGGGAATCGACTATCCTAATGCTGATGGTAGCTTGAAAAAATTTGACCTAGAAGGTCCGATTTTCTTATCTGCAATTAGAGCTAGCGACAAGGGTGGTTGCTACTATATCGACAACAAAACAAAGCTTCCGTTTAAATTCAACGGTGTGCGAGGAGTCGATCACAATACGAAATTCCAAGAGAAACAAACAGATGAGAAACTAATCGTTCCTATCGATGAGGTGGAGATAGAAGACGCCTTTAAGGGCGTAACATTTATGTTTAGTTACTATCCAAGAGGACTAGAAAATTTCGTTGCGACTAGACCGATAAATTTGGAAAATTTAGCTCTTGACATAATGGTACTGTTTTGTATGATTATAATGCTACTAGTGGCGAGTTTGTCGCTATCGAAAATGTAACACAGTATTATATCAGATTGCAAACAGAGCGTTTATATGAAAAATATATAAACAAAAAAATGGATTTGCCACAATCTGTAACTAATCTACTTGAACGATATGGGGTAAGTAGATATAAAATCGAGCTAGAAGTGTCTAAAAAACACGAATTAGAGGTTGCATGGTTAAATGATACATCGGGCAATGATGAATTTAAAGATGAAAGAGAAGCCTTTAATGCGGATTTGGCTAAGATTTTAGAAGAGATCAAAACCGCTCAGTCGTATTTCGGAACAGAGATGTCAGCTGACGGGTCTTTCCATATTTGTGATAGTGATAACTTCGTAGTCAGACCTGCGTATTTTGAAGCAGATATGAGTGCTACCGATAAATATGCAAAATTGGTAAATCCTGCCGCTACCGGTGATATTACTGAGAAATTAGATGAAAGAAATAGCAATGATTTGCGTGTAGGTGGCGACTATAAATCAAATATAGATGTGCTAAGTAAGGTATTTTATGCAAAGAGCTATAAAGGCAATTCAGTGCCGAACTATTATGGTATTTTAGGTGGAGATCTAAGCAAACTTAGATTTAGCCAAAGAGATAGTTATACAAATGCTTCTTTGGATGTAGATAAAGATACTGCGTATTTGGCATATAGAGAAACTGCGACTTATCTAAAACCATTTATTTCTGGTGCTTGCCGTGAAAATATATCTGGACAATCTTATTATATAGAAAAGGACTTAGCAGATCAAGACGGACTTAAATCGACAGTTGGAACTTGTGCAAATGTGCCTGTGCCTTATGCTGGATTAGTATATAAATATGGCGAAGGTAAATATGAGTTGGATAGCAATGCTATATCTAAACTCTCAAAAGGCGATCCTAAAAAAGCTGAATTTGGTAAAGTGCTCAAAATCGAAAACTGCTTAATAAATGGCAAGGATTTTGATGCAAAATATGATAGGGTTTGGGATAAAGACGCTATAAGTATGATAGCTGATTTTAGTGTGAAAAATATCAATGTTACAGATGGTGCAGCCAAACTCAAAAGATATAATGCAAATGAACTTAGAGCACAAGGTCTTTTGGAGGCGAATAAAAAAGATAAACGCCCAGCTGCTTTATATACTTCGACATTGTATGCCGATAAAAATAAAGATAATCCAAAGGGCGAAATTTTTAACTACTATAATGTCGGCGATGTAATGGTAAATATCTATGACAACTCATGGACAGATGATTATGCAGATCAAACCTTTGATTCTAGGGAACAACCTGCACCTAAGAGCCAGGATATGCAAGATAAGTATTGGGGAACAAAATGTGTAATCAACTCTACCAGCAATGTCCATGATGATAGGGGTAGAATCGGTTGTGATGTCGGTATAAAACAAGCTAGTGACAAAGATGCGGAAAGAGCATTGGGACTAGTGCTTAGATATCAACCAAAAAAAATTGGAATTTCTATGACCAGTTTGGATAACGGAACATACGGATTGTCTTGGCTTGGTGAAGATACTGATGGCGACGGTATTCCTGATGCTACTACTGCTTATGATGCAAATGCTTCGCGTTTTAGTAGTTATGACAACAATATAACCGGTGCTACAACCGCTGCTTTTACATATTTTAACTCTGTTGATATAGAGAATAATTTGTTTATTGATGTGCTTGGAGATGGTACAAATTATGTTAATCCAGCTAATAATAAAGCGGTAACAAATCAGCTAGATCAATTAGCTATGTTGAAATTCAATGCTGTTGCTTATTTAGATGATAGCGTTTATAAGGATATAGTGGCTACATTGTATGATGGAAGAATGGCGACAAATTCTAATGGTACTTCACAACAAGTTTGTGGATTTGCAAGTGATATGGATGTGGATGTGACATTTGGTTACGATTGTGCTAGTGCTACTGGTGCTAACGACGGTCGTTGTGCAACTGGGGTTACTGCTAGTACGATTACAAACGAATCAAATTATATTCCGTATCCTGATTTAGCAACAATGTCATTTAGAATTCCTCGTGGAACCTCCTTCCTTACTACCGGTGAGTGTGTTGCTAGTGCGAATTATGATAGTAGATGTTATAAGTATAATGTCAAACAAATAACTGCTACTGGTGTTAGAGAAGAGATGACTAGTGGTGTTGATCAATGGCAGCTTCCTATACCTTTAAATCAAGCTATTAGTTATTATACCGATGCGAGTTTGAATAGTGGATTTGTCCATAGGTTAGATACAGATAGTCAAATGAATCCTAAAATAGCAAATTTTGCCTTGATGGCTCGTGGATTTAAAGAGGGTAAAACTCCAAATGCAACCGTTTATTTTAACTTTGACAGAATGCAAAAAAATCCTAGTTTGCCGGTTTTAATTTACGCTAGTGATTTTGGTTTTTCTCGTGTGGCTCTTGATGGAGGAAATGGAAAAATTCAACCGGCGAAATTCGATAAAGATTTAAAAATTATCCCTTATACAGTGTCTGAAATTGCAGGCTCAAAAGTGGAAATGGGTTCAGGAGTTGAATTATTTAATGAAAACTTTGATGAATATATAACAAGGATTGCAAAAGGCGTAGATAAAGCGACTGTTATAAATAGTGTAAATAGCACTAACGATGCGACATATAGCGATGGAACATCATATACAAATTTCGCTGACAATATCGGAACATACGCATATTTTGTCTATGGTAAATCTTACGATGTAAGCGATGGTGAAAATGTATATGAAGGTGTAACTGGCGCACCTATATCAATTCCTATCAACGAATATCTATATTGTGGTAAAACCAATTTAAATGATTGTTTTGTTATGCCTGCACCAAGAACTGGTTTAGAATATCTTGTCCCTGCGGCAAATGTTTTTGGAATCCTTAATCCTAGTGAGCTCATTAATACTAATAAAAGTAATGGTTGGGTTATAAATACTCTCGCAACAGGTACAAATATTGCCAATAGATTTGTTTCTAGATACACATCTACAAATGCTGGTGTAAGAGTGGCTACGGCGGCTGATCCAAATGATGGAGCTGGTTTTGCAAATGGAGTTCAGACTATTACTATAAATTCTGGAAATCGCGCAGCTTCTACTATCAGGATACTTACAAATCCTTGGCTTATCCATACCCCTGCACATGATAGAACTAGGGTGTATGAGGAAGATAGAGTAGGAAGAAATGATTACGCTTCTTCTTATGCAGCTTCTGGTGTGCCTCAATATTATAATCCTATTGAGGTGAGATTTAACCCTGCTGGTTCTTGGATGGGTGAAGGTACTATCAAAGGTAAGGCAGATGATGTCGGTAACTTTGTAGGAGAAAGCGATGCAAGTGCTTCAACTGGTGGCACAAATGAAAGTGCGGGAAGAACCTACCGCAATAGGCGTATCAGTTGGTAACTTTCACGCCAGTTAAAATTTAAAGCCTAGCCTTGGTGCTAGGCTTTTTTAAATTTAATCAAATTTAAAAAAATAGTAAAATTTAAATTAGGAAGACATTTGAAAAATATACGAAATTTCAGCATTATTGCCCATATAGACCACGGCAAAAGTACCCTTGCAGACAGACTAATCAGCGAGTGTAAGGCGGTCGAAGATCGTCAAATGAGCTCGCAAATCATGGATACTATGGATATCGAAAAAGAGCGCGGTATCACTATCAAGGCCCAATCCGTGCGCCTAGAATACGAGCTTGGTGGCGAAAAATATGTCCTAAATCTCATCGACACCCCAGGCCATGTGGATTTTAGCTATGAAGTGAGCAGAAGTCTGGCTAGCTGCGAGGGCGCGATACTCGTCGTCGATGCCAGCCAGGGCGTGCAGGCTCAAACTATCGCAAATGTCTATATCGCCCTAGAAAACAATCTCGAAATCATACCTGTGCTAAACAAAATCGACCTTCCATCAGCAGATCCTGCGCGCGTCAAGGACGAGATTGAGCATATAATCGGACTTGATTGCTCGGAAGCAATCGAAGTAAGCGCGAAGACTGGGCAGGGCATAAAAGAGCTATTAGAGGCGATTATTACGAAAATCCCAGCCCCTAAAACCGATGAAAACAAGCCATTAAAAGCACTTATTTATGATAGCTGGTTTGATAACTATCTTGGCGCACTCGCCCTTGTGCGCATTTATGACGGAGTGGTCAAAAAAGGTGATGAGGTCTATGTCATGGGCACTGGCGGTCGCCATGAGGTGCTAGGGCTTATGTATCCAAACCCTCTTGCGCCGATTAAAACAAACGCCGTGCGAAGTGGCGAGGTCGGTATCGTAGTAATGGGGCTAAAAAATGTCAGCGATGTGCAAGTCGGCGATACGATTACGCTCTATCGCAACCAAGCCTCCCAGCCAATTGGTGGCTTTGAAAAGGCAAAGCCTTTTGTGTTTGCTGGAATTTACCCCGTAGAGACCGATAAATTCGAAGAGCTCCGCGACGCGCTAGATAAGCTCAGCCTAAATGATAGCTCACTTAGCTACGAGCCTGAGACCTCGCTTGCGCTTGGATTTGGCTTTCGTGTGGGGTTTTTGGGCTTGCTTCACATGGAGGTTGTCAAAGAGCGTTTGGAGCGCGAGTTTAACCTCGATCTAATCGCTACTGCGCCGACTGTTACTTATGAGGTCTATCTCACAGACGGCTCTATCAAGCGAATCCACAGCCCTAGCGAACTGCCTGAGCCAAACTATATAGATCATATCGAAGAGCCTTATGTGCGCGCTACAATCATTACGCCGAGTGAATTTTTGGGGAATTTAATCACGCTTTTAAATTCTCGCCGTGGCGTGCAGACCAAAATGGACTATATCACGCCAGAGCGTGTTTTGCTCGAATACGATGTGCCGACAAATGAGATTATTATGGATTTTTACGACAAGCTCAAATCCTGCACCAAAGGCTATGCGAGTTTCGATTACGAGCCTAGCGATTATAGGCGTGGAAATTTGGTCAAACTCGATATTCGTGTGGCTGGTGAGGCTGTCGATGCGCTCTCAATCATCGTGCCGGTAGAAAAGGCGCAGTCTAAGGGCAGGGATCTGGTAAAGGCGATGAAGGAAATCGTCCCGCGCCAGCTTTTTGAGGTGGCGATTCAGGCTAGTATCGGCAACAAAATCATCGCCCGCGAAAATGTCCGCGCCATGGGCAAAAATGTAACCGCTAAGTGCTACGGCGGCGATATCACGCGCAAGCGCAAGTTGCTCGAAAAGCAAAAAGAGGGCAAAAAGCGCATGAAGGCTATCGGCAAGGTGAATTTGCCTAGCGAGGCGTTTTTAAGCGTTTTGAAGATTGATTAAAATTTGGCTGTTTGAGGAATACTGCCCCGGATTTCTCGTGTGATTTTTGTCGCAGGAATTTTGGGAAATTTGTCTGTTTTGTCACTGCAAGAATTTGCAAACGGAAATTTGTTTAATCTGTCATTGCGAGCTTTCGCAGAAAGCGAAGCAATCCAGAAAAATTTCCAAAGAATTTCTAAATTTATAAATTTAAAATTTCGATAAATTTTTCTGAGAATTAAAATTTATTTGAATTTCCCTGGATTGCTTCGCTTCGCTCGCAATGACAGTAAATTTAGCGTTTGGTAATTTTGTTTCGTAGATTGCTTCGGCGCTACCACGCCTCGCAATGACAATAGCGAGCAAAATTTGTCTAATTTGTCATTGCGAGAATTTTGCGTCAGCAAAATTCGTGGCAATCTACGAATAAGAATTATAAAAAATGCGAATTTCGTGTCATTGCGAGATTTTCGCAAGAAAATCGAAGCAATCCAGTAAAATTTAGAGTGAGTTTTTTAAAATTCCATAAAATATAAATTCCGATAAATTTTTCTGCGAATTAAAATTTATTTGAATTTCCCTGGATTGCAATGCTGGGCTCGCAATGACAGCAAATTCGGCGTTCGGTAATTTTAAAGTCGTAGATTGCCACGCCGTGCAAGCACGGCTCGCAATGACAAATTAAAAGTCAATGAAAATCCCATGGATTAGCATGTTAGCTGCGTTTGCTTGCAAATGACAAATCAGGGAAATTTATAAGCCCAAATTTGGGCTTATAAAGTAGAATTTAGCTTAAAAATTGCTAAGGAAATCGTCTAGCAGAAGATATTTTTTATCAATACTGCCTTTGTAAAATTTCTCGAAAGTATCGGTGTATGCGTGTTGGAAAAACTCCGCCTTTGTTAGCTCAATAATCGCGTTATTTACGAAATTTATAAGCTCTGCGTTGCCTTTTTGCGCGCCCACACAGATATAATCTATCTCGCCTACGCTTTTGACGCCAGTTTCTAAGCTAGGATTATTCATCACAACTGCGGCGGCTGTGATATTTGTGTGCATGTAGCCATCGACTTCGTTTGATAGCATTTTTTCCGCGCACTCTACGCCATGTTCGCAGTAAGAAACATCAAAACTGTATTTTTGTGCATTTGTTTTGAGCCAATCATCGCTTGTGGTACCCTTTTGGACTATGATTTTTTTGCCTTTTAAATCAGATAGTTTTGTAACCCCGTCAGCTTTTCTGGTGACTACGACTTGCACATCTGCTAGGTATGGCACTGAAAAATCCACTTCCTTAGCGCGCGCTGGTGTGGCAGAAAAGTTGCCGACCACTAGGTCTAAATCGCCGTTTTTAAGCATAGGAAGTCTGTCTTTTGCCTCGATGACTACTAAGTCGATTGAGCCGTCGCTTCCTACTAGCTTTGTGCCGATTTCTTTGGCCAAAGATACCTCGAACCCCTCACTCTCGCCGTTTGCTTGCGAGCTAAATGGAGGCAGGTTTTCTCGCACACCGATTTTAACCTTTTTGCTTGATTGAATTTCTTGCAAAGAGGCACCAAATGCACATGCACAGCCAAGTGATAAAAGTAAAAACTTTTTCATTATATACTCCTATAAATGAAATTTTAGTTTTTTTTTAAAAAGATATTAGGAGTAATTTTACCGTGAAATTTTAAAATAAAATTTAAATTTCACGGCAAATGTAGTAAATTTCAATAATATTAGTATGAATTTTAACCAAAAAGGCTATTTACGCTCTCGTCGTGATATACGCGACGGATAACCTCGCCAAATAGCGATGTTACCGAGATGACTTTGATTTTATCGCACTCTTGGCGCAACGGAATCGTATCTGTGACGATTAGCTCATCTAGCGCGCCCTCATTTAGCCTCTCATAAGCTGGTCCGCTTAAAACCGCGTGTGTGCAAAACGCCATAACACTAGTCGCGCCCCTTTCCTTAAACGCAGCGGCGGCTTTGACGATAGTGCCGGCTGTATCGATCATATCGTCGATTAAAATCACATCTTTGCCATTTACATCGCCGATGATATTCATAACTTCGCTTTTGTTGGCTTCTTCGCGTCTTTTATCTACAATAACCATATCCAAATTTAACTTTTTAGCAAAGGATCTTGCGCGCGCCACACCGCCGACATCTGGGCTAGCGATGATAGGGTTTTTTAAATTTTTGTTTTTGAAATAGTCCAAAAACGCCAAAGAGCCATATAGATTATCTACCGGAATATCGAAAAATCCCTGAATTTGCCCAGCGTGTAGATCCATTGTCACCACTCTATCAATGCCCGCTGTTTGCATCATATTTGCGACGAGTTTGGCGCTGATTGGCACTCTTGGGGCTGCCTTGCGGTCCTGTCTAGCGTATCCGAAATACGGCACCACGGCTGTGATTGATCTAGCGCTTGATCTTTTTAGCGCGTCGCTTAGGATTAAAAGCTCCATTAAATTTGAGTTAGCCGGAGCGCAGGTCGGTTGTATGACAAAAACATCCTTACCGCGCACACTTTCGCCGATTTGCACACTAATCTCGCCGTCGCTAAATGTTTTGATAGAACACTCGCTAAGTGGCAGGGATAGGTATTTTGAGATTTTTTTTGCGAAGTCAGGATTGGCGCTTCCTGATACGATTTTATAGCCACGCATATTTTGCCTTTGTGATAAGATGAGCTCTAATTTTACACCAAAGCTGATAAATTTAAGCTAATTTTCTACGATTTTACTCGGTTCGCCGAAAAGATTTGCAAGCTCGGTTTTTAAAATTTCTTCCTTGCTCACAGCCTCGCTTGCAAGCTTGGCAAGCTCGTTTTTAGTTTTTTGCATATCAGGTTTAGTTACTTCGGCGCTGATTTCGTAATTGCTCAAATTTGTCTGATTTAGCAAATTTGGCTTGGGTAAATCCTTTGGCGGGGTTGTTAAATTCGGCTTTGGCTCCGCCTCGCGAAGTGGGGCGTTTTGGGTGATTGAAATTTTAGCATTTTCGCCAAAAGTCATTTTCAAAACGCTATTTATCGCCCTTGACGCGGCGCGCAAATACTCTTTGTCCTCGTTTTTGGCGCGCGAAATCAGATACAAAGTGGAGTTTTCAAATTTGACAAATTCAATGCAATTATCAAATTTCTCGCCCAGCTCGTAGCTTCTATCGTATAAATTTGAGAGAAATTTATCATACGCCGAATTCGCATTTAGCGTATCTGTGCCTGTTTTTTGCGCTACTTTTTGCTCTAAATCATTTAGTTTTTGGCTAGTGCTGTTTTGCGCAGGGGCTGGATTTTGCGCTGAATTTTGCGTTAAATTTGGCGCATTTCGCGGTGCGCTGAAATTTGCATTTGCCTGCGCGCTTTTTGGCGTAGCAAAATTTGGCGCAGTGCCCAAATTCGCCCCGCTTGCACCGCTATCACCAATGGATTTTGAAATTTCGATTAACTCGTCGATTTCTTGCAAATTCACAGCTTCCATCATCAAAAATATCATCATCAAAAGCGAGTAAGTATTATCCGAACTCACGCCTAGCATGCTTTTTGCGCCGGCTAAAATTCGGAAAAATCGCTCATAAATTAGCATACTAAATTTGGTATCATTTCGCAAAAATTTCTCTTTTAAATTTGCAATCATCTCGTCGATTATGGTCTCGGCGTTGTAGTTTTCGATCTCTTTGACGATTTCGATAGCGCCCACGCGGTCTTGGCGCAAAACGATTTCTAAAATTTCATTGATTTTGGCGGGATCTAGGAGCCCTAGCATATCGGCTACTGCGGTTTGCGTGACATTTTCTTCGCTATAAATTATGGCTTGATCTAAAAGCGTGAGAGTATCCCTGAGCGAGCCAGAACCGCTTCTAGCTAGGATTTTGAGCGCGCCGTTTTCGTAAGAAATACCCTCGTTTTGCAAAATCGCTTCAAGGTGCGAAATAATCGCTAGTTGGGCGATTGGTTTGAAACGGAAGTGTTGCGTGCGCGAAAGCACGGTCGCTGGTAGTTTGAGCGGGTCTGTGGTAGCTAGGATAAATTTCACATACGCAGGCGGTTCTTCAAGCGTCTTTAAAAGGGCGTTTGAAGCCTCTTTGGTAAGCATATGAACCTCGTCTATGATAAAAATTTTAAATCTCGCACTAGCCGGGGAGTATTTGGTCTGTTCGATTAGCTCCCTGATATCGTCGATTTTGCGGTGGCTTGCGGCGTCCATTTCGATGATATCGATATGGCGACCCTCGTTTGCCATGATACAGTTATCGCAACTCTCGCAAGGTTTCGAAGTGGGTCCGTGATCGCAAAGCAGGGCTTTGGCGAAAATACGCGCGGTCGAGGTCTTGCCAGAGCCTCTAAGTCCGCTAAAAAGATACGCATGTCCTAGTCTTGCGCCATCAAGTGCGTGCGCTAGGGAGCTTGCGATTGCGTTTTGTCCGATTAGGGCGTCGAAGTTTTTGGGTCTGTATTTTAGTGCGAGTGCTTGCAAAATTTCTCCTTGATTTAAAACCTTTAATGATACAAAAAAAACTATAAATTTAAAATTTATCGCTATATTACGCCAAATTTTTCAAAAAAGGATCAAAATGAAATCAATTTTTGTCGCAATCTTTGCACTTTTAATCGCAGGGTGTTCGAGCAATACGCCTGTTTTGGGGCTTAGTCCATATATTTCTGGTGTTGCACCAGCTCCAAAAACCAAAAGCGTTGGCGAGCTAAATATCAAAGACTCTCGCCAAAATACCCTAATCATCGGCACAATCAACGATAATAGCGGAAATTTAATCGACGAGGTTTTGCTTAAAACAGATTTGAGTTCGTGGTTTGAAAATGCCCTTAAAATCGAGCTTGGCGCGCGTGGCGTAGCCATAGGCGCAGGTGGGGCTAACATAAGCGTGGATATCAAAACCCTAAATGCCGCAATCGATGGGTATTCTAAACAAAATATGAGCGCAAAAGCCGAAGTTTTCATCACTATCGTAAATGGCACTAGAACTATTACAAAACGCGTCGCCCAAGATCAAAGCGAGTTTGCAGCCCTTCGCAATGCCCGCACAATGGAGCCTTTCGTCGAAAGTATGCTAAGAGATATAATCAAAAAATCAGCCGATCAAATCGTCTCTTCGCTCTAAATTTTAAATGCGTTGCATTAATTGTGGCGCATTTTCCCTGCGCCTTTTTTGCGCCTCTTGTGCGCGCACCCTCTCGCAAAACCGCCTAAACGCGCGTGTGGTGGAGGATTTCGTGGTATTTTATTATTACGGATACTCGGAGGTTAAAAATTTAATCCTCTCCAAGCACCATTTGCACGGAAGTGCGGTTTTGTCGCGCTTGGCTAAATTTAGCCTAGCGAAATTTCCAAATGAATTTAAGGCTTTTTTAGATGAGAATTTGCCAAATTTGACGCGCGAAATCCCAAATTTCAAATTTCAAGCTGTCCCGCTAGATGATGATATCAGTTCAGGATTTTCACATACTGCCGTGCTTGCTCGTGCGCTAAAATCGCGCGAAATAACGCCAGCTTATGGCGTGATTAAAGCCCAAAACAAGGTCAAATACGCAGGTCAATCCTTGGAATTTCGCCTAAAACATAGGCGCGATTATAAAATTACAAAAGAGCCAAAATTTCCCGTGATTTTAGTCGATGATATCGTTACAACCGGGCTTAGTATGTTGGAGGCTAGGGAGGTTTTAAAAAAGGCTGGATTTAGAGTGGTTTTTGGCATAGTTTTGGCAAATGCACAAATTTAAGCAAATTTACGCGAATTTTAGGTTACTCAAAAGGTTTTTTTGCTAAAATCAAAAGTTTAAATTTGCAATAAGGAAAGATATGCAAGAAAGTATTTTTGACACACAAGAAATCATAGACATAGATGTTGAAGAATCAATAAAAACAAGCTATTTAGACTATTCGATGAGCGTTATCATAGGTCGCGCCTTGCCTGATGCCAGAGACGGCTTGAAGCCTGTGCATAGGCGAATTTTATACGCTATGAACGACCTTGGAGTTAGCTCTCGCCAACCATATAAAAAATCAGCGCGTATTGTAGGCGATGTCATTGGTAAATACCACCCACACGGCGATACAGCGGTGTATGATGCGTTAGTGCGCATGGCTCAAAGCTTTTCTATGAGAATTCCAACCGTCGATGGTCAGGGAAACTTCGGCTCGATTGACGGAGATGGCGCAGCTGCTATGCGTTATACAGAGGCTAGAATGACGCCACTAGCCGAAGAGCTTTTGAAAGATTTAGACAAAGAGACGGTTGATTTCATACCAAACTACGATGAGAGCCTAAGTGAGCCTGATGTGCTTCCTGCGCGCGTGCCAAATTTGCTTTTAAACGGATCGAGCGGTATCGCTGTGGGTATGGCGACAAATATCCCGCCACACAGCCTTGATGAGCTTGTAGATGGGCTTTTGCTTTTAATCGACAATAAAAACGCTAGCCTTGAAGAGGTCATGCAATACATCAAAGGTCCAGATTTCCCAACTGGCGGACTTATTTTTGGTAAAAAGGGCATAATTGATGCTTATCGCACTGGGCGTGGCAGGGTCAAACTCAGGGCCAAAACGCATATCGAAAAAAAGGCCAACAAAGATGTCATCGTCATCGACGAGCTTCCATATCAGACAAACAAAGCCCGCCTTATCGAGCAGATCGCGGATTTGGTCAAAGATAAGCAAATCGATGGTATTAGCGAAGTGCGCGATGAGAGCGATTTCGAGGGAATTCGCGTCGTAATCGAGCTCAAACGCGACGCTATGAGCGATATCGTGCTAAATAATCTTTTCAAACAAACCACTATGGAGGGCACTTTTGGCGTAATTATGCTCGCAATTGACGGCAAAGAGCCAAAGGTATTCTCGCTAATCGAGCTACTTAAACTTTTCTTAAATCACAGAAAAACCGTTGTTATTAGACGCACGATTTTTGAGCTTCAAAAGGCACGCGCTAGGGCGCACATTTTAGAAGGCCTTAAAATCGCGCTTGATAATATTGACGAAGTGATCGAAATCATTAGAAATTCAGCCGACACTGCGATAGCCAGGGAAAATTTAATGGCTAAATTCGGCCTAAGCGAACTTCAATCAAACGCGATTTTGGATATGAGGCTAAGCAAGCTAACTGGCTTAGAGCGCGAAAAAATCGAAAACGAGCTAAAAGAGCTTTTGGTCGAAATTTCACGCCTTGAAAATATCCTAAAATCTGAAAATTTAATCGAGCAAATTATCAAAGATGAGCTCTTAGAAATCAAAGATAAATTTAAATGCCCGCGCATTACAGAAATCGTCGATGACTACGATGATATCGATATCGAGGACCTCATACCAAACGAAAATATGGTCGTAACTATTACGCACCGCGGATATATAAAACGCGTGCCAAGCAAGACTTATGAGAAGCAAAAAAGAGGTGGCAAGGGCAGGGTAGCCGTGACTACATACGATGATGATTTCATCGAAAATTTCTTCACTAGCAACACCCACGATACGCTTATGTTTGTGACTGATCGCGGACAGCTTTACTGGCTCAAAGTCTATAAAATCCCAGAGGGCTCACGCACAGCCAAAGGCAAGGCGATTGTAAATTTAATCAAACTTGTAGGCGATGAAAAAATCATGGCGATAATCCCGACTACCGATTTTTCAGATAGCAAATCGCTAGTATTTTTCACCAAAAATGGTATCGTAAAACGCACAAATTTAAGCGCGTTTTCGAATATCCGCTCACTTGGCGTAAGGGCTATCAGCCTAGACGATGATGACGCGCTAGTAACCGCGCTAATCGTGCCAAATGAGGCAGGCGAGAGCGCACCGATTGAGAGCGATGATGAAAATGGACAAAATTTAGAAATTTCGCAAGAAATCGAAGAAGTTGAGAGTGAAATTTTAGATGAAAACAGCAGCGAAATCAATGAAAATATGATTTTCATCGCTACTAAAAAGGGTATGTGCGTTAAATTTAAACTCGGTAAAGTTCGCCAAATGGGACGCGTAGCCAGAGGCGTGAGAGGGCTTAAATTTAAAGAAGCTGGCGATGAGGTGATTGGAGCGACATTTATTTTAAATGATAATTTAGAAATTTTAAGCGTGAGCCAAAAAGGTATTGGCAAACGCACCACAGCTAGCGAATATCGCCTTACAAACCGCGGTGGCAAGGGCGTAATCTGCATGAAGCTCACAAACCGCACCGGCGATTTGGTGGGCGTAGTAATGGTCGATGAGGAAATGGATCTCATGGCACTAACCACAAGTGGCAAGATGATTCGCACAGATATCCAAAGCATACGCAAGGCCGGACGCAACACAAGTGGCGTCATCGTGGTAAATGTCGAGGGCGATGATGTGGTTAGCATTGCTACTTGTCCGAAAGCAGAAAGCGATGATGAGGGCGAAGTGGGCGAAGAAAATGGTGGCGAGAGCCTAAATTTAGAAAATAGCGAAAATCAAATCATACAAGGAGAGGGTGATGAATAGATATAACATCGCAATCGTTGGCGCAACAGGCGCTGTTGGCGAAGAGATACTTAGAGTTTTGTCTGAGTTAAATTTCCCAGTAGCAGATATTTTGCCACTAGCTAGCGCGCGCTCGGCTGGTGAGGTCGTAGAATTTGAGGGCAAAGAGTATGTGGTAAAAGAGCTTACTGAGACTACTTTTGAAGAAAACGAGATTGATATCGCGTTTTTTAGCGCAGGTGGCAGTATTTCGGCGCATTTCGCACCGCTTGCAGCAGCTAGTGGCGCAGTGGTAATCGACAATACGAGCCATTTTAGAATGCAAGATGATGTCCCTCTCGTGGTGCCTGAGTGCAATCCCGGCGATATCGAGCTATGGGAGCAAACAGGAATCATCGCCAATCCAAATTGCTCAACTATCCAAATGGTGCAAATCCTAAAACCACTAAACGACGCATTTGATATCGAGCGCGTAGATGTGAGCACATACCAAGCCACAAGTGGCGCAGGTAAAGAGGGTATGAGCGAGCTAGTCGAACAGCTCCAAGCGTTTTTTGCCTTTAAGCTCGATGAGTGCGAGCCAAAGGTTTTTGCTCACCAAATCGCAATGAATGTAATCCCTCATATCGATGTTTTCAATGAAAACGGCTTTACCAAAGAAGAGCTAAAAATGGTCAATGAAACACAAAAAATCCTGCACAAAAACTTCCCAGTAGCCGCCACTTGCGTGCGTGTGCCTGTCATGAGAAGCCACAGCGAGGCGATTACAATTAAATTTAAACAAGATTTCACCCTTGAAAAGGTGCGCGAAATTTTAGCAAACGCAAAAAGCGTCGTGCTTTGCGATGATCCAAGCGAGAAAAAATACCCTATGCCAATCGTCGCGACCGATACGAACGAAACTTTCGTAGGTAGGATTCGCCGTGATATTTATGATGATAAAATCTTGCACCTTTGGTGCAGTGCCGATCAAATCCGCGTCGGAGCGGCTACAAATGCCGTTAGAATCGCGCTTGATTGGATTGAACTTCAAGAAAACAAATAAATTTATGGGCGCAAATTTAAGGCGCCCATTTTAAATTTTACAAATTTCACTAAATTTAGCCTATTTAAGGAGCAATGATGATTTTTATCGACGCATGTTTGAAAAAGCCGACACCCTATACGCCTGTGTGGATGATGAGACAAGCTGGGCGTTATTTGCCCCAGTACATGGCGGTGCGAAAAAGCGTGGGCGGATTTTTGGAGCTTTGCAAGGACTTTCGCAAGGCTAGTGAGGTTACGATCCAGCCTGTGGAGATTTTAGGCGTCGATGCGGCGATTTTATTTAGCGATATTTTGGTTGTTCCGCTTGAAATGGGGCTTGATTTGGAATTTGTCGCAGGCGAGGGACCAAAATTTAAAAATCCTTTGAAAAATTTGGAAGATTTAAAGGCTCTAAGCCCCGAAAAAGCCGTGAAAAATCTGCAATATGTCTATGATACGGTCGCGCTAACAAGGCAGAATTTAAGCGATGATAAGGCGCTGATTGGCTTTTGTGGTTCGCCTTGGACGGTGGCGACATATATGATCGAAGGCGGCACGACAAAGACTTATGCGATTTGCAAAAAAATGGCGTATTCTAACCCTGAGCTTTTGCACGAAATTTTGCGAAGCGTAACCGAAGCGACCAAACTTTACCTTGAAAATCAAATCAAAAACGGCGTAAATGCCGTGCAGATTTTCGATAGCTGGGCGAGTGCGTTAGAAGAAAGCGCGTTTTTCGAGTTTAGCTGGAAGTATATTTTAGAAATTTGCGACTATTTAAAGGCGAAATTTCCGCAAATTCCGATTATTGTCTTTCCAAAGGGCATTAGCGGATATTTGGATAAGATTAGCGGTAATTTCGATGTTTTTGGCGTGGATTGGAGCACTCCGATTGATTTGGCTGCGAAAAAACTCGGACAAAAATACACGCTTCAAGGAAATATGGAGCCAACCCGCCTTTATGACAAAAATGCCATAAAACAGGGCGTTTCGCAGATTTTGGAAATTATGAAAAATCGCCCGCACATTTTCAATTTGGGGCATGGAATTTTGCCTGATATTCCTGTGGAAAATGCGAAATATTTCATAAATTTAGTGCATGAAATGAGCGTGGGAAAATGAAATATATTTTCGGTCCTGTGAGTTCTCGCCGTTTTGGGCAGAGCCTTGGGATTGATTTAAGTCCAAATTCGAAGCAATGCAACTTTAACTGCGCGTATTGCGAGTTAAAAGCGAAAAAGCCTATTTCGCAGATGAGCGAGATTTGCGATATTTCGCCCGTGCTTGATGAGCTAAAAACGGCTTTGGCTAAATTTAAAAATACCCAAGTCATCACGCTTACGGCTAATGGCGAACCTAGTCTTCACCCTAAATTTGGCGAACTTGTAAGCGAAATTAAGGCTTTAAAATTGCCCCAAAAACTGCTAGTTTTATCAAATTCAAGCAGAATTTCGCAAAATTACGAAGCGTTTTTGAAATGCGATATTTGCAAATTTTCCCTTGATAGCGTGATTGTTGAGAGTTTTAAAAAAATAGATAATCCGCATGATAGTGTAAATTTGGAAGAAATTATCTCAAATTTGATTAAATTTAGTGCCGAATTCAAGGGCGAATTAGTCATAGAAATTCTCGTCGTATCTGGGCTAAATGATAATGTCAGCGAATTTGAAGCTCTAAATTCGGTGCTTGAAAAAATAAATCCCGCTCGCATTGATTTAGGCACGATTGATCGTCCGCCTGCGTTTAAAAACGCTAAGCCCGTGAGCTACGAGAGGCTAGAATTTTTAAGCAAATTTTTGAAAAATCAAAGCGTAAATATAGTCGCAAAACCAAAATACGATAGCGAAAAGCTCGATTTTAGCGAAGATGAAATTCTCTCTATGCTAGTTCGCCGTCCCCAAAGCCTAAGCGATGTAGAGGCTAAATTTAGCGAACTCTCAAAAGCAAATTTAGCAAATTTGCTAAATTTAGGAAAAATCACCCTAAAAGACGGATTTTATAAAATTTCATAAATTTTGCAAAATACTGCCCTGAAATTTGCTTGTTATTGTCATTACGAGGCGTGAAACGACGAAGCAATCTAGTAAAATTCAAAGCGAAATTTAACGCCAAATTTCGCTATTTTACACTCTCCCACCATCTGTTTTGCGGTAAATTTGACAGGTTGAAAACCTCCCCCACAAGTGGCGTTGCGATAGTGTATTTCGTCCCAGCTTCCTTGCTAGCGCGCACCAATCTTTCCATAGGCTCGCTCCATTTATGATACGCCAAATCAAATTTCGCCCAGTGTATCGGCAAAATCGCGCGCGCACCAAGCACGCTGGCGTTTTTCGCGCTTTGCTCTGGCATGGAGTGGATCTGCGCCCACGCGCGGTTGTAGGCGCCGTTTTCTAGCATGGCGATATCAAAGCGTCCGTATTTTTGCGCGATTTGCGCGAAATGCTCGCCATCTCCGCTATCACCTCCGTAAAAAATCCTAGCCTCATCAGCGATAATCGCATACGAGCCCCACAGCGTGGTATTTCTGTGAAATCTACCGCTAAAATGCCTAGCGCGTTCGAGCGTGAAGCTCACACCATTTACGCTTGCACTCTCTTCTAAATCTAGCTCTGTGATTTTCTCGTCGCTTACGCCCCAGCGAAGCAGGTGGGCGCGCACGCCAAGAGGCACGATATAGCGCTCTGCTTTGGCGTCAATCTCCCTGATAGCGCGCATATCGAGGTGATCGTAGTGATCGTGGCTGATTACCACGCATAGCTTATCTGGCAGGTCCGAAATCCTAGGCGTTATCTCATACGCAAATGGCGCGCCACCCACGAAAATCGGCGAGGCGCGGTAAAATACAGGGTCGGCGATGATATTTAAATCATTTATGCGAAATAGCACACTCGAATGCCCAAACCAGACAAAATCACCGTTTTTGAGGGTGCTAGGCTCGAATTTCACGCTAGGAAGTGCGCGCGAGGGGTTTTTGCCCTTTGGGGTAAAAATCATATCATAAAGCCAGCTTAGCATGCTTGGCATTTCATCGCTGGTCGCTAGCACCGTAGGCTGGGCGTTTTCGAAAGTTTTGCCATTGTATGCTTTGCTGGCGCGGATTTTTGCCATAGAAATCTCATCTGGCACTCCACCAAAAACAGGGTGAAATTTCACGAAGCAAAGCACGAGCGCGCCCAAAAACAAAACCGTAGCAAAAAACCAAAAAATCGATTTTAAAATCATTTTTTCCCTTTGAAATTTTTGGTTTATATTAGCGAAATTTTGAAATTTTGCTTAGACAAATTCTCCAAATTTATTGCCCAATTTTGCAAATTTTAGTAAAATGCGCCCAAAAATAGGAGAAATTTTGATTTACGATGCGGTTATTGTGGGCGCGGGTGCGGCTGGGCTTTTTGCTGCTATAAATTTGCGCGCAAAAAGCGTTTTGATTGTGGAGAAAAACGCCTTAGTGGGGCGTAAGATTTTAGCCAGCGGCGGTGGACGATGCAATATCACAAATGCAAATTTGAGTGCGAAAAATTATTTAGGAGATGAAAATTTTATCTCGCAAATACTGCGCCGACTAAGCGTAGATGAGCTTTTGAGCGTGTTTGCGCCTTTGGAATTTGGCTTAGAAAAAAACGCTCAGTATTTTTGCAAAAACCACTCGCGCGCAGTGTTACAAAAACTACTATCTATGGCACAAAAAAACTGCGAAATTCGCACAAATTGCGAAATTTGCGAAATTTCAAAGAGTGGCGAAATTTTTAATGTGCTTAGCGTCAAAGGCGAGAAATTTTGTGCTAAAAATCTCATAATCGCCACTGGCGGGCCCAGTTTTAGGGCGCTTGGCGCAAGTGATAGTGCGCTAAGCTTTGCGGTGAGTTTTGGCATAAAGTGCGAGAAATTTCGCCCAGCCCTCGTGGGGCTTTGCGTGCAAAAGAGCGAGTTTTGGTTCAAAAATCTAAGTGGAGTAAGCCTGCCCCTGCGCGCAAAGCTCGCAGGGCGCGAGATCGCAGGCGAGGCGCTATTTACGCACAGAGGCATTAGCGGGCCTGCGATTTTAAATGTGTCGCTGTTTTGGAGAAGTGGCAAAATCACTCTAAATTTCGCCCCAAATCACAATATGCAAAGCCTAAAAAAGGCCCTAAATGGCGGGAAAAAACAGCTTTCGAGTTTGCCATTTTTACCAAAACGCTTTGTTTTGGAGTTTTTGCGCTCGCAAAATTTGCAGGATAAAATTTTCTCAAAATACAGCGAAAGTGAGTTGGAAAAAATCGCGCGAATTTTCTCTTACGAGTTTGCGCCTGCTGGCACTTTTGGTTTTGAAAAGGCCGAAATTAGCGCGGGTGGCGTTTGCACGGACGAGCTAGGCGCAGATTGTGAAAGCAAAAAAATCCCCGGGCTGTATTTTGCGGGCGAGTGCATAGACGCATCTGGAATGCTAGGGGGATATAATCTGCATTTTGCCTTTGCTAGCGCTCTTTGCGTGGCACGCGCGATAAATTCTAAACTTAGCGCGCGAAATTTGGCTAAATTTGGCTAAAATTTGCAAATTTGAGAAATTTTAAAATTCGCCAAATTTCGCAAATTTAGCCCAAAATTATCGCTCAATTTTTTCGATTATGATATCGCCTGATTTTAGCCCTTCGAGCGTGGTTTTGGCCTTTTCGTCGTCTTTAAACTCGGCGCAGTAAATCTCCAAATACTCAATCCCTTTGGCGTTGTTTTGATTCATTAGCTCGATTGCTGCGAGTGCTAAATATGGGCGTTTTGCACCAAGTTCGGTAGCGCGAGATAAAATTTCTTTTGCCTTGTCTGTGCGAGTGGAATTTAGCAAAAACTCGCCATAAGTGGTTAAAACCTCGGTGTTTTGGCTATCGCGCGCTAGTATTCTCTCATAAATCGCGTCGGCTTTTTCCTTCGCACCTAGCACATCAAAATTGTGTTGGGATACATAAATTTGGGCGAATTTCATATCGAATTGCGTGCGGTCTTTGGCGTCGATTTTATCGGTGATGATCTCTTTGTTTATGTATTCAAAAACGCTCGCCATGAGCATGGAGTCATTGTATCCTTGCTCGGCTTCGTCCTCGCTGTCAAATTTCAGCGGATACTCGCAGGCGTGTTTGCACAGCGCGTCGGAGTATTCGTAGAGTTTGGCGATGTCGAGGTTGGCACCACCATTAGGATTTTTTTTCATTATAGCGTCGTTTGAATACGCGCTATACGGCTCAGCGCAAAGTGCGCTAAATAGGGCGAAAATCGCGATTAGTATGCGGTTTGTCATTTTCTTATCCTCAAATAAAAAAGTTACTAATTCTAGTGGAAAAATTTAAATAATTACTGAATTTAGGCTAAATTTTTAAATTTCATTTTCAAACGTACTTTTTGGATACAGACCGATTAGTTTTTTTACCATTTTGCCGTTTTTATCATATATAAGCGAGGTTGGCGTGCCAAATATCCCACCAGCGACATTTGATAGGTATTTTACAGAGGCTGGCGCGCTAAGCGTAGGGAATTTTACCCCTTTTTCGCGCGCGGTTTTAAGATCCGTTTCTAGCTCGCCACCACCGCCTAAAACGCCGATTACAAGGGCTTTTTGCGAGGCGTGGATTTCATTTAGGATAGGGGTTTGCGCCCCACATGCCCCACACGAAGCCGTGAAAAAAAACAAAATCACAGGTTTGTCGTTTCCACTCACGCTAAAAGAGCGGGTTTTAGGGTCAAATTTCGTCGCGATACTCTCGCCATTTAGGGCTAAATGGCGTTTTTCGCCATCACATGCACCAAGCATTAAAGCGCACGCTAGCCCTAGCGCAAATTTTAAAATTTTAAATTTCATTTAAAACCTCGATTTTATCTAATTTTCCGTGCCTTAAACGCACGATTTTATCGGCGTATTTGCCTAATTCTTCGTTGTGCGTAACGAGTATGAGGCTCTTTCCTTCGGCGCGCAGTCCCTTAAAAAGCTCCAAAATCACAGCCTCGTTCGCCTCGTCTAGATTGCCCGTAGGCTCATCGCCGATGATGATATCAGGCTCGTTGATTAGGGCGCGCGCGATACAAAGCCGCTGCTGTTCGCCACCACTGAGTTCGCTTGGTCTATGCTCTATCCTGTGCGCTAGGCCGACCCTTTCGAGCGCCATTTTTGCACTTTTTTCATCGACGCAGGAGTGGTAGTATTGATTTAACATGACATTTTCAATGGCGTTTAGGTATGGTATGAGGTGGAATTGCTGAAAAACAAGGCCGATTTTTTTGCGACGAAATTCTAAAATTTGCGCTTCATTTAGCGAGCTAGCATCATCTCCGCCTAGCAAATACTCGCCCTTTGTGGGGCTATCCATCAAAGAGAGGATATTTACAAGCGTGCTTTTGCCACTCCCGCTTGGCCCCATTATGCTCACCCACTCGCCCTTTTTCACTCCAAAGCTAATGTCATCGAGCGCCTTTACATCGCCAAAATATTTACAAATACCATTAAATTTTAAAATTTCCATATTATTCCTTTAATAAATTTGCCAAATTTGGATTTAGCGCCCGTTTTATGGGATAATAACTCGCACTAAGCGCGAAAATCAGCGATAAAATCACCGCCATTACAAGCCCTATAAATCTAAAATCCACTCCGCTAGAAAATAAAATTTGACCCAAAATTATGGCTAAAAAATACCCGATTATCGCGCCAAATACTGCCCCGCTAACGCACAAAAGCAAAATTTCGCCCAAAATTATGTGAAAGATATTGGCCCTGTTTGCGCCGATTGCGCGAAGCAGGGCAAATTCTTTAATGCGAGAGAGTAGGACTTGGCTAAGGCTAGTGTTTATGCAAATCGAGGTTATGGCTAAAATCGTAAAACCACTTAGTAGCATTAAAAGCTTGATTTTATCTAGGATTATGCCTTGTGTTTTGGATACTTTGCCCACGACATTAAAGCTCATTTTCTCATCGCTTAAATTTTGTGAAATTTCGCTAAGACCCTTAAAATCGCTATCTACAATCGCTTCGGCGTAGTTGATTTCGCCTTTGGCATTAAAGATATTTTGTGCCAAATTTAGCGAGATTAAAAGCAAGCCATCTTCCTTGCCTCCGTCAAAAACAATGCCCTTTATGCGGACTTTGTGAGTGAAATTTGCATTTGCGTTGTGCGGAGAAATGCCGATTTCATCGCCTAGCTTCACGCCTAAAATTTTGGCTAAATCCTCGCCGATTAGGGCGTTTTTATCGTCGAAATCCACTCTGATTAGCTCGCCCTCTTTGAGCCCCAAATATGGCATTGTTTTTGCTAAATTTGAAAACTCCACGCCCATTACCACAGCCAAATTTACCCCTAAATTCGCACTTTTAAATAGATAGCTATTGTGCGCTTTGAGATTTGGAATTTTTTCAAATTTCGCTTTTAGCTCATCTTCGCTAATGATAAAATTCTGCGAGGAATTTGGCGAGATTATCAAATTTGCCCCATAAGAGTTTAATTCTCCTGCGACTTTTTTGTCGATATCTGCCCAGATATTCACAAACGCCGCGCAAACTGCCGAGCCAAGGGCGATTGCGATAAAAATCACAAACGAGCGCAAAGAGTTAGCAAAAATGCTTTTTAAGACTATCGTGCGATAAAATTTATTATTTTCTACCATATAAAACCTCCGCTGGTGGCAGTTTGAGCGCGCTACGAAGTGGCAAAATCGAGCCGATTAGACAGATTACAAACCCAAATGCAATGCTTAGTGGCAAAACTAGCAGAGCAAAGCCCAAAAATGAGCCAAAGATTTGCTGTGCGATAATTTGGCTTGCTAAGTATCCCGCGCTCGCCCCTAAAATCGAAGCGAAAAGGCACACGACGAGGGTTTCGGCGATGAATTGCAAATATATAGCCAAACCGCTTGCCCCAAGCGCCTTTAAAAGCCCGATTTCCTTTTTGCGCTTGAAGGTTTCGTTGCTAAGCAAGCTTGCGATGCAAATGCTAGAAATGATGAGCGAGAGGATACTCACCACGCCCATTAGGCCTTGGATTTTTTTGGTGATTCCGCTCTGGGCTTCGCTCACGCTAAGGACTGCTTTGGCGCTTGCGTTTGGGAAATCCTCGGCGATTTGGTATGCTATGGAGCTAACATAGGCTGAGCAATACCAAGTATCGTGCTCTACGGCGTCTAGGCTGTCTAAATTGCGCCTAGCTTTTACCGATAAATCATCTTCTGGGATTGTCATTGCAGATACTTCTGCTTTGGCGATTTGACCCTCGCGGTGAGTGAGCTTTTGCACGAAGGCTAAATTTGCGATGATTTTACCGCTGTATTCCTCCGCGTCGTGCAAAATCCCCACCACGCGCACAGTGTAAATGCCTAGATCAATCTCATCGCCGATTTTTAAACCCAGCTTTTCGCCTGCGATGACTTCATCATTTGCGCCGTCCTTTGCCCACTCGCCCTCCACGCGCCAAAATGGATAAAGGTGCCTTACTCCGACCCTAAAATCAGGCTCATCGCTCACTCCTGCGGGTCTGTCAAAATATGTCCCAACGACCTCGAATTCATCGATTTGCTCGGATAAAAACGGCGCGTAGCTTGTGATATTGTTGCGCCAAAAAATCTCTTTGATTTTGACTAAATCACTTTCGGCCAAAAAATCATCGTTTGCAAGTGGCGCAAAATCGCGCCCTGCAATTTCGATATTTAGGTTGGCTGAACGGGGCAAAACCACGATATTTGCGCCATATCTTCCTAGCTCACTTGCTAGTTTGTCGCCGATTTTAAGAGTGATATTTAGCATGCAAGCAATCAAGCCAACCGATAAAAAAATCGTCAAAAACGCTAAAAATTTCGACTCCTTAGCCCCAAAAATCGAAGCTTTTAAAATTCTAAAAAACATTATTTAAGCTCCTTTAATGTGCCGTTTTCATCGACGAAATTTTGCGGATTTTGAGTAAAAATTTCTTCGTTTTTTTCGTTTTCGAAAAAGTAAATCCTGCCATAATACAAATAGCTAAATTTTGATGAATTTGAAATCCTCGCGCGCGAAACGGGGTCGATGACCTGTTTTTCGACAATTTCGTTAAAATAGCTTGCCCCGCTTAAAATTTCGCTAAGCGCGATTTTCACGCGCTCGCCGTCAAAGTCAAATTTCATAGGGATTGGGTTGCAGCCACCCATTTTGCCGACACTTGGCAAGAAAATTCGCACATTGCACGCTATGCAGATTAGCTCGCCCTTTTTTTTGACATAGCCCATATCTCCGCAAATCGAGCAGGCGTCAAACACCGCAACCGGCGAGAGATGAGTGCTAAATTTATTTAGCAAAAAAAAGCGAATTTTATGCCCGTCGTCGCTGATATAGGCGTATCTGTGAAGGCGCCCATCTTGCAAAGCCTGCGCGTCAAAGACAAACTCGCCATTTACTGGCTCTACGAGCGTGGGTGTATCGATCGTAGGCGGGCGAGAGGCCACTAGCAAATAATAGAGGCTAATAGCGCAAAATAGGGCGCAAAGTGCGAGTGTGCAGAGGAAATCGCGCCAAATTTTAAACCTTGCGCTTTTGTTTATGCGCCAAGCGATGATATTTTCATCTCGCGCTAGTTTTTTGGGGGCTAAATTTAGGTAGAAAAGCCCAATAAATAGGGGGATTGCGCACAAAATCAATATTAAATGTTGGTTGTTGTGGTAGATGATTTTGGCGATTATGCTTAGAAATTCGCTCGAATTTATAAATTTAAGCGAGGCGTAATTTGCGAAGTATCCGCCCTGCCTAATCCCTAGCCCCACAAATCCGAGCTTAGCGATGAATAAGAGGGCGCAGGTTAGGGTAAGGGCGGCAAAATTTGCGCGCGCTCGATTTTTTAAAATTTCGCTATAAAGCAGGTAAAATAAAACCAAGCACGAAAGAGCCAAAATCACCATAAAAAGGTTGAGAATAGCCCCGCTATCAAGGAGTTCGGTGCTAAAAATTTTGAAATTTGCGCTGATTAAAAAATACTCAAAACAGGCGCAAACGCCAAGGGCAAAAATGCAAAATTTGGTTATTTTCGCAAGGCAAAATTTAGCGCAAAAAGGTAGTAAAAATAGCGCAACCAATGCCAAAATATCAAAGAAAATTTTGCCCTCTTGTGCGATTAGACTATGATTTAGCGCGTTAAAACAGGCACCCCCAAACAATGCTCCAAAAAAGGCAAATGCAAAATCTTTTTTGCCAAAGTGCGAGGCGATGATAAATAGTGGCAAAAATGCCAAAACAAAATGGTAAAAAAATATCGACAAAACTGCAACCTAAATGTGAAATTTTAGAGCTGTTTGAAATAAATGCAAATTTAAAATTTAAATTTTGTCTAATTTGTCATTGCGAGAATTTTGCGTTAGCAAAATTCGTGCCAATCTACGAATTTAAAATTCCTTGCGCTAAATTTGCTGTCATTGCGAGCGAGTGTAACGAGCGAAGCAATCCAGTAAAATTTAAAGCAAAATTCAACCTAAATTTAGCATTGAACGATTTTTTGAATTTAACCTGCGCCGTGCTTTTCTCGTAAGGGGGAAGGCGCGCTTGTTTGCTCTGCTTCGCGCGTTGCGCTCGCAAGAAACCTGCTTCGGCTTCCGCCTCGCACCGCTACGCTGGTTTTGGAGACGCTACCCTCCCGCATTTAATTCGCACGCAAAAGCGTTGTTCGCGCCTTTTGCTCCGTGCGAATTTCCCCTGTAAAACCTTAGAAGTGGCTAAATTTAGAAAAACTGCGTTTTTCTAAATTTAGCTGGTTTTATTTTTACGGAAATGCTTCGCATTTCTTTCGCGTTTTGACTAAATTTACAAAATTTTTTCAAACACTTCTAAAATTTCACCCAAAAAGGGTGAAATTTCGTTATTCTTTTGGAGTTCCAGTGTATGCAAATGTGTATTTCACATCAAATGCGCCCCACCATTTGCCAACGCCTGTGGCCTTGTCAGCGTGGCGACCAAAGCCGTTTGCGCCTGGGTTTTCGATATGGAAAATCAACTCATAATTTCCCACGCCATTTTCCATTTTGACATTTGCGCCATAGTGTGGGCCGTCGCTTGCGACCATTGGCATGAAATTTCCCTTTTGGATTTTGCCGTTATCTAGGTTTTTTAGCTCGTAGCCGATTTTTAGGTATGGGATCCACTCGCCCTCGCCAAAGCCGTTTGCGTTGCCCTCGATTGCGTGGATATCAGCCTCTAAGTGAATATCGGCTAGGCTAGGGGCTAGATCAATGCCCTTTGGCTCCATATCGATTGGTTGTAGATACACAGCGGCGATCTCCATGCCGTTCATTTCGACTGGTTCGCCGATAGGTTGCTCGCCAGCGAAGGCGATACTTGAAGCAAGGCTTAAAGCCAAAACTGATGAAAATAATTTTTTCATAAATTCTCCTTTGAAATAGATTTGTTTTTTTGCTTGATTATCAAAATTCCAACTATTAAAGCCACGATTAGCGCAGCTTGCGGGATTAGGCTCTCTTTGTAAGGGTAAAATCCCAGCCATGTAATCGTAGGCAAGCCCTCGATTATGGTTGGTGTAAATACCTTGCCCTCGACTAGTTCCATTATTCCCTTGCCGACAAAGACAATCGACATATAAAAAATAATCGCCGAAGTTATCATAAAAAACGGCTTGATTGCGATACGAAGCGAGAATTTTTTGATTAGGATATAAACCACGAGCAGTGCGATTACGCCTACGACAAATCCCGCACCCACCATACCTAGCGCGCTCGGAGTTTTAGCGTCGATTATGAGCGCTAGATAAAACAGCACCGTCTCGGCTCCCTCGCGATATACCGCCAAAAAGACCATCCACCATAGCATTTTGCCGTCTTTTTCGCTCAGGCTTTGCGAAATCGCGCCACTGATATACGCGCTCCATTTTTTCGAATTTGCATTTGAAAGTAGCCAAAACCCGACATAAAACAGCAATCCCACGGCTACTAGCATGACTGCGCCTTCTAGGATTTCGCGACTTTGACCTGCTTTTGCGGCGCCAAAAATCGCGCTTATGCCCCACGCTGTGGCAAAACTAAGCGCAATTGCGACCGCAAGCGCGCTATAAACGATTTTTAGTTTGCCCTCGTTGCCTGATTTGATAAGTATGGCGATGACGGCAGCCACGATGATTAGGGCCTCCATACCCTCGCGTAAAATAATTATGAGCGAGTATAAAAACAGATCCCATGCGCTAGAATTTTGCGTCAAATTTAGGCTCTCTTCAAGTTGCGCGAAAAGCTCGTTTTGCGCTGCGATAATCTGCTCTTTTGGCGCACCAGAGCTAATTAGGGCTGAAATTTTATTAAAGCTAGCCTCGGTGTCAAGTTTGAGTTGGGAGTTTTTGGCTCCCACGAGGGCTTCCATGCCGCTTTCTTCGTATTCGTCGAAGTAGATATTTCCGCTCTCATCGATTGCCTCATCGGTTTTGCCAGCCTCATACAGAGCCAAAACCTGCGCCATTTTGGATTTTATGTTTGCTACGGTTTGGCTAAAATCTGCATTTTGCGCCACTTCGCTTTCGCTAGTCTCTTGCGCGCTTTGTGGGGCTAGGGCGTAAGTTTGGCTAGGCAAATTTTGCGTGGCGTTAAGAAGCAAATCGTCTAAATCTTTTAGAGATTGGTTAAATTTCGCTTCGCCCGTATTTAGGCTATCGCGCAATAAATTTGAGATAATTCGCTGAATCATTTGGTCGTTTTTGCTAGAAACATATTTTCGCACGACCTCTTCGAATCTAGTGTTGCGATAAATGTCAAATTCAGCCTTGTTTAGAGCCGATTTTAGCGCGGTTTCATCTTTGTTATCAAAGGCAGTTTTTGCATTATTTAGCTCGGTGATGAAATCATTATAAACGCTAAGCCATGGAGAATTTGGGTCGGAATTTGGTGCTTGATTTTCCGAATTTGCACCTGAATTCGCACCCGAATTTGCGCTAGAATTTTGCGTGGTGTTTGGGGCAGAATTTTCGCTTTGATTTGTGCTAGTTTGAGGCTGTTCTTCGCCCTCGTTTTGGTATTGTGCGACTAGTTTATGACCGCTTTCGATGACTGGCAAAATTTCAGTGATTTCGCTATTTAGCTTTGCTATCATAGCCTCGATTTCGCCTCTTGGAGTGCCTGCTTTAAAGGCTTTGCGGATATTTCCAAACTGCTTTTCCATAGCGTAGGATTTTTTCTGTCCTAAATTTATGCGAATTCCAGCTTCTAAATTTTCAAAATGGCTAAAATACGCCTCTTGGGTTAGTTTGCGCGCACTAGCGCTATCGCCGCTATCATACGCGCTCAAAGCCTGCTCAAATTTAGCCTTTATCGCTTGGGCTTCGGCTTGGTAATCTGCGCCAAAAAGCGATGATAAAAACAGAAAAATCAGTAAAAAAGATGATTTTAGGATAAATTTCATAACCTGCCTTTTTGCTAATTGGTTTCAAAATCAGTTTGGGATTATACAGCAAAATACTTAAACTATAATAAAAATGTTTATCAAAAACAAGGCTAAATGATAGCCGAAATTTAGCCAAATTTAGGGCAAAATTTATGCGAATTTGAAATCGAAATTTAGTGAAATTTAAAGGTTAAATTTGAGAAAATTTATTGAAATTTAGGGGATAAATTTAAAAGTAGTCGGCGAACCGACTACTTAGTTTTAGTGAAGTTTCGACCAAATTTTGCTTTTCCAAAGTCCAGCGAAAACTGATAAAATCGCGAAATATAGCATTATGTAAAGTGCTGTTTTTTCGCGCTCATCTTTTTTGCTATCGCCGACTTCTTCGAGGTAGGCGACGACTTGATTTTCAGCTTCTTGTGTCAAGCCAACGCGAGGCATAGATGTGCCTGGGAGTTTCTTTTGTGTATCGTTGATAAACTCGTGCAAATAATCAGGCAACTTCGAGCGAATCATCATTGATAAATCTGGCGGAGTAGAGCCCATGTAGGCTGCGACTTTCTCCATATCGCTTGTGACTTTGCGACCAGCATATTTGACATCGTGGCATCTTTGGCATGAGTCCTCGAAAACCTGCGCATTTTCCATTGTGCTTGGTGCGATTGAGCGTAGATATGCTACGATATCTGCGATTTCTTGGTTTATATCATCGCCAAGTCCGTAAAATGCTGGCATTGGGTGTGGATTTTCATCGCCAAATTTATGATCTAGCTTCATCGCCATTACAGGGTCTTTGATAAGAGCGGCTAGGAATTTTGGTGAGTATAGATATCCTGCACTGCTAAGATCTGGTGGATTTACGCCATAAGCTTCGCTAGCGCTTGTCGCGTCCATTGGAGCGTCCATGCCAAGCTTGCTTACGCCGTGGCATGCCACACAACCTGCGTTCATAAAGGTATCAGCGCCTCTTGTGGCGTCACCTTTGATAATGTCGATTTTGTTGATCTCGTCCCAAAATAGCGTAACTTTGTCTTGTTGGTTTTTCGCGTCTTGAAGCGTTCTTGTCGCACTTGCGATCATACCCTCATCGCCTGAGTTTTGGGCTGTTTCTAGGGCTTTTTGCGTTTTTTCGACATTTGTAGTAGCAAGGGTGATATCCTCGGCTGCAAAGTCATAATTAGCAGGATCGACATGCGGGCTAAGTCTAGTATGAGCAAAAGGCTCAATCATCCAGTATAAAACCGCTACTAAAACAACGAGTATTGCTAATGTTTTTATCTCTTTCATCTTAACCTCTTTTCTTTCTTTCTGCGATTGTTATCAAAGGCAAGACAACTACTATCAATGCGATATAAAGTATCGATAAAATAAAGCCCCAATATGTATTTGGCATGCCAAGCTCTGCGCCGTCTGCTGGGAGTTTGCCAAATAGGCTTAAAAGTATCATATCGATTAGTAATACCCAAAACCAGATAAAATATGCTTTGTTTCTGTGAGCTGGGGCTACGACAGAGCTTCTATCCATCCATGGAACTATCATTAGTGAAACGCCAGCGAACGCAAACGCCATAAGTCCGATATCTGCTGCCTTTAATGGTCCAACATCGAAGAAAAATCCACGCAAAATTTCATATTGCCACAAGAAATACCACTCTGGGTAGATATGGTTTGGCGTTTTGAGGCTGTTTGCAGGGTCGAAATTTATCGGATCCATTGCGAAATTGAATTGAAAGCCAACCAAATAGAAGAAAAATATCATAAAGATTGAAAGATATAAAAAGTCTTTTGATAAAAATCCTGGCCAAAATGGGATAACTTTCGCATTTTTTGTATCGCCGCTTAGGAATTTTTCACTCTCTACCTCAAAATCGATTTCTTCGCCGTCTAGGTTATTGACATGAGGGACGCGAAGCGCATAGAAGTGAAGCGCGATGACAGAGATTACGACTATCGGAAGCAAGCAGACATGAAGCATAAAAAATCTTGTCAAGGTCGGATCGCTTACAGCATAATCACCTCTGATCCACTCGACCACAGCTGGTCCTATGACTGGAATTCCACCGAATAAATTTGTAATAACCATAGCCGCCCAGTAGCTCATTTGTCCCCAAGGAAGCATATATCCGCTAAAAGCTTCGGCTGAAAAAAGTATGAAAAGTAGCATACCGCTGACCCAAATCATCTCTCTGCCTTGCTTATATGAGCGATAGTAAAGTCCCACAAAAGTGTGGATATAAATCACCAAAAACACGACCGAAGCAGCCACTGCGTGGATATGTCGCCATAGCCAGCCATATTCTACCTCTTGCATGATAGTTTTATTTACGCTATCAAACGCCAAAGCAGCGTCTGGTTTGTAATACATTACAAGCATTAAACCGCTTACGAAAAGCACGATAAATAGCGTCATCAAAATAACGCCCATAGCCCATAAAAAGCTGATGTTTTTCGGAATCCAATACTCCGTCATCATAACTTTCATAAATTTATTAACAGCAAGTCTTTGATCTAACCAATCCAAGATGCCTGTTGATTTTCTTACATGCATATCAATCCTCCTACGCTTTGCCCATTAGAGCTTGATATTCAGGGCCCTCTTCGCCAAGGACAAGTTTAGTTCCATCTATTTTAAATGGAGGTATATCCATACCGCGTGGTGGCGGACCAAACACAGCTACGCCGTCAGTGTTGAAAACGCCTCCGTGGCATGCGCAAACGAATTGTTTAGAAGCTGGTTTGTAGCTAGGGATACAGCCCAAATGCGTGCATAGACCGATACAAAGCGTGTATCTAGCGCCACCTACGACGACATCTCGTTCATCGTTTTTGCCCATATCGGCTGTCTTTTTGAGAATAAATATTGGCTTTTTGCGCCACTCTGTCCTGTATAGCTCTCCGTCTTTAATCGGGCTTAAATCCACAGTCGTTACGCCGGCTGCTTTGACGCTAGGAAGCGGATCCCAGCTTTTTTTCATACCGCCTAATGCAAATACGCCACCCACAGCAGCGACCGCACCAAACGCAAGTCCGATAAAGCCTCGTCTATTTTCACTAAAATCAGATTTAACAGACATCTTTACCCTTTCTTTTTGTGAAATAAAAGGGTAATTCTAGCCAAATAAATATTAAATTTAATTGATTTGAGTTAAGAATTTTGGCTTAAAATGCCTATTTAAGGGAATTATTTAATGAAATTTTAAAATTTAGAGTTTGAAATTTTATTTTTACAAACTCTAAATTTCATATAATAAATTTTACAATCTAGCCGATTTTCCCGAGCGAAAATATGCAACAATTGCCAAAATAAACATAGAAGCTGTCATTATATATGCCCAGCTTGGCACAGGGATTTTTTCGCCCGCTGCGTAAGAGTGCATACCTGTGAGATAAAAATTTACTCCAAAATATGTCATTATGACGCTAAAATACGCAAACATCGACGCTACGGCGAAGGCAAATTGTGAATTTAGCTTTGGCATAAATCTAAAATGCACCACGATAGCATAGACAAAAATCGTAATCAAAGCCCAAGTTTCCTTTGGATCCCAGCCCCAATACCTGCCCCAGCTCTCGTTTGCCCACACGCCACCTAGGAAGTTTCCAGCTGTTAGCAAACAAAGCCCAAGAATCATCGACATTTCGTTGATTCTAGTGGCTTCTGTGATATTGCGCGCGATTTCTGGGTTGTTTTTGCCGAAGCAAAACATCAAAAGCGTAAAAATTCCAAGCAACATACAAAGCCCCAAAAATCCGTAGCTTGCGGTGATTACAGAGACATGGATTGTCAGCCAGTGTGATTTAAGGACTGGTTGTAGGTTTGTGATTTGCGGATCCATATCGCTTAAATGCGCCACCATTAGCGTAATTCCTGCCATAATCGCCGTTAGTGCCAAAGAAATCGCAGATTTGCGCGAAAAGAAAATTCCACTAAGTGCTAATGCCCACGCGATATAAATCATCGACTCATACGAATTCGACCACGGCGCATGTCCTGATACATACGCACGAAGTCCAAGTCCGAAAGTATGTATCAAAAACGCCACTACATTTACAAACCAAACTAGATTAAACGCCCATTTTAAGCCCAAATTTGGCTTCATCATACGGATAAAAATAAAGATTAAAAGCAAAAATCCAGCGATTGTATAAATCGAAAAAAGTCGTTTGAAAATATGCGCGTTGTTGTATAAAATTTCATATTTTATCGCACTCTCGCTAGGCGCTAACTCGCCACCATTTTTGATTTGATAATCCTTGATAATGCTTAGCATTTTGTTTGCGCTTTGCCAGTCGTTTTTGTTTTGGGCATAAATCACAGCCGTGGCAAACATCGCGCTCATATCGCGCACCTTATCGCGCTCGCTTTCGCCTAGCATTTCAAGGGTTGCAAACGGCGAAATCCAGGTGCTATCGTTTGACTTTCCGGTAGGGATTATGCGGAAGTATTCGCCCATAATCGCGCCGTAAAACACATTTACTCTCTCATTTACTTTGATGATTTCTTTATCGAGCGTAGAGCGGTTACCAAGGGGTTTGCGGTTGATTTCCTCGCTTAATTTATCAAGCTTATAAAAGCTCTCATTATCCTTCATTTCGAAAAAATCCATCATCGAAGCGTATTTTTGATTTTCGTTAAGGCCTAAAATTTTGCGTAGTTCCTTATCGCCCACGCGTATGATTTTAGCGGTGCGCCAATAATCTTGATTTAGCATAAACGAAAGCAAGGCTTCGTTGTGATTGAGCGTAATCCCGTCCTCGCCCTTGTAGGTTTCGCCGCGGTAAATTTTGTGCAAAATTTCGCGCGAAACTGTATCAAATGGCTCCATACGGCCATTGAAACCTTGCACGACTAATTTACCAAGTTCTTTGCTAAATTCCTTATCAAAATTTGGCAAATTTAGCTTGATTTCATTTAAATTCACACTCTCATTTCCCTCTGCATGGGCTAAATTTGGCGCAACACAGGCGAAAATTACAGCCAAAATTGCCACGCTTTTTGCTAGATGAGTATTTTCGCTGATGAGTTTAGAAAGCTTGAAAAAGCGCGAATTTGGGTTTAAAAAGTTTAAAAACATGCCAAGGCAGAGCAAAAAATATCCCAGATATGTCGGGAATTTGCCCGGGTCGCGATTTACAGATAGCACGGTGCCTCCCTCGTCCCTATCATACGAGCTTTGGAAAAATCTGTATCCGCCGTGATCTAGGACATGGTTCATATAAATATCGTAATCATAGCTGTTTGCGCCGTCTTTGACTGTAACTTCGCTCTTGTATCCTGAGGGCGAGTTTGTGCCTGGGTAGCGATCCATGACGAAATCGCGCAAAGCTAATTTAAACGGCAAATTTACCATTTTTGGCCCCAAAAGCGTGATAAAATTTGCGCCACCGACTTCGTATTGAAGGCCTTTTTCGCCTTGTATTACTAGCACCTCTTTGCTTTCGTTGTTATAGCTAAGATCTGCGATGATTCCGCTCATACCGGCTAAATTTTCCTCGACCTTAACAAATTTTTCCACAGCTGAGCTTAGCAGGCTAACTGGGGCGAAATTTGTCCCCTCAAAGCTATAAAGCGATAAATCATCGATTAGATTATCTTCGTTTTTATTCAGTGCGATTTTTTCGCTAGTGCCCATTTTAGTGGCGTTTATGTCGAAATTCGAGTTTATATAGAATTTATCGGCATCGTTTTTGACATAGATGAAATATTTGGTTTTTGGCATGGTATTAAAGCTAATGCTAACCTCGCCTAGCTCGATACTCTGCCCAGAAAGTAGCGAAAGGGGCTGTTTTTGGGTATCGTTTGAGAACAAAAACTCGATTCTAGCGGGTGCGCTTTGGCTCTCGTCTTTGACCCATTTTAGCTCGCCGTGTGGGATAAATTCTTTAAATTTCAAATTTGCGTTTTTGCCATTTACATCTAAATTTAGATCAAATTTCATTTTTCCCACGCCACTTAGGTAGTTTTTTTCATCGGCTGAGATGAAATTTTTATCCTCGCCTATGCTGATTAACTGCACAAATTCGTCCTTGGTGCTAATTAGCGAGCTTTCCTCTCCCTCTCTAATGTGCAAATTCCCCTCAAATCCAAAATATCTCGTAAGCCCAGCCCCAAGCAAAATAAAAAGAAAGCTTAAATGAAATATAAAGGTCGGAAGCTTTTTGATATCGCCGAGGCGGTAGCGGTAGATATTGTAGGCCAAATTTAGCCCTAAAAGTAGCATTATCAGCCCGAACCACCATGCATTATACACACTCGCCCATGCTACTGGCGTGCCAAATGCAGTCTCCACAAATGTTGCCACCGCGCACGCGATAGCCAGCAGGGCAAGCATAATGCTGGCAGATTCCATGCTAAAAATAGATTTCATATTTTTCCTTGCTAAATGATAAATTTTATTAAGAGCTGGGATTTTATCAAAAAATTCTTAAAAATTCTCATTTTTTGTAATTAAATTCACACACCTTGCCTACGGCTTGATTGCACGGAATTGCCGAGATAGAATTATCTGGCGAGCCGTCGATGATTTTATCTGAATACACTAGATAAATTATGCTCTGGCTTGCTTCGTCAAACATACGCACGACATGGGTTTTTTTAAAGATTAGCGAGGATTTTTTCGCAAATATATCCTCTTTTTTAAGCTCTTCTTTGATTATGATTTTTGGGGCTGTTTGAGAGCATGAAACAGAGGCTTCTGAGCGGTCTTCTTCGACGCCAACAATCTCTTTGGCGCCACCTTTTTTGGCGTATGAGATGAAGCATGTAACCCCGTCGATTTTAGGGTCGCTGACGCTGATAACCTCGATTCTATCGTTTTTGCCAAAAATTCTAAACGAAGTATTTACGCTATCAATCACCTCATAATCCTTAGCAAAAACTGCGCCCAAAATCGCACAAATAAGAAAAAATTTTTTCATTTTGACTCCTTAAATTTGACAAATTTTAACATTTATAATTTAAAATATTGTAATTTTTTTGTTAAGGAATTTTATGATTGAAGATATTTTTAGAGAATACGATATCCGCGGAATCGTGGGCGAGGATCTAAACGAAGAGAGCGTTAAGGCGATTGGTTTTGCCTTTGGTATGCATTTGCGCCATTTAGGCCGTGAGCGTATCAGCGTGGGTTATGATGCGAGGCTAAGCGCGCCAGATATGTTTGAATACCTAGTAAGTGGGCTTAATTACGCTGGGCTTAGGATTTTTGATATTGGCTTGCTTCCTACGCCTGTGGGGTATTTTGGCGTATTTACGCATAAATTTGACGCAAACATTATGATTACAGGCTCGCACAATCCGAAAAATTATAACGGCTTTAAAATCACAATCGGCACGGATAGTTTTTTTGGCGCACAGCTTAAAACACTCGGCCGCCAAGTGGCTGAATTTATGGCTAGTGGCGTGGAAATCCCAACAAATACATTTTGCGAAAAATATAATATTTTGGGCGAGTATTTGGACTATTTCGAAAAAGAATTTGCAAATTTGAAAAATTTCAAAACACCATTTGTGATTGATTGCGCAAACGGCGCAGCAGGTGTTACGGCGTGCAAAATCGTGGAAAGATTGGGCTTAAATGCTAAAATTTTATTTCCAGAACCTGACGGAAATTTCCCAAATCACCACCCAGATCCAAGCGAAGAGAAAAATTTAGTCGATTTAAAAAATGCAATTAGCCAAAACGGGCTAAATTTGGGCTTTGGTTTCGACGGAGACGCCGATAGAATCGCCGTGCTAACAGCGAAGCGAAATATCAAAGGCGACGAGCTAGCCTGCCTTTTATCGCTAAATATGAAAGAGCCGAAAATTTTGGGCGAGGTGAAATGCTCGCAGGTAATGTATGATGAGATAAACCGCCGTGGCAAGAGCTTTATGGGCAAAACAGGTCATAGCAATATCAAAAAGGCTATGAAGGAGCTTGGCATTGATTTGGCTGCTGAGGTGAGCGGGCATATTTATTTTAAGGAGCGATATTTTGGCTTCGATGACGGCGTGTATGCGATGATGAGAGTGCTAGAACTCGTCGCAAAGGGCATTGATTTAGACGCCCAGCTTGACGCACTTCCTGTAATGCACAGCACCGATGAGATTAAATTTAAAACCACAGACACCGCTAAATTTGAGATAATTGAAAAATTTAAAAATTTAGTCAAAAACGGCATTTCTGGGCTTCCAGCCGTGCGCGATATGATAGAAATCGACGGGGTTAGATTGAGGTTTGATGATGGCTGGGCTTTGGTGAGAGCTAGCAATACCACGCCGATAATCGTAACGAGATTTGAGGCTAAAACCCCCGAATTTCGCGATGAAATGCAAAGGGTGATAATGGGCGCATTAGAGGAGATTGCAAAATAATGGAAAAAGAGCTAGTCGAGCAAAATATAAAAGAGCTTCTTGGCGCTAGGGCTGAATTTTTCGCGCTACTAGATGAAAAAGTGCCAAAAATAGAGGGCACAGATGTGTTTGATTTCGCAAACGCAAAAGAGGCAAATTTAAAGGAAATTTACACCAAATTTTACGGCTATGATTACGCTATTCGCAAGCTTTTGCCGTATTTATACAAGGCGTATGGAGTGAGCTTTAATGTCTGAAATTTTGATTGATAAATCAGCGTATTTTCACAATCTTTCGCAAATTTCGCAAAAAGTAGCCAAAGAGCGCATTATGCTCGTGCTTAAAGACAACGCTTATGGGCATGGCATGCGCGAAATCGCGGGTTTGGCGCGTGAGTTTGGTATCAAAAGAGCCGTTACTAGGACGCTAGATGAAGCGCGCGAGATTTCGGAATTTTTCGAGGAAATTTTGATTTTATCGCATATTCCAAACGGAAACGAAAATCCAAATTTTATTTATGCCGTAAATGATATGAGCTATTTCTCTCGCCTAAAACGGGGCGTGAAAGTCCATATCGTGGCTGATACAGCCATGCATAGAAACGGCATTTGCGCACAGGATTTAAGCGAGGCTTTGGCACTTTGCAAAAAACACTCGCTAAATTTGCGCGGATTTTTTACCCATTACCGCGCCAGCGATGAGCTAAGCTCTGATTTTTACGCGCAAAGGCAAAATTTCGTCGAATTTAAAAAAATCGCCAAATTTAAGGCAAATGAGGCTGGATTTAATGAGCTGATTTTCCACTCTTCAAATTCAGCCGCGATCGAGCGCAGAGCGGGGTTTGACGATGAGTTTGTGCGTGTGGGTATGGCGCAGTATGGATACGCTCAGTTTGATGATAGCCTAAATTTGCGCCCTGTGCTTAGTTTGTGGGCTGATTTAATCAGCCAAAGAGTGCTTAAAAAAGGCGAAAGGGTAGGCTATGGCGGGGTGTTTTGCGCGCCGTGCGATATGAAAATCGGCACCTATGATTTAGGCTATGCGGACGGACTTTTGCGATACGCTGGGCTTGGTGATTTGCGATTAGCCAGTGGCGAAAGGCTGCTTGGCAAAATGTCTATGGATAGCTTTTGCGCTGAGTTTGGTGGCGAGCGAGTCTGCGTGATAAATGACGCCAGAGAGTGGGCGAGATTTTTTGGCACGATTGAGTATGATGTGTTAGTTAAACTTCATGAAAAAATATCAAGGAGAGTGGTATGAACGAGTTAGAAAACCAAAATGGCGCCGAACAAATCGGCTATGACGGCGAAAAAGGCGCAAAAGGTGCAGAGCAAAGCCAAACTTACAATGGCTCAGCTAATGTCGAAAAAAAATCATCAAAAGGCTGGCTAAAATGGCTGATTATCGCTGGCATAATTTTGGCTGTGTTTGCGATTTTCGCCGTGCCTGTGTATAACAAACTGACCCTGAAAGACGAAGATGTCAATGCGGCCTGGGCGCAGGTGCAAAACCAATATCAAAGGCGCGCTGATTTGATTCCGAATTTCGTCGAAACCGTCAAAGGATACGCAAGCCATGAAAGAGGCACCTTAGAGGGCGTAATCGAGGCTCGCGCGAAGGCAACGAGCGTGAAAATCGACGCAAACGATATCGCAAATAACCCAGAAGCCTTTACACAGTTTAACAACGCACAAGGCGAGCTAAGCTCGGCTTTATCGCGCTTAATGCTAGTTGTAGAACGATACCCTGAGCTAAAAGCAAACTCAAATTTCACGGATTTGCAAAATCAGTTAGAGGGCACCGAAAACCGCATAGCTGTGGCTCGCAAGGACTATATCGCCGTGGTGCAAGAGTATAATAAGATGATTAGGGTTTTCCCTACAAATATCATCGCCAAACTCGTAGGCAAGGGCGGAGCTAAGCCTGTATTTAACGCAGGCGAAGCCAATCAAAACGCGCCAAAAGTTTCGTTTTAGATGATTGAGCAAATTTACAAAGACGCCATAACGGATAAAATCTCAAAGGCCGAAGATGCGAGCGACGCTGAGATTATCTGCGTGCTAAGTGGCGAGGCTTTGGACTTAGAGCCACTTAGCTGGGGCGTGGCTTGCACGATTGCCTTTGTAGTGGGCACTGCGCTGATGTTTTTCCAGCAAGTAGGCAAAGTAGGCGCGTTTGAGTTGATTGCGATTGTATTTTTGCTCTTTAAATTTCTTTTTTCTAAATTTCCTAAATTTTTAGAATTTTTTATCCCTAAATTCTTTAAATTTAGGCTTACTTACGACTTTGCCGTGAGTAAATTTGAGCTGTTTGGATATGATAAAATCCCAAACGCTGTGATTTTTTGTGTTTGCAAAAACGAAAAAATCGCGCACATAGTTTGCGGCGAAAATATCAGCGCGAAGATTGATGATTCTGAATTTTTGCAGATTGTGCAGGAATTTTGCGCCCAGGCAAAAACTGCGAATTTTGGCGAGGCTGTGAGCGTGGGTATAGATAGGCTTTGTGCGCTAATAATGGCGAAAATCCCCCATGAAATGGGTGATAAAGATGAAATCAAAGAAAAGATTGTGGAAATAAAATGAGAAGAATTTTACTTTTTTTATTTTTGGCATTATCTTTTTCGCAGGCTAAAATTTCAGACTATCTAGCCTCGCCAAACGACACGGCTATTATCGACGAGGCGGGTATTTTGCGCGCCTCTACGGCTGGCGCGCTAAATGAAATTTTGCTTAAATTTGACGAAAATTCCACCAATCAAATCATGGTCGTAACCCTAAAAACGCTCGGGGATTACTCTATCGAAGAGGTCGCGAACGAGCAGGCTAGGGCGCTTGGCATAGGGCAGAAGGGCTATGATAACGGCGTGCTTTTGCTCGTCGCGCCAAACGAGCGCAGGGTGCGTATCGAGGTTGGATATGGCTTGGAGGGAGTGCTGACTGACGGCATCTCAAAACGCATAATCGAGTATAAAATTTTGCCACATTTTAGGGCTGGGGATTATGAGGGCGGAATAGTTTCTGGGGTGCTTACGATCCTCGATTTTATCGAGAGTGGCGACATAAAATTCGCCAAAATCGAGCGCGCTCAGGGCGAGGAAATCGACATAGACTTCATAATCTTTATGCTTTTCTTTTTCTTTGTATTTTTTATGATGATGAGAAACAAATCACGCTCACACGGGGATTATGGCAACACTATCATTTTAGGCGACGGGCTTGATGAAATTTTGCGCGGTGGCTTTGGTGGCTCTGGCGGATTTGGTAGAAATGGCGGATTTGGCGGTGGTTTGGGTGGCTCGCGTGGCGGTTTGGGTGGCTCTGGTGGATTTGGGCGCAGTTCGCGAGGAGGTGGCTTTCGCGGTGGCGGAGGCGGATTTGGCGGTGGCGGTGCCAGTGGCGGGTGGTAAATTTATCTTTTAAAGATATTTTTTACGCTTTTGATAGTATTTACAAAAGTATATAGTAACTTTGGGCTAATGTAGAATAAAATCATAAGAATATCCCTATAAATCGCATTTCCCTGCATTTTGAAAAAATCTGAATTTAAATTTTGCCTAACAAATTTATGTAAATCATAGAGGGTATCAAAATATTTTTTGCTCTTGTGTGCTACGATTAAAAATGCCATATTAAGAGCCGAGTTGCATTTGTAAGCAATTGCTTTGTTTTTTAAATTCGGATAAGCATTTTCTATGCTGGTTGCAAATTTACGGACATTTTTTATCATTACAAGGCTCGAATCTTTAAAAGTATTAGAGATAGAGCTGAGGTTGAATCTATAAAAATATAAATTTTTGTATGTAAAAGCCGTGTTGCTTTGATTAAAGACATCAAAAAAAACAGCTACATCTTCGTAATTTTCGCCCACAGGGAAGCGCAAATTTTGATATATACTTTTATGCACCAAATTTCTCCAAGCGCATTTAGTAAAAAAAGTTTTAACTTTTAAACTTTCGTTAAAAACTTCTTCTGGCGTATAAGAAAAATCATCATTAATAGTTAAATTTTTTTCTTTAATTTTGTCAATATCGCTATTTTGTGAAAATTTATCATATCCACAAATTGCAATTTTTGTCTTATATTTTTCAATTAATAAAAATAGTGTTTGTATTAAATTTTCATCAACCATATCATCGCTATCTACGAAGCTTAGATATTCTCCTTGCATGATATCAAGTCCAGCATTTCTAGCGCTACTTAGGCCACCATTTTCTTTGTGGATTACTATTATTCGATTATCTTGTGTGGCAAATTCATCGCAAATTTCGCCACTTTTGTCTGTGCTTCCGTCATCGATTAAGATAATTTCTAAATTTTTATAAGTTTGGTTTATGATAGAATTTATACACTCTTCAAGATATTTTTCTACATTATAAACAGGAACAATTACTGAGATTAATGGTTGCAAAATTTATCCTTTATAGTTTGATATACACGCTCGCAAGCCTTTGTATCATTGTATCTGTGAAAAAAATCACGCACTTTTTCGCGCTCGTTTTTAAATTTATCGACTCCGCTAGCTAAATTTAGTATCTCGGCAATGACTTCTTGCCAGTTTTTGCATTTAGCCCCAGGTGTAACAGTCTCATAATCGTAATGAAGCTCTCTGGAAGTGGCTATGTATCTCTCATAATCAAATGGAGCAAAAATTAAGGCTCTATTTGTGAGTAAAAAATCAATATAACAACTCGAATAATCAGTGATTAAAATATCGGCCTTACATAAAAGCTGGGCAGCATCGATCATGAGGGCAAATTCGATATTTTCGCAATTTTTAAGAGTGTTTAAAATTTGTTCATTTGGACGATTAAAAGGGTGAATTTTTATGATAAATTTGATATTTTTTTCTTTAAAAATTTTATTAAATTCTACTGCTTTAAAATCGCTAAAAAGATCTATTTCATCACTTCCTGCTTTGCGGAAAGTTGGCATATATAAAACATTGATTTGCGAATTTTTAGGTTTTATGCTTTGCAAAATATCGTTTCTAGCATATCCTGTGATTGCAATATCATCTAGTTTGACATTAAAATAATTAAAATTAAAAGCTGAGAAAAAATGTTTTTTATCCTCTTCGCCACTGGCGCAAATTAGGGAGTTTTTTACCACGGTAAATGGGAAAAAAGTTGTAATTAGCCAGTTTTTTATGCTTTTATGTGTGCTTGGATCGTAGATATCATCGCCGCCTATTTTTTTAAGTGGAACGCCGTGGCAGAGATTTATGATTTTTGTGGCTGTATTTCCCATAAATGCCATATCTACAACATGTGAAGTAATAAAAAATCCAGCTCTTAGCCCAAAATATATCGCCTTTGGTGAGTATGCTTTGTAGCACTCAATGCCCAGATTTTGTAGTTTTTGCAATACTGCGTCGTTTTTTGTAATCCAAATGCTTCTGATTTGTGGGTGGTTTTGGCGTATGTATTCAAAAAAATATCTACTATTATCGCTAAAATTTGCCCCATTTACAGCACCGTAAAGCCAAATTTTTTCACTTTTTGGCGTAATTTTTGCAAATAAATATAAAATCAAATTTATAAATAATTTTACATAAAACATATATTATTTTTCTCCAAAGTTGAATTTATAAATTCTAGCCATTTTCCATAAATTTTTTCTATTTTAAACTCATCTTTTCGTAAATTTGCATTTTGCGTAATTTCATTGTTGCTTTGCATGGCGAATTTTATTTTTTTTGCTAAATTTTCGGCTCTAAAATCATCGCTAATAAATCCATCAAAGCCGTCTTTTATAAGCTCTTTTGCCCCAACCGTAGGCGTTGCGACACGAACGCAGTCGAATCTGATACTTTCAACCAAAACATTTGGCAAACACTCATTTAGCGAGCTTGATACGATGATTTTTGCACGCGAATAATATTCGTCGATATTTTTCACGCTCCCTTTAAATTCGGCGTTTAAATTTAAATTTTTGGCTAAATTTTGCAAATTTTGCATTTCATCGCCGTCGCCTAAAATTTCCACTTTCCAGCCGTTTAAATCAACCAAATTTAAAGCATTTAAAAATATATCACAACCTTTGATTTTGATAAGCCTACCAACGAAAATAATTAAATTTTCCTTTTGTATTTGGCTAAAATTTTGCGCATCTGCAAACACGGGATTATAAATTTTGGTTCTATTTTTGACATACAAATAATGCTTTAAATCATCATTTGTTAGCACGGTTAAGCCGTTTGCGAAAGGATAAAAAAGCCTTTTTAAAATTTGCCATTTTTTACTAAGCAGGGTGTGGTTTGAGTGCTCAGAAATTATTAATGGCGTTTTAAGCCCGAATTTAGCGATGATACTAAGCAAATTTGTGCTATCCATAAAGGAAATCACGCAGTCAAATTTGCTATTTTTTATCAAATTTCGCAGTGCAAAAATTTTGCCAAATCGTTTTTTTAAATTTACAAAAAAACCTTTATTATCGACGCCGTAATCTAAATTTATGATTTTTACCTTTTCGCTTATCTCGTAAAACGGCTCCGTGCTTTCAAATTTAGCCAAACTTACATCGTGAAAATTCGCGAAATATGACGATAGTACCGCCATGACCTTTTCAGCTCCACCGTTTCTAAGGGTTGAGATTACAAATAAAATTTTCATTTTTTTGTCCAAAAAAATATAAATTTTATTAAGCCTTTTAAGCTGTATTTATTAAAAGGATTGCAAAGTGCGGTATTAAGGTATTTTAATGCTTCTTTTTTATTGTTGCGTGAGAACATATCGAACCATTTTAAACGCCAATTTGTTGTTAAAATTTTAAAATTTTCTTTATTTTGCCATTTATAAATTATCTGTTTTTGTCCCTCATACATACGATAAAGTTGTTTGGTTGTATTTTCGCCATGGAGTCTATAACGGGCTAAAATCTCATCAATGAAACCGATTTGGAATTTTTCGGCAATCCTTAACGACATATCATAGTCTTCTATGATCAAATTCTCATCATATTTACCAACTTCACTATAAACATCTTTTTTTATCATAATACTAGCTGCTGGTATAAAATATCTGCTTAATAATTCCTCAAAAATCCAACCACTCGCTGGTTCGCCTACATTTATAATATTTTTTTCATCGCTAAAATCACATACTTTGCCATAACACATACCAAATTCTGAGTTTTTTTCCATAAAATTAACTCTTTTTTCAATGCTATCTGGCAATAAAACATCATCGCTTGCACAAATTGCAAAATATTTTCCATGCGCTAAGTCGATAGCTTGATTTAAAGTAGCGCAAAGGCCTCGATTTTGGCGATGTATAAATGTGAAATTATGTTTTTTTCTAAAATTTTCTATGATATTTGGTGAATTATCTTTTGAACCATCATCGATGATAATCAATTCTATATTTTTATAAGTTTGATTAAGTATCGCCGTTATGGTTTCGCTGATATATTTTTCGTGATTATAGCTTGGTATTACAACGCTGACAAGTGGCATATCTTGCATTTATTTCCTTTTAAATTTATTTTTGAGTTTTATCATAACAAATTCTAGCTCTTCTTCTTTTACTATTTTTAACATAAAAAAATAAGTAATAGAGCCTATGATTGCTGATAAAATAAGGCATAAAATAGCATTTGTTATGAAAAATTTGCAAATACTTATCGATATAACCATAACCAAAACTGCAAAAATAATATTTTTGATATGCCAAATTTGACTTAATGCACCAAAATCATAGTTTTTATGGCAAATGTAGGTATTTATGAAAAAAGATAAAAATGTCGAAATAAACCTACCTATCACAATGGCTTTTAGACTAATTGGAAAAGTTATTAACATTGTTGTAAAAATAATTGGTAATTTAATAAATTCGATTTTTAAAAATAAATCGCTTCTGCCAATTGCATTTAAGATATTTAAATTTAGTGCTGAAAAAGGTGTAAAAATATACGAAAGAGCAAACCAAAAAAGTAGATCAGCTACCATAATCCACTTTTCACCCAAAAAAGTAAGCACGAATTCTTCGGATAAAAAAGCGAAATAAAACATAACAGGCAATATTATAATGGCGTTTATTTTAATTAAACGCTTAAAAATTTCCATTAATTTGCTTTTATCGTCTTGTAAATACGACATCAACGGAAAGGTTACGGTCGTTAGAATATTTACAAAGATTAAAGATACAAGTCCTGGATAGTGCTCGCCTTGTGAAAAATATCCAAGCTCTTTTGTGCTATACATTTTGCCGATATACATATTATAGATTCCATTTACAACAATCGCTATAAGTCCAACACCAATTAGTTTAGAACCATAGGAAAAAAGGCGTTTAAAACTAGCTTTGCTAAAACCGGTTTTTGGAATCCAACCGCTAAAATACCAATACAAAACTACCATTAAAATGCTTCTTATGATTTCTCGCCATACCAAAGCCCAAATTCCAAAACCTTTATACGCTAAAAAAACACCTAAAAGACCAGAAAAAATTATGGAGGTTAAATTTAAAAAAGCTAGGGTTTTGAAGTTTATATTTAACTGAAATTTCGCAATCTGTACGACGCAAAGAGCTTGAAAAATAATGATTAAAAATATAACTCTTTGTATTTGTGTGAGACTATCTATTTCATAAAATTGGCTAATAAAGGGAGCAAGAAAAAATAAAATTATATAAAATCCAGTTCCAACAATAATATTAAATATAAAAACTGTTGAAAAATCATGTTCGTTGCAATCTCTTTTTTGGATTAGAGCTCTAAGAAAACCACCTTCTGTAAAAATATTTGAAATACTGATAAAAACAGACAAAAAGGCCATTGTGCCAAAATCGCTTGGACTTAAAAGCCTAACTAAAATAATAGTTAAAACAAAATTTACAATTTGAACCCCAAATTTTTCTAAGGCGTTCCAAAAAAATCCGATTTTTGTTTTTTGAATTATGTTTTCTTGCAAATTTTATTCCAAATTTAGAGTTGTTTTAATTTCATTAATAATCTTTTGCGAAGCAAATGGGTAATTTATCATAACTTCACTTTTTAAATTTTGAAAATTTAAAATTTCATTATTGTTGCTAAGAATATCATTTATATACAAAATAATATCGTTTGTATTTTTAGCAATAAAATAATAATCAAGTGCGATTTTACCGTATTCGTTAAGTTGGTTAAAAACGAGATTATCAAATGAGACAAAGCAGCCTTTTTTGCCACTATAAAGCCACTCTGAAATAAACGAACCACAATCGTGTATTATGCCATCAGCTTCGTTAAAAATATCCAAATAATCTCCGCCACTAGAAAATTCCATAACGCTTTTTATTTTTTCTAAATACTCATCAATTTGTTTTTTGCTCCAAAAGCCTTGATTTAGTAAATTTGTAAATAAAAGCGGGTGCGGACGAAAGATAAAACGGACATTTGGAAATTTCTGTGGCAATGTTAAAATAAAATCATAATATTCTAAAAAATTCGAAAGTTTTAGAGCATTATTTTTAATCGTGTGGTGTGGCGCAATGAGAATAGTTTTTTTATGATTTTCTATTTTTTTAGGGATAAAACTATCCATTTTAGCATATCCTGTCACTTTCGCGTTTTTGCCTTTTAAAAGTGCAACTTTTTTAAAATCTTTGAATTCAAATTCGTTAGCCAAAAATATGCGCCAACAAAGGCTCATTTCTGGCAGAGAAAAAATATATTGCTCACCATATTTAAAATGCGAAAATGCGTAATTTATATAAATTGGTAAAATATTTTTTGTGCAGATGTAGCGAATTTTATGAAATTCATGCACCATAGCGTCATAAGGATTTGCAAAATAAATTATGTCGAATTTATCGCTATGATCTAAAAATTTGCCCGTTTTTTCGTCCCAGCCATCTAAAACCATTTCTTTGCCATAGTTTTTTATAAAAAACTCTTTTGTGGCGTTGTAGCATTTTTTTAGATTTTCTTCGCCCCTTGCAGTATCTGGCACGATGACAATTTTAGCGTCAAATTTATCATCGTTTTTCATCAGCTCATAAAGTTTTTTTGCACCAAAAGTGCTATCGAAAACGACATACGAAGCAAATCTGATTTTTTTCGAATTTTGTAATTTTAAAATAATATTTTCATGGTGTTTTTGTGTTTTATTTGCAATTTTGAGTTGTTTTTGTTTTCGAAAAAAATCAATTAATAAAACTTTTTTTATGATTTTATTAAATTTCATTATAAATCCACCGAATTCAAAACTTCCACGACCTTTTGAATTTGCTCTTTTTCAAGCACACCGCTCATCGGCAAACTTAAAATTTCAGCGTGAATTTGCTCACTTATCGGATAGCTTTGCTTATTCCACTCTTTGTAAGCCATTTGCTTATGTGGCGGGATTGGATAATGAATCAAAGTCTGAATTTCATGTTTTGCCAAATATTTTTGGAGCTCATCGCGATTTTTAGAGCGAACGGCGAAAATATGCCAAACATGGCTTTTTATCTCTTTTGCATTTGTGCCAAATTTAAACGGCAAGATTAAAATTTCATTTTTTATATTGTTTAAATAAAAATCCGCCACTTCCCTACGAGCCGAAATTTCAGCGTCCAAATATCTAAGCTTCACTCTAAGCATAGCAGCTTGGATTTCATCAAGGCGAGAATTTATGCCTTGGTATAAATTTTCATACTTTTTGTGGCTTCCGTAATTTGCAAGAGCTCTTATGGTGTTTGCTAGGCTTTCGTCATTTGTCGTAACTGCTCCGCCATCTCCAAGTGCGCCTAAATTTTTACCCGGATAAAAGCTAAAACCGCTCGCATCGCCTAAATTTCCGCTTCTTTTCTCGCCAAAATATGCTCCGTGCGACTGAGCTGAGTCTTCGACGACTTTTAGATTATATTTTTTTGCAATGCCTAAAATTTTATCCATTTCGCAAGTTTGTCCATATAAATGAACGGGCAAAATCGCCTTTGTTTTTGGGGTAATTTTTTCTTCGATTTTATTTGGGTTGAGCAAATATGAGTTTAAATTTGGCTCAACCAAAACCGGTTTTAAATTATTCATAGAAATTGCTAAAATTGACGCTATATAGGTATTTGCAGGGACTATGACCTCATCATTTTCGCTCATCACGCCCAGCTCTTTATAGGCTCTAAAAATCAAATTTAGCGCGTCCAGCCCATTTGCTACGCCAATGCAAAATTTGCTTCCGCAAAATTTGGCAAATTCATCTTCAAATGCTTCACACTCACTTCCGTGAATATACCAACCACTATCGATAACTCGCTCACAAGCTTTTAAAAGCTCATTTTTATACTGCGAATTTATCGCCTTTAAATCCAAAAATGGTATCATTTTTCTTCCTTTTTACAATCTTTACAAACTAAACTTTCATCGCATTTTTGCCCACATTTGCAGACATATCCTTTAAAACAAGCTGGATTTCCATACCAAAGCTCTTGTTTGCCGATATTTTTAGTTACCACGCTTCCAGCCCCAACCATAGCGTATTCGCCGATATTTACACCACAAATTATAGTCGAATTTGCACCAATACTTGCGCCTTTTTTTATGGTTGTTTTTGCAAATTCTTTATATTGTTTGCTTCGCGGCAAAAAATCGTTTGTGAAAGTAACATTTGGGCCTATAAAAGCGTCATCTTCGATTCTCACGCCGTCCCAAATTTGAACACCGCTTTTAATCGTCACATTATCGCCGATTTGCACATCGTTTTCCACAAAGACATTGAAATTTATGTTGCAATTTTTGCCGATTTTTGCGCCTTTTAAAACTACGCAAAATTGCCAAATATTTGTATTTTCGCCGATATTTTCGCTTTGGACTTCACTACTTTGGTGTATCATCGCACGACCTTTAAAAACTCATCATAATCTCTTATATAATCGCTCTCATCATAGTGTTCGCTCGCTAGCACCATAATCACACAATTTTCGCTAAAATCTTTCATCTCTCGCCAAATAAAATTATCAATAAAAAGTCCTAAATTTGGCTTATCTAGCCTAAATTCTTTTTTTTCTGTTCCGTCATCTAAAATAAATGTGCAAGCGCCACTTACACAAACGGCGATTTGTTTTAAATTTTTATGAGCATGAAATCCGCGATCTACGCCGTTTTTATTACCATAAATATAATAAACTCTTTTTATATCAAACGGCACATTTTTATTTGCTTCGAGTGCTACCAAAAAGCCCCGCTCATCGCCAAATTCTTTAAATTCTAAAATTTTACAACTACTTAGCATATTTTTTCACATACCATTCTACGGTTTTGATTATACCGCTATCAAAGGTTTCATCAGCCTTCCAACCAAGCTCCCCTTCGATTTTACTAGCGTCAATCGCATAGCGTCTATCGTGCCCTGCTCTATCTTTGACAAACGAAATTTGCTCTTTGTAGCTAACGCTTTTTGGGCAAATTTCATCTAAAATTTCGCAAATTTTATGTGCGATTTGCAAATTTGTTCGCTCGTTTCTGCCACCGATATTATAAGTTTCTCCGCCTTTGCCTTTATGAAAAGCCAAATCAATTCCTTTGCAATGATCAAGCACAAAAAGCCAATCTCTTATATTTTTGCCGTCTCCATAAATCGGAATTTTATTGCCATTTAAAGCATTGCGGATTATTGTCGGGATTAGCTTTTCGTCGTGTTGCTTAAAACCATAATTATTCGAACAATTTGTGATAATCGTATCAAGCCCAAAAGTATGATGATAGCTTCTAACTATCATATCAGAACCCGCTTTTGAAGCAGAATACGGCGAATTTGGAGCGTATGGCGTAGTCTCGCTAAAATACCCGCTCTCACCCAAGCTTCCATAAACTTCATCGGTTGAAATATGGTGAAATCTAGCACCCCTAAATTCGTCTTTATATTTAAACGGCTCATCTAGCCAACACTTTTTAGCCGCGTCAATTAGCGTATGTGTGCCAAGCACATTTGTTTTGACAAAAACGCTAGGATTTTTTATAGAATTATCCACATGGCTTTCGGCTGCAAAATGAATAACGCCACTAAATTTAAACTCGCCAAAAAGCTCGTCAATAAGATTTCTATCGCAAATATCGCCTTTTATAAATTTATATCTTGGATTGTTTTCACATTCACGCAAATTTTCTAAATTTCCGGCATAGGTAAGTAAATCCAAATTTATGATTTTATAATTATCATACTTTTCTAAAAAATACGGCACAAAATTTGAGCCGATAAACCCGGCACAGCCTGTAACTAAGATATTTTTCATTTTTCGCCCACCAAATTTTTTAAATATCTGCCATACTCATTTTTAGAAAGCGATTTTGCGATATTTAAAATTTTTTCTTTATCTATCCAGCCGTTTGCATAGGCGATTTCTTCGAGACAAGCTACTTGCGTGGCTTGGTTATTTTGTATGGTTTGCACAAACGCACTTGCTTGCAAAAGTGTCTCATGAGTGCCCGTATCTAGCCATGCAAAACCACGACCTAGTAGCTCCACGCTGAGTTTTCCGCGTTTTAAATATTCTTGATTAATGCTAGTGATTTCTAGCTCGCCACGATCGCTAGGCTTGACATTTTTAGCGATTTCTACGACATCATTATCATAAAAATAAAGCCCGGTTGCAGCGAAATTTGACTTTGGATTTTGTGGTTTTTCTTCTACGCTTAAAACTTGTTTATTTTCGTCAAATTCAATTACTCCAAAGCGTTCTGGATCTTTCACATGATAGCCAAAAATAGTAGCACCTTCTCTATTTACGGCATTTTTTAGCAAATCGCTAAAACCTTGCCCGTAAAAAATATTATCGCCTAAAACTAGGCAAACTCTATCTTTGCCGATAAATTCTTCGCCGATTATAAATGCTTGTGCAAGACCGTCTGGGCTTGGCTGGACTGCGTAGCTCAAATTTAGCCCCCAATCGCTTCCGTCGCCTAAAAGTTCTTTAAATTTGCCTATGTCTTGCGGAGTTGAAATTACCAAAATATCGCGAATATGAGCAAGCATCAAAACAGAAAGCGGATAATAAATCATCGGTTTATCATAAATCGGCAAAAGCTGTTTGCTAATGCTTCTAGTTATCGGATATAGCCTTGTCCCGCTACCACCGGCTAAAATTATACCTTTCATGTGGCTCCTAAAATTTTTATTCAAGCCGTTTATTATAGCAGTTAAAAGTAAGATATTAATACTGCATAGTTTGGATTTTGGCTATTTGAAATTTTAAATTCACAAATCAATTCCTAAATTTTGCAAAGTTTTTATAAACATTTTCAATTTCATTAAAAATTTATAGAAATTTTATTAATACACTCGATAATTTGTTTAAGTATCTATTTAATCATCTTGCCTAAAATACCAAAATTTAAGCCACTACTCTTCTTATGAAAGGTATTTGTTTTAGCAAATACACTATCGCTAATGAAATAATATAGGTTGTTATTATCCCTATCGTGCGCCATTGCAATGAATATCTGTCAATACCAAAAATAGATGCTTCATAATGCACAATTATCATGTGGCATAAATATACTCCATAGCTGCAATTTGCAATATTTGCTAGTATTTTAGTTATTCTTGCGTTATTTTGCAACTTTTCTAAATTCATATTTTTAACAAAGAGAAAAATTGCAGAAGTCAAGAAAAACACATGAAACTGAAAATATCCCCAAGTTATTGTTATTACTTTCCCTGCTTCCTTTGATTGAAAATATGTAAAAGAATATCTATAAATAATTGCAAATATAGCCAAAGCATAAATAATATATCTTAGTTTTTTACTTATATTTGATACAGCAAGAAGATAGCCAAGTATTGCATATATAACTACCCCCCCCATTTGTAATGAAAATGAATTATTCCAATTGATACCAATCAATTTTAATAAATTTGGAATCAAAGCGTTAAAAATAAAAAATATTCCAACCGCATACCATAAAATAGATTGATATTTGGCATCGGTAGTCAAGTGTGTTAAAATAGGTATAGTCAAATAAAGACCCAATATCCACCAAATAAAATAATATATCGGCATTTCTTTATTTATAAAGACCATATTGATAAATTCGACAATACTGACATTTTCTAACGAGATAGCTTTGAGTATAAAAATTCTCCAAATAAATGCTATGCATATCCAAAATATAGCAGGATATAATACTTTTGTAAAACGCTTTTTGAAAAAGGTCTTTGTGTCATATTTTGAAATATATCCTAACAAATTTGCACCGCTAATCATTAAAAATAATGGAACCGCAAAGAAAAATACAGTTTCAACGACTAAGCTTTGAGCCCAAGAATTTTCTGTGTGATATTTATGGACTATTCCATTACAGTGAAGCGCTATAACCGATATCATTGCGATTATATTTAAAACATCAAGATACAAAATTCTTTTACTTGTCATTTTATCACCCTCCCTAAAACACCAAAAAATTTAAATAACCCACTGCAACCCCAATAAATGGTATTATAAACGCTTCTAAAAAATCCTAGTTTTAGGTAGTTTCTGTAAAAATTGTATTGTGCTTTTATAAGTTTTGCTTTTTTGCCAGTTACGGAATTTACCAAAACCCTATAACTTGCCAAAACCTTTTGATTTCCATAAGCAACTTTTTCAAATTGCATAATATCGAGCCAATACGCATAATCATCTCTAATGCTTTTTAGCTCTTCTTTTAAATAAACTTTTCCGAATTTCTTGCTATCGTAAAGCCCTGTTAAGCAGCCTATATAACACATTCTTTGCATATCTTTTAGTGTTGATTTTTCTCTTGCGATTAATGGTCTTAGGATTTCATTTGAATTTTCATCTATGCGTCTGTATGAGCCATAGACCAAAACTACATTTTTTTCCTTCATAAATTTAAGTTGTTCTTCTAAAAAATTATTATCCCATAAATCATCGGCATCCAAAAGTGCTATATATCTACCTTCGGCATTTCGTATGCCATTATTTCTAGCGTTTGCTGAACCGCCATTTGGCTGTTTGATTAGCTTAATCCTATTATCTTTTTGTGCAAATTCTTCGATAATATCGACCGAATTATCCTTTGAACCATCATCGACTATTATCATCTCCCACTCTTTGTATGTTTGAGCCAAGACCGATTTTATCGTTTCACCTATATATTTGCTTCCGTTATAGCATGGAGTAATTATAGAAACTAAATTTTCTTGCATTTTTTACCTTTACAAAATCTCATCAGCTACTTTTAGAGCAGCCATTATCGTATCGTCCATATCGAAGTATCTATACATACCAAGTCTGCCACCGAAAATCACTTTGTTTTGGGTATCGGCTAGGGCTTTGTATTTTTGATACAACTCGCTATTTTTAGTGTCATTTACAGCATAATATGGCTCATCGCCCCTGCTCCATGTTTTTGGATATTCGCGCGTGATGATTGTTTTTGGCTGGACGCCAAATTCAAAATGCTTGTGCTCGATAATGCGTGTAAATGGCGTTTTATCGTCAGTATAATTAATAACTGCGTTGCCTTGATAGTTTTTGCACTCCAAAACTTCGCTTTCAAATTTCAGGCTTCTATATTCTAATTCACCGAATTTATAATCAAAAAATTCGTCTATCATGCCTGTAAATACAACTTTATCAGCCAAATTTAATAGGCTATCTTTTTCGTCAAAAAAGTCGGTATTTAATCTAATTTCAGCTCCTTCAAACATTTTTTCGACCATTTTTGTATAACCGCCTATCGGAATGCCCTGATAGCGGTCATTGAAGTAGTTGTTATCAAAAGTAAATCGCACAGGAAGGCGTTTGATGATAGAAGTCGGTAGCTCGGTGCATTTTCGCCCCCATTGCTTTTGTGTGTAGCCTTTTATCAAAATTTCGTAAATGTCCTTGCCGATGAGCGAAATGGCTTGTTCTTCTAAATTTTTTGGCTCATTTCCATTTAAAGCCATCTTCATTGCTTTTGCTTGGGCTTCTATGCGGTTTTTGGCGTCATCTGGCGTGATAACATCGCTCCAAATTTGATGAAAAGTATTCATATTAAATGGCAGATTATAAAGTTTGCCATTAAAATTCGCAATCGGCGAATTTATGTAGTTGTTAAATTCTGCAAATTCCTGCACGAAATTCCAAATTTCTTTTTCGCCCGTGTGAAAAATGTGAGCGCCATATTTATGGACATTTATGCCGTGAGTTTCTTCTGTGTAGATATTTCCTGCGATATGATTTCGCTTATCTATGACAAGGCATTTTTTGCCTTTTTTAACCGCTTTGCTAACTATGGTTGCATTAAAAAGCCCTGCACCGACGAATAGAAAGTCATATTTAATTTCAGCCATTTTTTAAACCTTTGAATTTAAAATTTTTGTGTTTTAAAATTAACATATCAAATTCCTAAAAATTTACAGATACCAACTTCTTTCATCTTTTTAAGCTCGTTAATATTTCGCTGTAAATGTTCGTTGCTCCAATTATCTGTTTTATTGTTTTTTAAATCGTTAAATAAAATTTGACCTATTTCTTCGAAACTAGCATTAAAGAATTTTTTGAGATTTTCAGATTCTTTAAATTCTATGCCCATAACAAAAATATTTTCTTGCTTTACTCTATCTTGCAATAAATTTTTAACTTGATTTATAACAGTAGTTTTTTGGCAAATTGGATATTCACTATCATAATTTGTCATTTTATTATCATAATCGATTAAAATCAAAATAAAACTATATTCGTTTAATCTAGGCAAATCTACATTGCGTCCAATTTTTTCTTTTAGCTTTCCGATATATCCATTAAATGGCTTTAAACACCGAATTTGAGCACATTCATTTTCAAAACATTGCACCATATCTTTATATGCATTATCTTCAGGAAAAATATATAAATGTTCTTTTTTTCTATTCAAGCCACTCATAAATTAGTCCAAATCATACTCTTCCGACAATACTATATCGTTTGGAATTTGCGCTACTTGAGTCGGAGATAAATGAGTAGAGCGTTTAAGCCAAAAAGAATTTTCTCTCGAAAATCTGTTAATAGCTGTATCATTATGAGAACTGATGAGAATTTGAGCCTTTGTCTTTTTAAAATTCGTAATTAAACCAGAAATCATATTATACATCTCATTTCTGCTAACATAATTATTTGGTTCATCCCAAATATATAGTGCATTTGGAAATTTTGCAATCGAAGCAATTAATACCGCATAAGTGAAATAAATTTTTTCACCAGAAGATAGTTTATCTAATCTAATTGCAAGATTTTTTTCTGTATCGCTAAATTGTATCCAACACTCTTTCGTGGGTTCTCCATTAAATCTTATCATCCCAAAGTCCGCAAATACATTTTCCAAAGCTTCTTTTATATTATTATAAGTTTCTGGCATATCTACATAAAGTTGTCTAGCCCAACTTGCTATATTACTACAATCTCGTTTTAATAATTTACTCTCTTCACTAACTTTATATTCGAAAAACTCAGGAGATGGAAATATAATAATCATATTACTTAGCCATTGTCTAAATTTATCTATATATTTATCATCTCCATACTCATCTGTTACAATAAGCGGCAAACAAGCCCAATGCCAATCTATAATAAACTCAGCCTTATGATTGCTTTCTTTTGTTGTTTGACCTTCTTTTCTTGATACTAATTTCTTATCATCAAGTCTTATATATTCTTCTAAAATTCTTGCTCTATCGAATTTTGTGAAGTCTATTATTATACGATATTCCATTTCTTTGCTATCTATATCGGTAATAATCGAAAATTCAACTGGCTCTTTTGTATTACGACAATCTATTTTTTTAATTATGTTATCTAATAGTACCTCGCCATTTGCGATTTCTCTAAAAATTGACAAGACATCAAAAATTGAGCTTTTACCCGTGCCATTTTTACCGATTAATATGGCTGAATTCTTATTTGTTAAATCTAATGTGAAATTTTGAAAACATCTGAAATTTTGTATATATAGTTTTTTTAGCATTGATTACCTTTCAAAATTTTAACCTCTATGAAAATTAGAATTATCTCATAAAATTATAAAAATTTATTTAAATTCTCATTTATTATAAATGCTTTTTTAGCATAGTTTCTTAAAAGTTCAACTCCGATAAAGCATAATGTCATAGTGTTCGGTAATTTTATTTCCTTAAATTAAATAATTCTAAATATTTGTTTTCTAATTTTTTTGTTTCTTTTTTGATTTCGTATCCATATTTTTCAAAAATTTCTATACTCATATCATCTCTTTTATATTCTAAATTTTTATAAATTTCATTTTCCCAAGTATTTTTATCGTAATTGTTTAAAAGTATTAGTTTGTCATTAATACTGCAAATTTTTGGAACAGCTTGACTTGGAGCAAAACATTTTAAACCATTAGCCTGTGCTTCTACTAATACAACTGGTAATCCCTCATAATGTGATGTTAATAAAAAAACATCAAAACAATTTAAAATTTCATTGATATTTGGCGTATTTCCAAGCAAAATAACCGATTTTTCTATTTTTTTATCTCTTATTATATTTTCAATCTTATTTCTTAGAATACCGTCACCGCATATTATCAAAAACGCGTTACTATTTTTTTTATAAAATTCTTCAAAAACTTCTAAACAAAAATCATAATTTTTGATTTCTTGAAAACCAGCCACTATACCAAATACGATTTTGTTTTCAACATTAAATTTTTTTCTATATAAATTGCGTTTTTCTATATCAAATTTGAATTTATTATATTCTATTGAATTATTTATAATTGTAATATTTTTATTTTTACCAAATAAAAATTCACCAGCGTTTTGCGAACAAGCCCACAAATCGGTAGCTATAAAATTAAAAAATAATCTAGCAAATTTAACAATTAAAATCTTTATTTTAGATTTTATATAACTACTGTGACTGTGTGCTATTCTTATTTTAATACCACAAAATTTTGCTATTAACAGTGGTATTAGACTCACAATAAATTCATGCGAATGTATTATATCTGGCTTTTCTTTTTGTATAATTTTGTAAATAGATTTCATATATGCAAAAATATGTGTGTATTTTTTTATAATATAAAATTTCCCACCCAAATTTTCTATTTCTTCTTTATAGTTTTCATTTTTTTTATTTAAATCGCTAACAAATACAAACTCAAATTTACTTTTATCTATATTTCTATAATAATTCATTAAAAAAGAAGCAACTCCGCTTCCCTTATTCATTCTGCCTATTTGCATAATTTTAATCATATGGATTACCTTTTTTAAATTTTAAATTATTTAGTGAAAGCAATAAAATCATCATCAAAATAATTTTATTGGTAAAAAATACTTCTCCTTTAATTTCTAAAATGAGCATGTAAAAAATAATTATTAAATTGAATACTTTGGAATCCCGAGTATTATTGCTTCTGAAAATAAAAATTTGAGATGACAATATAAAAAAGCAATAAAAAATACCGCCATAGTATATTTCTCTTAAATAGCCAGAATCAGTGTGCATGTAATAACTTCCGTCACTATTTGTATATAAACCATCGCCAAATAATATAAGTTTTTCATCTAAATCAACATCAAAGTAACTAAATAATACCGATAAAGATCTGCCTGTCTGCGAATCTGCGTCGAGATCAAAACTAGCATTATAAATTTTACTCCATAATTCAGGCATAAAAACATATGTAGCAAATGCAAAAAATATAGTTAAAAATATAATTTTATACAATTGCTTGTCCATAAAAAATTTTTTTTTGCATAAGAACATATACAACAAAGCTAATATAAAGCCAATAAACACTGTTCTGCCAACAAAAAAAATGCTAATCGATAACAACATCAGTAATAAGCCAGAAAATCTTTTTGTTTTTATATATAGCTTAAAATACAACAAAATTGCCAAGCCATAGCCACATGATAATCCAAAAAACATTTCAGTAGATAGCGATAAACCGCGCAATCCTTCATAGTATTCCGGATTTGCTTGCTCCATGGCATTATCGGCTTGAAAAATTTGTATAAAATTTAAAACATTTTGATTTGCATAAGCCATCATTATAATAATGGACTGCATAAGAAATATAAATACAATATAAGTCTCAATTAAATTTTCTCTATCAAAATAATTATAAAATACAACAAAAAACAGTATTGTTGTGATTAAAGATATATTTAGACCAAAAAATTTATTAAAATAGGTAAAATCGTATTGAGAATGTATGATAGTAGGTAAAATGGAAACAAAATGCACAAAAAATATAACCAACAATAGCTTAACTGTAAAAGTATTGGATATAACTTTCTTAAAATTTTTTATGCATATGTTTATATTTAGTATAAATAGAAAAATTAAAAATAGTAATGCCAATACTGTGCTGTTGTATAAAACCGGCAATCTAAAAGCAAAAATCATACAAAATAGGACAGTAACTATTAATATTTTCACTATACCCTGCCTTGTATATTTTTTAGTATTGCATATATATTTATATTGAAAAAGTTAAAAGTAAAAACAATTTTTTTCAACAAATTTAATCCAGAATTATTCCAAATATATTTTAGCTTATTTGCTTTTGGACAAATATCTTTAATGTACTTTTTATACTCTCCTCCACTTACGGCGATAGCTCTATACAGCAATCCCATATAGTGATATTCTAAAAATTTTTCACAAATATCATTTTTCGTAAAGAATTCCAAAATTTCTAAATTAAAGGCTTTAAGTTCTTTTATCTTTTTTTCTGAAATTGTATTATAGGTTATAGACTTTTCATTTATTTTACTATAATGCACAAATGCTCTATCAAAATACACTATTTTGCCATGGCAGTAATAAAACATTTGTATGTGAAGAAAAAAATCTTCTGCATTAGAAAAAGTTGGAAATTTTATTTTTTCATATACTTTTTTTTTGCAAAATTTAGACCATATACTTACATATTTATTTTTTAGAACAAAACAATCTTTCAAATAAGTTTCATAATTATCAAAAGTTAGATTTTGCTTTACATAAATTTGTTTATTTGAATAATTTTCATAAAAATCACACACTACAATATCAGCATCATATTCTTTCGCTTTTTTATATAAAGAACTTACCATATCAAGTTCAACCCAATCGTCGCTATCGATATGTAAAATATATTCGCCAGTCGCACTTTCAAAGCCTGTTTTCCTAGCCTGACCTAAACCTTCGTTTTGTGGTTTGTTTATGATTTTTATACCATCTTTTCTATTTGGATATTTTTCTATTACGCTTTGTAAAACTTGCATACTATTATCAGGTGTGCAATCATTTACAAAAATATACTCAATACTGTCGAAATCTTGCTCAAATAGTGTTGTAGCGCATTTAACGATATATTTTTCGACATTATAAATTGGAACTATTATACTAACTGCGTAATTTTTCATAAAAACTCCTATGTTTTTGAGCTAATATTTTACAAGTAATTAAATTAGAAAATATAAACAAAGAAACAGAATATGCGCTAAATAATGAAAAGCCTATGATAATGGTTGGAGTCAGTATATATACTACATATCCATTGCTTTTTTTGTATAAAATAAAAAAATATATTATTAGTAACACGGAATTTACAATCCCAAATTCTAACAAGAAAGTAATAAAAATATTATGAGCGAATATATCTGCATAAAATTCAAAATTTCCTAAACCAATACCAAAAACTTTTTTATAAATAGGCATATTTGCATAAATATCTAATGCGTTATTTATTATTATAAATTTATAATTTAAACTTCCGTCAAAATCTACAAAAGAATATCCATTTTGAAATATAATAATAAAAAATGATATAGCAAATATAAATATTGAAATGCATATAAAAAAATTTATTTTGAAAAACTTTTTATTTATAATAAAAATAAACGAGATAAAAAACAAAAACAATGCCAAAATGTAGGCCAGATTAATCGGCAAAGCATTTATGCTAAAAAATGTAATAAATAAGATTAAAAAGAGCAATGTCGAATAGTTAATTTTTATTTGTTGTTTCATATTTTTCTATCCATGACAGTAATTGACTACAAGATTTCCCATTGTTAATAAAACCGTATTTTTTTTTAAAGTTTTCAATTTGAGAAATATATACATTTTCTTGAAAGTTTTCAATATTCTTTAACATCTCGCTATTGTTTTCAGCCAAATCAAATGGCAATTCATTAATATTTATATAAAAATCTCTGTCGTTTTTGGTGTAATCTTGTAAATCTGTACAAAATAAAAACACGGGACGATTTAAAAGAAAATAGTCAAAAACTATGCTTGAATAATCACTTATTACAATCTCGCTAGCACAAAGTAATTCTTGGCTATCCATATAAAAACTTGCATTGATTACATTTTTTGGAATATCTAAATTATTCATATAACGCACTAAATTTGGGTGGAGCCTAACCATTATAACCCAATCACCACCAAATTTTTTTTCAATAGCTTTTTGTAAATAAACATAGTCTAATAGGTATGGATCTAAGCTATTTGTTTTTCTAAAAGTTGGAGCATACAGTAAAATTTTTGTATTTTCATCTATACCATAAAAATCGTAAATTTTCTTTTTTGCATTTTTTATTTTTGCTTTATCAAAAAATATATCTGTTCTTGGGGTTCCAAATTCTGCTACTTCTCCATCATACCAAAAACTATTTTGGAAAATTTTGGTTTTAAATTTGCAACCACTTAAAATCAAATCGATATTCGCTGAATCTAATTTAGCTTTTTTTATGTAGCTTTCTGGCAAACTAGTTGCATCTTTTTCTATCATTTTAAGAGCAAAAAGTCCGTGCCAAGTTTGAATGTAAATTTGTTCTTTTTTCTTTCTTGGATAAAATACTTTTCTAATATTATCTATCCAAATTTTAGCACTCGCTAATTCTTTAAGTGCGCTAAACGATATATAATTAACAATTCTAATATTTTTTGGAAACAAAGATTTATCTATATTCTTATTTTTGTCTATCAACCACACTAACTCATAATTTAATTTATTTTCTATAATATACTCGGCTATATATTTTGGATTATCACCGTATCCAGAACCATCGAAATTTGAGAAAACGATTTTGTTGTTTTTCACCTTTTTCTGTGGAAGTAAATTAAAAATTTTTGGTAATAAATTCATAAGTAATCTTCGTTTCAACCTTGAAAATAAAGTTCCGTCTTTAAAATATTTTATAAATTTATTCATTTGCATCTTATTCATTTTAATTTTTCTCAATAAAAATATATTTTTTTATAGAAATTATTCTATACCCAAACACAACCATTTCCGTCACCAAAACCATAAAAGTTACAGAGTATAGAGTAATTTTACCAAAAATAGCTAAAATTACCAAACCTATTACATGTATAATCGAACCATAAATCACGCTCAAATTTGCGTATTTAGCATATCCAAGAGCTCCTAAAAACGGATAACCAAGCAAAATGCTAGGCACGACAAATATGGCTACTATCAAAAATATATTAAATACTTTTATAGATTCTGCTCCAATTTTGTTTGTAAATAGCAAATTAAAAATTTCGGTCCCTATGAAATATAAAATACAAATTCCGATTATGTTAAAAATAGTGGCAAATTTAAAAATTTTTTTAAATAACGCTATGTTTCTTTCCTTTGCAATGTATGGATATAACACTTGTGTTAATGGATAATAAAAAGCTTGTAATGCTTTGTATAGTTGCTCGGCAACAGCATAATACCCCACAATCGTATTTGTCGTAAAAATACCCAAAACAAAAGCATTTGCGGAAGTATATAAACTAACTGAAAGTCTCGATAAAAAGAAAGAAAAACTCTCTTTAAAATATCCCCAAAGAGTTGCAAAATTTTGAAATTTAAAATTTTGCCCAAAATCTATGTGAATTATTTTTAAAGCGATTAACGAGCCGATAATTAACCCAAGTCCATTAAATAACGGCACTAAGAGATAATCACTATTTTGTTTAACAAAAACAAAAATACAAATCGTAAAAAGTAGTTGAGCCGTAACTTTTACGATTGTGATATACTTCATTTTTTCGATACCTTGAAAGTACCACACAGGAAACAGCGCCTGCCCTACAATCCATAAAAATGATAAATAATAAACGCTTTTATCGCCTGAAAATTTTGGCACAAAAAACACCAAAATAGTTAAAATAGCTAAAAACAGAAAAATCAAAGCTATTTTTATACTCATTACTGAGCTGTAAATTTCAGTTAGTTTTTCTTTGCTTTCACGGTTTATAGAAATATCTCTTGTTGCGGAAAGATTAAACCCCCAATCCACAAAAATATTTAAAAATACTATAAAAGATTGAGCAAACATAACCAAGCCATAAGTTTCTATATTTAGCACTCTTACCAAATATGGCAGAGTTAATAGTGGCAACACATAGCTAAAAATTTGAAGCACTGTTAGCGAAGCAAAATTTCCAATAAGCCTTTTTTTGTGGCTTTGATTTATAGCTTGATTACTCATAATTTACGCTAAATTCGCCTTTTTCCTAGCCTTGATTTCGCTTTTTAGCAAAACCCAAAACACACCCAAAACGCCACCTAGAAATGTAGCAATCGCTACGATTAAAAGTTTTTTAGGTTTTACGGGAGCTTTGTTTGTTACGATTAAATCGTCTTTTATGACAACATTACTTAGATTTAGCGGACTTTGAGTGGCTTTTAGCATCTCTATGTTGTTTTTAAATTCAGTAATTTTTGAGTTAAGATCGCTTGATTTGGCGACTAGTTCATTTTTTTCACTTTGGGCTATCGCTATTTTTACAAATTCATCATCATGCAAATCATACTCAATTTGGCGTTTGGTAGTGATAGTAGTGGCGTATTGTTCTCTTAAATCTGCAAGTCGTTCTTTTAGAGTGATTAGCGAATTATTGCCAACAGAACCAGTTTTTAACTCTTCCTCTGCGTTTTTTATCTCATTTTCTAAATTTGGAATTACGATTTCTACTAAATTTTTATAATCTTCTTGTCGTTTAGGGATTACGACACTTTTGAGATTTGCGATTTCTTTGTCTTTATTTGGTAATAAAACAGTTTCGTATTGTTTGATTTGATCTGTCAAATTTGCGATGTCGTTTTCTACTTTGGCGATATTATTTTTTATATTTTGTCGTTGCAACTCGATTTCACTTTTGTAAATATCTTGTTCTTCCTTCACTATTTTGTTTATCAAAGCGATAGCTTCGTCGTTGCTTTTACCCATAACTTCGATGTCAAAAAAGTCGTTTAGGTTGTTTTTTGTGCCACTTATTTTAGCTGAGATTACTTTTTCTACAAATGCACTCTCTTTTGGCTGACCTTTAAGAGCGTCGATATATTTGCTTTGAATTTTATTTATTATCATATCGGCTTCAACTAAAAGCTCTTTTTTATTTTCTTCTAAATTTTTGTAGTAAGGTACTGAAATTCTAGCCTTTGCGCTATACCACGGCGTGGCGATTATGGTGTATAAAACGCCCAAAGCAAAAAACGCTAATACAAACATAGCAATGCTAAATTTACCTTTCCAAATTTTGCCTAGTAACTCGAAAATATCGATTTCATCGTTTTGCGAATTCGCAGAATTCATTAAATTTTCGCTCATTTTGTTTCCTTGTCTTTTAAGTCTTTTTTTATCTGTGTTGTCGAAATCTCCGGCGTTCGTTTTAGATAGACCACTTCGCAGCCTTCGTCTTTTAAAAAGTCAAATTTGCCTTCCCAGTCATCGCCGATGACGAAAGTATCGACATGGTATAAATGCACATCTTCCTTTTTTTGCTCCCATGAATTTTCTGGGATCACAAGATCCACATAGCGAATCGCTTCAAGCAAATGTTTGCGTTTTTCGTATGAAAAATAGCATTTTTTTTGCTTTGAATTCCAGTTAAACTCATCGGTAGAAAGTGCCACGATAAGGTAATCGCCAAGTGCTTTTGCACGACGAAGCAAATTTATATGCCCGTAATGAAGCATATCAAATGTGCCATAAGTTATAACGCGTTTTACAGTCTTCAAAATTTTTATCCTCAAACTCAAAATTTTGCCCTAAAATGGGCTTTGAATTTCGTTTTTTCTTTTCGAAAATTTAATCATTTCAAAATCTTAAAAATTTTGATTTTATCAAAATTAAACTAAAATTTGGCTATAATGTCGCAAATTTATTTTTGGAAAATTTAATTATGAAAAAATTTTATGCTATGGCTATACTTTTAGCGGCTGATGTTTTGTGTATTTTGATATCATTTTTCATAGCTGTGAGCGTGAGAAATCTCATAGAATTTGATTTTGTGGGCAATACACCACAGCATTATACCACCTATCTTGGCTCATTTTTTATATATGTTTTGATTATCGGCACATTAGCGTATCGCAAAATTTACACCAAACGCTATGATTTTTGGCATGAAAGTTATATTGTGTTTTCATCGTGTATGTTTGCGCTGGTGATGATTTTTTTCTTGCTTGCGATTAACAAAAATGTCTCGCACTCGCGATTTGTGATATTTTTGGCGTTTGGATTGTGCGCGGTTTTGATACCGATGTGCAAATTTTTTCTTAAAAAATACCTTTACCGTGTGGGAATTTGGCAAAAAAACGCTAGGGTTATCAATGGCGATAAAGAATTCCGCCGCGAAATCTTTAAAAACCACTATTTGGGCTATAAATTTACCCGTGGCGATGACTACGAGACCGTTTTTATCGCAAATAAAAATTTAAAGAGTATTGACGAGCTAAACAGGTTGGTCGAAGAAAATGTCATCAAAAACCGCGAGGTGATTTTCACTCCTGCTCTGCAAGGATATGATTTCGCTGGTGGGGAAATTTTCAGCCTTTTTAACTCTCGCACGAATTTATTTATGCTGGAAAATTCGCTGTTAAAACCGATGAATTATTTTATGAAGGGTTTGGTTGATTATATTGTCGTGCTTTTGGCTTTACCATTTTTGGTTGTGGCTTTTTTTGTGATTTTTGTTTTAATGAAAATCGAAGAACCAAAGGGAAAAATTTTATTTTCGCAACCACGAGCAGGCAGAAATAACAGACCTTTTAATTGCTTTAAATTTCGCTCTATGAAAGAAAACGGCGATGAAATTTTACGAGATTATTTGCAAAAAAACCCAGATGAAGTCGAATTTTTCGATAAATACCATAAATACAAAAACGATCCACGCATTACAAAAATCGGAAATTTCATGCGTAAAACTTCGCTTGATGAGCTTCCGCAACTCATAAATGTCCTAAAAGGTGATATGAGTATCGTAGGCCCTCGCCCGTTTGTGGTCGGAGAGCGAGAAAACGGCGGAATAAGCCAAGCTGATATGAAAATTTTACTCCATGTAAAACCCGGCGTCACGGGACTAGCACAGGTTATGGGTAGAGGCGATACTGATTTTAAAATTAGAGCAAAAATGGACATTTGGTATGTCAAAAACTGGACACTTTATGTCGATTTTGTAATTATTTTAAAAACTATAAAAGCAGTTTTATTCCGTGAGGGCGCAAGCTAAAATTTGGAATTTCAAAATTCCAAATTTCCCCCAAATTTGATATAATCCCCTTTAAATTTCACATTTTACAAGGACGCACATGAAAGCAATCGTAACAGTAGTCGGCAAGGACAAGGTCGGCATCGTAGCTGGCGTAGCCACCAAGCTAGCCGCACTTGGGCTTAATATCGACGATATCACGCAAACCGTTTTGGACGAGTTTTTCACAATGATGGCTGTGGTCAGCAGCGATGATAAAAAGGACTTCACGGCCCTTCGCAGCGAGCTTGAAGAGTTTGGCGCTAGCCTAAATGTCAAAATCAATATCCAAAGTTCGGCGATTTTTGACGCCATGCACAATATCTAAGGCGCGAAAATGAATATCAAGCAAGTAACCGAAACAATTTCTATGATAGAAGAGCAAAATTTCGATATCCGCACCATTACAATGGGCATTTCGCTTCTTGATTGTATCGACGCAAACCCCGAAAAAGCCTGCGAGAAAATTTACGCTAAAATCACAAAAAAAGCCAAAAATTTAGTCGCTGTTGGCGATGAAATTTCAGCCGAGCTTGGTATCCCAATCGTCAATAAACGCATCTGCGTAACGCCGATTTCGCTCATCGGTGCGGCCACGGATTTAGATGATTACACGATTTTTGCGCGCACGCTAGACGAGGCCGCGCACGCTGTGGGTGTGAATTTCATCGGCGGATTTAGCGCACTTGTGCAAAAAGGCTACCAAAAGGGCGATGAAATCCTAATCCGCTCAATCCCGCGCGCCCTAGCTGGAACCGAGCGCGTCTGCGCTAGTGTAAATGTAGGCTCGACCAAAACCGGCATAAACATGTCCGCTGTGCGCGATATGGGCGAAATCATCAAACAAACCGCGAATTTAAGCAAATTTGGCTGCGCTAAGCTCGTAGTTTTCGCAAACGCCGTCGAGGACAATCCCTTTATGGCGGGCGCATTTCACGGAGTAGGCGAGGCTGATGTGGTTATAAATGTCGGCGTATCGGGTCCTGGCGTGGTCAAACGCGCCTTAGAAAAGGTGCGCGGAGAGAGCTTTGATATACTCGCTGAAACCGTCAAAAAAACCGCCTTTAAAATCACCCGCATAGGCCAGCTTGTGGGCTCAATGGCTAGCGAGAGGCTGGGCGTGAAATTTGGCATTGTGGATTTATCGCTCGCGCCGACGCCTGCTGTGGGGGATTCTGTGGCGAGAGTGCTCGAAGAAATGGGCTTGGAGCGTGTGGGCGCGCACGGCACGACGGCTGCGCTTGCGCTTTTAAACGACGCGGTCAAAAAAGGTGGCGTCATGGCGTGCAACCAAGTAGGAGGCCTGTCTGGGGCGTTTATACCGGTCTCTGAGGACGAGGGCATGATAGAGGCGGTCAAGGCTGGTGCGCTAAATTTGGAAAAATTAGAGGCGATGACGGCGATTTGCTCCGTGGGGCTCGATATGATTGCAATTCCGTCCGATACGCCCGCAGCTACGATTTCAGCGATGATAGCCGATGAGGCCGCAATCGGCGTGATAAACCAAAAAACCACCGCCGTGCGCATTATCCCGCTAGGCCAAAAGGGCGATATGATCGAGTTTGGCGGATTGCTAGGCTCTGCGCCAGTGATGAGTGTAAATTCGGCTTCATCTGCTGAATTTATCGCCAGAGGTGGGCAAATACCTGCGCCGATTCATAGTTTTAGGAATTAAAATTTTAAATTTTAGTTTTGGCTTAAATTTGCAAATTCTCGCAGTGGCGTAAAATTTGCCATTGTGAGAATTTTGTGTTAGCAAAATTTGAGGCAATTAACGACTTTAAAATTTTCGACCTTCAAAATTGAGTTAAATTGCATTTGGGGCTTGCGAATTTTGCTCGCAAGCCCTTTTTTATTTGCGCTAAAATTTGGGTAAATTCGCGTGAAATTTATGCAAAATTTGTGCTAAATTTAGCCCAAATTTAGAGTTTTTTCATTTTCGCTATTTCATCACGCAATGCAGCGGCTTTTTCGAATTCCAGCGCAGCAGCGGCTTCTAGCATTTGCTTTCTTAGCTCTTTTATGATTTTGGCTCTCTCGGCGGCTGGCATTTTTTCTAGTTTTTTCGCTTTGGTTAAAATTTCAGCCCCATCATCAATTTTTAGGCTTTCTTCTATGTTGCGACTTGCCGAGTGTGGCGTTATGCCGTGAGTGCGGTTGTATTCATCTTGGAATTTGCGTCTAGCCGTGGTTATGTCGATAGCACTTTGCATTGAGCGGGTGATTTTTTTGCAAAACATCACAACTTGCCCGTTTATATTTCTAGCAGCCCGTCCCATAGTCTGAATAAGGCTAGTTTCCGAGCGCAAAAATCCCTCTTTATCGGCATCAAAAATCGCAATCAAACTAACTTCCGGCAAATCCAAGCCCTCACGCAATAAATTTATACCGATTAGCATATCAAATTCGCCTGATCTTAGCCCTCTGATTAGCTCATTTCGCTCTATCGCGTCGATGTCTGAGTGCATATATTTGACCTTGATACCGAGTTCAAGGTAGTATTTGCTAAGCTCTTCTGCCATTTTTTTTGTTAGCACGGTTACCAAAATTCGCTCGTTCCTAGCGATAACCTTTTTTGCCATATCGTGCAGGATTTCGACTTGATTGTCGCTATCTTTTATGAGAATTTCGGGGTCTAAAAGCCCTGTCGGACGCAAAATTTGCTCCACAACCTTTCCGCCGCTTAAATTCACTTCGTATTCATTTGGCGTGGCTGAAACGAATAAAAATTTGCCCTTTTTGCTGATAAATTCATCAAACATCAAAGGGCGGTTATCAAGCGCACTAGGCAGACGAAAGCCGTATTCTACGAGCGTTTCTTTGCGACTTCGATCGCCTGCGAACATACCGCGAAACTGCGGCAAGCTCACATGGCTTTCATCGACGATGATTAGGTAGTCTTGCCCCTTGCTCTCGTAGTAATCAAACAGCGAATACGGCGTTTCTCCGGCGTTTTGCCCTGTTAAGTAGCGCGCGTAGTTTTCGATTCCTTTGCAAATGCCTGTTGCACTCATCATTTCAAGGTCAAATTCGACCCGCTGTTTTAGACGCTGGGCTTCGACGAGCCTGTTTTCATTTTCAAAAAATTTTAATCTCTCACCAAGCTCTTCTTCAATGCCTTTAATCGCCGTTTTTAGGCGGTTTTCGCCGACGATAAACTGACTTGTAGGATAAAGAATAAATTTAGCCACGCTTTTTGTTTTTTTATTTTCCAAAACATCGAAATGATACATCGCTTCAAGCTCGTCGCCAAAAAATTCTAGTCTTATGGCTTCGTCGTTAAAATACGCCGGATAAATATCAATCGTATCGCCGTTAGCGCGGAAATCGCCACGATCAAAAAAATTGTCGTTGCGTTTATATCCCATATCGACGAGTTTGCGAAGTAAAAATTTGCTAGAAAAACTCTGACCAAGCTCCAAATGAAGCACCATGCCTTTGTATTCTGACGGGTCGCCCAAACCATAGTTTGCCGAAACCGAAGCTATCGTAATGACATCGTCAAAACTAAGCAAACTAGCCGTGGCTGAAAGGCGAAGGCGCTCTAACTCGTCATTTATGGAGCTATCTTTTTCGATAAAAAGGTCTTGGCGTGGAATGTAGGCTTCTGGTTGATAATAATCATAATAGCTGATAAAATACTCGACATGATTTTGCGGAAAAAAGCCCTTAAATTCGCTATAAAGTTGTGCTGCAAGGGATTTGTTGTGTGTCATTATGAGAGTTGGAATTTGCAAATTTGCGATGATATTTGCCATAGTAAAGGTTTTTCCGCTTCCGGTAACTCCGAGTAGTGTTTGATATTTTTCACCATTTTTTATGCCTTGCACGATTTTATCTATCGCGTTTTTTTGATCGTCGCTAGGCGTAAATTTTGATGATATTTTAAAATTTTGCAAATTTTTCCTTTATTTTAAAGCTAAATTTGGTTAGAATAAAAACTTTGAATTATATCTAAAAAAAGGACAAATATGGAATCAATCTTTGACGAAGAAAAAAAAGTCGAGAGTTTGGGTCAAAAGGTCGAGGAGCTTATCAGAAGATACAGCGAGGCTAGGGAAGAAAACGCGAGATTGCGCGCAGAGCTAGTTAGTATCAAGGCGCAAAATGAGGCGATTAGTATGCAGCTTGGCACGCTAGAAGAGGACGCCGAGTATCGCAAACTAAGTGACGAGGAGCTTAGCAAAAAACTAGATGAAATTTTTGCAAAAGATGAATTTGACAACTAAAAATGAGAGAAATTTCAGTTAAATTTACAAGCAAATCTTTGAGTAAAGAGTATTCTATCAGCCTAGAAGATGAGTTTGCGCTCAGTTTCGAGCGGGACTGGCGCGAGATCGCAAGAGATGGTTTGCATGTAGATGTGGGCGAGCTTTTGAAGGCATATATTCAAAAGAGTTATGAAAATTATATGTTTTCTAGCAAAATAGAGGCTATTTCAAAAAACATCGATGAAGGAGTGAAAAGATGAGTAAAGGCGGAGCAGGCGGTAGCGGACTAGGTAGTCTGATTTTAATCATAGTTGTGATTTTTTTCGGCGTTAAGGTTGTGTGGCCGAAAATCACTGGACTAACAGATGGACCGATAGCTGCGGCAGCGGTTAGTGATTTAGATCGTACATTTAAGGATATGCGATCTGATTATCAAGCACAAGGTAGATTGAGATTGCTTAGCAATATGACTAGCGTGCGTCAATTTAGTGACGATATGTTGAATTCGACAGTTGAATTAAACAAACCAATACCATTTGGAGTTGGTGTAAAATCAAAAAAGAGTATGGTATTTTGCGCTGATATTACGGTTCATGACGGTGGTGTTAGAGGGTATTATTTGACCCTAACTCCTACAAATAGGAAAAATGAGCGTTGTAAAAAATTCCATGCATTGCAAACATTTAAAAAATTACAAAATATGAACTATCCTATTGGAAAATAAGAGGCTGATTTAAAAAATCAGCCCTCCAAGTCCAAATTTAATCATCAACGAAAAAATAATCAAAACCCCAAGCCCAGCGAAAAATCCAGCCAAAATATCATCGCTCATCACGCCCAGACCGCCCTTGATATCGCGATCGGCGCGCCCTATGATAGATGGCTTCCATATATCAAAAACCCTAAATAGCACAAGGGATAAAATCATCGCAAGCCACGAAAGCCCGCTAGCTTCAAAGCCAGAAATAATTTGCGCAAAATCTATCCCATACACCTCGCCTACGCTAGCACCGATGCTCATAGCGATCCACACGCCCACGACCTCGTCGATTACGATTTCGCTATTATCGTGCGAACTGACCTGTTTTTCGTATTCGTCAATGATTTTTAGCGAGATTACAAAAACCAGAGCAGCGCACAAAAACAGCGTCGTTCCCCCTGCAAGTGCCAAAATCACAAGCCCCACAATCCAGCCTGCCAAGCTCCCCCAAGTCCCAGGCGCAGGTCGCAAAAGCCCACTTCCAAAAAATGTAACAAATAACTTATTCAAATTTTCTCCTTTTAAATTTCAAATTTCAAGTTTTTAGCGCGCTGGTTTGATACAGCCTCATTAACTCTTCGTAAAATTCACTCTCGCTTCTAGGCTCGATAAGCCCGTCGTTAGGGAACAAATCATCGTAAAGGGCTTGCAAATCGGCGAAGCGATTAGGGAAAAGCTCGGCCAAAATCATCGCCGAAATCTCCTTTCGCATGAAAAGCGCAGGCGGCAAAATCCCAGCATAGAGCATGGCTTTGAGGTTACGCGTGTGATAATGCACATGGTGGTGCGAGCCGTGAGGGCAGTTTTTCACGCTGGAAAGGACCTTGCATTTGTTGCAATACACATACTCTGGCATGAGCCAAATTTCGAAATTTTCGTAATCGCAAAAATCCAGCACAGAGTGCATATCGCCGTGGTCGAAGTAGCCTGCCACATGCTTGTGTTTTTGCCCAAAGACGACCTTATTTATGCCTAGATTGTGCGCTATGGCGCATTCAAGCGTAGGGTCGGAGTGGTTATTTAGCGCGCTAAAATCGTTTAAATCTATGAGCAAAATCCGCCCTTTTACAAGGAAATTTTCGCACAAAAACTCCAAGGTTTTTTTGCGCAAATTTGCGCTAAATGCGTCGCTTCTGCTCGAACCTACCAAAAAAATCACCACAAAATCAGCCTTGTCTATCATCAGGCGAAGTAACCTTTCATGCACCCTGTGCAAGGGATCTGCCATGGTGAAAAAGGCTGAAATTTTGGGGTTTTTGAAGCTTGATTTTCGCGCGAAAAATTCCGCAAACTCATCACCAATTATATGCGAATTTAGGCTAAGCTCACCCTTAATCGCCTCATTTCCTGGGCGTTTGTTTTCAAAAACGGAGTTTTGTTTTTCGTCGTCTGTGATTTTTTGCGATGAAATAATTTTTAATTTTCCGCAAATTTCGCCTTCGCAGATCAAATTTACTTCCGTGCCAGCTCTAAATTTCCCCGCTACAAAGGCGAAATTTTTGCCGTTTTTTAGCCTTTCTTCGCCCCCAAATGCCCCAAATTTCAAAAGGTGCAGGGCGCAAAGCTCGCTTTTTGAGATTTCAATGCTATTTTTTTCGCGTGATACCATATTTTTTTCTCTTTTCCCAAAGCGATTTTCGCGAAATCCCCAAAATCGAGGCGAGTTCAGAGTCGAAATACTCGCCCTGATGTGCTAAAATCGCAAATTTCAAATACTCTTCCAGGCTTAAAATTTTGTTTTTCGCGCAGTATGGAGAGAGTAAAATTTCATTTGAGTTTTCGCTAAATTCCATAGAGCAAACCTCCAAAACTAGCCGTTTTTCGGCAAAATTTGATAAAATTTGCGCTCTTTTGGCAGGCGATGTTTTATCAAATTTTTGCACGAATAAAATTTCGTTTTTTATTTTTAAGTTTTCGCAATTCTCGCCACTAGCGATTATGATTTTTACGCCAAAATTTTGGGCGATTTGATGGGCGCATAAAAGGCGCGAAATTTCATCATAACCCTTTAAAAAAAGCGGAAATTTGAGCTTTTGCGCGTTTATTTTTGGCGTGTCGTAAATTTCTTTTAGTGCGCGCAAGAGTTCGTCATTTTGCTCTTTTTCACGCAAAATTTGCTTAAAATACGCGTAGTGATCGAGCTTTTTGATGAGATCTTCTATCATAAACGGCTTTAAAATATAATCTGTCGCGCCCGCATTTATGGGCGCTGTAACCGTGTCGTTGCTGATGTATGAAACTAGCATTATCACGATTGCGTTTTTGTGGCGCGCAATCACACTTAGCAAATCGCCACTTCCCCACGATGATGAGAGTAAAACAGCGTCGAACTCCCCAGCGTTCAGGGCTAGTGGCAGGGTGGAAACCACGGTGCATTGGTGGTTTAGCGCGCTTAGTTTTAGGCTAAGTGAGTTTGCCAGATAGCTTTCCTTTTCAGCGATTAAGATTTTCAAAACTAATCCTTGATAAGCAGTTTTTTCCAGTCAAAATACTTTAAATTCACACTTGCAATCACCGCAATGCCCTCGCTTCGGCCCACAAAGCCTAGTTTTTCAGTGGTGGTGGCTTTGACATTTACCTTGCGCGTGGCTAAAATTTCGCACAAAGCTTTTCGCATTTGCTCTTTGTATGGGCTTAGTTTGGGCTTTTGCGCCATTATGGTAATGTCTGCATTTACGATTTCAAAGCCATAGTGGTGAATTTTATCTGTTACTTTTCGTAACAAAATTTTTGAATCAATTCCTTTGTAAGCCTCGTCTGTATCAGGGAAAAGCTCGCCAATATCGCCAATCCCAGCTGCCCCGCACATTGCATCAATTAACGCGTGAATCGCCACATCTCCATCGCTGTGAGCGATGAGCGAATACTCGCAAGGTATATTTACGCCACAAAGTGTGATAAACGAGCCAGCTTCTAGCGCATGCACATCAAAGCCGTTTCCGCAAAATATCTCCGAACAAACGCTAGGAAAATCAAAATTTTCTAAATCGCAAATCCGCGTGATTTTTCTAGCCGAAATTTCGCCCTTTACAAAGCCAAGGCTCCCGCCTACGCTCTTTATGGCTAAGCTATCGTCTGTGAAAATTTGCTCGCTTTGCAAGGCTTTTTTTAACAAATTTGTGCGCGAGAGTTGCGGGGTTTGGATTAGTTTGATTTCATCGCGCGCTATCTCGCACTCGCCCAAATACGCCGTGTCATTTACGCCTAAATATGGGCTTACACAGTCAAATTTGCCTAAATTTTCAAGTAGCGAGTTTATGAGATTTTGAGAAATACTTGCCCGCGCCACATCGCTTACTAAAACAAACTCGCTTTGCACCATTTCAAGGGCATTTTTAAGCGAAATTTGGCGCATATCGCCACCGGCTATAAACTCGAATTCATCGCAAAAAGCGCGCATGTATTTTAAATCTTGCGGATTAGCTACGATTATGATTTTTACGAAATTTGCCTTTTTTGCGAGATCTTTGGCGACATGTAGCCACAGCGGATCATCACCTATGCGAAGCCACTGCTTTTTTACGGGGCTAGCAAAGCGCGTAGAATCCCCAGCGGCGAGTAAAACGAGTGATATTTCAGACATTTGATTTCCTAAAATTTTAAAAATGTTACGAAATTATACATATTAAATTTAAAAAATAGTGAAATTTTGGCTAAATTTTGCAAATTTTGCCAAGCGGTGTTACGAATTTAAACACACAAAAAAAGATTTAAATTTTGCTTTTTTGTAGTAAAATTCTACAAAATTTCACAAATTTTCGCATGAAAGGTCAAAAATGCAAACCCCAAATTTAAAAGACTGCGCAACCCCAACTCAACTTTTTTACGCTAAAAATGGCGTTATCACCCCACAAATGGAGGCTGTCGCAAAAACAGAGTGTTTGGAAGCCGAATTTATCAGAGCGCAAATCGCACAGGGAAAACTCATAATCCCAGCCAACATAAACCACAAAAACCTAGTTCCTATGGGCATTGGCAGGGCGCTGAAATGCAAAATCAACGCAAATATCGGCTCTTCTAGCCTCAGCAGTGGCATAGATGAAGAGATTGAAAAATTGCGCCTTTCGATAAAATACGGCGCAGACACCGTCATGGATCTAAGCACTGGCGGGGATTTAGACGAAATTCGCCGTGCGATTATCGCAAACTCAACCGTTCCGATTGGCACGGTGCCGATTTATCAAATTATCCACGACATTAAAGATTTAGATAACCTAACGCCACAAATTATGCTTGATTGTATCGAAAAACAAGCTAAGCAAGGCGTTGATTATTTTACTATTCATGCAGGATTTTTGCTTAAATTTATGCCACTTGTTGCCAAACGCAAAATGGGAATCGTAAGCCGTGGCGGTTCATTAATGGCTAGTTGGATGATGAAACACCACAAAGAAAATCCGTTTTATGAAAATTTTGACGCTATTTGCGATATTTGCGCTAAATGCGATGTCGCACTATCTCTCGGCGATAGTTTGCGACCGGGTTGTTTGTATGATGCCACAGATGAAGCCCAAATGAGCGAACTAGCCGAGCTTGGAAAACTAGCAACAAGAGCGAACGCAAAAAATGTTCAAGTTATGATAGAAGGTCCGGGACATGTGCCGTTTAATCAGATTGAATTTAATATGAAAGAAGAGCAGCGCCTTTGTAACGACGCTCCGTTTTACATACTTGGACCACTTCCCACAGACATCGGCGCAGGGTATGATCATATCACAAGTGCGATTGGCGGGACGATGGCAGCCTTTCACGGTGCTAGTATGCTTTGCTATGTTACGCCAAAAGAGCATTTGGGTTTGCCAAACGCAAAAGATGTTAGAGACGGCATAATCGCTCATAAAATCGCAGCCCACGCCGCAGATGTCGCACTTGGCAAAAAAGGAGCTATCGAGCGAGATCACGCTATGAGCGACGCTAGGTATAAATTTGACTGGAACAAGCAGTTTGAACTCGCACTTGATCCTGAGCGAGCGCGCGAATATCACGACGAGAGCCTGCCTGATGAGGGCTTCAAAAATGCGGAGTTTTGCTCGATGTGTGGGCCGAAATTTTGCGCGTATAAAATTTCGCGCCAAATTGCAGAGCAAAATTGCGAACACTTCCCAAAAGATGAGCGATGAATAAAACCGCTTTAATCACGGGAGCTAGTAGCGGTTTGGGGCGCGAGTTTGCGTGGATTTGTGCCGAAAACGGATATGATTTGGTTATCACAGCGCGAAATACTGACGCGCTAAACGCCTTAAAAAACGAGCTTGAAGCTAAATTTGGCGTGAGAGTTTTTATCTTTGGGGCGGATTTATCGCAAAATACTAGCGCGGATAAAATTTGCGAATTTGTCCGCGAAAACTCCCTGAAAATCGACATTTTGATAAATAACGCAGGTTTTGGAGATCACGGCGAATTTGCTAAAAGCGATCTGAAAAAACAACTCGAAATGGTGCAGGTAAATATCGCTAGTTTGCTAAATTTAACGCACTATTTCGCAAATTTGATGATTGAGCGAGGTGGCGGAAAAATCCTAAATATCGCCTCTGCTGCCGCGCTCACAGCGGGTCCAAAAATGAGCGTGTATTACGCAAGCAAGGCATTTGTGCGAAATTTCAGCGTAGCCCTAGGCGAAGAGCTTCGCGCGCAAAATATCAGCGTAACGGCGTTTTGTCCGGGTCCTGTGGCTACAAATTTTGGCGAGCGAGCCGGCGTAAAAAACGCTAAAATTTTTGCGCGAAGCGACGATGCAAATGCTGTGGCAAGGCGAGGGTTTGAGGCGATGATGAGTGGCAAAACGCTAGTGTATGACGGCAGGTTTATGCTTCTAGCGAACCTTTTGACCCGCATTTTCCCGCTTAAATTTTGCGCCAAAGTTACAGGCTTTTTAAACGGCTAAATTTAAAAAAAATTTCAAACTTTTTAAATATAATGCGCCTTTTATCAAATTTCAAAGAAAGAGGAAAAATGAGTAAAGATGAAATTTTAAACGCGCTTCGAGGCGTGATTTATCCGGGGTTTTCAAAATCTATCGTTGATTTTGGCTTTGTAAAAAGCGTGAGTGAGGGCGAAAATCCTGTGATAGATATCGAAATTCCAAGCCAAAAAAGCGAAATTTCAATGCAGATTAAGGCTGAAATTTTAAATTTAATCCCAACTGCGCAAATTTCGATTAAAACACCAAAACTAGCCCCAGAACAGAGCAATTCGCGCTCTGGCAAAAATATCGCCCCACAAATCAAACATTTTGTGATGATTAGTTCGGGCAAAGGTGGCGTTGGCAAATCCACAACTACCCTAAATTTGGCGATTTCGCTAGCCAAACTTGGTAAAAAAGTAGGCGTGTTAGACGCTGATATTTATGGTCCAAACATGCCACGCATGCTAGGCGAGGAAAACACCCAAGCTAGCGTAATCGGACAGAGATTAAAGCCAATCGAAAGCCACGGAATCGAAATGATGAGTATGGGCGTGCTAATCGAAGCAGGTCAGGGGCTAATGTGGCGTGGGGCAATGATAATGAAGGCGATCGAACAGCTTCTAAAAGATGTCGCGTGGAGTGATTTAGATGTGCTTTTCATAGATATGCCACCTGGAACTGGCGATGCGCAAATCACACTTGCCCAAAGCGTGCCAGTAACAGCTGGTGTGTGCGTAACCACGCCTCAAACCGTAGCACTTGATGATGGCGCTAGGGGGCTTGATATGTTTGAGAAGCTCCATATCCCAGTGGCTGGAATTATTGAGAATATGAGCGGATTTATCTGCCCTGATAATGGCAAAGAATACGATATTTTCGGCCGTGGCGGTGCGCAAAAGCTAGCTAGTGCTTACAATACCAAAGTTATCGGCGAAATCCCAATCGAAATCGCAATCCGCGAGGGCGGCGATAATGGCAAGCCAATTAGCTTTTATGCGCCAGATTCTGTAAGTGCGAAACGCTACGAGCAGGCTGCGCGCGCGCTGTGGGAAAAAATCGAAGAGGTCGATAGGGAAAATTTAGCTGATAATTCAGCGATTCAACCACAGGCTTAAATTTCAAATTTCACCTACCAAACGGCGAATTTTTGCCGTTTGGTATATAAATTTTATATATCACAAATCGTTATTTTATATTTGACTTTAAATCGTTTTTATTGATACAATCTCGCAAAAATCCAAATTTAAGAAAATATATGAAATTTAACGATATTAAAATTTTATTAGCTGGAATTTGCGCATTTATCGTGGCTATCGGCACGGCGCGATTTGCTTTTACAGCACTTTTGCCACCAATGCTAGGTGATTTTTTAAGCGTAGAACGGGCTGGAATTCTAGCCTTTGCAAACTACACTGGATACTTCGTTGGCTCCTTTGCCACGGTCTTTGTGCGCGGGAGAGAGTTTAAAATTTTGCTTTTTAAACTAGCACTTTTTCTAAGCATTTTTACGACAATTATTTTAGCATTTAGCGAAAATTACTACCTTTGGTTTGGTGCGAGAGTGGCCGCAGGAGTGGGTTCGGCGCTGGTTATGGGCGCGGGTTCGTCATTTGTCTTTGACCTGCTATCTCACAACAAACAGGCCATGGCGTTTTATTTTGGCGCGGCTGGTATTTCTATCGTGCTAACCTCGCTTGTGGGAAATTTAGCTCTTGTGTTTTTTCACTGGAAAATCGCGTGGGTTTTTTTGATAGTTTTTTCGCTTCCTTTAAGCATTTTCGCGCTAAATACACTCACGCCTAGGCGTGGTAAAAACGCCAAATTTTTGGTCGCAAAAAGCGAAAAATTGCCAAATTTGCTAATTTTGAAAATTTTAATCTTCGCATATTTTTTGGAGGGCATGGGATTTGTGGTGCAGGCTAGCTTTTTGCCTGATATCATAAACCGCGTAAAAGGGCTAGAAAATATGGGCACTTATGCGTGGTATTTGGTGGGCGTTTTCGCGATGTTTGGGCCCTTTGTCTGGGTGAATTTGGGGCGGAGATTTGGCGGGGTAGAGATGATGATAGCCTCGCTTTTGCTACAAATTTTAGGGATTTTAATCCCAGTGTTTAGCCAAAATTTAATCTTAAATTTATTAAGTGGTGCTATATATGGAAACACGATGATGGGGCTAACTGCGCTATTTATGAGCTATGGGGCGAGCCTAGCGCCCAAATCATCAGCGCCGATTATGAGTGCGCTAACGGCTGCGTATGCCATAGGAACGATAATCGCGCCGCTGTATTGTGCTAAAATCTTTAACATCTATCAAAGCTACGATAGGGCGCTAGTTTTAACCGCGATTTTTGTGGGACTTAGCGCACTTAGTCTAGGTGCGATAAAATTTTTAAAAAAGGAGCAAAAATGCCACTTATCAATGTCAAAATGACTATCGAGGACGGCGGTTTGAGCGTGGAGCAAAAGGGGGATTTAGTCCGCGAGCTAACAGACGCTTTTGTGAAAGTCGTCGGTCGTGGCGAGAAAACCTGCGTCGTCATCATAGATGAGCTTAGCACCGATAACTACGCAATCGGCGGCGAGACGATAACAAATATCCGCAAAAAGCAAAATTCTTAAATTTGATAAAATTTCTTAAATTTGGAGATAAAAATGGATTCAAATTTATTAAAAGTTTTTGTCGCAGTCGCTGGTGAGCGAAGCGTAACACTGGGCGCAAAAAAGCTAAAACAGGCTCAATCAAACATCACAGCTCGTATCAAACAGCTAGAAAACGATCTTGGCTTTAAGCTTTTTCACAGAGTTCCGCAAGGCGTTTTGCTTACCAAAGAGGGCGAAATGCTCTATCCTAGGGCGTGTGAGATTGTAAGCAAAATCGAGCGGCTAAACAAGGAGATTAAAAAATCCAAAGAATTAAGCCTGCGCGTAGTCTCCACAGAAGCAAATGCTGCGGTGCGCGTGGTGCCGTTTTTGCTAAGGCTTTATAATGACTTTAAGGGTGCTTCGTTGGAGCTTACCACAAATACGACTGCTGGGTGCCTTAAATGGCTACTTGATTACAAGGCTGATATTGCCTTTGTAAGCGGAATAGTAGAGCATAAAGATTTAATGACGCTAAATATTTTCGATGAGACAATGGTCATCGCAAGTCCAAAGCAAACGAGCGAAAATGCGGTGTTTTTGGCATATCGTAAGGGGTGCGCTTATAATGATTTTGCGATGAAATATCTGCAATCTCGCAAAATAGAGGCTAAAATTTTCGAATTTGCTAGTTATGAGACGATTTTAGGCTGTGTGGAGGCTGGGATCGGGCAGACGATACTGCCACTGAGCATAATCGAAAAGCTTGGATACGATAAAAAGCTAAATTTGAAAATTCTTTCCAAAAAACAGGCAAATATCCCAACTACAATGATTTGCAGGAAGGATAATGTCCCAAATATCGAGCAGTATCTACGAGATATGAAATTATAAATTTATTCCAAAAATAGGAGCATAAATATGGAAGAAATCAAACTCGGAACTTTCACACAAGAAAATTTAAAAGAAGAAGTTGGTAGCGAAGAAATCGTTAATTTGCCACAAAAATCTAAAAAAATCACATTAAAAGATATTGATTTTTCTGACCGCAATAGCCTTCTTGGAACTGGCGAAAAAGTAGCCAAGCCTTGTAGTTTTGGAGCAAGAGAAGGGCTTGCTGAAAGGGCAAAAAATGTTTTTGGGCTTTTTTATGCAGTTGCTAATTTAGGAGATGAAAAGAGTCCCGCATTAGTGCATGATCAAGCTTTATCGGAAGCTTTGGGTATTAAAATTATGAATACACCACTTGATGAATTAGATGAAGAAATTGCAGAAAATTTGATTAATGAAATTCGTTGGCCCTATGAAACAATATCTAAAATTCGCATAAAATTGGCAACAGAAGAACTACACTATATAGAAATAACTAATAACACAAAACTAGATACAAGCAAACACCCGTTATATGCTAAACTGCAAGTAGCGATTGATGAACTAAATAGAAGGGGTGTGGTGTTTAAAGTAAGTAATGGCGAAATGATTGAACTTGAAAAAAAGGAACGAGAAATTTTAGGGGAAGATTATTCCAAATACAGGCATAGCATAAAAATATAAGGTTTGTTAAATGGCACAAGAAAAATTATCACAAGAAGAAATAAAAAAAACTGCAAGAAGCTTATAAACCAACAGAATAATATCAAAATAATCTTTCCCTCAAACACTACCTTGCTAAATTTTGCTTGAAATTTAGCAAGGCAAATTCTCTCCTTTATTATCAAATTAAGCTTTATTTTGATAAAATCGCGCCTTTTAAATTACAAAAAGGAAATCTATGCAAATCCCAGAAAAGGTCGTTCCGCGCGATAAAATCATCGTTCGCACAGGGCTAGTTGGAATTCTTACAAATGTGATTTTGGCGCTGTTTAAGGGGGCGATTGGGTTTTTCACAAACTCCATTGCTATCGTAATTGACGCCATAAACAATCTAAGCGATGTGCTAAGCTCGGTCATTACGATTGTGGGGCTTAAACTTGCTGGCAAAAAACCAGACAAAGAGCACCCTTATGGGCATGGCAGAATCGAGTATCTCACGGCTCTAAGTATCGGCGTGATTATCCTATATGCGGGGTTTGCGGCGCTTATTAGCTGTGTGCGCAAGATTTTTGCTCCACTCACGCCAGATTACGACGGCGTTTCGCTATTTTTGATCGCAGTTGCGGTCGTGGTAAAAATCGTGCTTGGCTCATATACCCAAAAAATGGGTGTTAGGGCGAATTCTGACTCGCTAATCGCAAGTGGGATTGACGCGAAATTTGACGCGCTAGTGTCGTTTTCGACGCTAGTGGCAGCGTTTATTTTTATATTTTTCGGCGTGGCTTTGGAGGCGTATTTGGGCGTGATTATTTCGCTATTGCTTATCAAAACAGCTGCCGAAATTTTAAAAGACACTATCAATAAAATTTTAGGAAGCCCCCTAAATATCGAGATTGCAAAGCAAATTTATACCGAAATCAAGAAAATCGACGGCGTGCTTGGCGCGTATGATTTGATGTTTCACGACTATGGCCCTGATAAAATGCTGGGCTCCGTGCATATCGAAGTTAGCGAGGATATGAGCGCGGCTAGCATAGATACACTCACGCGAAAAATTCAGAGTGAAATTTTTGCCAAATTTAGCGTTGTTATCGATACTGTGGGCATTTATGCGCTAAATTTAAAAGATGAGAAAACCGCTAAAATTTATAGTGAAATTCAAAAAATAGTTTTTAGCGATGAAAAAATTTTGCAAATGCACGGATTTCACGCAAATTCGATCGAAAAAATCATCAGTTTTGATGTGATTATTGATTTTGACGCGATTAACCGCGAGCAAATCCACCAAAATATCATCAAAGAAGTCAGCGCGAAATTTAGCGATTATGAAATTTTAATCGCCCTTGATAGCGATTATAGCGCCTAAATTTTGGCTAAATTTAGCCTTTTTTTGTATAATCGCAAAATTTTAAATTCCAAGGATCAAAAATGATAGAAATCAAAGATTTAGTAATGCGTTTTGGCAAACAGCTGCTGTTCGAAAATGTAAATTTGACGCTTTTAAAAGGCCATAGATACGGACTAATCGGCGCAAACGGCGCAGGTAAATCGACGCTACTTAAAATTTTAAGTGGCGAAGTCGAGCATAGTAGTGGCGAAATACTCGTCGAAAACGGCCGCAAAATAGGCGTGCTCGGGCAAAATCAATTTGCGTTTGAGGAATTTTTGGTAAAAGACGCAGTTTTGTATGGCAACAAACGCCTTTACGACGCCGTCAAAGAAAAAGAAAAACTCTATGAAAGCCCTGAATTTACGGACGAAATCAACGACCGCTTGGCTGAGCTTGAAATCATCTGCGCCGAAGAGGATCCAAACTACGAGTATGAGACGAGAATCGAGAAAATTTTAAGTTCGCTGGGATTTAGCGAAGATGAATTTGGCAAAAAAATGAGCGAAATCGAGGCTAGCGACAAGGTCAAAATCCTCCTAGCCCAGGTGCTGTTTCCTAAGCCCGATATTTTGTTTTTAGACGAGCCGACAAACAACCTTGATATCGACGCGATTGCGTGGTTGGAGTTCGAGCTAAACCGCCACGAGGGCACTATGGTGGTCATCAGCCACGATAGACACTTCCTAAACCGCGTCTGCACGGACATTTTGGATGTGGATTTCAAAAAAGTGCGCGAATTTAGCGGGAATTACGATGATTGGTTTATCGCGGCAAATTTGATAAAAAAACAGGCTGAATTTGAGCGCGACAAAAAGGTCAAAGAAAAGGCGGAACTCGAAAAATTTATCGCCCGTTTTAGCGCAAACGCCAGCAAGGCCAAACAAGCCACTTCAAGGCAAAAATTGCTCGATAAAATCGATATTAGCGAGATTGCGACATCTTCTCGCAGGGAGCCAAGCATACTTTTTAAACTAGGGCGCGAGATTGGAAATGAGATTTTAGAGCTTAGCGAGATTGATAAGAGTTTCGGCGAGATTAAAATTTTGCAAAATTTCAATTTAAAGCTTTTAAAGGGCGATAAAATCGCCGTTATCGGGCGAAACGGCGTGGGTAAATCGACGCTGTGCAAGATCATCGTGGGCGAAATGGCGCCAGATAAGGGCAAGGTGCATGTGGGCGCGACTATCGAGCAAGGATACTTCGCGCAGGATACGAGCTCGGCGGTGAGTGGCGAAGCGAAGCTGTATGATTATCTCAGAGATGAGAAAAACAAGGATTTAGACGAAATTCGCAAGTGCCTTGGGCGAATGCTTTTTAGTGGAGCCGAGCAAGAAAAAAGCGTGGGCGCGCTAAGCGGCGGCGAAAAGCACCGCGTAATGCTAAGCAAACTAATGCTAACTAAGCCAAATTTTTTGGTGCTTGATGAGCCAAATAACCACCTTGATTTGGAGGCGATTATCGCTCTTGGTGAAGCGCTTTATAACTTCGCTGGGTGCGTGATTTGCGTGAGCCACGACCGCGAACTAATCGACGCTTTTGCGAACCGTATTTTGCACCTTAAAGGAAATGGCGAGATTGTGGATTTTCGCGGGACTTACGAAGAATACAGAGCGAGCCTGGGGGAAGAGTGATGATAAAAGTGCGTGTAAATGGGCGTGAGTGTGAGTTTGACGCTGATATGAGCGTGGAAGAATTTCTGCGCTTACAAGGGTTTGATTTGCGCTATATCGCCGTGGAAGCCGACGGAGAGATTTTATCAAAAACGCTTTGGAAAAGTTCGCAAATCTCAAATTTTAAAATTTACGAAATAGTCGAATTTGTCGGTGGCGGGTGAAATGCTGAATTTAAAAAACGAGAGCGAATTTAGGGCTGAAATTTTCGCGCGAAATCCGCGTGGCGTGAGCGAGATTTTATCACGCGCCAGGGTTTGCATACTAGGGGCTGGCGGACTTGGCTCAAATGTCGCTATAATGCTTACTAGGGCTGGTGTGGGCGAGTTTTTTATCATAGATTTTGACATTGTTGAAGCTTCGAATTTAAATCGCCAGCACTACGCCTTAAAGCATTTGGGAAGCCCTAAAATAGAAGCTTTAAAAGAGCAAATTTTGGGTATTAACCCTTATGCGAAAGTGCAAATTTGTGGCGAAAAAATCACGAGCGAAAATGTGCGTGAAATTTTACGGGACGAAAAAATCATCTGCGAGTGCTTCGACGGAGCCGAAAATAAGGCGATGATAGCGAATTTATCGGCTGAGTATAAAGATAAAATTTTTGTTTGCGCTTCGGGTATGGCTGGTCTTGGGGGAGCAAATTCTATCCAAACTCGCAAATTTGGGGCGAATTTATATATCTGTGGCGATAGCACAAGCGGTGCAGGGCTTGAAAATGGGCTAATTTCTGCGCGAGTAATGCTATGCGCCGCCCACCAAGCAAACGCTGTGGTAAATTTAATATTGAACCGAGCCTAATTTTATGGCTATATTTCGTTAATTTTCGCCTTTTGCCAAAAATCTTAAAATTAATTCAGATTTTCTTTGTATAATCTCACAAATCACAAAATTTAAAGGAAATTTCAAATGGATAAATTAGTTTTGGGTGGCAAGGAATTTTCGTCTCGCTTTATAATGGGTTCTGGTAAATTCGACCATGAGATGATAGAAGCCTGTGTAAATAATGCTGGGTGTGAGATCGTAACACTCGCACTTCGTAGAGTAAGCGAGAGCAAAGATAGAAATATTTTAAATTTCATACCAAAAAGCGTTACGCTTTTGCCAAATACAAGTGGCGCCAGAAACGCAGAAGAAGCCGTGCGTATCGCAAAACTCGCCCGTGAGCTAGGCTGTGGGGACTTCGTCAAAATCGAGATTATCACAGATAGCAAATTTTTATTCCCCGATAATTACGAAACCATTAAAGCGACCGAAATTCTAGCAAATGACGGATTTATCGTGCTTCCGTATATGCATGCTGATTTAAATGTGGCTCGTAGCCTAAAAAACGCAGGAGCAGCCGCCATAATGCCGCTTGGTGCGCCCATTGGCTCAAATCGTGGGCTTATGATGAGAGATATGATTGAAATTTTAGTCGGCGAAGTGGATTTACCAATCATAGTCGATGCAGGTATCGGTCGCCCAAGCCAAGCGTGTGAAGCCATGGAAATGGGCTGTGCCGCCGTCATGGTAAATACCGCAATCGCCACTTCTAGCGATTTAGTCCAAATGGCAAAAGCCTTTGCAAATGCGATAAATGCAGGGCGAGACGCCTATAATGCCAAATTTGGTGCAGTGCGAAATACTGCCGCGGCAAGTTCACCGCTAACAGGCTTTTTAAGGGACTAAAATGGAAAAAATAGACCACATGAAATACCTAGCACACATGCAAGAAATCGATGATGGCTTAATGCAAAAAGTGCTAAATTTAAGGCAGAATTACGACCCGAACGCTTATAATGAGGCCGATGTTTTAAGGGCGATAGAGAAAAAAAATAGAAATTTAGACGATTTTGGCGCACTTTTAAGCGTGGTCGGGGCTAAATTTTTAGAAGAGTTAGCAAGGGCGAGTATGAGCGAGACAAGGGCGAAATTTGGCAATAATATCTCGCTTTTTACGCCGATTTATATTTCAAATTATTGCGACAATAACTGCGTGTATTGCGGATTTAGCAAAAAAAATAGCATAAAAAGAGCCAAACTTAGCGATGATGAGCTAATAGCCGAATACGAAGCGATAAAAAAGAGCGGACTTGAAGAGCTTTTGGTGCTAACAGGCGAGAGCAGGGTTGATAGCGATGTGAGCTATATCGCTCATGCGTGTGAAATCGCCAAAAAATATTTCAAGGTCGTAGGCGTGGAAATTTATCCACTAAATTCCGATGAATACGCTATCTTGCATAACTCAGGCGTGGATTTTGTAACCGTTTTCCAAGAGACATACAACACAGAAAAATACGCAAAACTGCATTTAGAAGGCAATAAGCGAATTTTCCCGTATCGCTTCAATGCCCAAGAAAGGGCGATAATGGGCGGTATGCGTGGAGTGGGCTTTGCGGCACTTTTAGGTCTTGATGATTTTCGCAAAGACGCCTTTGCTACGGGCACACACGCGTATTTGTTGCAACAAAAATACCCGTACGCCGAGATTGCCTTTTCGGTCCCAAGACTGCGACCGATAATAAATAATAATAAAATCAACCCGCGAGATGTCCATGAAAAGGAGCTTTTGCAGGTGATTACAGCATATCGCCTACTAATCCCTAGTGCGAATATTACGATTTCGACGCGCGAAAGGGCTGGTTTTAGAGATGAAGCGATTAAAATCGCCACAAATAAAATTTCAGCAGGAGTTAGCGTCGGTATCGGCGGACACAGCCAAAAAAAGGGCGATGAGCAGTTTGAGATAGATGACGGACGAAGCGTGGCTGAGGTTTGTGCTGCGATTAGGGGTGCGGGGTTAGCGCCACTGATGAGTGAGTATATTTATCTGTAAATTTGCGAAATTTGGAGCGAAAAAGTGAAAATCACGGCGATTTCAAATTTGGAGCTTTGTGGTAGCAAAGAGGCGTTAAAAGAGAAAATTTCACGCCTTTGCGAAGCCGGGATTAGCGAAATAATCTTGCGTGAGAAAAATTTGAGTGTGAGCGAATACTGCGCGCTTTTTTGCGAAGTTTTGCAAATTTGCAACCATTTTGGCGTTCGCCTTTTTTTGCATAATTTTTTGGATTTAGCTTTTAAAATGGAGCATAAATTTGTTTGGCTTCCGTTGGGTGTGTTGCAAAATTTCAGGCAAAATTCCACGCGAAATTTAAGCGAATTTGAAAAAATTGTAGTTTCAGCTCACAGCACAGATGAAGCTAAATTAGCCCTAAATTTGGGTGCAAATGCACTTTGTTTAAGCCATATTTTTCAAACAGATTGCAAAGCAAATTTAGAGCCAAAGGGGCTAGATTTGATTCGCAATGTGCGTGAATTTTGGGGTGGCGAAATTTACGCCCTTGGCGGGATAAATTCTGCAAATTTCCGCTTGGTGCTAGAAGCAGGAGCTGACAATATCGCCATTATGAGCTCTGCAATGCAAACGCAAAACGAAGCAAAATTTATCGTAAATTTTAAAATTTAGTTTTGTAGTGTACTAGTATGAAAGAATTATTTAGAATATATTTGGATAAATTTTCTAATGCTAGCAAAACTATTCATTCAAACGAATACGGGGAATTACCAATACCATTTGCTTTAAGCATAGTTCAATATGATGGTGATAATGGATTTTACCTATTTTATTTAGATGAATTTGGAAATGAGCAAACAGATACTTATCACGATAATTTAGAACAAGCCTTTAATCAAGCTGAATTCGAATTTGGTATTAAAAAATCTGATTGGATTAACGCTAAAAATAAGAATATAGGTTAATTAAATGATTAAAAATGATAGAATTTGATTATAAAAAATTTGGCGGGCAGGGATGTTCGCCCTACGAAACTATGTGAATAAACACTAATCGCATAGGAAGGGAAATTTATGAAGTATAAATTTATTGGCGGTAGCGAAAGCAACTGGGAATTTTTCCCCGATATGAGCCGAGAATTTTATAATAAATTCATGGAAAACAGAGATGATGACAATGCCTTTTTGGATATTATCTTAAAAACAAAAAATATCACCAAAGCAGATATTTTAGAGTATTTTGCATTTACGGTGCTTTCTTGGACTTCAAATTTTGCTAGAACAGAAACCGACGAGATGATGATTAAAACACCCAAATTAGATAAGCTAATGGATAAATTCTCCACAAATTCCCCCGCTCCAACCTACATAAGCGAATATATAGGTGTCATCGGAGAGCTATTTTTAGGCGGTCTGATAGACTTTGGCACGATTTGTGATATGAAAGATTTCAAAAAAATAGAGTATGATACGAATCTATCGCACTATGGCACTTCAAAATACGAGGCATGGGTCTATTTTAGGGATAATTTCTTTTATAAAAATGCCTTTAATCGCCATTATATCGACGATGATGACAATGCGATAGTCAAGTATTTTGACGATACAAGTTGGATTGAGCCACAAAATTGGAGCCAGTATAATGTCTGGGTATGCCGAACACCAAAAGGCGTGGAGTATTACGAGAAAATTTTATCTCCTAAAATTTACGCTAAATATAAAGATGTCGAGATTAATATCGACGAAGCTTCGTAGGGTGGGTATCCTTGCCCACCAAAATTTACAAACAAATTCTAAAAAATAAGATTTAACTAAAATTCGGAATTTCGCTAAATTTAAAAAATCGTTCAATGCCAAATTTAGGTTGAATTTTGTATTTAAATTTCTCTGGATTGCTTCGCTTTCTGCGAAAGCTCGCAATGACAGATTAGAGTAAATTTCGCATTGACGCAAATCAAGCTCTAAATAATAAAATTTATCGCAAAAATAAGCAACAATCAAGTTTTTTTAGAATAAAATTACAGGTTTTGTAATCTAAGTATAAATAAATTTGAGGGAAAAAATGTCGGCAGTTATTTCAAATTTTATTTTCACCCTTGCTTTGGGATTTTACGCGCTTACTTGCTTGCAGTGGTTTTCGTATCGCCCGGGGCGCGTTTTGCACCATTTCACCAAGCCTATGTGGCATTTGTATTTTTTCATAATCCCAGTTTTGGCTCAAATCGCGGCCATGTTTTGCCCGTTTTATTACGCAGCCTTGGGCGTGGTAACGGCTAGTTATATCGCTGTTTTGGCGCTTTGGCACAGAGGGCTGGATAAAAAGCTAGTTTTTACTGATCGTATAAAAAGAGCATTTGCTTATATAGCCTCATTTGCGGTGATTGTGGGGATTGCGGAAATTTTGATTGATATTAAATTTTCAACCGATATTAAAATTCCAGCCGTTATCGCGCTATTTGTGGGATTGTTTTTTCATTTCAGATACGAAAAAACGCTTTTTAACCGCTTCAAAGCTAGCGCGCTAGCCAAGCTAGGCACGATGAATAACCTAATCATCGTCCAAATCACGGCAAGTTACGGCAAGACGAGTATCAAAAACTTCCTTTATGATATCCTTAGCCCGCACTTTGTCTGCTACAAGACCCCGCGCTCGGTAAATACGCTAGCCGGGATTGTAAAGGACATAAACGATGATTTGCCAAAAAACACTCAGGTCTATATCGCAGAAGCAGGTGCGAGGCTGCCTGGCGATATTGCCGAAATCACCGAGTTTTTGCGCCCGCAAATCGTAGTTGTAGGCGAGATTGGCGCGCAACATTTGGAGTATTTCAAAAGCGTAGAAAATATCCGCGCTACCAAGCTTGAAGCGCTAAATTCACTGCGTCTAAAACACGCATTTGTGCATTCTAGCACGCTTTGCCATAACAGCGCCACGATTAGCACCTATGATATCGGCACAAAGGTGATTAGCTCGACACTAGACGGGATTAAATTTAGCCTTAAAATCAATGACGAAAATTTCAGACTCTCTGCGCCAGTGCTGGGCGAGTTTAACGCGCAAAATCTCAGCGCATGTGTCATGGTAGCGAGGTTTTTGGGCGTAAATGATGTCTATATCCACAACGCAGTCGAAAAGGTGCATAGCGTCGAACATCGTCTCCAAAAAATCGAAAACGGCGGCAAAATCATCATTGATGACGCATTTAACGGCAATCTAGCCGGTATGCTAGCTAGCTACGAGCTATGCAAAACTTACAAAGGAAATAAAGTCATCGTAACGCCCGGAATCGTCGAATCGACCAAGGAAGATAATGAAATTTTAGCCAAAAAAATCGATGAGGTTTTTGATCTCGTGATAATAACTGGAGAGTTAAATTTAAAAACGCTCAAAGACAATATAAATCCTGGCAAAGTTTATGTGCTAAAAGATAAATCGAAAATGGTTGAAATTTTGGCTAAATATACCAAAGCAGGGGATTTGGTGCTGTTTTCTAACGACGCGCCAAATTTCATATAAATTTTAAATTTTGATTTTTTAAAAATTTGCGAATTTTAAAAATTCGCAAATTTGAAAGAATTCTCACAGACCGCCAAAGAGCGCTTCGAGATTTTTTAATCCCTCTTCGTTTGATACTTTTTCGCTTGATGCGCCTGTTTCGATTAGCTCGATTTCATAACCGCTTAGCATTGAGGCTAGACGGATATTTAGGCCGTTTTTGCCGATAGCTTTGGATTTTTGGTCAGGGTTGATATAGACGATTGCTTTGTTTTCATCTGTGATTTTGACCGAATTTACAATCGCAGGCGCCATTGCGCGCGAGATTAAAATTTCAGGCGAGGCGGAGTATTCAAACGCATCTATGCTCTCTCCGCCAGCTTTTTTGTCCTCTTCGCTTAAATTTTTGCTCAAAAACTTACTCACGGCGTCGATTCTAGTGCCACCTTTGCCCACGGTTGCGCCCACTGGATCGATATTTGGCGAAACTGAGCTAAGGGCTATTTTCGTGCGTTTGCCAGGAATCCTAGCGCATGCTTGGATTATGACGCTTCCGTCTTTGATTTCAGGGACTTCCGTGCGCAAAATCGCCTCCAAAAACTTCGGACTTGTGCGCGAAAGTTCTAATTTTATGCCTTGATTTTTGTCGATATAGGCGTTTTTGATGACGGCTTGGACGACATCGCCCACCTTGAAACTCTCGCCTTTTATGCGGTTTTTTTGTGGCATGTAGGCTTTGATATCATCTATTTCGACAAATGTCGTTTCGCTAGCGTCGATTTTGGTGACGGTGCCGTGGGCTAGGGTGCCGATTTTGTTTTTATAGCTTTCGAAAATTTTCTCTTCGAGTAGGCGTTGGATATGGTAATTCAGCTCTTTTGCCAAAACCTGCGAAGCTGTGCGGCCGAGATTTTCGATATTTATATCATAGCTTAGCTCATCGCCAATCTCAGCGTCCCCGTGCTTTTTAGCTTCGCTAATTGCGATGAAATTATCCTGTCCTGCGCGCTCGTCATTATCGGCTACGACTTGGACTTTTTGGTAGAGTTTGACCTTTTTTGTAACGGGATCTACCTCACTGTCGTAGATAAACTGCTCGCCAAATAGCCTTTTTGCGGTTTGGATAAAGGCTGTTTTGACCCGCGCGCCCACATCTGATGGATCAAGTCCCTTTTCGTTTGCGATAGACTCGATTATGTCTGTGATTTTTTCCATAACTTTCCTTTTCTTACACTGCTAAATTTTGGGATTTTTAAAATTTTCGAGTTCGGTATTATATTAAATTTAGACTTTATTTTTATTTAAACGAATTATTATATTAATTTTGCTAAACTCATCAGTTTAAAATTTGAAATACGAAAGGATGAAGCAATGCAAGTAAAACTCGCTAGAACTAGCCTAGAAGCGAAGCCAAAGAGTGCAAAAGTCGAAGATTTGGAAGCTCAAATCGCAAAAAGTGGTCAAAAAATTTTCTATTTAGATAGAGAAAATTCGCATAAAGATATCATTGCGTTGATAGAATTTTTTGAAAAAAAGGGATTTTCGGTCTATCAAAGAAGCGTGTATTATGGCCTAAATGAAAACGAATATATGTATGAGGTGCATATAGTTTGAAAAAATTTCTCTACATACAAACCCTCGGTTGTGCGATGAATGTGCGTGATAGCGAGCACATCATCGCCGAACTAAAAAACCAAAATTATGAACTCACAAACGATATTAACATTGCTGATTTAATCCTTATAAACACCTGTTCCGTGCGTGAAAAGCCCGTGCATAAGCTTTTTAGCGAGATTGGCGCATTTGACAAAGTCCGCAAGGCTGGCTCAAAAATCGGAGTTTGCGGCTGCACTGCTAGCCACTTGGGCGCTGAAATTTTCAGGCGTGCTCCGTTCGTGGATTTCGTGCTTGGTGCTAGAAATGTATCTAAAATTTCGCAAGCTGTGCAAACGCCAAAATTTATTAGCACCGATATAAACTACGATGAGAGCGAGTTTGCCTTTGGCGAATTTCGGGGCAGTCCTTACAAATCATACATAAATATTATGATTGGTTGCGACAAAAAATGCTCGTATTGTATCGTGCCACAAACCAGAGGCGACGAGCTCTCAATTCCAGCAAAAATCATACTTGATGAGGCGCGCAGAAGTGCTGCGCGCGGGGCAAAAGAGATATTTTTGCTCGGTCAAAATGTAAATAACTATGGCAAAAGATTTTCTAACGCGCACGAAAAAATCGATTTTAGCGACCTTTTAGTAAGGCTAAGCGAGATTGAGGGGATCGAGAGGATTCGCTTTACTAGCCCGCACCCGCTTCACATGGACGATAAATTTTTAGAAGTTTTTAGCTCAAATTCTAAAATTTGCAAATCCATGCACATGCCACTACAAAGCGGTTCGACTAAGGTTTTGCGCGATATGAGAAGAGGATATAGCAAGGAGTGGTTCCTTGACCGCGCGCTAAAACTGCGAGATTTATGCCCAGATGTGAGCATTAGCACCGATATCATTGTAGCTTATCCGACGGAGAGTGAGGCGGATTTCGCCGATACGATTGATGTGCTAAAACAGGTGAAATTCGAGCAGGTTTTTAGCTTTAAATTTAGCCCGCGTCCGCATACGCCAGCGCAGAATTTAGCGCTAATCGACGATAAAGTCGCAAGTGCGCGCCTTAGCTATTTGCAGGGTTTGCATAATGAAATTTTAGATGAGATTATGAGCGCGCAGGTAGGTAGAGGGCACGAGGTGTATTTCGAGGAACTGCGCGAAAACAATCAAGTAGCTGGCAGAAGTTTTTCGAATTTTTTGGTTTGCGTAAATGGCAGCGAGGAACTGCTTGGGCGCACACTAAATGTAAAAATCGAAAAAGCCGCTAGAATGGCACTTTATGGAAAAGTTACCCTTTAAAAAACGCATTTTCTTTTTTTGTGTAGAATATATTGGGACTTTTTTGATACGCTTGATTTATCTTACTTGTAGGGTTAAATTTAGCGATACAAAATTATCAGATGAAACTTGCGTGGTGGTGTTTTGGCATGGCAGACTTGCAATGATGCCTTTTGCCTATCTTCGCTACTGGAAGCGGTATTATGGCGAAAAAAGAAAGGTAAAGGTCATCATCTCGGACCACAAAGACGGCGAGATTATCACGAGAGTGATTTCGCATTTTGGTATCGGCGCGATTAGAGGATCGAGCTCCAAAGGCGCAGTTAGGGCGCTGATGAACGCATTTAGCGAAATCAAAAACGGCGTAGATGTCATCATCACCCCAGATGGTCCCAGAGGTCCAAGACACAGCGTCGCAGACGGAGCTGTCACAATCGCGCAGAAAAAAAATCTCAAAATTTACGCGCTAAACTACGAAGCGAGCCGTTTTTGGGAGTTTAGAAGCTGGGATAAAATGGTCTTGCCAAAGCCCTTTTCGCGTATAAATTACAGCCTAAGCGAGCCACTAGATATCGCTGGGCTGGGGTTAGAAGAGGCGAAAGAGAAAATAGCAAATTTGCTTTTTGCTCAGGCCGAAAAAGATAAAAATTTCGATTTTTAGTTTTGCATAAACGATTTTTGGTATAATTAGCATTTTTTAGGAGAAAAAATGGGACTTTTCAAGGCTAAATCTTTTCTAAGCGTAGTGCAAAATGATAGCGAGTGCGAATTTGTTTTTAGAAAACTTGGATTTAGTAAAAAAATCGTAGATGAAAAGACGCTCAAATTTAGCGTCGATAGTGCAACTGATTTTGCGGCGCAAATGGCGGAATTTAGGCAAGGGATTGCCAAAAGTTTGCACGCAAATATACTAATCGACGATCCAGCTCAAAGGGTGATTTTTTCTAGCGAGCCTAAAAGGGCGGACGAGTGCTTTTATCAAAGCGTCGATAGCGATTTTATCGTGGAATTCCCGCGTAGTGCGACAACGGGGAGCGACGAGAAATTCGGCGCGAGCTTCAACTCCTATGAAAGCCTTTTTAAGGTGCTTTATTTTTTATACAAAAATCAGCATGAAATCGATAGTGTCGCGATGTTTGTGCTCAAATTTAACGACCGCGTGGCGTTTTTGGTGGCAAATAAAAAACGCGCCCTCTATGCCGATATGATTCTCATAGATGACGAAATAAAGGGCATGATGAGCGATAGCGACGAGTTGTTTTATGAGATTTTAAATTTCCAAATTGATAATTTTTACCAGTCAAAAAACAGCGAGTTTTTGACAAATGTTTTCATTTACTCAGACGGCACGCTCAGCAATGAGATCGGTTATGTGATTTTTACGCGGATTCATATCAAAACAAATCTTATCAATCTAAATTTCGCCGATTTTATCAACAAAATCGCTATGGTCGAGGCCAGAAATTAGCCCTTCACACTCTGCTAAAATTTCACTTCTAGCGAAAATATAGGGGCGAATTAGTGGCGGGATTTTTAAAATTCGGCATTTTTCTTTGAATTTTTTATCCATTTTTGTTTTCTCAAATGGTGCGACGAAATAGAATTTTTCGTTTTTGCAAACGCAAATTTTGCCCGAAAGGACGCAGTCTGTTTTTTGGATTTCTTTTCGTTGATTTTGGCTTAAAACTACGCCTAAAATTTTACACGCTTTATCGATTAAATTTAGGCTTTTTTGCGAATTTTCAAGCACAAAAAATTTATCTTTTTGATAGATAAATTCGCCCATTAAATTTGCTTTGTCGATTGATAAAAACTCAAAACTTTTGGCTAAATTTAAAGCGTATTTTTCTACAAATTTATCGCTAAATTCAGCCCTTACGGCGTTCCTTGCAAATTTGGTATTTTCGTTTGAAATGTCGTTAAAAAATTTGATTTTATTTTCGCTTAAAAAGTCCAAAATTTGCGTTTTGCCGACATTGTAAAAAGGTCGCACGATAGCGTAATTTGTGCGATTTTCGATTTTTTCAAAGCCTAGCAGGTTTGCTAGACCTGCGCCTCGTCCAAGTTGCATTAAAAACCATTCAAATTTATCGTTTAGTTGGTGTGCCGTGATAAGTGTGTCGTATCCGAATTTAGCGCAAATTTCATCAAAAAAATCGTAGCGAATTTTGCGCGCAGTATTTTCGAAATCGCCTGAATTTTCTAAATTTAGCGGAGCAGTTTTGACAAACAAATTCACGCCAAATTTATCGCAAAGCTCTTTTGCGGAAATTTCTTCTAAATCGCTATTTTCGCGGGTTTTGTAATTCACAAAAGCGCAGTCAAATTTAACGCCCAAATTTAAAAGCGTGTAAAAAAGCGCCGTGCTGTCGCTCCCATGCGAAAAGGCAAGTAAATTTTTCCTACCCCGCAAAAAGTCCAAAATCTCATGGTCTATATTTAAAATTTGCATTTTTATTTAGCTTGTTTTGTAATTTTCCCTATGAGTTTCCCACCCACGAATTCGCTAATCTCGCACTCATATAGCCGTCCGATTTGCAAATTTTGTATCTCGCTTTCGTTGATTAAAATCTCGCCGTCGATGTCTTTATCCCAAAGAGCAAGTTTTGCGCCGTAAAAAAACTCGCCCTCTGAGCTAATGCCTGTGATTTCTACGCTTTGTGTGGTGCCAACAAGCCCGGCGAAACTCTCACAAATCGCTTTATCCACGATTTTTTCGATTTTATTTAGCCGTTTTGTGATAACGCGAGTTGGAATTTGCTCCATTTCGCAACTTGCTGTGTCTTCTTCTTTGGAGTAGGCAAAGGCTGAAATTCTATCAAATTTAAACTCGTTTAAAAACTCGCAAAGCTCGTTAAATTCGCTCTCGCTCTCGCCCGGGTGTCCGATTATCACGCCGGTTCGCAAAAACGAATTTGGAGCAGAGCGCATTAAATTTAGCAAATTTAAAATTTCATTTTTAGCATTTCCACGCTTCATAACTTTTAGCATTTTGTCATTTATGTGCTGGATTGGCATATCGAAATAATTCACAAAAACGCTTGAATTTATGATAGTTTTAATCAAATTTTCGCTCGTCGTGGTCGGATAAAGATAAAGAATTCGCGCAAATTTCACGCCCTCAATTTTTTCAATGCGATTTATAAGCGCGATTAGCCCGTCTTTTTCGCCCCTATCTCGCCCATAACTGCTCGTATCTTGCGCGATAAAGCTAAAATCATAAAATCCCCGTGCGACCAAATCCCTGACTTCGGCTTCGATGTCGTCTAAACTGCGACTTTTCAAACGCCCTTTGAAGCTTGGAATCGCGCAAAAACTGCATTTTTGGTTGCACCCTTCGGCGATTTTAATGTAAGCGTGAAAATTTGAGCCAGTGATTACCCTTTTTTGCGTGGTTTGCAAGTAAGTGCTAGGCGAAAATAGATTTTGTTTTTTGAGTATCATCTCGTCTATTTTATCGTAGTCGCCGACACCGCTGAAAATATCGACTTCGGGAAGCTCACGCATAAGCTCGTCTTTGTAACGCTCCATTAAACAGCCAGTTACCACTAAAACGCCGTTTTTTTTCTTAAATTCGGCGAGTTCTAGGATTGTGCGGATACTCTCTTGCTTCGCCGAAGCGATAAATCCACAGGTATTTACTATCATAACATCGGCGCTTTGGGGTTCGGAGACGATTTCGTAGTTTTGCAACCTACCAAGCATAATCTCGCTATCGACGAGATTTTTATTGCACCCAAGTGAGACTAAATAAAGTTTTGGCATTTTTACAACCAAATATTATCGATTAGGCGAGTTTTGCCAACTTTTGCAGCGACAAGGATAATGGTGTTTTTAGGCTCGATTTGGTCTAAAATTTCGAAATTTCTATTTACAAATGCGATATAATCGACCTCTAATGGCTCTAAAATCGAAAGCATTTTATCCTTTAAAATGCTCGTGCTAATCTCGCCTTTGGCGATTAGATTGCTAGCGTTTAAGAGAGAGCGCGAAATTTTAAGCGCTAGCATTTTTTCCTCTTCGTCCAAATACGCATTGCGCGAGCTTAAAGCCAGCCCGTCGCTCTCTCTGACGATTTCGCATGGCACGATATTAATATCCATTAAAAAGCTTTTTACCATATTTTGCACGATAAAAAGTTGTTGAGCGTCTTTTTTGCCCATATAGACATTGTTTGGACGAATAATATTAAAAAATTTATTCAGCACCATACACACGCCGTCGAAATGACCTGGTCGAGTCTTGCCCTCCAAAATTTCAGATGTCGGGCGCACCGCTATGATTGTTGGTTCATTATCGGTGTAAATTTCGCTAACTTCTGGGATAAACATAGCGTTGATATCTAAATTTTCGCAAATTTTAATATCTGCTTCTTCGTTTTTTGGATATTTTTCGTAATCCTCACCCGGTAAAAACTGCGTAGGATTTACGAAGGTCGATACGATTACGATGTCGTTTTCGTTTCTTGCTTGTTTGATTAGGCTTATGTGTCCAGCGTGTAAAGCACCCATTGTAGGGACAAATCCCACATTACCACAGGCATTGGCACGAAATGCTCGTAACTCTTCTACTGTTCGAATAATTTGCATATTTACTTCCAAATTTTAAAATTTAAAGGGCGATTATAACTCAAAAAAATTAAAATTTAACTCTGGGTTAAAAGGGTTAAAAGCTTTAAGCTGTTATAATCTCGCAAAAAATTTAAAGGCAAAACTTGGATAATTACGAATATAGCGAACTTTTGAAAAACCTTGACATAAAAATCAATAATATTAGCTCGATTATCAAACCAGATGAAATTAGCGCGCGCTTAGAAGAAATTTCAAAAATCGAAGCGGACGAGAAATTTTGGAGCGATGTGAAGCTAGCAACTCAAATCGGACGCGAAAAGACCAAAATCAGCTCGGTTTTGGCGAAATTTAAAAAGGCAAATTCTGCGCTTGATGATGCGCGTGAAATTTACGAATTAGCCCTTAGCGAAAATGATGATGATACGATAAATGACCTTTTCGAGGGCGCAGGCGAGCTAGAAGAGGAAATTTCAAATTTAGAGTTAGCGATGATGCTCGGTGGCGATGACGATGACAAAAACGCGATTATCACTATCCACCCAGGAGCTGGTGGGACAGAGAGTTGCGACTGGGCGGGCATGCTGTATCGTATGTATAGCAGGTTTTGCGAGAGAGAGGGCTTTAAGGTAGAGGTTTTGGACTTCCAAGAGGGCGATGAAGCGGGGATTAAAGATGTAAGCTTTATCGTGCGTGGCGAAAACGCCTATGGGTATTTAAAGGCCGAAAACGGAATCCACCGCCTAGTGCGAACTAGCCCATTTGATAGTGCAGGGCGTAGGCACACGAGCTTTTCAAGCGTCATGGTAAGCCCTGAGCTAAACGATGATATTGAGATAAATATCGAGGATAAGGATATCAAAATCGATGTTTTTCGCGCTAGCGGCGCAGGTGGTCAGCATATCAACAAAACAGAAAGCGCTGTTCGCATAACTCACTTAGCCACTGGGATTGTGGTGAATTGTCAAAACGATAGAAGCCAACACAAAAATAAAGAAACGGCAATGAAGGTGCTAAAATCGCGACTTTACGAGCTTGAACTTATGAAAAAACGAGAAGCAAGCGATAGTATCGAAAAAAGCGATATTGGCTGGGGACATCAGATCCGCTCTTATGTGCTTTTCCCGTATCAGCAGGTCAAGGACAACCGCTCAGGCGAGGCGTTTAGCCAGACTGATGCGATACTTGATGGCGATATAAAAAAGCTAATCGAGGGCGTTTTAATTTCGCAAGCAAACAAACAATAAATTTCATTAGAAAGGATTAATATGAGTGAAGAGGGAATTCTTCTAGCATTAGGTTATACTTCAAGCGAGGCGGTGATAGCGCAACTTCGCGGTATTTTGTCAAAATGTGATTTCACAGACACAGAGTTGGAGCACATCGTTACACTAAACGATAAGCTTAAAATTTATGATGCTTACATCGCTATGTCAAATACAAATCCGTATTTTAAAATCAAAAACGAGGCCGCTACAAAAGAGCGCAAAGAGGCTGTTGTAGATATGATCAAGGCTTGGTCGGATAAATTTAATATAGCCTTAGAAAAAGTGCCGAACAAAGACACTTACTATATCTTGGGCAGATAAGGATAGCTTATGAAAAATTTAATCGCTGTGATGATTGCAGGATTATTTTTAGCAGGTTGTGTCAGCAATGCACCAAAAAGCGCAGTAAGCGCGCCAAAGGCTGGAAAATACAGCTATAACGAGATCCAAGACGGAATCCGCCCTATGAATTTGCAAGGTAATGCTGTTCAAAGCGATGCTTGTAAGCAAGGAAATGGTCCGTTGTGTTTTAGTTTTGCTGAATCAATGTATGCCAAAGGCGATTTCGCCTCAGCTGCAAATGCCTACAACATGGCATGCACTGGCACGCAGAATTTCCCAGCTTGCATGAAATTAGCTGATATGTTTGAGCGCGGTCAAGGCGTCGAAAAAAATATTTTTAATGCGATTGATCTTTACCGTGTAACTTGTTATTATGGATACAAAAACGCTTGCGCAAATATGAGACGCTTGGGTTATAACGGCTAAATTTGGCCAAATTTGGGGCGAAATTTTAAAATTTATCAAATTTCGCCCTAGCTTTCAAATTTAAATTTCATAAACAAAAAATTTAATCACGCAAATGTAAAATTCGCTCCGATTTCATAAAGGAGATACAAAATGAAAATTTTAAAATTCGCAATTCTTGGCGCGATTGTCGGTCTGTTTTTCACAGGCTGTGCGCATACGAGAGCCTCAGGTAGCGTGGTGTATGATAGCGGAAGTCCGTATTATAGGGGGTATTACGAGAGCGATTATTACTACGATAGGGTATATCGCCGTCGCCCAGTGATTTATGATAGACGCCCAGTTATCGTGGATAGGCGTCCTGTCGTGGTAGATAGACGCCCAGTCGTGGTTCGGGATAATCGCCACGGACATATAAATACTCGCCCGCACACTCGCCCAGCCATCTCTTCGCGCCCGCACACTCACCGCCTAAGTAATAAATCAATCCGCAACGAGCGCGAAATCCGCAAAATTCATGCTAACAACGGCGAGCGCGAAATGACCTTGCGTCGGGCTAGAAGGGAAGCGGAAGTTATCAAAGCAAGCTCTCGTTACAAAGAAATCAAAAGGCGCGAACGCGAGGCTAGGGGGTTTGATAATGACAACGGCGAACGCCACAGAAGCGCGCACAGAGATATAAAACGCAGAACAAGATAGATGAAATTTGGCTAAATTCATTGAAATTTAGCCAAATTTGGCTGTTAAATTTAGCCAAATTCTCACGAAATTTTAAATTTTAAAATTCCCTATTTGCATTTGAAAGCATTAATTTTATGCGGTTTTCCTGATTTACCGCACTTGCGCCCGGGTCGTAGTCGATCGCGGCGATGTTGGCGTCTGGGTAGTTTTGCTTGATTTTGCGTATCATACCGCGCGCGATGATATGATTTGGCAGACAGCCAAATGGTTGGGCGCAGACGACATTTTGCACGCCTTGCTTCATAAACTCGACCATTTCAGCTGTGAGTAGCCAGCCCTCGCCCATTTTCACGCCGTGGCTGATGTATCCCTCAGCGGCTGCGCGCACCTCTTTAAATGGCGTTGGCGGACGAAATCCGTGTTTTTTCATAGCGCGGATTAATTTTTTTTGGCAAAATTCTAAAATTTTAGCGACCCCAAGGCTGCCCCAATACGCCGCGCCACCCTTGCCATAGAGCTTTTTGTCATACACAGCATCATAAATGCAAGTCAGCACGAAATCCATTAGTCCGGTATTTACTGGCTCTGCGTTTTCTTTGATGAGGTAGGCGTTTAGGCCGTTGTTGCCGATAGGGGAGTATTTCAGATAGATTTCGCCCACGATACCAACTCTGATTTTTGGCTCGCTAGAACGCTCTATTTTGGCGAAATTTTGCAAGATATGGCCAAAATTTTTATTTAGTTTGAAAAATGACTTTTGATTTGTCAAATTTGCGATAAATTCGACCATTTTTTCGTAAATTTCGTTTGTTTGGTTAGGAATTTTTTCGTATGGTTTGCACTGATTGTATAAATTCATCATCAAATCGCCGTAAAAAATCGCCACAAACAGCTTGATTAGCGCCATTTTGCTCAGCGCAAATCCATTTTCATCTAGCGAGCCAAAATTTAGCGAGATCACCGGCACATAGCCAAAACCGCTCTCATTTAGGGCTTTGCGAAGCAAATTTATATAGTTGCTCGCCCTGCACCCGCCACCTGTTTGGCTTATGAGAAGTGCGACCTTGTGCGTGTCAAATTCGCCACTTTTTAGCGCGTCGATAAACTGCCCGATTACGAGCAGGGCAGGGTAGCACATATCGTTATGGACATTTCGCAAGCCCTCCTCGACGATGTTTGCGCGGTTGTCCCGTAAAAGCACGCTTTTATACCCCTCATCAGCCAAAACGCTTTTCATAAAGCGAAAATGCGGATCGATCATCGTAGGGATTAAAATCGTGTGAGTGCTTTTCATATCTTTTGTAAATTTCGCAAACATCATTAGCCTTTTTGTATAAATTGAGCTTTTTCGCGCTCTAACATTGTCGCTTTTAGCGAGCGTAGGCGGATTTTGACTGCGCCTAGATTTGTAACTTCGTCGATTTTAAGCTGAGTGTAAATTTTGCCATTTGCGCGTAGCAGGTCGCGCACTTCATCGCCTGTAATCGCGTCTATCCCGCACCCAAAGCTTACTAATTGCACGAGTTGCATTTTAGGATATTTGCAGATAAATCTAGCCGCGCTATACAGCCTGGCGTGGTATGTCCATTGATTTAGCGATTTGGTTTGAACCTGCATTAGTGGCAGGCTATCCTCGCTTAGCACGATAAATCCGAGAGAATTTAAGTAGCGATCAATCCCGTGATTTACGCTTTTGTCGATATGATATGGTCTGCCAGCAAGCACGATAGCGCTTAAATTTTGTTCGCGGATTAAATTTAGCGTTTCTTCGCCTTTGATTAAAACCGTGTTTTTGTAGTTTTCTAGCTCTTTTTTGCCCTGAAATACGGCGTTTTTGATGACATCAAGCTTAAATTTAAACCCTAAATTTGCTAGCTCTTTTCGCATAGTTTTGGCAAAAAATTCAGGCGAATTTAAATCTAGGTGCGGGTATAAAAATGCCCGCTCGTCCAGCGCGCTGACATTTGCCTTGATTAGCTCTGGATAGTATGCCACCACAGGGCAGTTGTAGCAGTTTTCGCTGATATTTTCGTCTAGGTTGTAGCTCATGCACGGATAAAATATAAAATCGACATTTTGCGCTAGCAGGTCGTAGATGTGGCCATGCACGCTTTTGGCTGGGTAGCAGACCGTATCGCTTGGTATGCTTTGATTGGCTAAAAACAGCGTCTCTTTGCGCGGTTTGCGCGATAGAGCGACGCTCATACCTAAATTTTCAAAAAACGCACTCCAAAACGGGATCATCTCATACATATTCAAAACAAGCGGAATTCCGACCTTTGGTGCGCCGTCTTTTGGGAGTTTTTTGTATTTTTTCAAAAGCTCGTTTTTAAACTCGAACAAATTCGTAATATCGTTTCTGATAGCCTTACCTGCGCCTCTTTCGCATTTATTTCCGGTGATAAATTTCGAATTTTCAAAATGCGTGATTGTAAGCGGGCATTTGTTTGTGCAAAGCTTGCAGGTATCAAATTCGCTTTTGTGCGTGAAAAGTGCTAGTTTTTCGCTCGTGATTAAATTTGAGCTCTCTGGCGCGTTATCGCGCGCAAAAAGCGCAGCCCCATACGCGCCCATAAGCTCGCTAATATCGAGCCTGATGACATTTTTGCCAAGCTCTTTTTCAAAGGCTCTTAGCACAGCATTGTTTAAAAATGTCCCGCCCTGAACCACGATATTTTGCCCTAAATCGTCAGAATTTCGCACACGAATTACCTTGTAAATTGCGTTTTTAATCACGCTAATTGCAAGTCCTGCGCTGATATCTTCCACGCTCGCGCCGTCTTTTTGGGCCTGTTTGACAGATGAGTTCATAAAGACCGTGCAACGGCTACCAAGCTTGGCTGGGTGCGAGGCGAAAAGCCCCATTTTGGCGAAATTTTTGATTTCATGGCCTAGTGAATTCGAAAATGTTTGCAAAAACGACCCGCACCCTGAACTGCACGCCTCATTTAGCACGATAGAATCGATATTGCCGTCTTTTATCGAAAAGCATTTGATATCTTGTCCGCCGATATCGATGATGAAATCGACCTTGGGGTTGAAGTGGCGCGCCGCGCTGTAATGCGCGATGGTCTCAACTATGCCGTAATCAAAGCCAAATGCGGTTTTGATCAGCTCCTCGCCATACCCCGTAACGCCTGAGCTTTTGATTTTTATGCGAGATCCACAAAGAGCGTAAATTTCGCTTAGTTTTTCTTGCAAGATATTTATCGGATCGCCCTTGTTTGATGAGTAAAATTTGTATAAAAGCTCGTAATTTTCGCCGATTAAAACGACCTTAATCGTCGTGCTGCCGCAATCCACGCCCAAATACGCGCTTCCAGAGTATGAGGCGATGTCGGCTTTGGGGACGCTCGCTTTTTCGTGGCGAGCGATAAATTCGTCAAATTCGGCCTGCGAGCCAAACAGAGGTTCTTCTGATTCTAAAAGCTCTTTGTTTGGGCTTTTTTGCAAAAGTTCTATGATTTTGTCCAAATTTAGCGCGGTGCCTGTTTTTTTGGCATAAATCGCTGAGCCATACGCCACGAAAAACGGCCCGATATCAGGGAAGGTGGCGTTTTCGTCGCTTAAATTTAGCGCCTCTTTGAAGCGTTTTTGCAAACCTTTTAAGAAAAATAGTGGTCCGCCTAGAAACAAAATATTGCCCTTAACCTCGCGCCCTTGGGCAAGTCCGGCGATTGTCTGCTCGACTACGGCTGCGTAAATGCTCGCACTTATGTCTTCTTTGCGCACGCCTTGATTTAAAAGAGGCTGAATATCGCTTTTGGCAAAAACCCCGCACCGAGAGGCGATAGGGTAAATTTTGCTAGCATTGAAACTCAGTCTGTCAAGCTCGGAAATGTCTAAATTTAGCAAATTTGTCATTTGATCGATAAACGCGCCAGTTCCGCCCGCGCACGAGCCGTTCATACGCTCCTCGACCCCGCCTGTGAGAAAAATAATTTTCGCGTCCTCACCACCTAGTTCGATGACGATATCGGTTTTAGGAAACATCTGCCTAACTCCTAGCGAAGTGGCATAAACCTCTTGGACAAAGGGAATTTCGCAGTTTTTGGCGATACCCATACCGGCTGAACCTGCTATGGAAAGGCTGAAATTTTCGTTTGGATATCTTTTTTGGATTTCTAAAATTCGCTGTAAAACTAGCTCTTTTGGTTTGGCTAAATGTCTTTGGTAAGTTTTTTCTAAAATTTCATTATTTTCATTTAAAATTACTGTTTTTACGGTCGTAGAACCAACATCAATGCCTAGATATATCATAATTCATCACTCTTGAAAATTTTATTGAAATTTTACAAAATTTATTAAAAAAATAAGCTATGTAAAATTTAAATTTCGTGATTTTATACATTGTTTTTAAACGAAAATAAAATAATGATAGATTTTATCTCATTAGCGAGATAAAATCCTATTTCGCGCAAATTTGCGCTGAATTTTGGGCTAAAATTATTTTCTAAGCTCTTTAATTTTAGCAGCTTTACCTTGTCTGTTGCGTAGATAAAATAGTTTTGATCTGCGGACACGACCACGGCGTAATACTTCGATATTTTCGATACTTTCGCTGTAAATTGGGAAAATTCTCTCTACACCAACGCTGTTAGCACCGATTTTGCGAATGATAAATGTCTCGCTTACGCCCTCGCCGCGTCTAGCGATACATACGCCCTCGAAATTTTGAACACGGCTTTTGTCGCCTTCTTTGATTCTGATAGCGACTTTTAGTGTATCGCCAGCACGAAAATCAGGCACAACTTTGTTTGCAATTTGAGCATCTTCAAATGCTTGAATATACTTGTTTTTCATAAAATGTCCTTTATTTTTTGGCGATTTTTCGGTACATATCCACCCGAAAGTACCTAGTTTTCATTAGCGCCATTTGATTTTTTAAACTGTGCATTTTAGCGTGATTACCCTTTAAAAACTCTGAAATTATAGATAAATTTTTAAAAATATCAGGTTTTGTGAAAGATGGCGCCTCTAAAAGCCCATCTTCGAAGCTCTCTTCATCAAGCGAGGCAGTATTTCCCAAAACACCAGCTAAATTTCGGCTTATAGCGTCGCTCATACACAGCGCGCCAAGCTCGCCACCAGTTAAGACAAAGTCCCCTATGCAAAAAACCTCGCTGACATACTCTTCGATTATGCGCTCGTCGATTCCTTCGTATCTGCCACAAATAAAGCAAATTTCGCTCTGCCCAGCTAGGCGTTTTGCGTCGTTTTGGGTAAATTTTTTACCTACTGGGGTTAGGTAGATGATTTTTGCGTTTGGGGAAGTTTTTTTAAACTCATCAAGCGTCCTAGCTAGGGGTTCGGTGCCGATTAAAAGACCTGCGCCTCCGCCTATCATATAATCATCGACCTTTTTGTATTTGTTGGTGGTAAATTCTCTGGGATTTAAAAAATTTAGCTCGATAATGCCCTTATCAACGGCTCGTTTTAAAATCGAGTCGCCAAAATATGGCTGGATTAAATTTGGAAAAAGGCTTACGAAGGTAAATTTCATGAATTTTCTAAAATCGCCTTAGCGTTTTTGGTCAAAATTTTGCGCTCATCAAGTGAAATTTGAACTACAAAATTATCTAGGTATGGCACAAAAAATGTGCTAGCAAGCCCCAAATTTACCAGCTCGCTCGCTGTTTTTACCTCGAAAAGATACGCGCTGCCACTCTCCATTATGTCGCTGACCTCGCCCAAAATTTCGCCATCTTCGCAAACGCTAAGCCCCAAAATATCAAAATAGAAAAATTCGCCTTTTTTTAGCGGACAATTTTTTCTGGTGTTTTCGATAGTTTGATAAAGGGTTTGATTTACTAAATTTTGGGCTAGTTCAATGCTCTCAAAACCCACGAATTTCACAGTGGAATTTGATTGTAAAAATGCAGAAATTTCCAAAACGGTGCCATCTTGTAAGTAAAATTTGGCACCTTTTTTGAATTGTTTTGGGAAATCGCTTTTATCGTGAAGTCGCAATGCGCCTTTTAGGCCGACTGTTTTGCCGAGCTTAGCGACTTCGAGCAGGTTTTCAGGCATCTTTGGCTTTAACCGTGATTTTGTAGTTACTCGGATCCTTGGCCTTATAGCCCATGATGACCGTTTTTATGGCGTTAATCATTTTGCCGTCTTTGCCGATAAGTTTGCCAGTATCGGCCTTATCAGCGTAGATGATAATCTCTGTGAAATTATCGCCAGATTTTAGCTCGGTAGAAATCGAGTCTGGGTGATCTACGATTAGCTTTGCGTATTCTTTTATAAAGTTTTCAACCATGATTATTTGCTTGTGATTTGAGCAACTCTATCGCTTAGTTTAGCGCCTACGCTTTTCCAGTAAGCTAGTCTTTCGCTATCTACTTTGATATTGTTTTCGTCTTTTAGAGGGTTATAATAACCGATAGTCTCGATAAAACCGCCGTCGCGTCTTTTTCTGCTATCTGTTACAACTATACGATAAAAAGGTTTTTTCTTTCTACCTAATCTTGTTAGTCTAACAACTGTTGCCATTTTTTCTCCTTGAAATTTTTAAAGTTTTAGAACTTGTAAATACCCAAAATTTGGGCATTGATAAGCTCTAAAACCGAGAATTATCTCGGTTTTTGCACAATCGAGGCTAGCCCTTGCATACCGCCTTTTGACGAGAATTTTTTAGCAAGTTTTGCCGCGTTTGTGAATTGTTTCAAAAATCTATTGACCTCGACTTGCGACAAACCTGCGCCTTGGGCAAGTCTGCGTTTGCGAGAGTTGTTCAATAAATCTGGATTTTCGCGCTCTTTTGGCGTCATAGAATCAATCATTGCTTTGATATGTCTAATCTCTTTTGAATTTTCCAAGTCGATATCTTGGATTTTGTTTGCCATGCCAGAAAGTCCAGGAATCATACCGATTAAATTTTTCATATTTCCTAGCTTTTTGACACTTTCGAGCTGTGAAATAAAGTCGTTGAAATTAAATTCGCCTTTTTTGATTTTTTTGTTTAATTTTTTTGCCTCTTTTTCGTCGAAAACAGCCGCTGTTTTCTCGACCAATGTCGCTAAATCGCCCTCTCCCATGATACGGCTAGTGATACGATCTGGTATGAAACCCTCTAAATCAGCGACCTTTTCACCTGTTCCGATAAATCTAAGTGGAATTCCTAGCTGATGTGCGATTCCAAGGGCAATTCCGCCTTTTGTATCGGCGTCAAATTTGCTCAAAATCACACCGCTGATTTCAAGCACTTCGTTAAATTTAGCCGCTGTTTTCACGCCGTCTTGACCGCTCATCGCATCAGCGACATAGAAAATTTCATGCGGGTTAATTTCTTTTTTGATATTTGAAATTTGCTCCATTAACGCTTCGTCGATTGCGAGGCGTCCAGCAGTATCGACTAAAAGCACATCATATAATCCAGCTTTTGCCTTTGCAAGGGCCTCTTTTGCGACTTTGATAGGGTTTGTTTCGTTATCTAGGGCAAATAAATCAATCTCGTTTGCTTCGCAAAGTTGTTTTAGTTGCTCGACGGCTGCTAGGCGTTGCAAGTCGCAAGCCGCGATTAGCACCTTCTTTTTTCTAAGTTTTAAGAAATTTGCGAGTTTTACTGTCGTGGTTGATTTACCACTACCTTGAAGACCTGCCATAAGCACGATTGTAGGGTTCGTATCAGCAAAAACAAAGCCCTGATTGCTACCTTTTGGCGCTGTTAAAATCATGGTTAGGTTGTTTTTGATTGAATCTAAAAATTGCTTTTGACCGATTCCGTTGATTTTGACATCGGCTTCTACTAATGCTATGAAATCTTTGGTTACTTTGTGATGAACATCTGCCTTCAAAAGTGCCTTTTTGAGGGTGTCAAGCGCATTTTTGAGCGCTTTTTCATCATCGATTGTTTTTAGCTTATTAACCGCATTTTTAAATGATTCACTGATTATCTCAAACACTATCGTTCCCTTATAAAATTATTAAACCTACGATATTACCAAAATTTAACTTAAATAGCTGTTAATATTGCATATTTTTTGGTATATCAAAGCCGAATTCGTTAAATTCGCCCTTTAATGGGGCGATAAATTTAAGCCCTAAAATTTCGGTTTGGTATGAGTGCAAAAACATACGCTTTGATTTGCTTTTGGCGTATTTTTCATCGCCGATTATGCCGTGAGCGAGGCTAGCTAAATGCACCCTGATTTGGTGCGTTCGACCAGTTTCGATTGTGATTTTGACAAAGGATTTTTTACCGCTTACCATGAGTGGAAAAACATTTGTAATCGCCTCTTTGCCGTTTGGCGAAATTTTCGAAATCGCGCCGGATTTGCCCTTGATTGTGAGGATTGGGTCGGTGATTTTGATCTCTTCGCTGACTATGCCATTTACGAGCGCGAGGTATGTTTTTTTCACGCGCATGGCTTTGAATTCATTTATCGCTTTTTGGCGGAATTCTTCGTTCTTAGCTAGCATTATCACGCCACTTGTCCCCTTATCAAGGCGATTTAAGAGAGTTGCGTGATAAATTTTTTCTAAATTTTCGCACTCTAAAAACGCAGGTTTATCCACGGCAATGATGTTTTCGTCCTCGTAAATCAGCTTTGGTTTTTCCATTTTTGCGACGCTAAAAATGGTTTTTTCGCTCATCATTTCGCGCGCGACGCTAAGCTTTTTGCCGTGTGCGCTCACAAGCCCAGCGTCTATTAGCGCCTTGGCTTCGTTGTTTGAAATTTTTTCTTGGATTGCTAGAAGTTTATAGGCTTTTTCTTGCATTGATTTCGTCCTTTATGATTTTTATAATGCGTTCTAAATCGCAAATTTGCAAAATTTCGCTCTTTTGGGGCGGATTTTTTAGCGCGTCACCAAGCTCGCTAGCTTTGCAAATTTTGATATTTTTTACTAGATTATACAGCGCGTTTTGGTTGTGAAAATACCTGCCGCTGATGATTTTAGCGCCAAAGTGTGCTGGCTCGATTGGATTGTGTCCGCCGATATTTGGCACGAAACTGCCACCAAGGATTACAATATCGCTAATGGCGTAGAAATTTATCAGCTCGCCGATTGTATCAAGCAAAATAAAATCGCTTTTGAAATTTTTGTTTTCGCTAAATTTTTCAAAACTCAAATTTAGCTCATCTGCCCAAATTTTCGCGATTTTGGCGCAGTGCTCAAAACGGGCAGGGTGGCGTGGAGCAAGGATAAATTTGAAATTTTTGTTATTTTGCGCGAAATTTTTAAGTCCTGCTAAAATCAGCTCCTCTTCGCCCTCGTGCGTGCTAGCAATCGTGATAGTGGTGCGGTTTTGAAATTTTGGCAAAATTTTGCTTGGAGAGCTAGAATTTGCGCTTTTGATATTTCCAGCTACGATTATGTTTTTTGCGCCAAGCTCCATTAGGCGGGCTTTATCGCGCTCGCTTTGGGCTAAGACCAAATCAATATTTTCAAAAATTTTATTGTAGTAAAATTTAAAGCGCAGATAGTTTTTGTAGCTTTTATCTGAAATTCTGGCGTTTAAAAGCACGACAAAAGAGCCGTTTTTTTTCGCGCTTCGCACCAAATTTAGCCACAACTCCGCCTCGAAAATCACGGTAACTTTTGCCTTTTCTAGCCAAAATGGAAGCAGATTTTCAAATGGCAAAAAACGCGAGTTTTGCGTGATTTGCTTCGCTGCTGCAAAGCCCGTGTCCGTGGTCGTGGTAAGGGCTAGGCTATCGAAATTTGAGATTAGGTTTTTAAGCGCATTTACCTCGCCAAGACTGCAAGCGTGAAAATGCACATCACAGGGGTTGAATTTCGGATTTTTAAATAGCAAAAACCTAGCAGAAAGGCTTTTGTGATATTTTTTTTTGAGGGCTAGCACCGCCAAAAACGGCAGTGCAAGTAGCCAGATAAGAAAAGAAAAAAGTGTATAAATCACTCTGCTTCTTTGTATAAAATTCTGCCACAATATGGGCAGGTTACGATATCGTCGCTTTTGATAACTGCGCTATAAACTCTGTCATTTAATCGCATGAAACAGCCATAGCAGGCTTGTTTGCGCACTGGAACGACTGCTGTGTTACTAGCCCATTTGCGGATTTTTTCGTAGAAGGATACGGTTTTTGGATCCATTGATTTGATTAGTTTTTCGCGAACTGAATAAATTTTTGATCTGCTTTCCTCGACCTCGCCCATTTGGGTGCTAACCTCTGCTTTGATCTCTTCGAGTTCGGCTTCAAATGCGCTTTTTTGCGTCTCTAAATCAGCGATTAGGGCTTTTTTGGTTTCGACATGTTTTTCTAATCTATCGATTTGCTCGTTTGCAGCACTTAACTGCTCTTTGGTGATATCGACCTCGACGCTAAGGGCTTTGATCTCTTTTTCTGTTTTTAGCGAGGCTGATTTTTTCGCGCTACTTTTTGATTTAGCGTTTAGTTCTGCGATTTGAGCGTTTGTGAGTGAAATTTGCTCACTTAGCTCCTCGATTTCAGTGTTTAGCACATCAATTTCGTTTTTGGCTTTGTCGATTTGATTAACTTTCGAATTTAGTCTTGCTTGGGCTGCTTCGATTTTTGGCTTGAAGCTGTCTAGTTCTTTGTCGTGTTCGCACAGCTCGACTAACTGATTTAGGTATTTGTTCATGATTTTCCTTTTAGTAATATTTAAATGGATTTTTTTGTTCGTTTATTATAACTTTTATTTTATCTTTTGGCAAGTGTGGAGCGAGGCAAGCCCCAAAGTGGCGCTCACTTTCAAAGTGATTGATATCTATCAAACAGACCTTGTTTTCTAAATTTTGTATCGCACTATGATATTTGATATCACCTGTGATGAAGCAATCCACGCCCAAATTTTCATTTAGCTCGCTTCCGCTTCCTGTGCAAAGCGCGATCGTTTTGATATGCGCTTTGGCATTTACGGCTCTGATTATAGGCATGTTAAATTTGGCTTTTATGTCGCTTACAAGCTCATAAAAGCTCATATCCACGCGCATGAATTCCAAAAATTCTCTGCTTTCATAAATTTCATAGCCCAAAATTTCACGCGCGACATATTTATTTAGCAGATGTTTGTCGAAATTCGTGTGCATGGCAATGACGCTGATGTTTTTTTGGATTAGTTGATAAATCAAATTTGAGGGATAAATTAGCGGATTTAGCGATTTTAATCCCTTAAAAATCAGCGGGTGATGAACGATGAGAAGTGAGCCTGGCCAGGCTTTTTCCACTAATTCGCTTGTAACATCTAGGCTTAGATAAACTTCGCCTATCTCGCTTCCCATCTCGCCTAGTAAAATTCCGCTATTATCCCAGCTTTCGCTATCTTCGAAAGGTGCTAGAGTATTTAGAATTTCATAAATTTCGCCAAGCTTCACGAATTTTCCTTAGCTAAATTTTGCAAGTATTTATCCGGATCTGCGTAGCATAGAGCGCAGTTTTTCGCCATATCACGGATTTTTAGGATATAGTCTTGTCTTTGGGTTACGCTGATTGCGCCTCGGGCGTCAAGGACATTGAAGGTATGTGCTGCTAGCATGCAGTAATCATACGCTGGTAGAGCCAGCCCCTGCGCTAGGATAGATTTGCACTCGGCTGAGGCGTTTTCAAACTGCGCAAAAAGCCTATTTGCGTCTGCGACTTCGAAATTGTATTTAGAAAACTCAAATTCGCTTCTTTTATGCACATCGCCATAAGTTACATTTTCGTCCCATGCTATATCATAGACATTGTCCTTGTTTTGTAGATACATGGCAAGTCTTTCGAGCCCATAAGTGATCTCGCCACTGATTAGCTCGCAAGGGATTCCGCCTACTTGTTGGAAATATGTGAATTGCGTAACTTCCATGCCATCTAGCCAAACTTCCCAGCCTAGCCCCCAAGCACCAAGAGTCGGGCTTTCCCAGTTATCCTCGATGAAGCGAATATCGTGTTCTTTGAGATTTAGCCCCAAACGCTCCAAGCTTTTTAGATACAGTTTTTGGATATTATCTGGGCTTGGTTTTAAAATCACTTGAAATTGATAATATGCGCCAAGGCGGTTTGGGTTTTCGCCATAACGCCCGTCAGTTGGGCGGCGGCTCGGTGCTACATAGGCTACATTCCAAGGTTTATCGCCAATAGCGCGCAAAAATGTAGCTTGATGGTATGTGCCAGCTCCACTTGGCATGTCATAAGGCTGGACAAGTAAGCAGCCTTGCTCGTGCCAGTAGTTTTGAAGTGTTAAGATGATTTGTGAAAATGTCATAGCTTTCCTTTATAAAATTATTTCGATATTTTGTGAATCTTTTTGTAATGCTTCTGCCTGCTGCGCTCTGTTTGCAAGCAGTTTTGCAGCCAAGCTCTCATCGCTTAGGGCTAGGATTTGCACAGCTAAAAATGCTGCGTTTTTCGCCCCTGCCTTGCCGATAGCTAGGGTCGCCACTGGGATACCGCCAGGCATTTGCACTGTGGCATATAGCGCGTCCATGCCCCCTAGCGCGCTTCCACCAAGTGGGATTCCAAGCACAGGTTTGGTTGTGTTTGCTGCCACAGCTCCTGCTAGGTGAGCTGCCATGCCAGCAGCGCAGATAAAGACCTGCGCGCCCTTTTTTTCGGCGTTTGCGACATACTCGGCGGTGCGTTTTGGTGAGCGGTGAGCGGAGCTGATTATCATTTCATAAGCCACGCCAAATTCTTTTAGGATTTTCGCGCACTCATTTACGACTTCATAATCGCTTTTCGAACCCATTATTATCGATACAAATTTCACTTTATTTCCTTTCTTAAAAAGCTAAATTCTGGCAAATTTGCAGGAAGTTTGATTTCGTTTAAATTCCCGCTGTGAATTTCGCCAAATTCTTTATTATTTCTGGCAATTAAACGGCTAAATTTGATAAATTTTTTGCCCCCGTTTTCAAAAATTTCGCCAAATTCGTTTTGACACGCTGAAATTTGCGCTCCGTATGGCGCGAAAATTTCATAAATTTCGCCTAGCGCGATTTTATCTTTGACGCTGATAAACTCGCCGTCATTTGAAATAGCGCAGACTTGGTGCGTGCCTTCCTCGATACTTGTGTTTAAATTTTGCGTATCGTCGCGCTCGTAAGGGCGTTTGATAAGGTATCCGTCGCTAAAACCGCGATTTTTCAGCGTCGCTAGCTCGCTTTCGTAAATTTCAGGCTCAAATTTACCGCTGGCTGCGTCATCAATCGCGCGTCTGTAAGCGTTCGTGGCGCATGCGACATAATATTCGCTTTTGGTGCGACCCTCGATTTTGAAGCTATCAATCGCGCCTGTTTGGAGGATTTTTTCGGCGTGGCTAGCTAGTTTGAGATCTTTGGCGTTCATTATGTAAGTGCCCTCGTTTTCGCACTCTTGCAGGCGAAATAGGGCGTTACCTTCGCTATTTTTGGCGTAAATTTCGTATTTGAAACGGCAATCGTTCGCGCAACTGCCTCTGTTGCTAAATCGCCCGCTTTGAACCGCGCTGATTAGGCAACGCCCGCTGTAAGCAAAGCACATCGAGCCATGCACGAAAATTTCGATTTCTAAATTTGGCAAATGCTCTTTGATTAGCACAGCATCTTTTAGCGTCATTTCGCGCGCCGCTACTATGCGCGTAGCCCCTAGCTCGCTCCAAACCTGCGCGTCAAGCCAGTTTAGGACATTTGCTTGGGTCGAGATATGTAGCGGAATATCTGGGGCGAATTTTTTTGCCAAACGCGCTACGCCAAGGGTCGCGACCAAAATCCCATCTACGCGCAAATTTTGCAAGTATTCAAGGTGGCGCGAGAGAGTGTCGATTTGGACATTTGTGGGAAATCCATTTACCGTGGCATAGATTTTTTTGCCCATTTTATGGGTAAAACAGACGCCCTCTTCAAAACTAGTTTTATCAAATTCCTTTGCACTTCTTTGGCGAAGCGAAAACGCCCCCGTGCTCGCATATACAGCGTCTGCGCCGTAAGATAGGGCGATTTTTAGTTTAGTTAAATTTCCTGCTGGACTTAGAAGTTCTGGTTTTTTCAAAAATAATCCTATAAAATTTTTTAAAGCGTGATTTTACTACAATTTAGCAAAAAAATATTTTAAGGAAGCAAAATGAAGGTCGATTTACACAACCACACAACCCTTTGCAACCACGCTAGCGGAAGCGTTTGCGAGTATGTGCAAAGAGCGTGCGAGCTGGGGTTTGATATCTATGGATTTGCTGATCATGCGCCGATGAATTTCGATGAAAAGTATCGTATGAGTTTTTCGCAGATGAGCGAATATGAGCGTATGATAAATGAAGCAAGGTCGAAATTTGGGGATAAAATCGAAATTTTAACTGGCTATGAAGTGGATTTTATGCGAAATCGCGCGCTTATTGATGAGCGAGTTTTATCGCGCAAATGTGATTACTTAATCGGTTCGGTGCATTTTTTGGATAATTGGGGCTTTGATAATGAGGAATTTATCGTGCAGTGGAGCGAGCGCGATATAGACGATATTTACGCTGAGTATTTCGCGCTGATTTGCGCTCTGTGTGATAGCGGTAAATTTGACATTTTGGGGCATTTTGATTTGATTAAAATTTTTAAATTTATGCCTAAAAAAGATATTAGAATTTTGGCTAGCAAGGCGATAAAGGCTGTGAAAAAAAGTGGAATTGTTTTGGAGTTAAATGCTGCTGGACTTCGCAAAATGGTAGGCGAGATTTACCCAAGCGACGCGCTTTTAGCTGAGTTTGCGAGCGAGGGTGTGGATATTAGCTTTGGGTGCGATGCGCACGCTGTGGCACAAGTGGGCTTTGGATACGATGAGCTGACGCGCAAGGCTAGGGCGTTTGGCTGGGATAGAGTGGCCTTGTATCGCTCGCGGGATAAAGAGCTAGTGAAATTTTAAAATTTTAAAATTTAAAAAATTTAAATTTAGCCAAATTTAGTGTTTTTTTAGCAAATCTTGCAGGCTCTCTTGGACATTTTTTCCGTTTAAAATCTTATTAACTTCGCTTGAAATCGGCGTGTAAATTTGGCGCTCGTTTGCGATTTTTTCGATTGCGCGTGCAGTATATACACCTTCTGCTACTTCGCCAAGCTCTGTTAAAATTTGCTCCAAGCTTTTATTTTGCGCTAGACCAAGCCCTACTCGGTAGTTGCGCGAAAGCTCACTAGATGCGGTTAAAAACAGATCCCCTACTCCGCTAAGACCCAAAAATGTGTCGTCCTGCGCGCCAAAAAACTTGCCAAATCGTGCGATTTCGACGATTCCGCGCGCGATGAGGCTGGCTCTGGCGTTGTTGCCTAGCCCCAACCCGTCGCAAATCCCGCTGGCTATGGCGATGACATTTTTATACGCGCCACAGATTTCTGCGCCGATGACATCGGTGCTGGCGTAGGTTTTCATGTATGGTGGGAAAAGCTCTGCGATTTGCTGCGCTAGGGCGAGGTTTGCAGAGCTTACCACGAGGGCGCAAGGCAGTTTGCGCGTAACTTCGCTCGCAAATGAGGGGCCTGAGAGGTAGGCGAGGTTTTGCGCGCTCGTGTGGCGCTCGAAAATCTCGTTTAAAAACCTGCCGCTGCTGGCCTCGATGCCCTTTGAGGCGACTAGGATTTTTTGGTTTTTGTTTGTGAAATTATGGGCCAAAAACTCCGCCGTGTGCTGAGCGGCGATGACAAATACTAGCATTTCGCAATCCAAGGCTTCTTCGATACTGACGAAATTTGGCAAATTTCGCTTCGTGCGTGAAGTGATAACGCACTCGTTTTTTTCGCTCAAAGCGTCACATAACGCACTTCCCCATTTACCTGCACCGATGATTGCTATTTTCATAAATTCACTTCCAAATTTAAAATAAACATGCGAATTTACCCAAAATTTGATAAAAAAATAATCAAAATTTGGATTTTTTGTGAAAAATAAAGATTTAGATTAATATTTATATTTGTGTGATAATTAAAGCTAAATTTTCCAAATTTTGGTGTTTAAATTTAGTATTTTTACTATCGATAAAAAATTTGTAAATTCTTTTATTATAGTTGTTGCTGTTTGAGTGGCGCTTATATCGATATTTGGCTCAAAACTATCTTTTTTGGTGTCAATAAAAATATAAATTTTGCTTTTGAAAAAACTTACTATGATAGGAGAATTAAAAATTTGCCTTAATTGTGTAAGTCGCTGCATAAAAGCGGGACTTAGAATATACATTGCATTTTGCACATCATTTGAATATACATCAAAGAATTTATTAAATTCTGTATCGTCCATAGTGATTTTATCGCTTACAAAACCATAATCTTGCAATTTATATTTTTTTGTTGTTATAAAAGTCGTGAATTTAACTTTTTTGTTAAATTCAGCATAAAAAAATACGCCAAAAGTAGAAAAATTTATACTATTATGCACCATTATATCGGATAGTTCAAATTCTATATTATCGACTTTCCCGCTGATTTTATCATCGCCACCCGAAATTTCTTTCGTGCCAAAAATTAGACTATTTCTTATAAATTTTAAATTGATATTTCCTTTGGTTTCATACTCATACCCTTCTTTTAAAAACATAGGCTTTAAATATTTTAATTTAAATGCTTTTTTGTATTCTGCTATCTTATCGTTTTTTGCTAGGTTAAAAAACGCCAAATACGACACAAACATAGCAAATAAAGTAAGATATATCGCAGTAATATATGGAAAATCTACTTTGGTATATTGTGCTAACCCAAAAAATAATATATAAGGTAAAAATAAAAAAAACATTTCCTTCATTATTATAAATTTTCTTTCATCTCTTAGATATATATAAGTAAGAAATATTGCAAAAACTATGACAGAAATAACATCTATTGTAGGATTTATAGCAACGGTAATGTCAAATTTTTGATTTTGCTTATAAGCTAAGTTAAAAAATCCAAGCACAAGCTGATTATAAGAAATAAGTATAATAGGGATTAACAATGTATATAAAAAATATTTTATTTTTAATTTATGAATTTCTTTTAAAATTTTTATTCTTAAATTTTCTAGTTCGTTAATATCCAAATTTTCTCACTTTGGTTTCAATTTAAAAAATTTCACGCTTTTAAGAGTGGTGTATTTATCGTGCGTGAGCGAAAAAGCGTGAAATTTTTAATTTAATCCGTTTAAGTCTGGGAATTTAGAGTTTCGCCTTCAAAAGCTCATTTACTTTTGCCGGATTAAACGCTCCCTTGCCTTCCTTCATCACCTGACCTACAAAAAAGCCAAAAAGCTTATCTTTTCCGCTTTTGTATTCTGCGACTTTGTCGGCGTTTGCGCTTAAAACTGCGTCTATGATAGCGATTATCGCGCCGTCATCGCTAACTTGTTTTAAGCCAAGTTTTTCGATTACGCTATCGACGCTTTCATCATTTTCCATTAAGAAATCCAGCACCTCTTTTGCTGCTTTTTGGCTGATTGTGCCGTCTTCAATGCGGGTTAAAAGCTCGTTCATTTTCGCGCTATCAACAGGGCTATTTTCGATAGTTACGCCGTTTTTAAGGCGGCCGTTTAGTTCGACATTTAGCCATGTTACGCATAGTTTTGGCTCGCGCCCTGCGTTAATCAAATCCTCGAAATACTTCGCATTTTCATAGGTTGAGATGATGACTTCCGCGTCTTTTGGTTTGATACCAAGCTTTTCGACATAGCGAACTTTTTTCTCATCGGGCAGTTCAGGGATATTTTGCCCCTCTTTCATCATCTCATCATCGACTATCACAGTTAGCAAGTCAGGATCAGGGAAATAGCGATATTCTGCGCTATCTTCCTTGCTTCTCATTGATTTGGTTACAAATTTATTCGTATCAAAAAGTCTAGTTTCTTGATAAACTAGCTCGTCGTATTTTCCGTCTTCCCAAGCTGAAATTTGACGCTGGACTTCATATTCTATGGCTTTTTGGATAAATTTAAATGAATTTAGATTTTTGATTTCAACGCGAGTGTAGAGCTTGTCATCGCCCTTTGGACGAATTGAGACATTTACATCGCAGCGGAAAGAGCCCTCTTGCATATTTGCGTCGCTGATATTTAAAAAGCGCAAAATCGAGTGCAGTTTTTTCAGGTAAGCCACAGCTTCATCGCTACTTCGCATATCAGGCTCACTTACGATTTCAAGTAGCGGTGTGCCAGTGCGGTTTAGATCGACTAGGCTTCTGCCGTTTTCGTGGCTGTTTTTACCCGCGTCCTCTTCTAGGTGTGCTCGCGTGATACCTATGCGCTTTTGCGCTCCGTCGATATTGATAAAAAGCTCGCCGTTTTCGACGATAGGGATTGTAAATTGTGAAATTTGATACGCTTTTGGCAAATCAGGGTAGAAATAGTTTTTTCTATCGAAAATCGACTTGCGATTTATGGTCGCATTGACCGCGGTGCCAAAGCTTATGGCCTTTATGACAGCTGCTTTATTTAGCACAGGAAGTGCGCCTGGCAGGGCTAGGCAAGTAGGGCAAACATGGGTGTTTGCTCTGTCTCCGAAGCTAGTGGCGCATGAGCAAAAAATTTTGGTTTTTGTATTTAATTGACAATGAACTTCAAGTCCGATTATGGTTTCAAACATAAATTTTACCTTTAAAACAAAATTCTGTGATTTTACTACTAATTAAATTTGAAATCGGTTAAATTTTGAAATTTCAGCCCAAAATTTGGCAAAATTTGAGGCTAAATTTTACTTTTTGTTTTCTAATTGCTCTTTTAGATCGAGCAAATCGACTAAAAGGCAGGTGATGATGACACACACGACCCCGGGAGCTGTGCAGATTAGCAGGAATTTAAGACCTAAAAAATAAAATGCAGGATATGAAAAAAAGATAAACGCACCGACGAAAATCAGTCCGAACGATGCGCCTACCAAAAAGTATAAAAAATTGCGTTTAAAATTAATGCTCATCAACTACTACGGCACCAGCTAGATAAACATAGCTAAGAACCATAAAAATGAAAGTTTGCAAAATCGCCATAAAGGTTAGTAGCGCATAAGGCACCATAGGCACGAGCGCAGGGAATAGCGTAAGCATAACCAAAAGGAACATATCATCGCCCTTGATATTTCCGAAAAGACGGAAAGATAACGACACAACGCGCGCGAAGTGTGAGATAAGCTCGACGATAAACATAAATGGCGCAAGAGCCTTTACTGGACCCATGAAGTGCTTGAAATACCCCACGACGCCGTGCTCTCTAATACCCTCGAAATGGTAATAAAACCACACGCAAAGTGTCAAAGAAAGTGTCAAATTTAGGCTAGAAGTAGGGGATTCAAAACCAGGAATTAGACCGATAATATTGCTTAAAAATACAACCAAACCAAGAGTTGCTACAAGTGGGAGATATTTTTTGGCTCTTTCTTCGCTACCCATTGTGTCCTTGCCGATAGATAAAACACCGCCGACATAAGCCTCAGCGATATTTTGCATACCGTGTGGGACGAGTTGAAGTGAGCGAGTAGAAAAAATCGCAATAGCTATAATGATAGCAACTACTAAAAAGAAATAAAATAGATAAATAAAAGTGTGGTCGTAAGTAAATAAACTACCAGCGAACAAGAATATGTCTTTTAACATAAATTACCTTTTGGGATTAAAATTTTGCGCATATTTTACCTTTTTAATCGTTAAATTTGGTTTAAAATTTGAGCGAATTTAAGCAATTTGTTGCGCATTTTGCACTTCTTCTTCCATAATCGCGATATGCTTTGCGTGCTTGATTTTAGCGTCATCTTTGAAGGTTGCTCTGACCTTATCCATGCCGGTGTAGAACTCCTTCATCAAAATCACGCAAAGGTATTTTCCAAACTGCGTCGTAGTGATTTTACCGCCTTCTACGCGGATTGCGTTTGAAAGCCTAAGTAGCGAGATTTCGCGCCCTAGCTCTTTGCGTAAATTTATGCCGTTTGCGCTTTGGAATTTTGCCATGTCAATCTCGCCGTTAAAAAGCTCGGTCAAAAATATATATTTTGCCCTCTCGCTATCGCTAAAATCGCATGTGGCAATCACTGTGCTTTTGCCCTCTTTGATACGAGCTGAATAATCGCTTAGGTTGAAAGCGTTTATCAAAAGTCTGCCCTCCAAAAAGCTAAACGCACCGCTTCCAATGCCCAAATATTCGTGGTTTGCGCCCACATACTCATCGGCGATATTTGAGCTTTCCCTCGCAAACGCCCATGAGTTGTTTTTGTGCCACGAGCTAAATTCATCGCAGATTATTTTGTAAAATTCCTCTTCGTTATCCACGCTACTTATGCCTAAATTTCGCGCGATTTGATCGCGCATTAGAGGCGATTTCATCAGCGGATACATGGTGATTTGCTCTGGATTTACGGATTTTGCCATAGCGATGTCGTGGAGTAAATTCTCTTTTGTTTGAAATGGGAAATTAAAAATCAAATCAAGGCTTAAAATCGGCAACACTCCAACCGCCTTGCTTAGTTTTTCGCGCAAAACCTCGCCACTGCCGAATTTCTCATATCTCGCAGCCTTGCGTAAAATTTCATCATCGAAGCTTTGCACGCCCACGCTTAATCTGTCTATTAGCCCACGAAACCTTGCTAGCGAGGCAGGGTCGATGTGGTTAGGGTCGCTTTCGCATGAAATTTCCTCGATATTAAAAAGCGATTTTGCAAGCTCCAATGTGCGTAAAAGTTCGTTTTCGTCGATTAAGGTTGTGCCACCTCCGACATAGAGTGTTTTGAAATCATATCCTGCCTCTTTTGTGCGACGCATTTCTGTTCTAAGTGCGCTAAAATAGGCTTTGCAGGCGTCTTTGTCGTAGGCGTATTTGTGAAAAGAGCAATACGGACAAAATGTGTGGCAAAACGGCACATGCATGTAGAGCATGTAGTTTTTCGCTGGATCTGGGATTTTCTCTATATTTTGATCAGAAATATCGATTTTAAGGGAATTATAAAGTGAATTTTGCATTGTTTTACTAGCATATTTTTTGGCAAAATTTTGGATAAAATTTGTGATTATTTGCATAAAGCTTAAACCTTCTTTAAAATAAAAAATTAACTTTTAAATTTAGCGAAATTTATCTTAAAATTCATATAAATCGCAGAAAAATCGTGTATAAAAGCGTCGGAACTGCGATTGTAATCAGCGAATTTCTAAATTTAGCGTGCGCCAAAAACGAGAGCGCCAGACAAAACACAAGCCCGCAAATAGTGGCGAAAAATGTGGTATTTTCGCCATTTTCGCTAAATTTTGGAATCATAGTTTTTAGCGCATAAATCATAAGCACTATCATAATCACAAGCCCAGAGTTTTTTTGCAGATACACGAGCGTGGGGTTTTTGCTCTTTTTTTTAAAGAGCCAAAACGGCAAAAATCTAGTTAGCACGGTAGCTATGCTAGCCATTGCGATATATGCGAAAATCTCCATTACTAGGGCCTTTCGAAAAATTTGCGAAATGCTAAAAGCGCAAAAATCGCGCAAAGCAAAGTGCCAAAAAGATAGTATTTCACAGGGAATACAAACAGCCCCGCAAACGCGCAAATAAGGCTAAAAATCAAAATTTTATGCTGTGGGTTTGATTTAAACATTTCGTAACTTAGCATCGCAAAAAGTGCCACAAGGCTAAATTCAACCCCGCTAAAATCGACATTTAAACTAGCTCCAAGGATTGATCCAATCGCCACACCGCTAATCCAATACGAGTGGTTAAAAACAGCCGTGAGATTATAAATCAGCCCCAGCTCGCGCGCTCTTTGCTCGCTAATGCCATTTTTGCGCTCATCATCGCTTAAAAAAACGCGAGTTTTAAGCAGAGCAAATGTCTCATCAGTAAGCGCATAAATGGGATAAATTTTGCGTGGGATTGCGCGCAGTTCGTCGATGAGCGACATTGTGTAGAAAAAATGGCGAAAATTTAGCAAAAACGAGATGATAAAGGTATCTATCAGCGAGGCGCCAGTTACGATAAACGCCACCAGCACGAACTCCACGCTCCCTGCATAGACTAGCAGGCTAGTTATCATCATCACCCAAAACTCCAATCCCTGCGAAATGCCGTAAATTCCAAACGCGATTCCAAGCGGAATATAACCTAACATAACCGGTATTGTGGATTTGAAAATTTCGAATTTGCTCATAAGACGAGGTAAAATTTCGCCCAAAAAGGGCGAAATTTAAATTTTAAGATTCAATGTAGGTTTTGAGTTTGCGACCGATTTTTGGGTGTTTTAGCTTTTTGATCGCAGAACTCTCTATTTGGCGCACACGCTCTCTGGTGATATTTAGCTCCTTGCCGATTTCTTCGAGCGTGCGGTCGCTCTCATCGTCTAATAACCCAAATCTCATGCGAATCACCGTGCGCTCGCGATCGTTTAACTGCTCTAAAATATCGTCGATTTGCTCTTTTAAATCTGATTTTAGGATTTGCTCGATTGGCGAGATTGAGTTTTTATCCTCGACAAAATCGCCGAATTTGCCGTCGTCTTCGTTGCCGATTGGCGCTTCTAGGCTGATTGGCTCTTTTGTGATTTTGATGACTTGCTTGACCTTATCCACGCTAAGTCCCACTTCCTCGGCGATGACATTGATGTCTGGTTCTTTGCCACCTTCTTGGATATATTTGCGTGTGATTTTGTTTATGCGATTAATTGTTTCAATCATGTGGATTGGGATACGGATTGTGCGGGCTTGATCGGCGATTGCGCGCGATATGGCTTGGCGTATCCACCATGTGGCGTATGTGGAAAATTTGTATCCTCTGCGATATTCGAATTTATCCACAGCCTTCATAAGTCCGATATTTCCCTCTTGGATTAGATCCAAAAACGGTAATCCGCGGTTTGTGTAGCGTTTGGCGATACTCACAACTAGGCGCAAATTTGACTTAGCCATGCGCGCTTTTGCGTTGTCGCTTATGCGTTTGCCACGCTTGATTTGCTCTAAAATTTCTTTTAATCTCTCAGGCTCTAAGTTGAAGCTTTTTTTGCTTGCCTCTTTTGTCAAAAACAGTTTTTTGATATCCACATAAGTCGATACCATGGTTGCTTCTGGCACACGGGCGATGATATCTTCTTTGCTTAGTTTTGTTATGTCTTTTAGGATTTTTTCGTGGTTTTCGCGAAGCTCTTGGCTAAACATTGGAAGCTTGTATTCTAGGCGTTTTAGCTCTTTGTCAAACCCTGCGTCGCTTTTAAGGGCGGTTTCCATTGATTTTACGATTTCGGTAATTAGCTTGCTAGTTGGACCCAAATCCATAAGTTTTTCTTTTAAAATTTTCTTTTTAAATGCCAAATTTAGCTTAGATAGTGTGTCGTTGCTATCTTTGATTTGTTCGGCGTTTTTTTCGGCAAATCTCATCCACTCTCTTTTGGCTTTGTCTAGGGCTTTGAAGCTTTCGATGACTTTTAGAGTGCGTTTGTCGTTTTTCTTAGGGGCTTTTTTGACCTCTTTTTCCTCATCTTCGCCCTCACTCTCATCATCGCTAAAATCATCGTCGATTTCCTCGTCCTCAGCTCCCTCTTCGTCGCTATCATCAAAGCTTTTAAAAAGCTCTTTTACGCGGCGTTCGCGGTTGATTAAAGGCTCTTTGTAATCCAAAATAAAGTCGATTAGGTATGGCACAGAGCAAAACGCATCGATGATGATATCCTCGCCAAGCTCGATTTTTTTGCTGATTTCTATTTCGCCGTCTTTGGTCAGAAGCGGGATTTGTCCCATTTCGCGCAGATACATACGCACTGGGCTATCAGAGCGCGACCACTCCAAAAGCTCGACATCATTTGAGATATCAAAATCATCGTCCCAGCCCTCGTCAAGTAGTCTTTTTTGGGTAGCTTCTTTTAATTTTGCGTCCTCGATATTTCGGATTTTTGAAATTTCAGCAGCCGAAATAAGCTCCACATCGTATTTTTTGATAAGAGTTTCGATTTTTTTTACGACAGCTGTCTTTGGAGCTATATCGAAAAATTTAATCAATCTTTCAAAGGTTATGTAGCTTTTTTGGTTTTCTTCAAAAAATTGTTCAAGCGTAGAGTTAAGTTCTTTTGCTGATACTGCCATCAAATCTCCTTGTCTGCAAAAATAACCTTTAATTATACCCAAATTTTATAAAGTAAAACTTAAATTTATAAAAAATTCCCAAATTTAGGGCAAAATTTCAAAATTTAAAATTTGGCTGAATTTTTAAAATTTTGCAAAATTCATACGCTGTTTTTTGGCTAAATTGATTTAAATTTAATCTAAGTTTTGCTAAAATCAAAAGTTTATTTTAAAACTGAAAAGGTGAAAATTATGGCAAAAGTATGGAAGTTTGCAGACAATATCGACACGGACATAATCATCGCGGCTAGATATTTGAATACATCTGATGCAGATGTGCTTGCAAAGCACATTATGGAGGACGCTGACAAGGATTTTTATAACAAAATTTCGCAAGGCGACATCATCGTAGCTGGTAAAAATTTTGGTTGCGGCAGCAGTAGAGAGCACGCTCCAATGGCGCTAAAAGCGGCAGGTATTTCGTGCGTAATCGCGAAAAATTTCGCTAGGATTTTTTATCGCAACAGCTTCAATATGGGGCTTTTGATTTTAGAGTGCGACCAAACTGATGAAATTGGCGAAGGCGATGAGCTAAAAATCGATTTGGATAAGGGAATAATCCAAAATTTGACCCAAAATACGCAGTATAAATTCGGCGCAATTCCACCATTTATGCAAAAACTGCTAAATGCAGGTGGCGCGATAAATTATGCGAAATCTCAAATGAAATAATTAAGGAAATTTATGAAAACTTATAATGTTTGTGTCATAAAAGGCGATGGAATCGGCCCTGAAATCGTAGAAGAAGCGGTTAAGGTTTTAGATAGTGTGAGCCATAAATTTGGCTTTGAGTTAAATTTCGACTACCATTTAATGGGCGGTTGCGCTGTCGATATTTTCGGCGTTCCGCTCCCTGATGAGACACTAAATGCCGCCAAAGCAAGCGACGCTGTGCTTTTTGGTGCGATTGGCGGGGCTAAATGGGACAATTTAGCGCGACATTTACGCCCTGAAAGCGGACTTTTAAAACTTAGAAAAGAGCTTGGTGCGTTTGCAAACCTGCGCCCGGCAATCATTTTTGATGAATTAATCAACGCTTCTACTCTCAAACCAGAGACCGTCAGAGGCGTGGATATCTTGGTCGTGCGCGAGCTAACGGGCGGAATTTACTTTGGACAACCACGCGAAAAACACGAAAAAAGCGCATTTAACACTATGGTTTATAGCTACGAAGAGATCGAGCGAGTATCGAAAATCGCCTTTGAAGCGGCGATGAAACGGGGCAAAAAAATCACCCTAGTCGATAAGGCAAATGTGCTAGAAACAAGTCAGCTTTGGCGCGAAGTAGTTGCAGAGGTGGCAAAATCATACCCAGAAGTTGCGGTCGAGCAAATGTATGTCGATAACGCTGCAATGCAACTCGTGCGCGATCCTAAGCAGTTCGATGTGCTACTAACCGAGAATTTATTCGGCGATATTTTAAGCGATGAGGCGAGTATGATTTGTGGCTCGATTGGACTTTTGCCAAGTGCTAGTATCGGTGGCAAGGTAGGAATCTATGAGCCGATTCACGGCTCTGCGCCCGATATCGCAGGTCAAGGAATCGCAAATCCGATCGCAACCATAATGAGTGCTGCGATGATGCTACGATACGCATTTAATGAGGCCGAAGCGGCGCAGTGTATCGAAAACGCCGTGAAATCGGTCTTGCGAGATGGATACCGCACCAAAGATATAGCGAAATTTGACGCCAAAGAAATCTGCTCTACTAGCGAAATTGGCTCTATTATCAGCGATTATACGCATAAATTTTAATCTGGGCGCAAAATGGGCGAAGCGATAGAAGAAATCCTAAAAATGGAGCGCGAGGGCGATTTTTACGGCGCTCTGGCACTTGCTCGCACGCTCTTGCGCGTAGATCCAAACGACAGCGACGCTAGGGTGGCATTTGCCAGAGTGAGATTAAATCACAGGATAAAAAGCGGTGTAAATATGCAAATGAGCGAGATTTTCCTAAGTCCTGGCGGGCATAAAAATCGTGAGCTTAAAAGGTGGCTAATAAATGGATTATGAGAACGAATTTAACGATATCATTAACGCTGTAAAAAGCGAAATCAAAGCGCAAAAACAGGTGCAAAATTCACAAAATTCTACCAGCGCGGTGAGTTTTGCTGAGTTTATCGAGCACTCAAACGATGAATTGAGCGCTGATTTAAACAGCGACGAGATTGCGCAAAATTTGGGCGATGATGATAGCTTGAATTTTAGCGAGATGAATTTTAATACTCCTAAAAACAAGGCTAGCGCAAACAGCGATGAGGTGGCGTTTTTAAGCGCGGTTAGGGAGCGGATATTGGTGCTTTTTGAGGGGCTAAATTCCTTCGATAGCACAGATATCGAGGCTAGGGTCGAGCTGAATTTGAAATTTATGGAATTTTTACTTGCGAGTATCGAAAACAGACTTGAAAATTTATCAAAATAGCGATTTTATCGCTATTTTCGACCTTCTTAAAAAACATACAAAAAGAGCGTATTTCGTCGGCGGTTTCGTGCGCGATTTTTTCTTGGGGCGCGAAAGTGGCGACATTGACATCGAAGTTTATGATATAAATCCGCAAAAATTTAGCGAAATTATGGGCGAGCTTGGCGCACTTGGGACTGGAAAGCAGTTTTTCGTCTATAAATTTCACAATTTCGACATTGCTTTGCCTCGCACCGAAAACAAGGTCGGAGTGGGGCACAAAGCCTTTGAAGTCGCCCTTGCAAATGATGAAAAAATCGGTGCTAGGCGCAGGGATTTTACGATAAATTCGATGATGATAAATATTTTTAGTGGCGAGGTGCTGGATTTTTACGGCGGGTTAAATGATTTAAGGGCCCGAATTTTGCGCGTTGTCGATGAAAAAAGCTTCGTCGAAGATAGCCTAAGAGTGTATCGTGGGGTGCAGTTTGCGGCGCGGTTTGGCTTCGATATCGAGCCAAAAAGTTTGGAATTAATGCGCCAAATCGATACTTCTGATTTGAGTGTGGAGCGGATTTGCGCTGAGCTAATCAAGCTTTTTAGGGCTAAATTTCAGGGTTTGGGACTTAAAATTTTATACGATTTGGGGCTGTTTGAGAAAATTTTTGGCGTGCAAATTTCGCGGGAGCGGTGCGCAAAAATCGCAAATTTTATCGATAATGGGCGGAAAGTTATAAAAAATGAGGCATTTTTTTTATATGCAGTTTTAAATTTGCTAAATTTAGACAAAAAACAAACTTTGGAAAATTTAAAGCTAAATTCGCATTTTAAGCGCATTTTAATCGAGCCTTTTTACAAAAAAATCGACGATGAAAAACTAATGCAAATCGCCTTGCAAATACCGATAAATTCGTGGCTTGGAGCGTATAATAAAACTCGTATAAATCGCGCTAAAAAACTTGGAATTTATGAGAAAAAATTTGCTTCAAAAGTAGGAAGCGAAGCCGTCATAAATGACGGATTTAAGGGCAAAGAAATCGCAAATGAAATCAAACGCCGCCAAAGAGATGAAATAAAAAAATATTTGGCAAGTTTTAATTTGTAAATTTTATAAATTTAGGTTAAGTAAGGTATGGAAAATGATAAATTTGATAAAACAAAAATATGTGCAATTACTCACTATATATTAGCTTGGAAAGGTTTTAAATGAAAACAAAATACTTATTAAGCGTAGTTTTATGCTTATCTACCCCTATATTGGCAATGGCAGAAAATGCTTCTATAAATAACCCATTAGAAGCCAAAGTAGTAAGTTATAAGCATGAAAAAGACTATGATGTCGAATTTGTGCAAACCAATCTACCCGCACTAAATAAAGAGTTAGAAAATTTATTTTGTGATTACGCTTTTGGCAACGAAAGCGATATGGAAGACTGTCAGAAGCAAGATATTCGTCAGTCGATTGCATACGATTACAAATATAAAGATAACTATCGCTATTATTTCAGTCAAAATTACAAATATTTTAGTAAAAACAACAAACAATATTTCCAAATTTGCGTTATGGAAGATGGAAATATGGTTGATTATTGCAAAATTTATGATATTACCAATCCAAAAAAAGCGGTTTTATTAGACCGAGAAAATATACCAATTATTGAAGGTATGGGAATTGATTCAAGATATTTTAATCACGGTGATGACAAATACTTTTTATCTTGTCTTAAAGGTTACGGAATTAATGATTGCGCTTTATATGATGTTAAAAATTCACAAAAACCTATTTTGCTAGGAAGCAATTTAACCGCTTATTTTTTAAATGAAGAACAAATCAATAAAATTGTAAGCTATTATTTGGCTTATGGAAATTATTTTAATTATGAACCGCCATTATCATGCAAAGAAGCGATTGCAAAATACGGCATTAGAGTAAATACAGGCAAAGACCGCTTTCCGGAAGAGGTTAAAAAACAATGCTCACCAGAAATAATTAAAGAGATAGATGAAATAGATAGACATGCCCCTATATATGCAATAACTCTTTCCAAAAATGTCAAAACAGCCAAATTTCCTTATACAATTAAAATTCTAACTTGGGAAACATGGCGTGGGCGTTGGGGACATGTTGATGTGCCAGATGAAAAAACGCTAGGAGAACTTATTCCGCAAGATTTGTGGGAAATATTTATGATGGAAAGATAAAAAAGTATTGTAGAGTGATATCCTTGCCGCCATAATGATTAATTATATGAGCGCAAATTCGCTTCAAAAGTAGGAAGCGAAGCTGTTATAAATGACGGATTTAAGGGCAAGAAATCGCAAATGAAATCTAGCGCTGTCAAAAAGATGAGATAAGAGAATTTTTAAAGGCAAAATTTGGTTAAATTTTGCGCTAAATTCAAAGAAAATTCCCGCAAAAAAGCGTAAATTTAGAGAGTTTTTAGTAAAATCATCGGTTTGAATTAATAAGGAAGGCTTGATGTTTAATATCGTTTTAGTAAATCCCGAAATCCACACAAACACAGGCTCGATTGGGCGCATGTGCGTGAATTGTGGCAGTAGATTGCACCTAATCAAACCACTTGGTTTTGTCATTGATGATAAGCATTTGCGCAGAGCGGGCCTTGATTACTGGGCGAATTTGGATTTGAGAGTTTGGGAGAGCTGGGACGAATTTTACGCAGCAAACGAGGCGCACAAAGAGCGATTTTTCTTCGCTACGACCAAGACAAACAAGCTGTATTACGAGGCTAAATTTCAAAAAAATGATTTTATATTTTTTGGCGCAGAGGGGCATGGTCTGCCACTTGATATAATGAGAATAAATCGTGAAAATTGTATAACAATTCCAATGACTGCGCTTGGGCGAAGTCTAAATTTGGCCACGAGCGTGGGCATTATCACATACGAGGCGATTCGCCAAAATTTGGGCGAATTTGATTTTAGGAGCGAGATTTGCGAATTTTAGCCCTTCTTTTCGTTGCACTCGCACTCTTTGGCGCGGAGCTGAAAATCGCCACTTACAATGTCGAAAATCTCTTTGACGGCGAAAACAACGGCAACGAATACGAGGATTTCCGCCTAGAATCAGGCAAATGGAACAAGACAAAATATAAAGAAAAATTAAATAAAATTGCGAGCGAAATTTTAGAGATAAACGCCGATATAATCGCACTTCAAGAGATTGAAAACGAAGGCGTTTTAAAGGCTCTCGCCAACAAAACGCAGTATAAATTTTATAAATTTTCAAACCCCAAATCAGCCCCAGCTGGCGTGGCTGTGCTATCAAAAATCCCGATAATTTCGAGCGAGTATTACCGTATGAGTAGCGTCAAAACTCGTGATATATTAAGAGCGGATTTTGAGTTTGAGGGGGCGAGATTTAGCGTGTATGCCCTGCACATGCTTTCTGCACGCAATTCTATCGGGGATAGAAAAAAGAGTTTTGATTTTTTAGCAAGTGTCATAAAAAACAAAAAAAACAGCGTGATTTTGGGCGATTTTAATACCGGCATTGGCAAAAATTCGCTTTTAAACGAAATTTTGGGCGAGGGCAAATTTGTCGATTTGTGGAGCGATAATGTCTGCTTCGCAAATAAACTAATCGCGTGCAAATCCCACGATAGCGGGGCTTTGCTAGATCATATTTTACTTAGCGATGATTTTTTTGGCAAGGCAAAATTTGGCTACAAAAAAGGCTCGTTTAAGGCCGAAAGCGTGGCACAAAGCTCCGATCATATCGCGCTTAGCTTTGTTTTAAGCAGTGAAAAAATTTCGCCAAACAAACCCAAAAATTTAGCCGTGCAAAACCCAAATTTAGAGTTAAAAGAGGCGCAAATTTCTGAAATTTACGGCGATGTAAATTCTGCCCCATTTATCCTAAAAAACGCAGTCGTAACCTACACCAACAAGCACGGAAGCGCGATTTCGCAAGGTAGCAAGGGCGTGTTTGTGTATGGGCTAAGTGGCGTTAGCGTGGGCGATAAGCTAGATCTTGCCGTGCAAAAAGCTAAAATTTATAGGAAAAAATTCGAACTTAGCGAGGCAAAAATCCTCAAAAACCACGGAAATATCGGCAGTATCGAAAAATACACGCTAAAAGAGATTAACTATCACACAATCTCTCCAGGCGATGTCGTAGCGCAAATCTGGGGCGATGTGACGGACGGGCAAATCGTGGTAAATGGGCGAAAATATAAAATTTATTCCAAAAAAGGCAAAATCAAAAATCAAAAAAATGCAAAATTTAACAATGCGTATTTTACGATTTATGATGAGCAAAAGGAGTTTATAGTTCAATGATACATCTGCTTATGATGACCGCATTTGTGCTGTTTATGGCGTTTTTGGTCATCGGGTTTAACAAACAAATGATAGAAAAAAATAATAAACGAAATCAAGAAAAGGAAGAAAAAAATGAAATTACTTATTGAAATTGGAGTCGAAGAACTCCCAGCAATCCCGTTTTTGAAGGAATACAAAAACATTGCGCCAAAATGGAGTGCGGTTTTGGAAAAATACCGATTGCAAAGCGAATTTAGCTTCGAATTTACCCCTCGCAGATTTGTCATCTGCCACGAAAATTTCGCTAGCACACAAAGCGACAGCCTCATCGTGCAAACTGGCGCGCCAAAATCAGTTGCCCTAAAAGACGGCGCATGGAGTAAGGCCGCGCTAAGCTTTGCTAGCAAATGTGGAATTAGTGAAAACGAACTCAAATTTAAAGAAATTGACGGCAAAGAGGTGCTGTATTTTGAGAGCGTGCAAAAAGGCGAGCCTAGCAAAAGCGTGCTAGGTGCGATGATTGAGGAGTTTTTGGGTAGTTTAAATTTCGGTAGAGCTATGCGCTGGGGCGAGGGCAAATTCGAGTTTATCCGCCCGCTTCGAAGTGTGGCTTGCTTGCTAGGAAATGAGAGCGTGGAGTTTGAAATTTATGGCGTAAAAAGCGAGCTAGCGTTTTTCCCACACAGAAGCTTTGGTTATGAAAAAGTGAAATTTACTAGCGCAGAGGAATATTTCTCGCTTTTGGAAAAACACGGCGTGATTTTAAGCGCACAAAAACGCAAAGAAAAAATCCTGGCCGAATTTAAAGAAATCGAGAGCGCAAATGGCGTTACAATCGAAATCGACGAGGATTTGCTAAGCGAGGTTGTCGCCATTACCGAGCACCCAACCGCGCTACTTGGCAGTTTCGAGGCTGAGTTTTTGGCAGTGCCAAAAGAGGTAATCATCACTTCGATGAAAGAAAATCAACGCTATTTTCCAGTTTTCAAAAATGGCAAGCTAAGCAATCATTTCGTCGTCGCAAGCAATGCAATCACCGATGATAACAGTCTAATCGTGCGCGGAAACGAGAAAGTTTTGCGCGCAAGATTAAGCGATGCGATGTTTTTTTGGCAAAGCGATCTAAAATCAGGGCTAAATCCAGAAAAACTAAAAAGCGTTTCGTATCTAAGCGGGCTTGGCTCGATTTATGATAAGCAAGTCCGCGAAATCTCTGTTGCAAAAGAGATTGCTAAATTTTGGGATAAAGAGCTTAGGGCTGAGTTTGGCGGGGATTATACTAGCGCGCTAGAAGAGGCGATAATGCTTAGCAAGGCGGATTTGGTTAGCACTATGGTGGGCGAATTTAGCGAGCTTCAAGGCATTATGGGAAGCTACTACGCCGCGCATGCGGGCAAAAACGAGCTAATCTCGCGCGCGATTTATGAGCAATACCTGCCAAATTCCGAGGACAGCGAGCTTCCTACTGGCGTGTTTTCGTCGCTCGTGGGGGTTGCTACGAAATTTGAAAGTCTAGCAGGTCTATTTAGCATAAATAAAATTCCAAGTGGTAACAAAGATCCTTACGCACTGCGCCGCGCGGCCGCTGGAATTATCAAAATCGTGCAAAATTTGGGGCTAAATTTGGATTTGGGGGCGCTAGTTAAAAATGTAGCGGTGCAATATTCTGGGCTTGATAGCGATAAATTATTGGATTTTATCAAAGATAGACTTTATGCTATTTACGATGTCAATCCATCTATTATAAAAGCGTGCTTAAACAGCGGCGAAGATGATATAAAGGCTCTTGGTAGCGCGATTATGGCACTTGATAAAATTTCAAAAGATGAGAAATTTAAGGATAATTTCGACACCTTCAAACGCCTATCAAATATCATAAAAGATGAAAAAATCGGTGCTGTCGATGAAACGCTTTTTCAAAACGAAGCTGAGGGCGAGCTAAATTCGGCGTTTAATGCAATTAGCGTGAGCCAAAACGAGCCTGAGGCTTACCTAAATGCGCTTTTTGGATTGAAAGATAAAATCGATATGTTTTTTGAAAAAGTTATGATAAATGTCGATGACGAGGCTATCAGGGCAAATCGTATCGCAAATGTAGGTCAAATCTACAATGCGTTCAAAAAAATCGCAGATATCAAAGAAATCAGTTTTTAAGGAGAGAGTATGAAGAAGCTAATTTTAGCGTTTTTTGCTATGTTTTTTCTAATCGGTTGTGGTGGCGGTAGTGTCGATGATACGGTAAAGGGCTTTTTGGAAGCAGGGTATGCTGGCGATACAAAAACAGCCGCAAGCCTTATTTATCTTAGCAAAGAAGATATGCAAGATGAAAGTGTCAAGCCTGCATTAGAGGGCAAAGTGGGTATGTTGGTAGGTGAGGCTATGGAGGTAGCCAAAAAACATAACGGTCTAAAATCGATTGAAATCGTAGATAAAAATCTCGGCGAGGATGTCGGCACGGTGAAAGTGCGGATAGTTTTTAAAGATGGCAAAACGATAGATGATATGATGAAAGTGCGCAAAAATCACAAAGGCGAGTGGAAGGTGAATATTTTCTAAATTTTAAGGAGTAGCGATGAAAAGGTTATTTTCAGCGATTATAATGTTAGTTTTTGTGGGTTGTGGCGAAGGTCCTGAGGAAGTGGTGAAAAGCTATGTCGATTCGGTAGGGTGCAAAGGAGATATTGAAAAAGGCGCGAGCCTAGTGTATCTAAGCGAAAGCCAAATGAAAGATGAAGCCACAAAGCGCAAGGTAGAGAGCAAGCTAGACTCGATGTCAGGCACCACCACAAGAGACGCTATGAGGCGCGGAGGGTGCAAAACAATCGAAATCACCGATAAAAATATCGGCAAAGACGCTGGCAGAATGAAGGTCAAAATCACCTTTGGCGACGGCACTACCGAAGAACTTGACGCCAGGGTGCGCAAAAATCATCAAGGCGATTGGAAGGTAGTATGGCGATAGTTTATGAAATTTAAAATTTCGCTTTTTATTTTTTTGGGATTTGCGCTTTTTTTGGCGGTGCAAATCCCGCAAATCCGCCAAAATTTACCGCAATTTTTTCAAGACAAAAATTTAAAATTTAAAACCCTAAATTTGCAAAATTTAACAAATTTGCCAAATTTAGCACCCGGCGATCTGGTTTTTCGCCTAGGCGATGAGTTTGATAGCACGCTAATCGCGCAAATGAGCGAGTGGAAGTATTCGCATGTGGGGGTAGTGATAGATACTGCGCCGATACAAATCCTGCACGCAATCAGCGACAAGCGATACGCTCAAAACGGCGTCGTGATAAGCTCGCTAGATGAGTTTGTCTCTCGTGCGCGTAAATTTGGCGTAGCAAGGATAAATTTTTTAAGCGCACAAGAGAAGCGAAATTTGATAAATTCGCTAAATTTACGCGTGGGCGAGGAGTTTGTTTTGGCAAAATCGACTGAGCCAAATTTATACTGCACCACGCTAATTGAGCATGAAATCGCGCAAATTTATCCAAATTTCACCCCCGCTTACACCTATATTGACGCGCCGTTTTTTCGTGGCGAGTATCTATTTCCGCGCGCACTTGCTGAATTTAATGGCACCGAAATGATTTACGAGAGCGAGTGAAAATTCGCCATGAATTTTGCTGCAAAATTTAGCAAGTGAAATTTTGCTGTGAAATTTAGTGAGAAAATTCGGGCATAAAAAAAGCTTGCCAAATTTGGCAAGCTTTGTGTGTCCGACGAGAATTTATAAAACCTTAGTAATCTAACTCTGGTTTTGGAGTAGCATCTGTTCTAGCTGGCAATACTGGGTATTTTAGAGCTGCATCAGGTAGTTTTCCGCTTAGAGCGTTGAAGAAAGTAACGATTTTGTTTGCTTCATCATCGCTGATTTCGATACCAAGTTGAACGCTACCCATTGCTTTAACAGCGTCTTTTAGTGACCAGATTGCGCCATTGTGGAAATATGGAGCTGTATCAACAATATTTCTTAGAACTGGTGCTTTAACCATACCGTTAGCATCGCCTTTGAAATCGCCAACATTAGCGAATTCGTATTTGCCTGCTACTTCGAACGGTTGCATTGTGCCGCCTAGGTTGATTCCGTTGTGGCAAGATACACAACCTTTATCGATAAATGTTTTTAGACCCTCTTTTTCGGCGTCAGTTAGGGCTTTTGAGTCGCCGTTTAAGAACTCATCATATCTTGATGGAGTTACAAGTGTTCTTTCGAAAATTCCCACTGTTGTAGCGAATAGATCGAAAGTGATTTTTGTATCTTTGCCATAAGCATCTTGGAATTCTTTAACATAGCCAGGGATTGAGTTAAGTAGTTTTTCTACGCTCTCAGGAGTTGCAGCCATTTCAGGAGCAGCTGTTGCTGGACCTGCTGCTTGCTCAGCTAGGTGAGCTGCACGACCATCCCAGAATTGCGCTGAGTTGAACACTGAGTTTAGTGTTGTAGGCGCATTGATATGGTGTGGGTTTGGAGTCCATTTGTGACCTGTTGAAGCTGGAACGCCGTCAGTTCCGCCGATTGCTAGGTTGTGGCAGGTATTACAGCTGATGATTCCACTTCTTGAAATTCTTGGGTCAAAATATAATTTTTTACCAAGTTCAACTCTTTTGTCGGTTGTTGGGAAATCTTTTGCATCTGGTGCTGCACTCTCTGCAAGTTTTGCGATTTCAGCAGCAGTTTTAGGTAGTGCTTGTAGGCCGCTATCTTTTGCAAGTTTTGCCAAATCGTCAGCTGCGAATACTGAGCTAGCAACAACTACTGAACTAAGTAATAAAAACTTAACTTTCATTTTCCTCTCCTTTAAAAAAATGTAAATGGATTTTAAAATTTATTAAATAAAAAGTTACTTAAAAATTTAAGCGAAATAATAAAAATTCTTAAAAAAAAAAAAGATATAATTTATCGCAAAAAGATGCTAGAACATAAAAAAATTACAAAATTTTATTAATTTAAGTTTTTTTTAAATTTAAAGCCGAATTTCTTCGATTTCTTGATAAATCACCCGAAATTTATCATCGATTTTAAAATCTTCGTGAAAATGGCCAAAATACCACTTTTTGAACTCTATTTTGTCGTAAAAATCCTGCAAAATTTTCGAATTTATATCATCGATTTTCGCAGCCATTGATAGTTTTATCACGCGCGGTATGACAAATCTGGGGCAGGTGTGCGTGATGATGATATCGACATTAAAGCCGTGTTTTGCGAGGTTTGCGTTCGCTTCGCAGATATCGGCCTGGCTTATCATTTCGCCCTCCCACCACGAAAAGCCAAGCTCTCGCCTATCTTGGTCGATACTAAGCGCGCCACCCATGGTGAAAATTTTGCGCCCTGCGATCTCATAGACTTGCCCCCTCATTAAATGATACACGCTCTGGCTGATTTTATGCACTTTGCCGCCAGCAAATTCGCTGATTTCATAGGCGTTTAATCGGTCGAAATTTTCATGGTTGCCGTCGATGAAAAGCGTGGTAAATTTGCGCTCATTGAAGTATTTTAGCCACTGCTCCTCGCGTGCGTCGCTTTGAAACATATTCCAAACAAAGCCAAAATCCCCAGCGATGATTAAAAAATCATCTTTGCAAAGCGCGCTTTCGAATTTCTCAAACTTCTTAAATCGCGCCATTTCGCCGCTAAACCCGCGCCAGCCGCCGTGTGTATCGCCTGTGATAAAAATTCTATTCATTGCCCGCCTTTTTAAATTTTTGTTTGATTTTTGCTTTTGCGATATTTATTTTATGTGCAAAATCCAAAATTTATGGAATTTTCATTATTTTTCAAATTTTGTATTTACCAAAATACTGACCCAAAAAACGATTACAACTATAAAATTGAAATTTTTGTATTTTATCGGAAACGAAATAAAGCTCAAAGGAAAATTTGGTGGTGTCCCGTGCAGGCTTCGAACCTGCGGCCCTCTGATTAAGAGTCAGATGCTCTACCAACTGAGCTAACGAGACACGAACTTGTATTTTATTCATATATATATAAAAAATAGGTTAAATTTGGCAGAATTTTTGAAAATTTGATTAAATTTAAACGATTTGTTGTTTAGTGTGAAATTTCATAGATAAATTTAATGAATTTTAGGCTCCCTTAGCGAGAGCCTAAATTTGAGAAATTATTTTTTTGTTTGAGTTTTGCTTGCTTTTGCGCTTTTTTTGTAAGGGCGGTCAGAAACGATTGGTTTGCCATCAGCGTATTTTTTCTCGATTTTTGCAAACTCGTAATTTGCGCCTACATTTTTAGCTGAGCGGACATTGCCCATTGTTAGGTATTTATAAAGAACATTTTTTAGGTTTTTAGTGTGTTCTGTGTTGCGTGGAGAATCGTTTAAAATATCCTCGTAAGCGTAAATTCTCTCATAATAATCGTTTGTTAGTTGATCATCGATTGTGATGCGACCGCTATCGATTGTTACGCCAGCATATAAGCCTGTTTGCTCGCCTGGGGTTGCAATCCATGCTGAAATATCAGGTAAATCAGTAGCGCGACCAGCTTTCGCACCGTGTCCGCCAAATGCTGCACCAGCGCTTACTTCTAGTGTATCAGCACCTGTGAATACATCTTGGTAAGATTTAGTTGTGTGGAAAAGTAGCACAACATCGCTTGTTTCGTATCCTGCTTGGATGCCTACGCCAAAGCCTTTGTATTTGATGAAAATCGGAGCACTCCATGTGCCATCAGCATTTTTTACGCTAAAAATTCCATCGCCGTATTGGATAGAAGCGCCAGCTGCTAGGCGTTTGACATCTGTTAGGATCGCTACTGCTTTTGCGCCTTGTAGATATTTTTGATCTACATGGAAACCGCTAGATGCGCCAAATGATCTCATAACATTAGTCGCTGCGATGACTTCTTGATTTGCTACGACATCAGCGTGCAAAAAACTAGAAACTACAAATGAAGCAATTAATAAAAATTTTTTCATATGTTTAATCCTTTTAAAATAGAAATTTAGTTATTATAACAGCAATTTCATTTTTTTTAGCTAATTTTTAACAAAAAATTGATGAAAAATAACAAATTTTTGGGAAAATAATGAAAATTTTGGCGATTTTAGCATTATGCGCGGTTAAAATTTTTGCTTTATCGATAGTAAATGGTGAAGCAATTGTTTTGAAATTTAACAAAAACACGAGTGAAATTTTAGCAAATGGCAAAAAAATTCCCCTCGTAAATTCACTGGGTAGTGATGAAAAAATTGCAATCATCGCTGCAAATTACAGAGCCAAAAACGATATCAAACTCAAAATCACCCAAGATGGCAAAACCACAACCGAGATTATAAATTTAATCAAAGGCGATTACAAAAGCGAGGCATTTTCTGTCGCTCCGTCTAAGGTAAAACCGCCAAAAGAGGCCAAAGCTCGTATAGAGCGCGAACTAGCCGAAGCAAACAAAATTTACGCTAAAACTACGCCAAAAATTTTATTACAAAAACCTTTTTTATTACCTTCAAATGCTAAAATTACATCTGCATTTGGCAATGCGCGCACCTTTAATGGCGAGCTGAAAAGCTACCACTCAGGCACGGATTATCGCGCTGCTATGGGCACAGATGTGCATAGTGTGGGCGAGGGCGTGGTCGTGATAGCAAAGGACAGATATTACGCTGGTGGCTCTGTGGTGATAGACCATGGTGCTGGCGTGTATTCGCAGTATTATCATTTAAGTAAAATTTTGGTAAAAGTAGGTGATAAAATAGGCGGTGGCGATAAGCTAGGGCTAAGCGGTGCTAGCGGGCGCGTGAGTGGGCCACATTTGCACTTTGGGATTGCTATAAATGGTGTGAGTGTGAATCCTTTGGATTTTATAAATAAATTTAATAAAGTGGTGTTTGAAAATGAGTGAAAACAAAAAATTAACCCCAAAAGAGTTGATAAAAGAGTTAATCGAAGGTAGCGAATATACGCTCAAAGACTCGGTAAAAGGGCGCGTGCGCATAGTAGGGCGAGATAAAAAAATCATAAATTTCCTCCCAAGACAATTTGGCGTAGAGAGCCTCAATGACAAAATGAGCCTAAGCCCAGAACAAATCGAAAAAATCAAGGCAAATTTCTTATCTATTTTGCGCGAGGGAGCCAAATCAGCCGCGAGTGCTGGAATCACTGGCGAGGCTAGCATGGAGCAGGATTTGCAAAGCGCTACAAAAAAATCGGTCAAAAGTAAGCCGAAATTTAACCTAGCGTCCAAAAATAAAACCTTGCAAGAAATTTACGAGGGCTCGAAAACAGCTGCCGCTAAGTCGCAGAGCAAAAGCGCGCAGTATTTCACGCCAGTAGCCGTGCGCAAGAAAAACACAAAAATCCCGTGCAAGGTGAGAATTTCGTTTTTGCGCAAAAGTTGCAGTGACGAAAAATTAGGAATCCTAGCTAGGGTGAAAATTCCGCTTTTAATGGAAAATTTCGGACTAAACGATGTCATAAACTCATCTGAACACGCGCAAATGGCGAAAAAAATGGTTCGCACAATCGCGAATTTGTATGTCGCCAAAGATTTGCGTGGCGTGCGCATAGAAGGCCCTGTGTGCCTATCTATGGGCTTTAAAAGCCAAATGGCAGATATCAGCAACCACGCTTTTGTTTTCAAACTCATCGAGGATACTTTGGTAAATAACCGCGTCATCACGGACGATAACGCTAGCGTCGTCAAAGAGATAAAAATGTATAAACAAGACGAATTTGACGGCGTTTTGGTCGATATTTTAAAGACAGATAGATAATCGCTTCAAAATTTAATCGCTTAAATTTAAGCGATTAAATTTTTCACCACTCCCCAAAGAAGTTTTGCAGCATAAAACACCAAAATCGCCGTAGAAATGTAAGCAAATGCCCTAGCTACGCTATCTGGCAGGCGCGCTCTGTTTTTATAGATCACAAGCGGAAAAAGCGTAATCCACGATAAAATCGCTACAAAAAGCCCCAGCAGTGAGAGAGCGAAATTTTCGCTACTCACGCTAGCAGAGACACTGAGCCAAAACATAATCACATAAGGATTTAGCAAATTTAGAAAAAAACCTTTTGAGTAAATTTTGGCGTGAGAGCCAAGCTCGACGCTTTTGATTTCAGGTGTGTTGCGCGCACTTTTGTAAATTCCATACGCAATGTATAGCAAAAAACACGCCCCAAACGCCGAAATAATCGCAAATACAAGCGGAATTTTGGCAAGTTGCGAAATCCCAAATGCGCTAAGGGCGAGATAAGCCATATCCGCACTCATCGCGCCAAGCCCCAAACAAAGGGCTTTTGTGTAGCTTTGCAGCGCATAAGACATAATCAAAACATTAATCGGACCGATTGGCACACTCACACCAAAGCCCATTAAAATGCCGTTTATAAAGGCGTTCATCAATTTCCTTTAAATTTTTAGTGTGAAATTAAAATTTAAAATTCAAAATCGCCAGTGCTACCTTTGGACATGCTCTCAAACACGGCCTTGACATACTTATCGCGCGTTTGGCAGTCTAGGATTTTTTCGCACTGACTACAACTTTGCAAGCCATTTTGCGCTTGGCAATCTTGCAAAATGGCTAAATTTTTGTCTAAAATTTGCTCGAAAATATCGCGTTCTTGGTTATTTTCTGACATTATTTTTCGCTTTGATAAATTTCGTGCATTTTTGAAATTTCATATTTCGAGCCGAAAAAACACGGTGTGGTTTGGTGAATTTTTGAAATTTCAAGCTCTAAAAGTGAATTGTTTTTTCCGTCGCTAGTAGCACCGCCAGCACGCTCGTAGATATAGGCAAACGGCAACACTTCAAACGCCATGCGAAGCTTGCCTGCTGGGTGATCGCTCGTGGCAGGGTAGCTAAATAGTCCGCCGCCTTTTAGCAAAATTTGGTGCAGGTCACTGACCATGGCACCTGAGTATCGGAGGCGATAACCTTCGTCAAATAGCGTTCTTACGAGCACTCTGTGCGTATCGCTCCAACCTTTTTGCGTCGCTCCCGTGGCGTTTAGTTTGCCTTTTTCGTTTAAAATTAGCTCTTTTGCGAAGGCAAATTTGCCCTCCCTGCCAAGCCTGTATAGCTTCGGAGTATCGCCTAAACATACGCAAAGCTCGATTCTAGGGCCATAGACGCTATACACTGCCCCGCGCAATGAGCTTGGTGAAATTTCGCCCTCATAAATCGCAAAAATCGAGCCCACGGCGAAATTTACATCCACTAGGCTAGATCCGTCGAGCGGATCGTAAGCTACTATAAATTTGCCGTTTTCATTAATGCTTAGCATTTCCTCTTTTTCTTCGCTAATTAGCGCCTTTACGCACTCTACGCCGCGAAATTCGCGCTCGATTATCATATCGCTTAGCACATCGAGTTTAAGCTGTGTGTCGCCGGTGGAATTTTGCGTGCTAGCGTAGCCAAAATCAGCGTATTTTAGCTCTTCGCTGATTAAAACGGCGATTTTTTCTATTGTTTTTACGATTTCTTGCATACTCTCTCCTTTTTAAACTTTTTTAGCATTATCAAGTATCCATTTTGCGATACTTTGCGCGTCGTTTATGTCGAAATTTACGGGGCAAAATTTATCCATTTGCGCTTTTGGCAAATTTGTCGCAATGGCCTGCGAAAACGGCAAATACGCCTCGTCGATTTTGTCCCTAAATAGGCTGATTCGTGGCAAGGGCAGTGTTTTTAGACCCTCCACAATCAAAATATCAAAATCACCAAATCCAGCGATAATCTCGTCTAAATTTCGCATTTGTTTCAAAAAATATGTCGTGCGCGTAGGGCTTACGACCGCTACATCTGCGCCAACCGCGCTAAATTTCGCGCTATCCTTGCCCTCGGTGTCAAATTTGGCCTTGTCTTTGGGGTCGTGTTTGACGATAGCAACCTTTAAATTTTGCTCGATAAAAATTTGCGCTACCTTGCAAATTAGCGTTGTTTTGCCGGTGTTTGACGGACCTGAAAACGCAATGGCTAGTCTTTTCATCTCTCTCCCTTAAAAAACCTTGATTGTATCAAATTTAGCCTTTTAAAAAGCAAAATTTGATAATATACGCCAAAATTTAAAGGAAGAAAAATGCAAAATTTAACTATTTTAAAATTTGCGCACACTCTGATTTTAGGGCTGTTTGCGCTAGGAATTTGCTCGTGCGCTAACAAAGAAAAAGTCCCTCACGACCCGGTCAAAAACGAGTTTATGGCATATACGCAAAAATTCGAAAGCGTCAAAGAGGGCGATAGATATCTGGGCGTGGCGACATATCTAAACCCCACAATGCCTGAGATTCGCAACGAAAGAGAAGATGAGTTTTTTTTACTAACCTCGTATCCAAAAGAGATTGAGATCAAAAATGTGCGCGTAAATGGAAGCGACGAAAATGTCAGCGTGGAGCTAATCGCCGATGAGAGCGAACTAGCTAGCAAAGAGGTTTTTAAAATCGCGTGGTCGAATCGCTACAAAATCAGCGCGCCAAAAACGCAAAAAGATGATCTCGTGCTTAGCTTTACGACCTCAAACGACCTAAATGCGAGCGTGAAATTTCGCAAGGTCTCAAAGTCGATGTATTGGCACCCTAAGCTCAAACTCGATGATTAGAGCGGGCGCAAATTTTGCTAGAAATAAAATTTGTGATAAAATTTCAGAAATTCAAATTTGAAGGATAAAAAATGAAATGGCGTGGCGGAAATAAAAGCTCAAATATCGACGATATGAGGGCTAGTAGCGGTGGTGGCGGAGGCGGAGTAAATCTCGCGCTTTTGATTCCTGTGGTGAAATTTTTGGTAAAAACGAAATTTGGCAGAATCGTCCTAGCTCTCGGCGTTGTGGCGGCGTTTATGGGTTATAATCCGCTAAATTTGCTAAATTTCACCTCTACTGGCGGTGGAGCTGCGGCTAGTAAATTTGAAAACAACGAAGCAGCGCAGGAAGCCAAGGATTTCGTCTCTACCGTTTTGCGCCAAACCGAAGATGTTTGGGGTGCGATTTTTGCGAAATACGGCGCGAAATACTCTGAGCCAAGACTGCTTTTATTTCACGGCGCGACAAGAAGCGGGTGCGGGTATGCTAGCTCGCAAGTTGGGCCATTTTATTGCCCGGCTGATACTAGGATTTATTTGGATACGGATTTTTTCTCTGATTTGGCGAAAAAACACCACGCGGCGGGCGATTTCGCGCAAGGCTATGTCATCGCGCACGAAGTGGGACACCATGTGCAAAACCTGCTAGGAATTTTATCTAACGCCGATAAATTAAAGGCTAGAACAAACGAAGCTGGGGCAAACGCGATTCAGGTTAGAGTGGAGCTTCAAGCCGATTGTTTGGCGGGTATTTGGGGACATTATCAATACAAAATTTTAGAAGATGGCGACTTGGAAGAGGCGCTAAATGCCGCTACGATGATAGGCGATGATACCTTGCAAAAAAAGGCTCGTGGGTATGTGGTGCCGGATTCTTTCACGCATGGAAGTGGCGCACAAAGAAAAGAGTGGTTTTACAAAGGCTTTAAAAGCGGTTCGCTAGAAGCGTGCAAAAGCGGATTGGAAAGTTAGTGAATTTGGCGAAATTTTAAATTTCGCCAAATTTTGAATTTTAATAAATTCGCTAAATTTGGTTAAATTTAGCGAATTTTATCACTCTTGCTTGGGATTAAGAGCTTATCTAGCTCCTCACGCACGCTTACCTTTGAATTTGGGTTTAAAATATGCGAATAAATCACATAATTTGCCAAAACCTTCTTGCCATAATCCCTGCTCTCAGCAAATGTTACTAGCTCCATACTCAAAAATGGCTCGTATTTGCCCATATTAAACAAATCTGCGCGTTTTAGAAGCTTGCTCGTAAATTCTAGTCCGCCATTGTATGCGTATGCGATAAAAACGGGGCTAAGTAGCTTGGTTTCGAGTGTATCGATGTGGATATTGGCGAATTTATAGGCGATTTTTGGATCAAACATCATATCTTGATCCCAACCCTCGATACTAACCTGCTTTTTGGCGATATCGTTTGCCACAAATGGCATAAACTGCATCATACCAAGCGCATACGATGTTGAAACCGCGCTTGGGATAAAGCGTGATTCTTGGCGGCCAAGGGCTAAAATCAGCGCTTGGCGGTGCAAATCAGTAGTGCCAATATGCTCCATAAATGGCGTTAGATAGTAGTTATCGCGCCCGCCATTAGCTTTATTCATTATATACGCCCATTCGCCAAGGCTCTCTTTTGTATCGAATTTCTTCGCAAACTCCAAAAGCTCTGCTTTGCCCATTTTATCGGCTTTGGCCTTGGTGCGAACCCAGTTAAATGGGTTTTTGATATCATAGTTTGAAATTTTATCGCGCGCTGGGGTTGGATTTATGATATTTAGGCTTTTATCGCCCAAAATTTCCTTTGCGTAGAGCGAATAGAGGCTATAATAGTTGCTTTTGGCAAGCTCGCGCAAGATATTTTCGTCTTTACTTAGCAAATAGACCCAAAATTTCGCATTGTGCGAGTTATGCACGCTCTCTATCGTAGCTGCTGCGCGCCTAAAATACGCCAAAGCCTGCGCCTCATCGCCATAAGTTAGAGCATTTACGCCGAGCAAAAACGCGATTTCTTTATCCACTTTTTGCGGATTAATTCCTAGCATGGATTGGCGCAAATTTGGATATTTGCGCTTGATTACAGCATCTTCAAGCACGCTTTTAAAGCCAGAGAGTTGCGCCATATCTGTGATAAAAGCGGGGCTTGCGTTTATGTTTAGCAAGCTCTCATCGCCCTTGAATTGATAATATGAAAAATAATTTTGCGCATGACCGCTCTCTTTAAAATACTGCGCCGGCGAGCCTGAATTAAAGCCTTTTAACAAATTTATCGCACTCATCGCGCCCAAATTTCCGCTATTTTCAAATTTGCTAATTAACGCCGAGCGAGTTTTGGGGCTTAGCTTTGCCACAAATGCTGGATAACTTCTAGCCTTTTGGCAGGTTAAATTCGCGTCTAGTATATTTGCGCTCGTTACACCTGCGCACTTATCTGGCTTTGGCAGAGCCTTAAACGCGCCTAAAATTTTATCAAGTTCCTTTTTTATCTTGCCACGATAGCGGTAAATTCCAGCCTTTCTAAGGGCTTTTAGCTCGTTTTTATCATATTTGGTCTCAGTGGCTAGGCGGTAAATGTAATAATCTTTCGCCAAAGATTTTGGCTCGTTTTTTATCTCTTCGTAGCTTTTGACATTTGCTGTGGCAAAACTCGCGCAAAGTGCCACCGCTAGGCTAAATTTAAATAAAATTTTCAAAAAACACTCCTTTGTAAGGCATAAATTATCGCATTATCAATCACGCTAAGGCCGATTAAAATCACAAGCGGGGCGAAATCAAACCCGCCAAGCGTGGTTGGGATATACCTGCGCACGAGCTTGAAAGCCGGGGTTGTAAGCTTATAAATCGCTTGGACAAATTTGTTAAACGGATTTGGGCGTATGAAGCTAAGCACGCAGGCGACAAACACAAGCAAAATGTAGGCTTGTATGGCGTAGTGCAAAGTGATTAAAACGCCGTAAATTAGGCTATTTGCTAGCATTTAGGATTTCCTTGATTGATGATTTTATGAGTGGGTAAAGCTCACCAAGCTCTGGTCCGTGAGGCGCGCCTGTAAGAAGCAATCTAAGTGGCATAAAAAACGCCTTGCCTTTGAGAGCAGTTTTTTCCATAAGAATTGTTTTTAACTCGTTAAATTCGGCTGGAATTTGGGTTAAATTTAAAATTTCATTTCGCAAAATTTCAGCGTTTTGGCTAAATTCGCTTGGAATTTCTTTTTGGCTAAAAATTGCGCTAATTTTCGCTTTGATTTCTGGGATTAGGCTGGATTCTTGGGTGTAAAATTTCACTAACTCTACCTTGCTCTCATCTACGCCAAAAAGCTCGCAAATGCGCTGTGCGCTTGCTCTTTTGATGTGTTCTCGGTTGATAAATGCAAGCTTGTCGATGTCAAATTTAGCAGGTGCTTTTGAAATTTTAGCGATATCGAAAAACTCCACCGCCTCTTCGATACTAAAAACCTCGCACGGGGTTTTATTTCCAAGCAAAACCAAATAATTCGCAATCGCCTCAGGCAAAAATCCAGTTTCTAGCATCCATTTTACGCTACTTGCGTCGTCGCGTTTGGACATTTTCTTGCCATCAGGCCCCAAAATAATCGGCAAATGCGCGTATGAAATCTCGTCTGTATATCCCAAACACTCCCTAATCCAGTTTTGTTTCGGGGTGTTACTGACATGATCCTCGCCCCTGATTACGAAGGTAACACCCTCTAACATATCATCAGTGGCGCAAGCGAAATTATATGTCGGAGTTTTATCGGCGCGCATAATGACGAAACTATCTATATTTTCGGGCTCGAAGCTAATCTCGCCTTTGATAGCGTCTGTGAATTTCAAAACTCTGGTTGGTTTTTTAAGCCTAATTGTAAATGGCTTTGGATTGTCTATGACCTCAGCGTCACTTAAATGTTCGCAAGTCCCGTCGTAGCGATACGCTACGCCTTTTTCTTTGGCTTTTTCTTTTTTGGCGGCAAGTTCTTCTTCGCTACAAAAACAGCAAAACGCCTTGCCCTCTTGCAGAAGCTTGGCGGCGAATTCTTGGTGAAATTTTAAATTTTTGCTTTGATAATATAGCGTTTGCCATTTGATACCAAAAAGGGATAAAATTTCCATTATATCTTTGTCTTTGCCCTCGATATTGCGGGCAGTATCGGTATCCTCGATACGCAAAATAAATCCACTTTTATCTTGAAGCGAGCGGATATAGTTAAAAATCGCGGCGCGTAAGTTTCCAATGTGCATATCGCCTGTGGGTGATGGCGCAAATCTATACATAAATTTTCCTTTTCTTTATTAAATTTCAAAATTTGCCATTATACTTTTTTCTACCTAATAAAAAGCAAAAAGTAAGCAAAATTAGGTTATTATCTATCCTTTTATTTCCCAAAGGAGGCTTTTAATGAGCTTTATTCAAGAATTCAAAGAATTCGCAATGAAAGGCAATGTCATCGATATGGCAGTGGGTGTGGTCATCGGTGGAGCCTTTGGCAAGATCGTAACTTCGCTAGTAAGCGATGTCATTATGCCAATCGTCGGAGTTATCACAGGTGGTATGAATTTTACCGATTTAAAAATCGTTTTAAAAGAGGCTGTGGGCGAAACACCAGCCGTGACGATAAATTACGGCTCGTTTATCCAAACAGCGGTTGATTTTATCATTATCGCATTTTGTATTTTTTGCGCTATTAAGGCGATTAACAAGCTTAAAAAAGAAAAACCAGCCGAGCCTGAGGCCCCAGCTGAGCCTAGCGAAGATATCAAACTTCTAAGCGAAATCAGGGATTTGTTAAAAAAATAATATGGAAATTTTGAAATTTATCCATTTTTTTATGGGGCTTGATGAGGCCAAAATCGAGCGATTAGCGCAGATTAGTAGCAAAAAGGCTTTTAAAAAGGGAGAAATTTTATTTTATGAGGGCGATACAAGCTCTCATTTAATCATCTTGCTTAAAGGCACAATCGAGATTTATAAAACAGCTCCTAGTGGCAAGGAGATCTATATCCACGAAATCCGCCCGATGTCTTTCGTGGCTGAGGCTGTAAATTTCGAAAATATCCCCTATCCAGCCAGCGCGCGCTTTGCTAGCGGTGGCGAGGTTTTAAAAATAGATTATGAAAAATTTGTCGAAGAATTTTTGAGTGAGCCTGAGATTTGCATTAGCATTATAAAATCAATTTCGGCGAAGTTAAGGGCGCTAGAATTTGCGTTTGAAAACAGCGTCGTGCTACCTAGCGAGGCAAAAATATCAAAGTTTATCATCGAAAATTTTGATATTTTTACCAGCTCAAAACACATTAAAATCGCCAAAATTTTAAATATCACCCCCGAGACATTTTCTCGCACGATTACGAAATTTAAAAAATCTGGCGCGCTTTTGGTCGATAAAGACGGCGAAATTTCGGGCTTTGATAGAGAAAAATTAGAAAAATTTATCTGATTTGGAGTAAGAGTGAAAATCCCATATATTTTTCCGATTATAGCCACGACGCTCTTTGTTTTTTTGAATTTATACATTTACAAATCAATCTCAGCTAGGTTTGAAATTTATGATAAATTCAAAAAAATAAAGCCGTTTTTGATAGTTTTTTGCCTATTTTTGGTGATTTTCGAGGGTATGTTTTTTACTAGAAGCGTTTTTGTCGGCGCACTAAAAGATGAAATTTTATACAAAATTTGCGTCGTTTGCGTGGCTAGTAGCTTTTCGCTTTTCTTTTTGTGCCTAGCCTATGATATTTTAAATGTGAGTGCAAAATTTGCCAAATTTAGCGAGAGTAGGCGCAAATTTATTAAAATTTGCGTAGATGTAACCTTCGTAATAATGGCGTTTAGCTACCTTTTTAAGGGCTTTTACAACGCGCTTAAAACTCCGAAAATCAACGAGGTCGATATCAAAATCAAAAATCTAAGCCAGGATCTGAATTTGGCAGTGGTGAGCGACATACACTTGGGCGAGTTTTTGAAAAAAGATTTTTTGCAGACTATCGTAGCGCAGATAAACGCTACCAGCCACGACGGCGTGTGTATCGTGGGCGATATGTTTGATTTGCGTTCTCACGAGCTAGGCGATATTTTGGAGCCTTTGCGCGAACTAAAAAAGCCTGTGTTTTTCGTGACAGGAAATCACGAGTATTACAGAGGCGCGAAGGGCTTAATCGAAGCTTTGGAGCGCGAGGGCGTGAGGGTTTTGCAAAACGAGAGCGTGGAGTTTATGGGGATAAATCTGCTTGGCACGCACGATTTAAGCGGTGTGAGATTTAATGAATTAGAGCCGAATTTCAGGGCAGCCCTAAAAATGGCAGATCCAAATAAACCTAAAATTTTGCTCGCTCATCAGCCAAAATTTATAAATTTACATGTAAAAGATGAGGTGGATTTGTGTATTTGCGGGCACACGCACGGCGGGCAAATTTTCCCATTTAGCCTGCTTGTAGCACTCGATCAAAAATATGTCCATGGGCTATATAATGACGGAGCGAAGCAAATTTATGTGAGCAGTGGGGCTGGATTTTGGGGGCCTCCGATGAGGATTTTTGCCGACGCAGAAATCGCGCTACTAAGACTAAGGAGAGAGTGATGAAAAAGCTAATTTCACGCTGTTTTGGGGCTGTGGCTGGGGTAAAATTTCCGCGCCCTGTGCAGAAGTTTATAAATCAAAAATATATCGACGCTTTTGAGATTGATATGAGCGAGTTTAAAAGTGCTGGTGATTATGATAGCCTAAATGCGCTATTTACGAGGCGTTTAGTGAGGGAGCGTGAAATTTGCGCAGAGCCTAGCGCGTTTTTGAGCCCGAGCGATGGAGTGATTTTTGAGTGTGGGCGCACGAGTGATTTTAGCGCGTTTAGCATAAAGGGGCATAAATACGATATTTGGGAGCTTTTGGGGCTTAAATCTTGGGCTGGGGATTTGCAAAAGCAAAATTCAGAAATTTTTATTAGTTTGCTAAATTTAGATGATATGAAAACTTCCAGAGATTTTAAAATGTCGGCGGATTTGACATACGCAAACATCTATCTAAGCCCAAAAGACTATCATCATTATCACGCTCCATGCGATCTTAGCGTCATTGGTGCGCTATATATCCCGGGCGAGCTTCACAGCGTGGCAAAAAAATATCTGCTAAAAGTGCCAAATCTTTATGCCAAAAACGAGCGCGTGGTACTGCTGTGCAAAATGAGCAATGGCGGGCTTTTGTGGCTGGTTTTTGTAGGGGCGCTAAATGTAGGCAAGATGAAATTTGACTTCGATGAGAGGATTCAAACTAATGCTAAGGCTAACGATAAGGCTAGGGAAATTTTGAACTTTGATTATAATAAATTCGATTATGGCGAGGGCGTGAGCTTTAAAAAGGGCGAACATATCGGAAATTTCGAGCTTGGCTCTACGATAGTGATGATTGCCGAAAAGGAATTTTTAGAGTTTGAAATTTCGCAAGGGCAGAGAGTAAAATTTGCGCAAAAAATCGCTAGCTTAAAATAATTTAAAGCTAGCTTAATTTAATTTTAGCTATACTTAAATCTATTTTAAATCAAAGGATTTAATATGAAAAACGCATTTACTATGATTGAGTTGATTTTTGTTATCGTTGTGCTCGGCATTTTAGCAGGTGTTGCTGTGCCTAGACTAGCTATGACCAGAGATGACGCTACGGTCGCAAAAATGAGAGGCGATTTGGCTTCGATTAGAAGTGGAATTTCGCTAAAAAGAGGCGAAGAGCAATTAAAAGGCAAGAGTGCATGGCCTGATTTAAACAGCAGTGGCTCTGATATGTTTGGTAATGTTTTGCAAAATGACCTAACTGCAAGCACTGGCAAAAACGGCTGGAAAGTTAAAACACGAAATAAAACTTATGAAGCGTGTGTAGCTGGCAACTGCGTTGATTTTACATATTATCAAACAGCAGACGCTACTCACAAGGCTGGCACATTTGATTGTGACCACTCAAAACCAACTTGCCAAACATTAGCAGAATAAGCTTGTATTACTATGAAATCGCGGTTTTAGGGGCAAGACTAAAACCGCTTACCTATTTTTCAAATTCACAAATTTCACCATACCAAATAGTCCAAATTTCCGTAAAAAACGCCCAAAAACGCGGTGTAGTTTTGCGCGAAGTGCCAAAACCCGAGTTTTGCACGAAAGAAATCAGCGAAATTTTGCCCCTAAATTTCACGCCGTTTCAGGTGGAATTAGCGCAGTTTATTTCGCATTTTTATATCTGCGAAATCGGCGTGGCGTTTGGGGTTTTTGAGCCAAATTCGAGCATAAATTGCGCGCCTTGCGAAAAGCCAAATTTCACAAAAACGCCAAATTTGACCCCAGAGCAGACAAAAGCTCTAAATTTTGCCAAACAAAACGCCGTTTCGCTGATTTTTGGCGATACGGGAAGTGGCAAAAGCGAGGTTTATATCTCGCTCATAGCAGAAATTTTAAACTCTGGCAAACAAGCGCTATTTTTAATGCCAGAAATCTCGCTCACACCGCAAATGACGAAGCGCTTGCAAGGGTATTTCGGCGAGGCTCTTGGCGTGTGGCACTCCAAAATTACCCCCGCTAAAAAACGCCAAATTTTAGCCGATTTTTTCGCAGGCAAAATTCGCCTTATCGCAGGCGCGCGCTCGGCGCTGTTTTTGCCGTTTCATAACCTTGGCGCGATTATCGTCGATGAGGAGCACGATGATAGCTACAAATCAGCCTCCACTCCACGCATAAATGCCCGAGATCTCGCGATTTTTGCCGCGCACAAATGTGGCGTTAAAACCGTGCTTGGCTCAGCCACGCCCTCTCTTACGAGCTTTGCGAAACAGCCAAATTTCAGGCTCAAAGGCACCTATCACGCCACGCACAAACGCTACATTTACGACGAGAGCGAAACAGCTCTCACGCCCAAAATAAAAAAAGAAATCAGCGCAAGTCTAGGCGCAAATCGCCAAGTGGTGGTATTTTTGCCCACACGCGCAAATTTCAAATATATGGTTTGCAAGAGTTGTGGCGAGATTATCAAATGCCCGTTTTGCTCGGTGGGTATGAGCTATCACGAAAAGGAAAAGGCGCTAAAATGCCATTATTGCGGATACAGCGCGTTTTACAAACAGCCTTGCGCTAAATGTGGCAAAAGTGTAAGCGAGGCCAAAAAAATGGGCACGAGCGAGCTTTTAAAGGAGCTAAAAGCAAATTTCCCTGAGGCAAAAATCGCTAAATTTGACCGCGATGAGATTACGACCCAAAGAAAGCTAGAAACTCTACTAAACGATTTTAACGCCCATAAAATCGACATTTTGGTAGGCACGCAAATGCTTAGCAAGGGGCATGATTACCATGGTGTGGATTTGGCGGTGATTATGGGGATTGATGAGCATTTGAATTACCCTGATTTTAGGGCGCGTGAAAAGACCCTAGCCCTTGGCATGCAAGTAGCAGGCAGAGCCGGTAGAAAGGGCGAAGGCAGGGTCGTGATACAGACTCTGCAAAGGGTGTTTTTTGAGGATTTTTTGCAGGATTATGACGCGTTTTTAGAAGAAGAAAGCGAGGATCGAGATCCGCTGTATCCGCCATACACTAGGCTTTTGCGTGTTTTAATCTCGCATAAAAACGAGGCAGAGGCGGCTAAAATTTGCGCTAGCGGGCTTGAAATTTTGCACGGCGCGCTAAAAGCCAGAAAACTAGCCAATTTGCAAATCATAGGGCACGGCAAGGCTGGAATTGCGCTGATTGCGGGCAAATTTCGCTACGAAATACTGCTTCGAGCTAGCACGCACACGCCACTTTTAAAGGCTGGCGCACTTTTAGCGCATTTGCCCGTTGAGATTGATATGGATCCGATTAATTTTTCTTAAATTTCATCTGTGCGCACAATCAGGCTTTTTGGAAGATTAAATTTAGCGATGATTTCGCACTCTTTTTCGCGCATTTGCCCGTTATCAATTTCGTGATCAAAACCCAAAATATGCAAAAGTCCGTGTGTGAATAAAAGCGCGATTTCATCGTTATTTGAGTGTGAAAATTCTAACGCTTTTTGCTCTACTAAATCCAAATTTATCACAACAGAGCCTATCGGGGCAGTATTCGCACCACCTGGCACAATTTCGAGCGGAAAACTAAGCACATCGGTGGTTTTATCTACCCCACGCGCGCTTTTGTTGATTTCGCGCATTTCCTCGCTTCGCACGAAGACTAGCTCGACCGCGCCTGCGCTAAGCGTAGTTAAAATTTCGTCCAAAATTTTTGGGTAATTTTCTTCACAAAGTATCAATTTCAAGCCCTTTAAATCAAAATTTGCCTATAATTCTACCAAAAAAGGATTAAATTTGAAAAAAGCTTTATGTATCATCAGTGGCGGTATGGATAGCACGACCTGTGCGTATATCGCCAAAAATAGGGGCTACGAGGTAGTTGCGCTGCATTTTGATTACGGACAGAGAACGGAGGCGAAGGAGCGGGAGAGTTTCTTGCGAATTTGTGATGATTTGGGCGTTACGAGGCGATACACGCTGGATGCTAGATTTATCGCGCAAATCGGCGCAAACTCGCTTACAGATACGAGCCTTAGTGTGCGAAAGGGCGCAAATATCGACAAAAACGAGATCCCAAACACCTATGTGCCGTTTCGAAACGGCGTGTTTTTGAGTATCGCGGGCGCGCTTGCCGAGCGTGAGGGGTGTGAGGCGATTTTCATCGGCGTGGTGCAGGAGGATAGTAGCGGATATCCTGATTGCACGGCGGAATTTATCGCAAAAATGCAAAGCGCGATAAATGCGGGCACTTCGCCGAATTTTAGCGTGGAGATTAAAACGCCTTTGGTGCATTTAAACAAGGGCGAGATTGTGGCGCGTGCGCTTGAAAATGGCGTAAATTTGGGGCTTACTTGGAGCTGTTACACAAACTCGCACAAGGCTTGTGGCGTGTGCGATAGCTGTCGATTACGCCTAAATGGCTTTGCAAAAGCCGGCGTAAAAGATCCAATCGAGTATGAAATCGAAATTTAAAATTCCTTACGCTAAATTCGCTGTCATTGCGAGCAAAGCAAAGCAATCCAGTAAAATTTAGAGCAAAATTCTACTTAAATTTAGGATTGAACGATTTTTAAAATTTAAATTTCACTCAAATGCGGAGTTTAAATTTAAACTTGGGATAATTTGCAAATTTTGCGGTGCAATGAAGTCGTGGTTGCGGTATTTTTCGAGCCCAGCCCTAGCTATCATCGCAGCATTATCCGAGCAAAATTTCAGTGGCGCAAATAAAAGTTCGCACTCGTGCGCGTCGCATAAATTTGCCAAATTTTGCCTCAAATGCGTATTCGCACTAGCCCCACCCACGACGCCAAAACGCCTAAATTTGCGCTCATCAAAGACCCGCGAGAGTTTATCCATGATATGCTCGCAAGCACTTTTTTGAAAGGCGTAGGCGATATCGCACTTATCTTGCCCCGCTAGTTCGCCATTTTGCGATAGTTTTTCGATTTGCACTCGAACGGCATTTTTAAGGCCTGAGAAGCTGTATTGTAGGCGTTTATCGCCCTTTAAAGGCACTGGAAAGCTAAATTTTGGCTTGCCATTTTTGGCTAAATTTTCGATTATCGCGCCGCCTGGATAGCCAAGTCCTAGCATTTTGGCGCATTTGTCAAATGTCTCGCCAAAGCTATCATCGCTAGTGCTTGCAAGCACGCTGATTACGCCCTGGGCGTCAATATCAAGAATCATCGTATGCCCGCCACTTACTAACAAAACCCCAAGCGGAAACTCTGCTTCTTTGTCCAAAAATAGCGAATAAATATGCCCAATTAGGTGATTTACGCCAATTAGTGGCAAATTTAGCGCAAGGCTAAGAGTTTTTGCCATATTCACACCCCCTATCAAACTCACACTAAGGCCCGGTGCGTGCGTTACGGCGACGGCTTTAAGAGAGCCAAAAAAGGGCTTTGCGCGCTCTAAAATGTTAGGAAGGGCTTGCGTATGAAGCCTAGCAGCTAGTTCTGGCACGACACCGCCGTATTTGGAGTGTTCGAGTTCTTGGGAGATTTTTTCGTAAAACTCTAATGCGAAATTCGAGCTGTTTAGCACAGCAATCGAGCTGTCATCACAGCTACTTTCAATGGCTAAAATCATTATTTTCCTTTAAATTTTTTCTAAATTTAGCATTTTTGGGCTAAGTTTTGGGTAAAAATAAAACAGACTAATTAAATCTTTAAAATTTTAATAATTTTTACCATTTATAAATAAATTTTGATTATAATCAAAGGTTGTAAAATTTAACACAAAGGAAAAAAATGATAAATGTTTATGATGTAGTTGTCATCGGTGGCGGTCCTTGCGGAATCGCGGCCGTGGTCGAGGCCAAAAGAAAAGGCGTAGCCAAGGTGCTTTTGCTAGAAAAAGGCGATAATCACTCTCAAACAATCAGACAATTTTACAAAGACAAAAAACGCGTAGATAAAGAATACAAGGGCATGGATAGCGAAACAAAGGGCACGATTAGCTTCGAGACTGGCACGAAAGAGAGCGTGTTGGATTATTTCGATAGCTTGCTAGATCACGGCGATATCGATATTTACTTCAACAGCGAGGTCGAAAAGGTCGAGAAAAAGGACGATGGGCTATTTTGCATAACCACAGCCTCAGCTGGATTTGTGGCGCGCAATGTCATCATCTCAATCGGTCGTATGGGCAAACCAAACAAACCAAGCTACAAAATCCCGCCATCAATTACACAAAAAGTAAATTTCAATCTCGATAAATGTAGCGTCAATGAGAAAGTCCTAGTCGTGGGCGGTGGCAACTCAGCCGCCGAATACGCACTCTCGCTATGCAAAACAAACACCGTTACCCTATGCTACCGCAAAGAGAGTTTTACAAGGTTAAATGAAATCAACGAAGAAGATATCAAAAAAGAGGCTAGAAATGGCGACATTATCCTGCGCCTTGGCCTTGATATCGAAGCGCTAGAAAACGAAAGTGGCAAGGTGCTAGTGAAATTCACAAACGGTATGGAGTTAGTTTATGATCGCATAATCTATGCAATCGGTGGCACGAGCCCTGTGGATTTCCTTAAAAAATGTGGCGTAGAATTCGACGAAAACGGCGTGCCAAGCGTCGATGAGAGGTGTGAAACAGCCACAAAAGGGCTTTTTGTGGGTGGAGATTTGATCACCAGAAACGGCGGTTCGATCGTCGTAGCCTTCAACCACGCTCACACAATCGTAGAAAATCTGCATTTATGAGACTTTTCCAGCTAAAAAGTGGGTATCGCTACACCAGCGATACCATTTTTTTATGGAATTTTATCTGCGAAAACTGGCTTAACTCTCGCGCCACAAAATCTCTTAAAATTTTAGATGTTGGGGCAGGGTGCGGGATTTTGGGGCTGATGTTGAAGCGGGATTTTCCAAATTTAGATTTAAGCTTGCTTGAAATCCAAGAGCAAAATTTAGAAATTTTGCGTAAAAATTGCGAGCAAAATTCATTGCAAGCGCAAATTTTGCACGAAAATTTCGCAAATTTTAAAAGCGAGCAAAGATTTGATTTAATCGTTTCAAATCCGCCATTTTACAGGGAAAAAATCCTAACTAGCCAAAATTCGCACATCGCGCTAAGCAAAAGCGCCACAAGCCTAAGCCTTAGCGATTTCGTGCGTGTTAGCAACACTCATTTAAAGCCAAAAGGCGCGCTGATTTTTTGCTACGAGGCTGGCAAAATCGCGCAAATTTGCGAAATTTTGCAAAACTATAAGCTAAATTTGACAAAGCTTGCTTTCATCTATCCCAACGAAAACAAGCCCGCCAAACTCGCACTTTTTTTGGCGCAAAAAAGTTCGCACTCGCTTTGTGAAATTTGTGCGCCGATTTATACATTTCTTAATGGTGAAAAAAGTAAAATAACGGCTAAAATTTATGAAAAAGCCAATTTAGAAAGTGTCGATATTGAGTGAGTTTGACTATACCTTCGATAGTAGCGCCTGCGAAAGCTGCGGCGGCAAGTGTTGCACGGGCGAGAGCGGATATATTTGGATAAATGACGCAGAAATCGAGAAACTCAGCGAATTTATGGGGATAGATAAGGCAAATTTTATCCGCGTATTTTTGCAGCGAGTTGGGAATAAATTTAGCATAAAAGAAAAACCATACCTTGACGGTATGGCGTGTGTGTTTTTCGACGAAAAGCACCGAAACTGCGGGATTTATGAATACAGACCAAATCAATGTAGAACCTTTCCATTTTGGGAATATTTCAAAGAGCATAAAGATGAATTGGAGAAAGAATGTATTGGGGTAAAATTTTAACCGCTTTTTTGGCTCTTGGCACCCTAAATTTGGGCGCTAGCGAAACCAAAAGCGACGCGATAAAAGATATGAATAAAAGCTCGGTTATCACAAATACTGCGCCGGTACCCGAGAAAAACGCTAGCGAAAATGTAGCGCAAAAGGCCACCACACCGCAAAAGTTAAAAGAGGCGATGAAGGCTTACGATGAGGCTGAGCTAAATTTCGATCTGCTAACTGCGCTCGAACTAGCCAATAAAGACCCGCAAAGCGCAATGAAGCTTTACGAAAAAGCCTTTTTAAAGACAAATTCGCAGGTGTATTTGCTAGAAGCCTTAAAGCTTGCGTTTTTCTTAAAAGATAGCAAAGCAACGGCGCGCTACCTAGCTTTGGGCGATAAAATTTTGGCTGATGATAGCGAGTATTTGCGCGTAAAAGTGGGGTATTATATGGGGCAGGGCGAAATACTCAAAGCCAACACTACCGCGCTTCATTTAGCAAATTTAGAGGTAAATTCGAGAAATTACTCGATTTTGGGCGCGACATATTATGCTATGGATAATTTCGCCCTAGCCAAGCAGTATTTCGAAAAGGCCTACGAGCTGGAAAAATCAGAGGAAAATTTAATCCGCCTTAGCGATGTGCTTTTAAATAGGCTTGATAGTAGCGACGCTGCGGTGCGTATCATGGAGACACATAGGCGAATTTACGGGTGCGCTAGTGGTATGGTGTGCGAGGTTTTGGCTGATGTGTATCGCATGCAAAAAAAATACTTTGAGGTCGCCAAACTCGATGAGGCGCTGTATGAGAGCAAAAAAAATACAAAATTCCTAGACGATATGATTGGGATTTATTATTATATGAAGGAATTTGATAAAATCATCGAAATTTTGCAAAAATACGATTATAAAAAAGATCTCATAATGGACGCTTACGCCCAGAAAAAGGACTTCGCCACAGCTATGAGATTAGCGCGCGAGGAGTTTTCGAAAACCGAAAATTACGATTATTTGGCGAACGAGGCGATTTATCTGTATGAATCTTTTGGCGATAAAAAAACAGCTGCTCAAATTAACGAAGTCGTGGCGAAATTTGAAAACATAGCTAGCAAACTAAAAGATCCGGTGCATTTGAATTACTACGGATATATTTTAATCGATCATGATTTAGATATCAAAAAGGGCATTGATTATGTCGAGCGCGCCCTAAAAGACGAGCCAAATTCAGTTTATTACATAGACTCGCTAGCATGGGGGTTTTATAAACTTGGCGAGTGCGAAAAAGCCAAAGAGTGGATGGACAAGATAAAAGACGATGAGTTTTACACTAGCGATGAGGGCAAGGGGCATGTGAGCGCGATAGAGAGATGCGTGATAGATAAAAATATCCAAAAAATAGGCGAAATCGCAGGCGGAATAAAGGCGCAAAAATGATTTTAGATGAAATTTTAGAAAAAACGCGCGAGGATTTGGCTAGGCGCAAAGAAAAATTTAGCTTTGATATGCTTGGTCGCACGCTAAGTGCCAACCCCATGATACCGCGCGACGCGAAAAACGCGCTAAAAAGCACCCCGGATAATCCGCTTCGCATAATCGCAGAGGTGAAAAAAGCAAGCCCTAGCAAGGGCGTCATCAGAGAGGATTTCGATCCGCTTAAAATCGCTATGGAGTATGAAAAATCAGGCGCGAGTGCGTTTTCTATTTTGACTGAGCCACACTATTTTAAGGGCGATATTAGCTACATTTCGCAAATCAGGCGTTACACAAACACGCCGATTTTGCGCAAAGATTTTATAATCGATGAGTATCAAATCCTAGAAGCGCTCGTGTATGGGGCGGATTTTGTGCTATTAATCGCAAAAGCTTTGGAGCAAAAAGAGCTTAAAAGACTTTTGGAATTTGCTAGGCATTTGGGGCTTGAAGCGCTTTTTGAAATTCACGATAAAGATGATTTGAAAAAGGCGATTTTCGCAGGGGCTGATATAATCGGCATAAATCACCGAAATTTGCAGACTTTCGAGGTTGATTTGAGCTTATCGGCAAATTTAATCCCGCTTATCCCAAATGGCAAAATCATCGTGGCTGAAAGTGGGCTAGGCTCGCACGAACAGCTACTCGAATTAAGCGCGCGCGGGGTCGATGCGTTTTTAATCGGCGAGAGTTTTATGCGCCAAGATGATGTCGGTGCGGCGCTAAAAGCCGTAAAATATGGCACAAAGGAGATATAATGGAATATATTTGTGCTCCGTGGAGAAGTGATTATTTTACCGAAAAACGCAGCGGTTGCCCATTTTGCGCAACCGCAAAGGCAAAAAATGGAGAAAAGTGTGTAGGCGTGGTATTTCGCGCTAAATTTTGCTTCGGGCTTATGAATTTATATCCATACAATCCCGGGGCTTTTATGGTGATTCCTTACGAGCACACCGATAATATCGAGAATTTACCGCTAGAAGCGTGGTTAGAGATGAGCGAATATGTCCAAAAGGGCGTGCGAGTGCTAAAAGGCTGTCTTGGCGCAAAGGGGGTGAATATCGGTATGAATCTAGGCTCCGCCGCTGGGGCTGGGATAGCCGAGCATGTGCATTATCATCTAGTTCCGCGCTGGGAGAGAGATACGAATTTCATCACTACAATCGCAAATGTGCGTGTAAATGGCGTCAGCTTTGCTCCGCTTTATGAAAAGATAAAAGCTGGATTTGAAAATTTGAATAAGGATTAAAAATGGTTAGCGTAGAACAAGCTATACAAGATATGAAAAATGGCAAGATGATTGTCATGGTCGATGATGTTGATCGCGAAAATGAGGGCGATTTGATTTTTCCTGCGACTTTTACGAGCGCGGAGAAGGTAAATTTCGCTATCACACACGCTCGTGGCGTGGTTTGCGTCGCACTGGACGAGGAAATCGCCAAAAGGCTAGATTTGCCCCTAATGGTCGATAAAAACACCTCTTCTCACGAGACGGCATTTACTATCACAATCGACGCAAAAGACGCAACCACGGGCGTTAGCGCGTATGAGCGAAATATGACAATCGAGCTTATGGCGCGCCCAAACTCCACCCCAAGCGACTTCGTGCGCCCTGGCCACATAAATCCGCTCATCGCCAAAAAAGGCGGAGTGCTCGTGCGCACAGGCCACACTGAGGGCTCTGTGGATTTGTGCAAGCTCGCTGGAATCGCGCCAAGTGCGGTGATTTGCGAGATCGTAAATGAAGACGGCACAATGGCAAGACGCGATGATTTGGAGAAATTCTGCGAAAAATTTGGCATAAATATGATTTCAATCGCCCAAATCGTCGAATACAGATTAAAACACGAAACTTTGGTTAAATTTGGCGAATTTAGCGAGGGTAAAATTTGCGGTAAGCCTTGCAGAGTTTGCGAAATCACAGACCACGATGACAACGCTCACAAAGTCTTTATTTTCGGCGAAATTGGCGAAATTTGCAATGTAAAATTTCATAAAATTTCAAGTGATTTAGAGTTTATGCAAGATGAAAATTACGATGATTTTATGCAAAATTTAGAAATTTTAAGCACGAGTGGTGGCGTGATTGTGGCGCTAAATTCGGCTTCACACAAGGGCGATTTCAAAAGCTATGGTATCGGGGCGCAGATTTTAGCGCATTTGGGGATCAAAAAAATCAAAATTCTGTCAAATTCCAGCCCGAAGGAATACGCTGGACTTAGTGGATTTGGGATAGATATAGTTTGATAGCGCATATCGATTTAGACTGCTTTTTCGTATCTGTCGCAAGGCTGATAAATCCCGCTCTTAGCGGAGTTCCTGTCGCAGTTATCGGCGGAAATAATGAGGAAATTTTCGCTAATAAAGATGAGGGCTTTGGGGCGAAATTTCACTTTGATGAGAGAGCGGAAAATTTTAAAATTCAAGCCCAAAAAGAGCAAAATTTGCAAAATTTCGGCGATGAGCAAAAAAGGCTAAAATCCTTGCAAAAAGGTGTGGTTTTAAGCGCTAGTTACGAGGCTAGAAAATTTGGCGTGCATTCAGCGCAACCCCTAAAAATGGCGCTTCTAGCCTGTCCAGAGCTAGTGCTGGACGCGGCAAAGCATGGCGTGTATGGCAAGATTTCAAACCAAATTTACAAATTTTTGCTAAATTTCACGCCAGAAATCGAAAAATTTAGCGTTGATGAGTTTTTTTTGGATTTGCGTGGCACGAAATACAACGAAAACGCGCGCGAGTTTGCGCTATTTTTGCAAAGCGAAATCAAGGCGAAATTCGGGCTTCCTAGCAGCGTGGGGCTAAGCGAGGCGAAATTTATCGCCAAGCTCGCCACTGATTTAGCCAAGCCTTTTGGGGTGCGTGAAATACCCATCTCGCGCCTTAAAACCGAGCTTAGAGATGTCGAAATTTCAAAATTCCCAGGTGTGGGAAAATCTATGCAAAAAACGCTCGCAAAATACGGAATTAAAAGTATTGGCGACGCGTGGGGACATAGAGAAATTTTCGAAAAAATGGGCAAAAACGGCGAGCAAATTTTCGCTCAAATCAGTGGCGATACGAGCGAGCGGGTGCAGGTTAGCAGGGAGCGCAAAAGTATCGGTCTTGGGCGCAGTTTCGAGCCGTGTTTCGATAGGGACGAGATCAAAAGGCGCATTAAAATCCTCTCTCGCCACCTAGCTAGCGAGGTTTTAGAGGGTGGGCTAAACCCGCTGACATACGAGGTCAAAATCCGCTACAAATCGCGCGATGAGAGCTCTAAAAGGCTTAGCCAGCATAGACCTTTTAGCCTAGATTTGCTCGATGAGACGGCGCTTTTGCTTTTCGAGGCTATTGATGTGCATAGGGGCGATGCGATAATTCATGTGTCGCTAAATTTATCAAATTTTGGCGCAAATAGCGCAGAGTGCGCGACGCTGCTTTTCGATGAAATCGATAAAAAACGCCAAAGTTTAGATAAATCAATGAATCAAATTTGGTCAAAATTTGGTGTAGAAAAAATTAAAAAAGCTAGTGAAATTTAAGGAGAAAACATGAAAGTAGGGGAACTTTATTCGGTTATGTGTATAATTTTCGCGACGAATTTTAAGGGCGCGATAAGCAAGGAAAATTTCGAAAAACTTGCTAGCAAATGGATTATAATCAACGAAAATCCAGAAAACAAAAAGGGCCAAGAGCTTTGGGCGAGGGTTAAAGATAGCGATTATGAGGCCATTTGCGCTGATTTTGAAAATCTCAAAGAGGCCTTTGATATGAGCTATTTCAAGCTAATAAGTGCGAGTGAAGTAAGCGTTTTTTATGAAAAATGTCGCTTCAAAAAGCCATTTGCGGATTTGCCAGATACACACGCTGCAAACATGCTAGGGCTGTTGGCGATGATTTTCAAGCAAGATATAAACGAAAAATCGCACAATATTTTGGGCGAGTATTTGACGAATTTTATCATGCCAAGCCTGCGTGGGCTAGCTGGACATTTGCAAATCAATGCTAAAAGCGATTATTACAAGGCGTTTGGGTATTTTTTGGCGGATTTTTGCGTGGTTGTGAAAAATAGCTTGGGGCTTAAAATTTAGCCAAATTTACAAATTTAATTAGGGGCGAGAGTTGGAATTTTGGAACCACATTTACGAAAAATTTGACCCAGTTGCGTTTAGCATCGCTGGTTTTAGCGTGCATTGGTATGGCATAATGTATGTTTTGGCCCTGCTAATCGCACTCTTTATGGCCAAATGGATTGCTAAGCGCGACGGGCTGAAATTTAGCAGTGCGGTGCTGGATAATTATTTCATCTGGGTCGAAATCGGCGTGATTTTGGGCGCTAGGCTCGGATATATCGCGATTTATTCAGGCGAGGCGCTGTGGTATTTCACTCACCCGTGGCAAATTTTCAACCCTTTTTATAATGGCGAATTTATCGGAATTCGCGGTATGAGTTACCACGGGGCGGTGGTTGGATTTATCATCGCCACAATAGCGTTTTGCCGTCGCCACGCCCAAAACCAGTGGGCGCTACTCGATCTTGTCGCGCTTAGCGTGCCGCTTGGGTATTTTTTCGGGCGGATTGGGAATTTTTTAAACCAAGAGCTAATCGGGCGCGCAACTGATGTGAGCTGGGGGATTTTTGTAGATGGTGTGCTTCGCCACCCTAGCCAAATTTACGAGGGTTTGCTCGAAGGAATTTTGATTTTTGTGATTTTGTTTTTTAGTAGGAAATTTAAGAAATTCGACGGCGAACTGATTTGCAACTATGCTATTTTATACACATTTATGCGCTTTGTGAGCGAATTTTTCAGAGAACCAGACGCTGGGATTGGGTTTGTAATCGCTGGATTTTCAATGGGGCAAATTTTATCGCTCGTTATGTTTTTGGCGGGTGTTATATTAAAAATTTCTTTGAAATTTCAACTAATAGGGCGTAATTAACTTTACTTAAAGTTAAAAAATACTATAATGTCCTGTTAAAGTTAAATTTACAAATTGTTAGTAATTTAACTAACTAATTTTCTATAAGGAGAGCTCATGAGCGAGCAAATCGAAGGCTTCTTAGGTATCCGCACGGATCGCACAAAAAGCCGTATGCCAGCGCGCCTAGACTTAATCCAAAGTATCAGTGGTGGAATTTTGGGTCTATTTATGTGGGTGCATATGATGTTTGTTTCTACTGTATTGTTCGGTGGAGACTTTTTTACCAAAGTTGTTGAATTCTTAGAATTAAGATTTTTGAGCGACAGCCCTTCTATGAGCTATATTACATCTTTCTTAGCTCTTGCTGTATTTATCATTTTCTTTATTCACGCTGCGCTAGGTATGAGAAAAATGCCAATCAATTTCCGCCAATGGCAATCATATCGTGCTCACATGAAACGCTTCAAACACGAAGATACTTCACTTTGGTGGGTTCAAGCAATCACTGGCTTTATTATGTTCTTCTTGGGTGCTGCACACCTTATTTTCATCATCACAAACTCTGATAAAATTTCAGGTGATATGTCAGGTGCTCGTGTAGTAAGCCATTTTATGTGGTTGTTCTACCTAGTATTGCTTTTCGCTGTTGAACTTCACGGTAGCATTGGTTTATACAGACTATGCGTTAAATGGGGTATTTTCGAAGGTCCTGATGCAAAAGAAAGTCGTAAAAAACTTAAAAAATTAAAATGGATTGTTTCAGCTTTCTTCTTAATTTTAGGTCTTTTATCTTTGGCTGCATTTATCAAAATCGGTGTAAATTTATAAAATAGGGAATTGAAATATGAATGTTAAATATTATGATGCATTAGTTATCGGTGGTGGGCTTGCAGGCCTACGCGCTGCGGTAGCTGCTGGCGAAAAAGGGCTTAGCACAGTAGTTTTAAGCCTTATTCCTGTTAAACGCTCGCACTCAGCAGCAGCACAAGGTGGTATGCAAGCAAGTCTTGGTAATTCTAAAATGAGTGAAGGCGATAATGAAGATGTGCATTTCGCTGATACCGTAAAAGGTAGCGACTGGGGTTGCGATCAAGATGTAGCTAGAATGTTTGCTCAAACAGCTCCAAAAGCTATTCGTGAGCTAGCTGCGTGGGGCGTTCCATGGACTCGTATCACAAAAGGTAAAAGAAGCGCGATTATCAACGCTCAAAAAACAACAATCGAAGAAAAAGAAGAAGTTCATGGTCTAATTCACAGCCGTGATTTTGGTGGAACAAAAAAATGGAGAACTTGCTACACAGCTGACGCTACTGGTCACACTATGCTTTTTGCTGTTGCAAACGAGGCATTAAAACACAATGTCGATATCCACGATAGAAAAGAAGCAATCGCTCTAATCCACGAAAACAACCGCTGTTATGGCGCGATTGTTCGCGATTTAGTAACTGGCGAGCTTACAGCTTATGTTGCAAAAGGCACACTAATCGCAACTGGTGGTTACGGTCGTGTATATCGCCACACTACAAACGCTGTTGTTTGTGAGGGAACTGGTGCTGCTATCGCACTAGAAACAGGCGTAGCTCAATTAGGAAATATGGAAGCAGTTCAATTCCACCCAACTCCAATCGTTCCAAGTGGTATCTTGCTAACTGAGGGTTGCCGTGGTGATGGTGGTATCTTGCGTGATGTCGATGGATATCGCTTTATGCCTGATTATGAACCAGAGAAAAAAGAACTAGCTAGCCGCGATGTTGTTTCACGCCGTATTATGGAGCACATCAGAAATGGTAAAGGTGTTCCTAGCCCTTATGGATACCATGTTTGGCTTGATATTTCTATCTTGGGTCGCGAGCATATTGAGAAAAACCTTCGCGATGTTCAAGAAATTTGCCAAATTTTCAACGGTATCGATCCAGCTGATACAGAGACTTATACAGATGAAAATGGTCGCAAAAGAGGCAAAGGTTGGGCTCCAATCCTTCCAATGCAACACTACTCAATGGGTGGAATCAAAACAAAAGCAACAGGCGAAAGCCCAACACTAGCAGGTCTATTCTCAGCTGGTGAGGCTGCATGCTGGGATATGCACGGATTCAACCGCTTGGGTGGAAACTCAGTTTCTGAGACAGTTGTCGCTGGTATGATTGTAGGTGATTACTTCGCAGATTTCTGCGCAAGCCACGAAATCGATATCAAAACAACTTCAATTGAAAAATTTGTAAATAAATCACAAGCTTACCTACAAAGCCTACTTGATAAAGACGGCAAATACAATGTATTTGAGATCAAAAACAAAATGAAAGATATCATGTGGGAACATGTTGCGATTTTCCGCACAGGCGAGGGCTTGGCAAAAGCTGTAAAAGAGCTAGAAGAGCTTTACAAAGAATCAACAAATGTTAAAATTTCAAACAAAGAGCTATTTGGAAACCCAGAGCTAGAAGAGGCTTATCGTGTTCCTATGATGCTTAAACTTGCACTTTGCGTTGCAAAAGGCGCACTAGATCGCACAGAGAGCCGTGGCGCTCACTACCGCGAAGACTTCACAAAACGCGATGACGCAAACTGGCTAAAACGCACACTAGCGACTTGGAAAGACGGCGATACATTGCCAACTCTAACTTACGAGCCACTAGATATTATGAAAATGGAAATCCCACCAGCGTTCCGTGGTTATGGCGCTAAGGGTAACATTATCGAGCACCCAGATAGTGCTAAACGCCAAAAAGAAGTTGATGACATTAGAGCAAAAATGGAATCAGAGGGCAGAGGACGCTATGAAATCCAAGAAGCACTAATGCATTATGAGTTGCAACCAAAATATAAAGCACCAAATGAAAGAGCAGGTATAGGATATGAGTAGAAAAATCACAATTAAAGCGTTTAAATTTAATCCGCTAAGCAAGGTTTCTAAACCTCACTTTGCGACTTATGAGCTTGAAGAAACAGATGGTATGACACTATTTATCGCACTTAATGTCATCCGCGAAAAATTTGACCCAGAGCTAAGCTTCGACTTCGTATGTCGTGCTGGTATCTGCGGTAGCTGCGGTATGTTAGTCAATGGTAAGCCAGCACTTGCTTGTCGCACACTAACAAAAGACTATCCAGAGGGCGTTATCGAGCTTATGCCACTTCCTGTATTCAAACTACTAAAAGATTTGAGCGTAGATACAGGTAACTGGATGAACGCGATGAGTAAGAGAGTCGAGAGCTGGATCCACACTGACCATGTAACTGACATCTCTAAATTAGAGGAAAAAGTCGAACCAGAAGTAGCACAAGAGGTTTTCGAGCTAGATCGTTGTATCGAGTGCGGTATCTGTGTGGCAGCATGCGGAACTGCGATTATGAGAGAGGATTTTATCGGTGCTGTTGGTATCAACCGCGTAGCTAGATTTAAAATCGACGCTCTTGATAACAGAACAGACGATGATTTCTACGAGTTAATCGGCGATGATGACGGTGTGTTTGGTTGTATGAGTTTGCTAGGTTGCGAAGACAACTGCCCTAAACACCTTCCATTACAATCTCGCATTGCTTATATGCGTAGAAAACTTGCTGCAAAAGGCAAATAATCCTATGACGCTTGCAAAATTTTTGCAGGCGTCTTTCTACTTTTATAAAATTTTGAAATTTTATTGCAAAACTTATCAAATTTCTAACCATTTCAACCCAAAAAAGGTAGTTTATGAATAATTTTATGAGTAAAATTTGGGGTTCAAAGAGGCTTTTTATCGATGAGAGCCTAACTCGCACTATGCCTAGCGATATCGCTGCGCTTATGTTATGCACAAATTCGCAAAATTTCGAAAAATTTAAATCGTTGCAAAGTTTTAGAGAAATTTTAAAAGAGCTTGGCGAAGAGATTGGAATCTATGCGATTCAGTCCCTGCAAATCGGCGCAATTAATGCGATTTGCAAACTTAAAATTTCCAAATTAAGCGTTTTGATGATGGTTGAAAATTTAAGCAAAGAGGGAATTATTAGCAAAAGCGAGTATGATGAAATTTCAAAATTTTTGCTTCAACTTCAAAGCGATTTGAGTGAAAATGAAACCCTAAATTCGCCCGCAAATTTCGCATTTTACGGCAAATTAGAGAGTTTGGATATTATTAGCGATGAGCTAAAAGCACTTTTGAGCGCCAAAAGCGAAGATGAACTTGCAAATTTGGTTTCAGGCGCGGATACTGGCGCGCGTGCGGACGCAAATTTAGGCGCAAATTTGGGCGAGTATTTGAATACTAGCGCGAGCGAAAATGCGAGCGAAAATTCAGATACAAATCCAGGTGCAGGTTTTCTCGTTTGCGCGAGCGAATTTGAAAATTCACTCTTTGCGCGCACAAATACCGCCAAATTAAACGCCAAAGATGCAAATTTCACACTCTCGGTTACTGGCGTAATCAACGCTGGGAAATCCAGCATGCTAAATCGCCTTTTGGGATTTGATATTTTAGGGACTTCAAATATCCCTGAAACGGCGAATTTAACGCTTCTTAAAGGTAGCGATAAGCCTTATGCTAAGGTCAAATTCTACGATGATGAGGAGCTTGAAATTTTGGGTTTTGCGCAGGAATTTCGCTCGAAATTTCAAAACCAAAGCGAAGCCATAATCGAGCCAGAAAAACTGCAAGAATTCACCTCTGCCAAGTATGAAATTTCAAAATTTATCAAATTTATCGAACTTGGTATAAAAAGCGATTTTCTAAGCGATAAAATCACCGTTGTCGATACCCCAGGTCTGGACGATAGCGTGGTTTTGCGCGAGGAGCTGACGAAAAACTTTATGTTTTCAAGCGACGCGATAATCCACCTAATGAACGCCTCTCAAAGCTCGACCAAAAAGGATATGAGCTTTATCGCTAGCACCCTAAAAAGCTCGAAAAACAACTCGCTCATTGTGGTTTTAACCCACGCTGATTTGCTTAGCCAGACCGAGCTAATCGATGCGCTAAGATACGCTAGGGCTAGTATTTGCGAGGAGCTTGGGGCGTTTGGGTTCGATGAGGGGCTGATAGAAAATGTGAGTTATTTTTGCATAGATAGCCACAGCGGACGGGGTATTGGCGAGCTGAAATCTCATCTTTTCGAGCGATTTTTCGGCGAAAATTCAGCCAAAGCAGATGAAATTTTATCTTCATACAAAAAAGAGTTATCGCTGATTTGCGAGGCGTATTTGGCTGATTTGCAGGAGCAAAACGCCGATTTTAGCGCGAATAAAAGCGAGCTAGCCCAAAAATGTGAGAATATAAACGCCGAAATTAGCGCGCTAAATGCAAATTTGGCTAAGCTAAAAAACGATTTAACTGGCGCGATTAGCAAGCTTAGCTACGATGATAGCACGCTTTTTGCGCCGCTAAAATCAGCGATTTTGACGATTAAAGACAGGGTTTTAACCGACATAAATTACTCGAAAAAAAATAAAAAGCAGATCGATTTTTCGCGGCTAGAAGTCATCGCAAACTCTGGCGTTAAAGATGTCATCACGGACATTTTCCGCTCGTTTTCGCAAAAGATTTCGCGCGATATTTCTGATATCAAAGAGCTTTTAGGAAGCGATTTTAGCGAGGTAAATTCGCTTAAATTTGACACGAAAAAATACATGGACGAAAATTTCGCCCAGCCAAATTTCGCTAAATTTAACGAAAGCCTGCGTGAAATCGTGCGCAAAAACAGCGATTTTGGCGCATTATCGGCGAGTTTTGACGCGCTATTTAGCGAGTTTTTCGCTAAGCTAAATTTAAAATCTAGCTTCGAAAACATCGCCAAAACCTGCACTGCGGAGTTTAAAGAAAATGTCCTAGCCCTTTTTGCTAGCAAAAAATCTAGCCTAGATTTGCGCCAAAGTGAGCTTGAAAGCGCGCTTAAAGCAGGCGATGAAAACGCCGAGCAAATCGCCAAAAACGCGCGATTGGTGCGAGAAAAAATAAATTTGGTAAATGGATTAATTAAAAGGATCGAGCAATGCTAAGGGAATTTATCAGCGAGTATAGGGCGAAATTTTTACCCAGCACGAAGCAGGGATTTTGGGGCGATATGAGCAGGGCTGTGGGCGAGCTAAAAGACCCGAGTCTGCACCCTAGCGCGCATTTAAGCAAGGTTTTAGATGAAATTTTGCTCGTCGAGTCTGAGCCTCTTAAAATCGCGGTTGTGGGGCAGTTTAGCAGTGGTAAATCGACATTTTTAAACACCTTGCTTTCTAGCGAAGTTTTGCCAACTGGCGTCGTGCCAGTTACTGCCAAGGCTACTCATATCAAATATGCCCCTTATGAAATGATGAGCGTAGCGTATAAAAACGGCTACACCCAAACCTTAGAAAGCTCGCAAATTTCGGATTTCGTCGATCAAAGGCGGGAGCTAAAAGATATCAAAAATATAAATATGTTTTTGCCACACGAGCTTTTGAAAAAGATAAATTTCATCGACACCCCAGGGCTAAATTCGCGCTCGAACGCCGACACTAGGGAAACTTTGGAGATTTTCGACGAGGTTTTTGGTGTGCTTTGGATCTCACTTATCGACAACGCCGCTAGAAAGAGCGAAACAGCTCAAATTTCGCTTTTGCCAAAATTTTTAAGCAAAAACTCCATTGCTATTTTAAGCCAAAAAGATAGGCTTGGCGCCGAAGAAATCGAGCGTGTGCATAATTACGCTAAAACGATTTTTGGTGCGAATTTCGCCTCTATCGTGCCAATCTCATCAAAGCTAGAAAAAGCTGGTGATAGCCAAAACAGCGGGTTTAGTGAGGTTAGAAAGTTTTTAGACGAGCTTGATAAAAACCGCATTAGCTTTGCCAAATCTAGGCTAAATTTCATACTTGCCGAGCTTAAAAACGAGCGGGCAGGGTATTTGGAAATACATAAAATTTTAGAAAAAATTATCGCTTCAAACAAAGATAAAATCGCCGAATTTTGCGCTAGTGAGCGCGAAATTTACAAAGAGGAATTTAGCAAAATTTACGCTTCGATTAAAGAGACCTCGAAATTTATCGCTCAAACCATGCAAGAAGCCCTAAGCTCGAAGCAAAACGAGTATTTTGTGAGCGCGACGCAGACGAAAAAGAGCTTTTTTGGCACGCAAACCTCGAAGGGATACGAAAAAGTAGCCTACGAGGCGCCGTATTTCAACACTGACGCCGCGCTTTCGAAGCTGATTTACAACGACGATAGGCTAAATGTGATTTTTCGCCGTTTCAAAGGCGAGCTAGTCAAAACGCAAAACGCCATGAGCGAGGCGATAGAGCGCATTTATGCGGGGTTTGAGAGGGAAATTTTGCTATTTAAAGGTAGGTTTGAAAACTACGAGCGCCAAAGCGATTTAGCCTCTATCATAGAGGCTTCAAACATCGCTAAAATCGCAAGCGAAGTCTATGGGCTGTTTTTAAAAGACGGCGAGAGGGCTGTTTTTCAAATATGCCAAAAAATCGCGCTGTTTTTCGAGCAAATTATGATAAAAATCGCCTCAAACTACACAAACGCCGTGACCCTAAGCGCAAATTTCATAGCAAACAAAATCGCGAAATCAATCAGCGATTACGAGGAAGAACCGGGACTTTATCAGCTTTTTTATCCATCTTATGAGGATTTTGAAAAGGCGGTTTTAGGGGGACTTCATTACTATGAGTTCGAAAATGACTTCGTAGGGTCTAGCTCGTTTGTGGATAAAATTTACTCAGATTTTAGCGCGCAGATTGCGCAAATTTTCGAGGAAAATTTAGCCAAAATCGCGGATTTTAAAGCCACGCAAGAAAATGCGCTTGCGATTTTTAGCGCACTTGAAAATTTGCAAAGCCAAAATTAGTCTAAATTTCTAAATTTAGACTAATTTCGCAAACTCACTTCCTAGTTTTTCTCGCCAATTATCGGCGATTTTTTCGCCCTCTTTGGCGTATTTTAAAATCACGCCCTCACATTTTTGCAAAAATTTAAAGAGCTTTTCCTCCCAAATTTCGGGGCTTTGATTATTTTTGTGCATGGTTTGGATAAAGACTAATTCCTTGCTAAGATTTGCGATTTCATCGAGTGCTTCGTCCCTTTGGCTCTCGTCTTTTAGCTCTAAATTTTGCAAAGCTAAAATTTCTCCGTCAAGTATGTCGCAAAAGCTCAGATATTTGGCGTTATTTGGCACTTCTTCTATCATATCGGCGCGCGAGGCTGCGCGCATTACCTGCGAATAAACGATAAAACCTACTATCAAAAAAACCGCCAAAATCAGCGTTATATTAACCATTTTTCCTCCTTTTTAAGCTATCAAATCCCACTATCGCAAGCCCTAGCCAAATGAGCGAAAAGCTGAAAATTTTGTAAAAACTAAGCTCCTCACCGTATAAAAACACAGCGATTAGCATGCTCATCGAGGGGCTAAGATACTGCATAAATCCGATTGTCGAAAGCGGCAAATACGCAGTAGAAATCGCGAAGGTAATTAGTGGCAAAACCGTGATAACTCCGCTAAATGCGAGCAGTGCGCCGGTGCTGTGTGCCCCAAATGCGCTAGTGCCCGAATACGCACAAAAGCCCAAATACGCGCACGCAAGCGGGAGCATGAGCGTGGTCTCGCAAAACAGCCCCTCGAAGCTAGGCACGGCGATTTTTTTGCGAATTAATCCATAAAATGCGAAACTTGTCGGCAAAATCAGCGATACAAATGGCAGTCTGCCAAGTGCGTAAATTTGCACGCAGATCGCCAAAAATGCCAAAAATAGCGAAACCCTCCCTGCTAGGCTTAGCCGTTCTTTTAGAAAAATTGCGCCCAAAAGCACCGATAATAGGGGGTTTATGAAATATCCTAGGCTCGTGGATAAAATATCGCCCAAATTTACCGCCCAGATAAAAATGCCCCAATTTATGCTAATCAAACAGCCTGTGCAAAGAAGCGCCAATGCCTTTTTGCGATCTGATAACAAAAGCGAGATATTTTTTAGCTTTTTTGTAAAAAACAAAAATAAAAAAAGCAAAACAAAGGACCAAAAAATTCTGTGCGCTAAAATTTGCGTAGCATCTACATCTTGGATAAATTTGAAATAAATCGGAAAAACACCCCACATAAAAAAGGTCAAAAACGCGATTATTAGCCCTTTTGTGCGGTCGTCTTTCATAAAATTCCTTAAATTTGTGATTGATTTAAAAGGCTTGCATTTTAAAATTTAATTGATTAATAACTGCTTATTTTTGGCGTGAAATTTAGGAGTAAATTTATATTTTTGAAATGAAATTTAGTCATATTTAGGTATAATGGCAAAATTTTTAAAACCAAAAAAGGAGAATTTATGAGTTGGGATAGATCGTCTTGGAAAAATTTCAATATCTTACAGCAGCCCACATACCCTGATATGGGCGCAGTCGAGGCCGTCAAAGAAAGGCTCTATAACTTCCCGCCGCTAGTTTTTGCTGGCGAGGTCAGATCTTTAAAAAGCGATCTTGCCAGAGCTACAAGGGGCGAGGCGTTTTTGCTTCAAGGTGGGGATTGCGCTGAGAGTTTTGCAAATTTTAGCGCAAACAATATCCGCGATATGTTTAAGGTAATGCTTCAAATGGCGATTGTAATGACCTTCGCCGCTGGCAAGCCTATCGTAAAGGTCGGACGCCTAGCAGGTCAGTTTGCCAAACCTCGCAGCAGTGATTACGAAGAGGTCGGCGGTGTGAAGCTTCCTAGCTATCGTGGCGATATCATAAATGGCTTTGAGTTTAACGAAGCTGCGCGCGTGCCAAATCCAGAGCGTATGATCGAGGCATATCATCAAAGTGCAGCTACGATGAACCTTTTGCGTGCGTTTTCACGCGGTGGTCTAGCCAATCTGCACGAGGTGCATAAGTGGAATTTGGGCTTTTTGAAAAGGGCTGAGTTGCAGGCGAAATTCAACGCTCTAAGCGATTCTATTTCAAATGCGCTGAAATTTATGGACGCATGCGGCATAAATACACAAAGCGCACCAACGCTAAATGAGACGAAATTTTACACTTCGCACGAGGCGCTTTTGCTAAATTACGAAGAGTGTTTGACGCGTATAGACAGCACGAGCGGGGATTGGTATGACTGCTCGGCGCACATGGTTTGGATAGGCGAGCGTACTAGGGGAGTCGGTGATGCACATGTGCATTTTATGAGCGGTATCAAAAACCCTATCGGCGTAAAAATCGGACCAAACGCTAGTGCAGAGGATATTTTGCGCTTAGCTGACGCGCTAAATCCAGAAAACGAGGCTGGCAGGCTAAATATCATCATCCGTATGGGCGCAGATAAAATCGGCGATAGACTGCCAAAAATACTGCGCGAGCTAAAAAGCGAGGGCAGGGAAATTTTATACAGTATCGATCCTATGCACGGAAACACCGTCAAAGCGGGCAATTACAAAACGCGCGAGTTCGATATGATTTTAAAAGAGGTTCAAAGCTTCTTTGAAATCCACAAGGCCGAGGGGACGAAAGCTGGCGGAATCCACCTAGAAATGACAGGCCAAGATGTCACAGAATGCACAGGCGGGGCGTTTAATGTAACCGAAGAGACGCTAAAAGAGCGCTACGAAACCCAGTGCGATCCGCGCCTAAACGCTGATCAAGCGCTCGAACTTGCCTTTGTAATCGCTGATAATTTAAAGGCAGTGGATTAAAATTTTAAAATTTAAATTTTGCCTATAAGCCAAATTTGCCATTTTTGGTGAATTTGGCTTTTTTTATTTCATTGTCCCTAGAATTTTCATAAATAAATTTAGTAAGTATTGATAAGATTGGTTGCAGAGGAGGGATTTGAACCCCCGACCTTCGGGTTATGAGCCCGACGAGCTACCACTGCTCTACCCTGCGATACAAAAATGATTTAAAGAAGTGTGGATGGGGTAGGAGGATTCGAACCTCCGCATGATTGGACCAAAACCAATTGCCTTACCGCTTGGCGATACCCCAATGCAAAAGAACTAGTATTATACAGAAAAATAAATCAAAAGTCAAGAAAAATCGCGAAATTTAGTGAAATTTGTGGCGGAATTTTAATTTGCACGATAAATTTGAGCTGTTTTTGCTAAATTTAAGCTATAAAAATGTATAATTAAATTTCTTTTTGATTGTGCGCTCGTAGCTCAGCTGGATAGAGCATTTGATTGCGGTTCAAAAGGTCAGGGATTCGAATTCCTTCGGGCGCACCACTTCTAACTCAGATTTTTTCATATTTTCTATTTAATTTTTGATTTTTATTTATTGTTGCAAAATACTGCGCCGATAAGTTAATTATTGTCATTGCGCTTCGCAAGCCGGGGATACTGCCTCGATACGCGAACCATTGTCATTGCGAGGAGCGAAGCGACGAAGCAATCTACGAATATAAAATTTCGGCGCAGTATTCCACGCCCCCGAAGCACGCGCTTACCATGCCCTCGAAGCACGCACTTATGAAACCCGCAGAAGTGCCGCGCCACGCACAGTCCAGTCATATCAGGCACACACACCACACGCGCGCAGAAGCTCCCACGAAACCCACGCACCGCACTCCGACCGCGCCCACCAAGCGCACGAAACCCCCGCACCACACGCACGAAAACCCCACGCACCCCACAAACTAACGAAGCCCGCGAAAAACCACATGCCACACTCCCATACGATCCTCACCAAATCCCGCTCAAACCGCGCCTTTTAAGCCATTTTTGCGCCATTTATTTGCAAAATTTACGCCTCCACGCCAAGCTCACCACGCTACGAACCGCCTCGTGCGCCATTAGCCGATTTTTCGACTTCGCGCCAGACCTGCCAGCCGCCTCCTACACCGCCCAGACCATATATAGCGCGATTTGCGCCATGCGAAGCGCAAACCTCTCCCCACAAACCATAAATCTACTCCTCTCATACCCGCGCCAAGCCCTAAATTTGGCGAAATTCTCAGGTCAAATCGCCCAAAATCCGTTTTCGCTCATTCGCAAGCCACCCACGCTTTCAAAGCCCAAATTTTGCTTTTCCAAATCCCAAATCAAACTCCTTTTAGAGCGCGCCACAGGCGAGTTAGCCACATTTTTATACATAGCGTTTTTCACAGGAGCTAGAAGTGGCGAGATTTTGGCGCTTTGTAGGGAGGATTTCGACTTCAAGTCCGATAAAATCACCATTTGCAAGAACCTGACCCGCTTCGAGCTCACCACTCCCAAAAGTGGCCGCGCACGCACGATAAATTTGTTAAAACCGCTCAAAGAGCATATTTTAGGGCTAAATTTGCCCAATGGGGCGATATTTAGTAGCGATTATTTTGCTATACACTATAAATTTAAAAAATTGTTAAAATCACTAAATCTCCCACTCTGCGGGCTTCACAGCACCAGACACAGCTTTTGTTCGCACCTTTTGGGCACGAAAGTCCCAGCCCCGCTCATCGCCAGCACGCTAGGACACGCGAATCTAGATATGATAAACCGCATTTACGGCCATTTTTTAGAAAACAAATCCGACCTACGCAACCTAAACCGCGCAATGAGACTATGAAATAAAAAATTTTTCCTTGTGCAAAATAGCGCAAAAATGGGCTTTTTTTATAAAATTTTAAATTTTTTTCAAATTTTTTGCAAAAATAATTGAATTTTTTAATTTTTTTTGCTATAATCCACGCAAGTTTTACATATATGTATGTAAAATGAAATCTATTTACAAGGAGGAAACCATGAGAAAAGGTTTCACTATGATCGAGTTGATCTTCGTTATCGTTATTTTAGGTATTTTGGCAGCTATCGCTATCCCAAGATTGGCAGCTACTCGTGATGATGCTGAGGTTAGCAAAGCAGCTACAAATTTAACAACATTAATCAGTGACTTGGGTGCATACTATACATCACAAGCACAATTTGCTAGCTCATTTGCTGGTATGTCAAATGTTCAGTTGAAAAATCCAAAAACTGGAAAAGTTGATTCAGCTGGCAAACTAACTGGCACTGTTGAAGGAGTTATCGCAGCTGCTGGTAAAGAGTGCATCAAGGTTGCACTAACAGATTATGATGCAGCTACAAACAAGCCAGCTGTTCTAACAGTTACTGAAGGTGATAATAAAGATGTAGCAGTTTGCAAAAAAGTTCTTGACACTGGTTCAATTCAAAAAATCCTAAAAGGACAATTTGAATATCAAAAAATCAAAATTGCTGCTACAAGCACAAAAGCAGCTGAGTACGAGACAGCAAAATCAGGTGCTGGCGAAGTTGCTATCAGCGGTGTAGGCGTAGTATTCTAATCTAAGCTTTGCTTAGCTAATACTCTTAGGCTCGGGGCTTCGGCTTCGAGCCTTTTTTTATGGACGAAAATTTATTTTATTATAGTGAGAAAAATTTTCAAATTTTGCATTTAAGTGTCATTGCGAGCACAAAAAAGCGCGGGGACGCTTTTTCGGCGAAGCAATCACCAAAGCCAAAATTAAGAGTAGGGTAAATGACAAAGAATTCAATAGAATTTTAAAATTACGCCATTTACGCGGTTGATAATTTGGGCTTTGTAGATTGCTTCGTCGCGCTATGCGCTCCTCGCAATGACACTTAAAAAGTAAAATTTCAGACGCAGTATTTAGAAGTTGCGAAGCGCTTCGCGCTCCTCGCAATGACAGATTGGGCAAAATTTCGACGCAGTATTTAGAAGTTGCGAAGCGAAATTATCAAAATTATAAGCCAAAAAATGGTAAAATAACGCATAATTTAACTATTTTGCATTATGTAAATTAGCAAATTTCAGCAATAAATAAATTCGAGGTTTTATGATTTATCTATCAATAGTTTTATTAATAATATCAGCTTTTTTGGCTAAATTTTTGCTTGGCAAAAAGTCCTTAGTGGCGTATTGTGCATTAGTTTTTTTATATCTATTTTTCCTTGCGTTTGACTATGCTCTTGTATATTTTACTGGCAACACTCTCACGCCATTTTCGTTTAATATGTTTTTCATCAGTATCGTGGGTGCGCCGATTTTGACCTTTATAAACTACATTTTAATCGCTGTTTTGGCTATTTTGGCGATTATTTTATTTTTGGTAATTTTTTGTCGCAAAATTTTCCCAAGATTAAAAAAATCCAAAATTTTAGCCTCTTTGTGCTTTGTTTTCGCTCTTGCGGCACTATGCGTAAATCCCCTTACAATCGCGCTTACAAACCTGTATTTTCAAATGTATCCGCCTGTATGGTCGCTCAAAAAAGATATCTACCCATATATCGAAATTCCGCGCGCGCACAGTATCGCCAAGCGCCCAAATATCGTCTATATATTTTTAGAGAGCTTTAACGATGCCTACACTAAGGATGAAATTTTCCCAACTTTGACGCCAAATTTTAAGGCTTTACAAAATTCTATGATTTTTGATGATGTAGGGCGCACTCCTGGGGCGCAAATCACAATCGAGGGGCTATTTAGCTCGTTTTGCGGAGTGCCGTATCTGTTTAACTTCAAATTTACTGATAAAAATAACTTTGCAAAAAATATAAAATGCGCAAGTGGAATTTTGCAAGATCTTGGCTATCGCTCGTATTTTATCAAAGGTGCGGATTTGGAGTTTCAAAATACCGATAAATTCCTAGACGCTATGGAATTTGATGAGCGAAACGGCAGAGCGGAGCTAGCCAAACGAGGAGCAAAAAACTACAACGAGTGGGGCGTAGATGATGATGAAATGTTAGAGTTCGCCTGGGAGGATTTCTTGCGATTATCGCGTGAGAATAGTCCGTTTTTGCAGGCGATTTTGACGATTTCTACGCATACGCCAAATGGATTTGTGGCAAAGTCTTGCGAGAATTTAGAGGGTAATTTTAAAGAAAATTTCTACGATAAAAGCGGAAGTGATGAGGAGATTACGATGTTAAGGGCGGTTGCTTGCACGGATGAACTAGTCGGCACGCTCATCCGCAAAATCCGTGCTAGCGAGTTTAGCGATAATACCATAGTCGTGCTCCAAAGCGACCACCCAGCTCCTGCGATCGAACAAAGTGCGAAAATCCACAACCTCGTTAAAAGCTCAGAAAAGCTGTATTTTGTGATAAATGACCCTAAAATTGAGCGCAATATCCATATCGCGCGTCAAACCTCGACAATCGATACATTTACCACAGTGCTTGATTATATCGGGGTTTTGGACGCTATGCAACTTGGACGAAGTGCGCTTTCGCGCAATTCGCTTCTTACTCGTATGCCAAGTCCATACTATGTCAAGGCGGCGCGCCTTGCTCCACATATCGATTACGATGAAATAGAAAAAGCGAATTAAAAAAGGTGCAAAAGTGACATATATTTCTGTATTTTGTTTTATTGTTTCTTTGTTTTTGGCAAAATTTTTGCATAAAAAATGGCTTTTGGGCGTTGCGTGTGCATTGTGTTTTGTTTATATATTATTTTTAGTTTTTGATACCATTTTGCTAATTTATCTTGGTAAGCATTTTGGATTTTATGTGGTGGTATTTATAAAAACTTCGATTATCGGGGCTCCGATTTCTACATTTGCAAGAGAGTTGATTATTTTAAGTTGTGTTGTTATAGGTATTGTTTTATTTTGCGTTATCTTGTATCAAAAGATTTCTCCAAATTTAAGTAAAAATTTTAAATTAGCTTTTTTATTTATATTATTTTTAATAATAGCATTTTTGACAAATCCGCTTTATATAAATGCAAAGGAATTTTATGAAATTTATAATCCGCCTGTTGCTAAATTTAAAAAAATAACCTATCCATATCTTAAAGTTCCGCACTCAAAAGCACCAAAAATTCGAAAAAATATCGTTTATATTTACTTAGAAAGTTATAACCGAGATTATCTAAATTCGCAGGTTTTTCCAAATTTAACGCCGTATTTATCAAATTTAGACAATAAAATCGACTTTACAAATATCACGCAGGTTGTGGATACTGAATTTACGCTAAAAGGGCTATTTGGTTCGCATTGCGGGATAAATTATACCTATGTTTTTGGTAAAGATAAAACAGATAAAAATTTTTCTGAAAATATAAAATGCGGTAGTGAAATTTTGAAAGAACAAGGCTATTATCTATATTTTATGAAGGGTGCGGATTTAGAATTTCAAGATACGAGAAATTTTTTAAAACACCGAAAATATGATGAAATGAAAGGTAAAACCGAGCTATTGCAAGATGGCGAAAAAAGTCTAAACGCTTGGGGCGTAAATGATGATGATATGCTTGAAGTTGCGTGGAACGATTTTGTGCGTTTGTCAAAAGAAAAAGATAATTTTTTGCAAACGCTTTTGACGATTTCTACACATGCACCTGATGGCTTTTTGTCAAAGACTTGTGAAAATTTGCCTTTTGTTAGTCAAGATGGTATGCTTAGGGCTGTTCAATGCACAGATTATCTTGTAGGTAAATTTATAGATAAAATTCGATTGTCTGAATTTAGTAAAAATACTATCATAATTTTGCAAAACGATCATCCGTTGCCTTACAGCAATAGTGGCTCCGTCGAAACAAATCCGAAAAATTCAAAAAATATTTTTATGATACTTGACGATAGTATAAACGGCACCATAACTATCGATAAAAAGGGAACTTCATTTGATAGTTTTACAACTGTGTTGGGATACTTGGGTATTTTAGATGAAATGAATTTTGGTAGAAATTTATTAAAAGTTGATAGTATGCCATTTGAAAATAATGATGAAATTTATCAAAAAGCTTCTAGAATTTTAACAGAAATTTCGTATGACGAGATAGAAAATAAAATTTCGCATTAATGTATCTTTTATCGCTTATCATAGTCCAAATCGTCGGTAGATAAAATGGCTGTGTTGTAGATAGTAGTGATATTTGGCACGGAAATTAAGCTTGGTTTTTTTAGGACATTTCGCCCCAAATTCATCTCATCGACTAGCCCCATATAGCCTAAAACCGTGGTAAATGTATCAAGAGATGAGCCTTGCGCCTCCACGCTTTGGACACCCTCTAAATCATCATCTAAAATAGTAAAAAACAGCTTGGAGTCCTCTAAAATACCACTACTTAAATCACTTACTAAAAGATATGGCATTAAATGATCGCTTTGAAGGACTATGATTGTGTTTTTGCTGTATTTTGAAGCGCGAATTCTATCTATAAATTTGCCGACCAAATAATCCGTGCAATGCGCGGCTTTTAGCATTTTTTCGTTATATGGGAAAGGCAAATTTTCGCATGTTTTAGAGATAAATCCACTTGGTGCGTGCATGCCGATATTTAGGATAACTTGTATAAATTTGTCTTTGTTTTGTGATAAATGCTCAAAATCACGCCACGCGAACTCAAACATCTCATCATCATCTATGCCCCACTCGTTCGCACTTTTTGCGCCTTGGCTTTTGAAATCACTTGCGCCTTTGCTTTCATCGTAATTTCTGCTTTGCAAAAATTCATCGGTGCGTTGATAGCTTATTTCATCGGATTTCATAAAAAATGTGTGATAGCCATAATTTTGTAAAATTTGGGTAGCGCATAAAATTTTTTTAGGAAATTTTGTATTTTTGTCTTTTGAGATGATTTTATCGCCATTTTTAACCGGAGTAAAAAACCCAAACGGTAAAGCACATTGTGAGGCAAAAAGACCTTCGATTGTAACGGTTGCGCCTTGTGGAATTTGGTTTATATTAGTAAATTCTAGTCGATTTGTGAGAGAATTTATGTGTGGGGTAAGGGTGTCGAATTTGGTAGTAAAATCCCTGCTAAAACTCTCCAAATATATATAAACTATATTTTTGGTTTTGAAATTTTGATTTATTTTTGGTTTTACGATATATTTTTGCAGATTAGCACGGGCGACTTTGTGATATTTAGGATTTAAGATTTGAAAAATTTGCACAGCAGATGTTGTGAGTGGGTTGAAAACAAGGGCTAAAATAAAAGAAAAAATGGCTATAAAGCCAGAAAATTTAAAGAAATTTTGTCTAGTTTTTATTCTTTTCCATAGTGCGATACAAAACAAAATAGTGCAGATAAGGACTAAAAAAACAAGCAAAGCCTCACGCCAAAAACTAAGCAATGGAGCACCTTTTAGGCTGATTGCTAGAATATTTATGAGTCCTAAATTTAGAAAATTTCCACTATAAAAATAAATCGTATAATTAAAAAGAGTGATAACTAAAAAACAAAATGTTAAAAATATGCAAAAAGTTTTAAGTTTATTTGATTTTATAAAAAATAATGATATCAGAAATATAAGAAAAAAAATTAAAGAAATCATTAAAACCTTTGCCTAAAAATTCGTCAATTTTACCCAAATTTTTAAAATTTTAGCTAAAATTGCGAAATGAAAAATTTAAAGATATTTTTGGACGAATTTAAAATTTTTATCAAATCCTGGCGCAAGATTTACGACCCGCACCTCATGCACTACGCCTCGTCGCTTAGTTTTCACACGATTTTGGCATTGCTTCCTGTGCTCATGGTATCTTTGAGCGTATTTATGCAGCTGCCTAGTTTCCACGATTATTACGCCAAAATCAAGGCATTTATCTTCTCAAACCTGCTTCCAGCCAACCAAGAAAGCCTGATTCCGTATTTGGAAGAGTTTATGGCAAACGGCCTAAGCCTTGGTGCGTTAGGATTTTTGGCGGTGCTTGTAACTTCGATTTTGTTTTTTGATGATTTTGAGGAGATTATCGCGCAGATTTCGCACTCGCCAAAGCGCGGATTTTTCAAAGGCCTTAGTACATACTGGACGCTGATGACGCTGGCTCCCGTGGGGCTTGGCGCGTCGTTTTTCATCAGCTCAGAACTTCAAAATTTACTCGATAAAACCGAATTTTCTAGGTGGATAAATTTGCTCTCGGTTTTGCCATTTGTTATCATTTGGGCTATTTTTGCTATCACTTACGCTACGGCGATAAACCGCGAAATTCGCCCCAAAGCCGTGCTTATATCCTCTCTTGTAGCCTCCACATTATGGTGGATTTCTAAGATTATTTTCGCGCAGTATGTGTTTTATAACAAAACCTATCTTAGCATTTATGGCTCGTTTTCGGTGGCGTTATTTTTCTTTTTGTGGATTTACATAAGCTGGATTTTTTATCTAAATGGAGTGAAATTTTGCGTTTATTTGGATAATTGCTTTAAAAATTTAAAGCGCAATTAAATTTCATAAAAAACACATTTTAATCTTTTTTGAGTTATAATCTTTGTTTTAGTTTAGAAAAAAGGAAATAAAATGGAGCAACAAAGCAAATTTTTAAATAGAGAGTTGAGTTGGCTTCGCTTTAATTCGCGCGTTTTAACTCAGTGTCAAAAGCAAATTCCACCGATTGAAAAATTGAAATTTGTAGCGATTTATAGCACAAATTTAGATGAGTTTTATATGATTCGTGTGGCTGGGCTTAAACAGCTTTTCACAGCTGGCGTAACAGCTAGTGGCGATGATGAGATGACGCCATTGGAGCAGTTGCGCGAGATCCGCTCATATCTCAAACACGAGCAAAACGAGCTAGAAGCGCACTATATCGCTATCAAAGAGGAGCTTAGCAAAAACGGCCTTTTTATCAAAAACTACGACGAGCTAACCCCAGATCTCAAAAATAGCGCAGATGAGTTTTTTTTCAGCCAAATTATGCCAGTAATTATTCCGATTGCAGTCGATGCGACGCACCCGTTTCCGCACCTAAACAACCTTAGTTTTTCGATTGCGGTTAAGCTTTGCGACGCAAACGCACCTGAGGCGATACATTTTGGTATGATTAGGATTCCTCGTGTGCTTCCTCGCTTCGTGCAGGTCGCCAAAAACACCTACGTGACGATTGATTCAATCGTAAATCGCCACGCTGAGGAGATTTTCCCGGGCTATAAGCTAATTAGTTCGGCTGCGTTTAGGGTTACAAGAAACGCTGATATCGTAATCGAAGAAGAGGAAGCAGATGATTTTATGATGATACTCGAAGCTGGTCTTAAACTGCGCCGTAAAGGGGCTTTCGTGCGACTTCAAATAGCCAAAAACGCAGACCCTGATTTGCTAAATTTCTTAAACGAACATCTTAAAATTTTCTACAAAGACATTTTCGAGTGCTCGATCCCGCTCACACTTGACGGGCTTTGGGAGATAGCTGGCAACAAGGATTTTTCCTATCTAGCCCACCCGCAATATCTGCCAAAAACACTGCCTCCCTTTAATGAAAACACCTCAGTAATGAGTGCAATGGAAAAAGATGATATTTTGATTTTTCACCCTTATGAGAGCTTCGATCCAGTCCAAAAACTCATAAAAGAAGCTAGCAAAGACCCCAAAGTCATCTCAATCCGTATGACGCTATACCGCGTGGAGAAAAATTCTCCAATCGTCCAAAGTCTAATCGAGGCTGCAAGCGATGGCAAACAAGTAACCGTAATGGTCGAGCTAAAAGCTAGGTTTGATGAGGAAAACAACCTGCACTGGGCAAAGGCGCTAGAAGACGCTGGCGCGCATGTGATTTATGGAATCGCAGGTTTTAAGGTCCATGCTAAGGTTACTCAAATCATCAAAAAAGAAGACGGCAAGCTTAAATTTTATATCCACCTAGGCACGGGCAATTACAACGGAAGCAGTGCGAAAATCTACACTGATGTGAGCTTTTTTACTTGCGGGGATACTTTTGATAAGGATACGACAAATTTTTTCCACATACTCTCAGGTTATAACAAAAACCGCAAACTAGGCAATCTCTCAATGTCGCCAATGCAGATAAAAGAGAGAATTTTAAAGATGATCAAGGTCGAAGAGAGCAAGGGAAGTGACGGCAGAATCATCGCTAAAATGAACGCCCTCGTCGATAGCGATATGATAAAGGCGCTTTACAAAGCGAGCCAAGCTGGGGTTAAGATCGATCTCATAATCCGTGGAATTTGCTGTTTGCGCCCAGGTGTGGCGGGACTTAGCGAAAATATCAAAGTCCGCTCAATCATCGGCAAATACCTAGAACACGCTAGAATTTTTTATTTCAAACACGCAGAACCATGCCTATATATCGCAAGCGCGGATTGGATGCCACGAAATTTGGAGCGCAGATTGGAGCTTATGACGCCGATTTATAGCGAGGCTTTGCAAAATAAATTAAAAGAAATTTTGAAATTACAGCTTAGCGATACCCAGCTTGCTTACGAGCTTGGAAGCGACGGCGAATATAGCGCAATTAGCGTGGCAAACGAAGCAGAGCGCATTAATAACCACGAGTATTTGGAAATTTTCTTTAACAAAATTTATAAATCTGCACGCAAACACGATGACGGCGCGATTTTAGCGACGAAACTTTTAAAAGAGAGTTAAATTTATCTGGGCTAAATTTATACGCTAAATTTAGCCCAAATTTAGCCAAATTTTCAAATTTACAGCCTAATACTTATCGTTTTGTAATTGTCTTTGTTTCTAAAAGTTAGCAAATTTTGCAAAATTCCAAACAAAATCATAAATGTGATAAAACTACTTCCCCCGTAGCTAAAAAACGGCAGCGGCACGCCCACGACAGGGGCAAATCCGATGACCATGGAGATATTAACCCCAGCGTAGATAAAAATCAGCGTCGCCAGAGCCGAGGTAAAAACCCGTATGAGATAATCGCTGCCAAAGTCGTAATTTAGGCTAAGCAGGTGCATGATTAAAAGCGCGTAAAAGCCGATGAGCGCGAGTGCGCCGACAAATCCGAAGCGCTCGACCATATAGGCAAAGATAAAATCGCTCGTGGCAATTGGCAAAAATTTAAAGTGAGTTTGGGTGGCTTCTTCTAAATTTTTGCCGTAAATTCCGCCATTTCCGATAGCGATGACGGCTTGTTTGACCTGATAGTTGTGCTCTTCGCTCAAAAAATCCGTAATGCGCTTTTTTTGGTAATCGTGCAGGTTGTTATAAAGCACGGGCGAGCTGACGCTAAAAGCTAGCACTAGCGCAATCCAAATTTTTTTATTCACGCCGATAATAAAAAGCGTTGCAAACCCCATTAAAAAAAGAATTAGCGCGGTTCCGAGGTCTGGTTCTTTGGCGATTAGCGCAAATGGCAAAAGTATATAAAAGCTAAATTTAGCGAAATCCTTCACGCCATAACCCTCGGGCGGTGGCGGGTTTTTGTGGATTAGATACATTAGCATTAGCATGCACGCTGGCTTCATAATCTCGCTTGGTTGCAGGGTAAAATGCACGAACGGCAGCTCCAACCAACGCTTCGCGCCAAGCTTGCTAATGCCGAAAAATTCCACGCTCAAAAGTAGGGCGATATTTACCCAGTAAAACAGCGGAATCAAATACAAAAATTTGCGAATCGGAAACAAAAAAAAGACCATAAAAACAACAAAACCAACCCCAAAATAAACAAGCTGTTTATTGCCAAGTGTGGTGTTTGCCTCGCTGATTAAAAGGTATGAAAAAATAATAATCGGCAAAATCAGCAAAGGTTGAATATAATCAAAATATGATAAAATCTTTTTGTCAAATTTCAAAGTAAGTCCTAATAAATTTTGGGCGATAATAACAAAAAAAGGTATAAATTTGGATAATTTTACAGCAGATTGCGTGGCGAGAATTGATGTTTTTTTAAGCGAAAATTTGGGCATTTCGCGCAATCAAATTTCGAATTTAATCAAATCAGGCAATGTTTTTATAAACCAAAAAATCATAACCAAATCATCGCAAAAGCTAAATTTGGGAGATGAAATTTGCGTAAATTACCCTGCGCCTACTCATAGCGATGAGGCGAAATTTAGCTTTGAGGGCGAGATTGAAATTTTATACGAAGATGACGATTTGCTAGTGCTAAATAAGCCCGCTGGCGTGGTCGTTCATCCAGCCCCAAGTGTCAAAGAAGCCACGATTGTAGAGTGGCTACGCCAAAAAGGATTTATGCTCTCTACGATAAATGGTCAAATCCGCGCAGGTATTGTTCATCGCCTAGATAAGGGCACTAGCGGGGCTTTGGTCGTGGCCAAAAACAACGCCACTCACCAAGCCCTAAGCGCGCAATTAAGCGATAAAAGCATGGGGCGAATTTACCTAGCTTTAACAGATTTGCCCCTAAAAGAGCCATGCCTGATAGATCGCCCGATTGATCGCAACCCAAATAACCGCCTAAAAAAGGCGATAATTCCGGGCGGACGCGAGGCAAAAAGCGCGTTTTATACGATTTTTAGCGATGATTGGGGGCAGGCGAAATTTAGCCAGAGCGGCAGCGATAAATTTGGCAAAATCAACCTAATCGCAGCCAAGCTTTTTACTGGGCGCACGCACCAAATCCGCGTGCATTTGGGCTCGATTAATCGCCATATTATCGGCGATTATTTATACGGATTTAAGAGCGAAAAAGATAAAATAGCAAGAATTTTACTTCACGCTTATGTGCTGTATTTCACGCACCCACGAAGTGGCGAGCGTATGCAGATTACGGCGCCTTTGCCGGTGGAGTTTGAGAATTTGATACAAAATCACGATAAAAAGGATGAAATTTATGAAAAAATTTTACCAAGTAGCATTTTGCGCGAGTTTAGCGATACTAGCGGCTGGTTGCTCCTCTCATAGTGTGCCGGGCGGAAATGACGCAAGCTTGCCACGCGTCGAGGGAATTAAAAGTATCTCTGGCACGAACGAAATCGGCTTAGAGTGGCCAAATTACGGCTCATATCCTAATCTTTTAGGATTTGTGGTTTATCGCGCTGATATGGGCGGCGGTGAAGCGAAAAAAATCGCAACCCTAGCCGATCCATACACTACGCACTTTGCCGATACTCGCTTGGAGCCAAACACATCATATAAATACACCGTGCGCGCTTATGGCATAAATGGCGTGGGCGAAAGCTCGCCTGCTGCGATTGTAAGCACGACAAAGACGATTGATTCTGTGCCGTTTGCGCAGGCTTACGCACTGCCAGATCGCGTGAAAATCATCTGGCGTCCGCACCCTGATTTGCGCGTGGCAAGCTACACTATCGAGCGCAGGGTAAAAGGCGCTGATTCGTGGAGTGGCGTCAAAGATATCGCAGGCAGACTTAGCGCAGAGTATATCGACTATGTAAATTACACCGCAGGATACGAATACCGCATAATCGCAAAATCGCAAACAGGCATGCTCTCGCTTCCAAGCGCGCCAATCCAAGTAAGTCAAATGGCGGAATAAATTGCCAAATTTTATTGCAAAAAGCGTAGAACTACCGCGCCTTCCATTTAGCAAGGAGGGCGTGGAGCTTTTGGAGTCTGCTAGCGATGAGAGTTGCACTCTCGTGCGCACAAGGTGCTTTGATAGCGAATTTTTCGTCACTCTCAAATACGCCAAAGACAAAGTCGTAGTCAAAGGCGAAAAAACCACCAAACCAGCTAAAATCGGTATTTTGCAACGCGCACTTGAAATTTACGAGAGAGAATTCGCAAGTGGTGTGATTTTTAGCGCATTTGCCTTTAAAAGCAAATCCCTAACCCAAAAAACTCCGCTCGTGCTAGATGAAGATGAAATGCTAAATTTGCTCAAAACCACGAAATTTAGCCAAATTTTCGTCGAAATCGGCTTTGGTTCGGGCAGACATCTGCTATATCAGGCTCGCACAAATCCGCAAACGCTGGTAATTGGAATCGAAATTTACAAGCCTAGTATCGAGCAGGTCGCAAAACTAGCGATTAAAGAGGGTTTGGAAAATGTCGCTTTGATAAACACTGACGCGCGAATTTTGCTCTCATTAATGCCAGCAAATTTGCTCTCTCGCATATTTTTGCACTTTCCTGTTCCTTGGGACGATGCCCCGCACCGCAGAGTCATTAGCGATGAGTTTGTCCATCAATGCGTGCGAACTCTCAAAAAAGGGGCGAAATTTGAGCTTCGCACAGATAGCGATATGTATTTTGAATATGCGCTGGATAAATTTGGCGTAGCGCAAAGTGCAGGGCGTGTCGCGATAGAGCACTTTAAAAACAGAGATTTAAGCGTTAGCTCGAAATACGAAGATCGCTGGCGCAAAATGGATAAAAATATCTTTGATTTGATTTTTACTAATAGCGATGAAAACGGCGAAGAACCAGCGAAATTTGATATGAATTTCTCAAATTTTAACCCGCAAAAAATAGAGGCAAATTTCAAAAATTTAACTATCAAAGGCGAGGGCTATTTCGTGCATTTTGAGAGAATTTATAAATTTGATGATAGCGATGAGGTTTTGATTTTGACCTCGTTTGGGGCGTTTGACTTCCCGCAACAATGCTTTATTCGCATCGGGGCAAAGACGGAGTATTTTTTAAAAACTCCGCTAGCTACAAGCGAAAATTACAAAGCACACAAAAAAATAATGGAGATTTTTGAGTTATGGCAGGCATAGGAGCTGATAATAACATAATCACCGCCGAGGGGCTTACACTGGGATATGATAGCGGTGAGGTCATAAAAAATGCTAGCTTTGGCATAGGCGCAAGGGATTTTGTCGTAATCACCGGCAAAAGTGGAAGTGGCAAAAGCACGCTATTAAAGTCATTTTACGGCGATATGGATATCAAAAGTGGCGAACTTAATGTTTGTCTGTGCGATTTAAACGGCATTAGTCGCAGTGATTTGCGCACACTGCGCCAAAGAATCGGCATAATTTTCCAAGATTATAGATTGATTAATGAATGGACGATCGAGCGAAATATCATGCTACCGCTGATGATTATGGGTTATAACGAGCAAGTTTGCCAAGATCAGGCCAAAAAACTGCTCCGCCATATCGAGCTTGGACACAAAATGGGCAAATACCCGCTAGAACTAAGCGGTGGCGAACAGCAACGCGTCGCCCTAGCGCGCGCTATGGCGCACAATCCACGCTTGCTACTTTGCGACGAGCCTACTGGAAACTTGGACGATTATTCAAGCGATATTATTTGGAATTTATTGCGCTCAGCATGCGAGGCGTGGAACGCTTGCGTGGTCATCGTAACGCACAAAATGCCTAGCACTTTGCGTTTTGCGCATAGACATTTCGAGATAAAGGACTCCCATGTCACTGAGATCGATTAAAACGCATTTTGGGGTTATTTTTTCGCTTGTGGCGCTTTTGTTTTCAGTGCAGTTTGGAATTTTTGTAAATAATTTAGCCAAAAGTTACGAAAAATCTATCCAAAACGAATACAACATCGTCCTTGTCTCAAAAAAGGCGCTAAGCTTAGAGGAAGTGCAAGATAAGGTCAGCGATATCAGCCAAATCATCGAAATTCCAGCTGATAATATCACAGATAGATTAAAGGGTAAAATTTCAGAAGCAGCCTTTGGCGAGCTTAGCAAAAATTTGCCTAAATTTTACAGCATTAAGCTCGAAAACTTCCCAGACAGCGCGCGTTTAGAGGACATAGAGAGCGCGCTAAAAAGCATGGGTTCGCTTAGCAGGGTTGAAATTTTCAAAAAAACCCACGATGATATTTTTAAAATTTTGCTTTTGATTAAAAGTTTGGTTTATGGATTTGCGCTTTTAATCGTGGTTTTGGGTCTCATGCTAATTCACCGCCAAATGCGAATTTGGGTCTATGAGCATAAAGAGCGAATCGAGATTATGGAGCTATTCGGCGCTAGTTTTATGATAAAAAGTGGCAGGCTATACCGCATGGCACTAGCCGATAGCGTGCTAGCTACGCTAATTGTCGTGGCGTTTTATTTCGCGCTTCCAAACTGGCCGATTTTCATGCAAACCGTGAGTCAAATCACAAATTTAAGTGAGACGATTGTTTTGCCGTATGAACCGCTCTTTTTGTTTGGTATCGCTGTGGGGCTGACATTTATCGCAGTTACATTTGTAATGCTAGAAGTAAGTGGTAAAAAATCACAATGAAGCGTTTGATGATACTGTGCGCGCTTGCGTTTTTCGCATACGGCGCACCGACTACGAAGGAAAAAATCGCCCAAAGCAACAAAGAGCTGAAAACTTCCAAGCAAGAGGAGATGAGGCTGTCTAAAAAAATCGATGAAATTGCTGATTTAATCGTGCAAGAACAAAACGATTTTAAAAAGCGTGAAAACGAGATAAAAGAGCTTAGCCAAAATATCGAGGAGCTAAAAGAAAAATACGCAAACGAAGAGCAAGAGCTAGAAAATCTCAAAAAACAAAACGCAACCTTGCTTAGCGTGCAAAGCGAGCTAGAAAATAAAATCGTCCAAATCATCTCCCAAGAGCTCTCATTTGATCTCATCAGCGACACAAATTCCAGCGTTACGCCTGATTCTATCGTGGCTAGCGAGGTTTTGGGCGGATTAGAGAGCGTGATGAATAGCGAGCTAAATAAGCTAATGAAGGATTATGAAAATAATAAAAATTTCATTGACGAACAAAACAAAAAAATCGCTCAAATCAACGAAAATATGGAAAGTTATAGCCAAAAAAAGTTAAATTTGAGTGAAAAGCAAAACGCGCAAAAAGAAAAAGTAGCTAGCCTGCAAAAAAACAAAGATAGCTATATCGCCCAACTAGAAAAGCTAAACGCCGAGCAAGACGCGATTGCCAAGACCTTGGCTGAGCTTAAAATCATTGATGATAAAGAAGAGCGCGAAAAAGCTGAAAAAGCGGAAAAGGAACGCATAGCTAAACTAGAAGCGCAAAAGAAAAAAGAAAAAGAAGCCAAACAAAAAGAGCTTGAAGCCAAGAAAAAAGAGTATGAAAAGCAAAAAGCCGCCGCCAAAAAAGCTGGCAAAGAAGCTCCGCCTGCGCCTAAATTTGAGCCAGAGCCTGAATCAGAGCCTAGCGAGCCAGCCGATGAGAGAGTTAGCAAAATCAACACCAAGGTCAAACAATACGGATCTAGCTACCAATCCTCTCGCGTGAAAAAATACACTGGCGCGAAAACCTCTGCACCGCTTGACGGGGCGTATGTGAAGCGTAAATTTGGCAATTACAGCGACCCTGTGTATAATATCAAGCTTTTTAACGAAAATATCGTGCTAGGCTCTAAAAGTGGCGACACGCAGGTAAAAGCAGTGCTAGCTGGCAAGGTCGTATTTGCCAAAGAAACAGCCGTGCTAGATAAGGTCGTCATCATCGAGCATGCGGGCGGAATCCACACGATTTATGCGCATTTAAATCAGATCCCAAACACTGTGCGCGTGGGCTCTTCGGTCAAAAAGGGCTACACAATCGGCAGAATTAGCTCGGATCTAACCTTTGAAGTAACGCAACAAAACTACCACATAAACCCACTGGATTTGATTTCGCTTAAATAGATTTTCTTGCAATGTCTAAATTTGGCATTGCAAGAATTTTATAAAAAATCGAAGCTGTAACAAAAAATAAAGCTGTGTTAAAATTTTTTATTAAAAATTAAATTTCTTATACTTATCCGCCATTTTTTACAAAATCAAAATATCTTTTTGCATCTTCTTTTGCCTGTTTTTCTGCGTCGTAATCTATATTTCCACAATTATCAAATTTTATTGGTTTTGGATATATTTGTATCTCTCTGCCAAAATAGTATTGTTTTTTATACATTTCAATATTATCACCAGTTTTAATATGATTAAGCATGATAATATGTTGATGTCTATCGTAAAAAAAATCATAGTCTAATAATATGCTTGTGTATCTTTTTTTAAATATTATTGGCTTACTAAAACCAGCAGTGTTAGTAATTTCGTCAATAATTAAATAATCTTTCGGATTTACTTTTTGTAATTTCATATTTTTAACAATATCATCAATTCTCTTACCTTTTTTAAATTCTTTATAAAACGCTTCATACCAATTCTCTAATGTAATATTTTCAATTTCATAATATCCTATTTCATCTTTATAGCAACCTTGACTATCTTGTTCGCAGATTAGTTTGTTATATAGTATTTCTTCTTTTAAATTTTCATCTAAAAATTGCCAAATTGCTTTGTGTATATCCGAGATATTTAAATTTCTTAAATATTTTTTTTCACTCAAACAATAACCTTGTTGGTATTTTCTATAATCTTCTTTGCTTACTATTTCAAAGCCGTATTTTTTAGAATAATTTGGCACAGTTCTAATAAAACCAAGACATAAAATAATCGTTATAATTGCAACAAACCAACTTATTTTTTTAAATTTGGTATCGAACAATTTTTTAAATAAATTTTTCACTTTTATTTCCTTTTATAAAAATTTCCTTGCAAATTCAAATTCGGTCAGTATCGTTTAGTCACGATACGAAATTCTGTTTTTAAATTTATGATTTTGTAAATTTCGTTGTCATTGCGAGATGATGAAGTCATCGAAGCAATCCAGAGAAATTCCGATAAATTTTAATCCACAAATGAATTTTGTTGAATTTTAAATTCTCTCTAAATTTTACTGGATCGCCACGCTCGTTGCACTCGCTCGCAATGACAGCAAATTTGCAAAATTTAAATTTTAAAGTTGTAGATTGCCACGAATTTTGCTAACGCAAAATTCTCGCAATGACAAACCCGGCGTAAATTTTGCCTAATAATTTGTCATTGCGAGGAGCGAAGCGACGAAGCAATCTACGAGTAAGAAATTTAAAATTTCTAAATTTGCAAAAATTTCGGCGCAGTGTTTAAAGGGCTAAATTTGCCACATACTCTTTAAATAAATTTCCCCGTTGGGCGTAGCTTTTGAACTGATCTAGGCTAGCGCAGGCTGGGCTTAGAAGCGCAACTTCGCCCGCACCAGAGAAATTTTCATCTATTTTGGCGACTGCGTTTTTCAAAAATTCGCACCTAATGCACGGAATTTTAAATTTTTCGCATAAATTTACGAGTTTATCGGTGTTCGAGCCAATCGCATAAATTTGCAAATCATACGGCGCAAAACTCACAAAGAGTGGCTCCAAATCCACGCCCTTATCATCGCCGCCCAAGATTAGGTGGATTTTTTTGTCCTTGTAGCGTTTAAGGGCTTGCGCGCAAGCATCGATATTTGTGGCTTTTGTGTCATTTACCCACATGCGATTTTTTACATCAAAAAATTCTTCTAGTTTGTTTGCCTCGATTACAAATTCGTTCAAAACCTCCACACTAGCGCGATCTGTGAGGATTTTTTCGATACAAAGGGCTAAGATAGCGTCTAACAAAAACGGCGTTTTAAATGAAATTTTTTCAATCTCAATCTCAAATTTAGCTGCCAAATCATTTTCATCTTCGTAGCAAATCACCCTTGCGCGCGAGTTTTTCACAGCCTCGCTACTGGCATACACGGCTGGGATTAATGCGACTGAACCCTCGCTCATAGCTAGAAGTGGCGAGAGTTTGACGCGCTCGTATTCGGCGAAACTGCCATGCCAGCTAAGATGATCTGGGGTGATTGGCAAAAGCGCGTAAATTCCGGGGTGCGCTGTGCGTGTGTAGTGAATCGTAAATGAGCTAGTCTCTAATATCCAAATTTTGGCATTTTTATCCAAAAGCGCGAGTGGCGTGCCCACATTGCCACCCATAACTGCGCCACGATTTGCTAGGAGGTGCTGTGTCATCTGCGTGGTCGTGGTTTTGCCATTTGTCCCGCTAATCCAAATTTTAAAAGGCGCAGTATTTGCGAAATAATCATACTCGCTGATTAAATTCCTAGCGGATTTTATTAGATTATGCTCTTTGGGAAATCCTGGGCTTGGGATTTCTAGTTCGCTTTTTGTGGGGTCAAAAAGGCAAGGGGCCAAAAGCGCGTTGCCAAATTCGTCAAATTTGACCTCGTCAGCTTTGAAATTATCATCGTAAATGTCCCAACCACCGCTTTTTGCTAATGCTTTTGTAGTGGTGCCGTGTCCAAAGAGTGATTTTTTCATTTTTTTTCCTTATCTTAATTTTATCGAAGTTAGCGCGATTAAATTTGCCATTAGCGCGATTATCCAAAAGCGAATTATGATTTTGTTTTCGCTCCAACCTTTCAGCTCGAAATGGTGATGAATAGGCGCCATAAGGAAAATTCGCCTTTTAAACATTTTAAAGCTTCCTACCTGCAAAATCACGCTTAGTGTCTCCATTACAAAGACAAATCCGATTATAATTAGCAAAAATTCATTTTTTGTCACAATCGCGCAATATCCTAAAAACGCCCCTACGCTCAGACTTCCGCTATCGCCCATGAAAACTTCGGCTGGGTAGCAGTTAAACCACAAAAACCCAAAAAGTGCGCCGATAAGGGCTGCGATGATGATACTTAGCTCGCCCACACCTGCGATTTTTGGCAAAAACAGGTATTGCGCATAAATCGCGTGTCCGCACAAATAGGCAAAAATACCAAGGCTAGCTAGTGAAAACACCGAGGGAATCGTGGCTAGCCCGTCAAGGCCGTCGGTTAAATTTACAGCGTTTGAGCTCGCGCTGAAAACTATCATCCAAAATACAATGGCGAAAAATTCTAAATTTATTATGTGGTTTTTCACGAAGGGCAAATACAGCTCGCCACCAAGCGGACTGAAAATATATAGCGTAAATGAAATTCCCAAAGCTAGGGCGTTTTGGAGTAAAAGTTTGGTTTGCGGGCTAAGTCCTGCGTGGTTAGAGGCACCCAAAATTTTAGACAAATCGTCCTTAAATCCTATCGCGCAAAACCCAGCTAGCGTGATTAAACCGCAGATTGTGAAAATGCTAAATTTCACGCACAAAGCACTCGCCACAATCGCCGAGAAAACAAAGACAAGTCCGCCCATTGTGGGGGTTTTGGACTTTTTTTGGTGTGTTTGCGGGGCTAGGTCGTAGATAGGCTGGGAGGCGTTTTTGGCTCTGGCCCAAGATATGAATCGTGGCATTAGATACACGCTTAAAATAAAAGCTATGAAAAACGCGATTCCAGCGCGTGCTGTGGTGTATTGAAAGAAATTTATATTTGTGATTTGGTAGATATAATATAACAAAATTTGCCTTTTAAATTTTATTTTAAAACCGATTATTTTAATACTTTCTTTGTAAAATTTAGCTTTTAAATTTTAAATTTTGTGATATTTGCTAAAAAAAAGTATAATGCGAAATTTCAATGTCCGCATTGAATTTAGGAGAAAAATATGAAACAAAAAACAATCCTTGTCATAACTGACGGCATTGGTTGCAACCAAAGTAGCGAATTTAACGCCTTTGCCACAGCCAAAAAGCCGACTTACGATATGCTTTTCGCCTCTGTGCCAAACACGCTACTTCGCACATCTGGGCTTGCGGTGGGCTTGCCTGAGGGACAAATGGGAAACTCTGAGGTCGGGCACATGACGATTGGAAGCGGTCGCGTGCTGTATCAAAATCTAGTCAAAATTGATAAAATGATCGAAAACGACACTCTAAAAACTGCGCCTGAAATCGTAAATTTGCTAAAAATTTGCCCTAGGGTGCATGTCATAGGGCTATACAGCGACGGTGGCGTGCATTCGCATTTGCGCCATTTTGGCGCAGTTTGCCAGATAGCAAAAGACGCTGGCGCGCAGGTTTTTGCCCACGCTATCACTGACGGACGCGATGTAAGTCCCACAAGCGGGGCAGGGTTTTTGGAAGCTTTGGAGGCGAAATTTAGCGTAGGAAGCGTTTGCGGGCGGTTTTATGCTATGGATAGGGACAACCGCTGGGAAAGGGTGCAAAAGGCCTATACTGCGCTAATGGGCGAGGGCGAGAAGCAAAAAATCTCCCCAAGCGAGTATGCTCGCAAAAGCTATGAGAAGGGCATTACGGACGAATTTATCGAGCCAGCGATTTTTGGAGAATTTGACGGGATTAAAGAAAATGACGGAATTATTTTTGTAAATTTCCGAAATGATAGGGCGCGTGAGATTTGCCAAGCTTTGAGTATGGAGGATTTCACGGGCTTTGAGCGTAAATTTTGCGTGCGAAATTTAATCACCATGACAGAATACGACGCGAAATTTCCATTTCCGATCATTGTCAAAAAGGACATTTTGCAAAATACTCTTGCCGAGGTTATTGCGGATGCGGGACTTAGACAGCTCCACACCGCCGAGACCGAAAAATACGCTCATGTTACATTTTTTTTCAACGGCGGCAGCGAAGAGTGCGTGAAGAACGAAACCCGCATTTTAATCGACAGCCCAAAGGTCGCAACCTACGATTTATGCCCAGCTATGAGCGCTCACGCTGTGTGCGAGGCTGTGATAAAGGGCATTGAAGGGGGCGAAGATTTTATCGTGGTAAATTTCGCTAACGGCGATATGGTCGGCCACACGGGCAACTTCGACGCTGCGGTTAAGGCAGTCGAGGCGGTAGATGAGTGTCTGGGTAAAATTTACGCTAAGGCAAAGGAATTTGATTACGCTTATGTGCAAATTTCAGATCACGGCAACTGCGAGCAAATGCGAGGGGCACAGGGCGAATTGCTTACTAATCACACCACTTTTGATGTGTTTTGCTTCGTAAGCGCGCAGGGCGTGAGTGAGTTAAAGAGGGATTTTGGGCTTAGCAATGTCGCACCAACTATCTTAAAGCTAATGGGGCTTGAAATTCCAGCGCAAATGGACGAGGCGCTGTTTTAAGATTGTAAAAGGGTAAAAATGCAAAATTTGATTGATAGCTTCATATCTGGCTTGGAGGCGAAATTTTGGGATATTCATATACCTTATGAAAACTGGGGCAATTTTTTAGGCTATGATATGAGCAACATATTTGCTGTAATCGTGATTTTTGCATTTTTATACATAATCTGGCGCTGAAATTTTTCAAATAAAGAGCGAAAATGCTTTATTTACGATAACCCGCTATAATGCGCAAATTTTTCAAAAAAGGATAAAAAATGAAATTTAGTGGAAAAAATGTCTTAATCACAGGCGCAAGTAGAGGAATCGGCGCAGATATCGCCAGAGTGCTAGCTAGCATGGGGCTTAAAGTATGGATCAACTACCGCTCAAAGCCTGAGCTAGCCGACGCGCTTTTAGAAGAAATTCGAGCTGGTGGCGGCGAGGGCGCTGTGGTGAAATTTGACGCGACAAACGAGGCTGAATTTTGCGAAGCGATAAATGCGATAATCGAGTGTGACGGCGAACTAAGCTACCTCGTCAATAACGCAGGTATCACAAACGACAAACTAGCCCTTCGTATGAAGCTCGAAGACTTCACTCGCGTAATTGACGCGAATCTCACTTCGGCTTTTATCGGCTCACGCGAGGCACTAAAAGTAATGAGCAAAAAACGCTTCGGAGCAGTCGTAAATATCGCCTCAATCGTCGGAGAAATGGGAAATGCAGGGCAGGTGAATTACAGCGCGAGCAAGGGCGGTATGATAGCGATGAGCAAGAGTTTCGCCAAAGAGGGTGCGAGTCGCGGAGTGCGCTTTAACTGCGTGACACCGGGCTTTATCGCTACTGATATGACAGACGCTCTAAGCGATGAGATCAGAGCGAACTACGAGGCAAATATCCCGCTTAAACGCTTCGGAAGCGCGCAAGATGTGGCGCACGGCGTGGCGTTTTTGCTTAGCGATTATGCTAGCTATATCACCGGCGATGTGCTTAAAATCAACGGCGGACTTTATATGTAACCAAATTTTGCCGAATTTTCGGCAAAATTTTAAATTTTCTTCTTAAAATTCTACATTTTTATTTTTTGACACAATATGACAAAAAATCCATGTAAAATTGCTCCAAATCAAAAACAAGGAGCAAAAAATGGAAATTTCACTCACAAGAGCGTTGGCTGAGATTAAGTTGATTGATAAAAAGTTGCAAGGCGGGGATTACAAATTAGCCAAAGTCGCAATAAACGGCGTTTTGGTAAATGCTAGCAACCAAACTCCGCAAGATTTCTTAAAATACGCCAATGGCGTGCTGGATAGCAGGGCGGATTTGCGCAAGAAAAAACGCGCGCTAAAAGGCGCAGTTGCCAAGGCAAATGTGCAAAACACCATTAAAATCGGCAAAGAAGAGCTATCTATCATCGAGGCTATCGAATACAAGGGCATTGTGAGCGCCTGGATCGATGAATTATCTATGATGATTGCTTACCTTGATGAGGCGGCGAAAATCAAGGAAAAAGAGGAAGCCAAAACCGAGGAAAAGGCGCAAAAAACGCTAGAATCTATCTATGGCGCGGCCAAAAACAGCTTGCCTAAAGATACGATTGAACAAACTCTAAAAAGCTTCCGTGATGCCTATAAAATCGAGATTATCTCGCCACTTACTTTGGAAAAAGCGATCGCGCAAAAAGACGAGCTAGTCATGCTTTTAAGCGAGATTGATTTGAGTCTGTCTGAAATCAATGCTAAAACGATGATTGAAATCTAACCTCGCGCAGGTTTGCGAAATAGGGCGAAATTCGAGATTTGATACCGCCCTAGCGAGCATATCGAAAACGAGCGAAAAAGGAGACCAAGAAAGCGCCACTTGGCAAAAAACGGCGCGCTAACAAACTATAAAGATTTGCTAAATCTTTTAGAGACTGTGTATCTCTCTGGCTCATAACCAGAATCAGGCTTGTTGCCTGAGCCGCTTAAAGTGCAAAATTTATAGTTTAAAATGCAAAAATTAAATTTCAAATTTAGTTTTCGCAAAGTTGAAATTTTATGATGCGTGCTAATTTTACGCGCCTTAAAGTTATTTAAAATCCTAGGTAAGGTTTTATAAGTTTTTTTCCTTAATCTTGCTTGTTTGGACTAGGCTGATATGCTCGCTAGGGCGGTAGTTTGGGGGCAGAAATGAAACAGAATTTTGCCTATTTGCGTAGGGAATTTAGCCTGAATTTGCCATTAAATTTAGCTAGGAATTTGGTTTTTGTGGCGGTAAATTTCCGTGTGTATTCTCATAAAATTCCCTAGCTATGCCCTTCACGATACCTTCTAGTTTGCGCGGGGCTAGGACTTTTATGCGCGGAAGCCACTGCTTGATGATGTTTAAAATTTCGGCGAAATTTGTCACGCTAAATTCGACATTTATGCTCCCGTCGTCGTTTTCGCAAACGATTTCTTGGGTGGGGTAGAATTTTTTGAGCCTGAAATACTTGGCGTGTTCTTGCGGGATTTGCAAAATTACTTTGATTAAATTCGCCCTGAAATTCGGCGAATAGCTAGCCCATGGCGAGTTTATGAAATGCAAAAAATCTAGGTAATTTTGGTCGCGCTTAAACTCTTTCCCGCTAAATTTGACCTCGCTCATCATCGCGATTCGAAAAATCACATGCGCGTGCTTGTGCGGGCGTTTTTGCAGTCCTGCGAGGTAGAAATTTTGCTCCATAAACATTATTTTATATGGCTGGATTGTAAAGTGCGAAATTTTGCCCGCGTTTGTGTATTTAAAGGAAATTTCTTTTTTATAAGTTATCGCGCGCTCTAAAATTTTAAACATTTCCCGCCTAGCAAAAATTTCCTCGTAAGGCTTGTGTTTAAAGATATATGGGCTCTCGTCTAGGTTTTTTAAAATTTTATCTTGCATGGATTTGCTTAAATTTTTTGAAATTTCTAGGCTGGATTTGTGAGAGAGTTTTATGATTTCTTTAAGCATAAAAAATTCGCTCGAATTTAGCATATTTTCAAAAATCACTTTTTGCGAGCTTTGGTAATTTCCGCCCCCCAAATGCACGAAAATATCGCCAAAAATTTCTTTGATGACCTCCAAATCTCGCCTTAGCGTGCGCTCGCTGACGCTGTATTTATCCGCTAAATTCGCCAGATTTAGCACACTGCCTTTTTGCAAATCATATATGATTTCGATCACGCGTTTGACCGAGCTATCTTTACTCAAAATTTAACTCCAAATTTTATAATGTCAGGGCGCGTATTATAGTAAAAATGTTTAAATTTCGATACTTTAAGCAAACTTATTATAATATAACGAGTTATTTTTTTAAAGGAGTTCCAAATGGCAGCATTTGAAGATGTAAGAGATGTAGTTGTGGAGCAACTTAGCGTTGCACCTGATCAAGTAAAACCAGAAGCAAAAATTATCGAAGATTTGGGCGCTGATTCATTAGATGTAGTTGAGCTAGTAATGGCTTTGGAAGAGAAATTTGGCATCGAAATTCCAGATAGCGAATCAGAGAAATTAGTAACAATCGGCGATGTCGTAAGCTATGTAGAAAGCTTAAATAAATAATTTAAATTTTAAATTTTAAGGAATTGATCTTGAAAAGAGTCGTAGTAACCGGAATTGGCATGATTACAGCCCTTGGCCTTGATAAAAAAAGTAGTTTCGAAAACATTTGCAGCGGAAAAACCGGAGTAGGCAAGATTACACTTTTTGATGCGAGCGAATTTCCAGTTAGCATAGCAGCCGAAGTTAAGGATTTCGATCCTAGCGTGGTTGTCGAAGACGGCAAAGAGATCAAGAAAATGGATAGATTTATTCAACTAGGACTAAAAGCTGCCGCAGAGGCTATGAGTGATGCTAAATTTAGCGAATTTGACGCTGATGAGTTTGGTATCAGCTCAGCCGCTGGAATCGGTGGTTTGCCGAATATTGAGATCAACTCAAATGTCTGTTTGCAGCGTGGTCCTAGGAGAATTTCTCCATTTTTTATCCCGTCTGCACTAGTAAATATGCTAGGCGGATTTATTTCTATTTATCACAATCTCAAAGGTCCAAATTTAGCCAGTGTTACAGCTTGTGCGGCATCTACTCACGCTATCATCGAGGCGGCGAAAACTATCCAAGTCGGTGAAGCGAAAAAAATGTTAGTCGTTGGCGCTGAGGCTGCGATTTGCCCTGTCGGTATCGGTGGATTTGCCGCTATGAAGGCACTTTCTACTAGAAATGACGATCCTGAGCATGCAAGCAGACCGTTTGACGGGGAGAGAAATGGCTTTGTTATGGGAGAGGGCGCAGCTGCGCTTGTTTTAGAGACTTACGAGGACGCAGTTGCAAGAGGGGCTAAAATTTATGGCGAGCTTATCGGATATGGTTCTAGCGGTGATGCGTATCATATCACTTCGCCTACGCTTGATGGTCCGCTTCGCGCTATGAAAAAGGCCTATAAAATGGCTGGCGAACCAAAGGTTGATTATATCAACGCTCACGGCACATCTACTGCGGTAAATGACAGAAACGAAACAGCAGCTCTAAAAGAGCTATTTGGCGCAAATGTCCCGGCTGTAAGCTCTACAAAGGGTCAAATCGGGCATTGTCTTGGAGCAGCTGGTGCGATCGAGGCAGCGGTTGCCCTACTAGCTATGGAAAGTGGAATTATCCCTCCTACAATCAATCAAATTTCAAAAGATCCAGAGTGTGATTTGGACTATGTCCCAAATACTGCGCGCAAAGCACAGATTGATTGCGTTATGAGCAACAATTTCGGCTTTGGTGGCACAAACGGATCTGTAATCTTCAAAAGAGTGAAATAATGGCAAGTTATCTTGATTTTGAAAAATCTATTAAACAAATAGATGATGATATCGCCAACGCAAAAATTCGTGGCGATGAGGACGCGGTTGAGATTTTAAACAAAAATTTAGAAAAAGAGGTCGCTAAAATTTACAAAAATCTTAGCGAATACCAACGCTTGCAACTAGCCCGCCACCCAGATCGTCCTTATGCGATTGATTATATCAGAGCACTTTTAAAAGACGCTCACGAAATCCACGGCGATCGCGCGTATCGCGATGACGCGTCGATTGTGTGCTACCTAGGTATCATCGGCACACGCAAAATCGTCGTAATCGCAGAACAAAAGGGTCGTGGCACAAAAAATAAATTAAAGCGAAATTTCGGTATGCCTCACCCAGAAGGTTACCGCAAGGCTCTAAGAGTGGCGAAATTAGCCGAAAAATTTAATCTGCCTATTTTATTTTTAATCGACACTCCGGGTGCATATCCTGGAATCGGCGCCGAAGAGCGCGGACAAAGCGAGGCAATCGCGCGAAATTTATACGAACTTAGTAATCTACGCACTCCAACAATCGCCGTAGTTATCGGCGAGGGTGGAAGCGGTGGCGCGCTAGCTATCGGCGTAGCCGATAAATTAGCAATGCTACAAAACTCAATCTTTTCAGTTATTTCGCCAGAGGGCTGTGCGGCGATTTTGTGGAACGATCCAGAAAAAAGCGAAGCAGCGACAAAAGCGTTAAAGATTACCGCTGAGGAGTTAAAAGAGCTTGATCTAATCGACGATGTCATCGAAGAGCCTAAAATGGGCGCTCACAGGGACAGAGACGCCACGGCGAAACTGCTAGGAAACTATGTTTTAGCCGAGCTTGACAAGCTAGCAAATCTCTCAATCGATGAGATTATCACTCGCAGACAACAAAAAATTCTAAAATTTGGTGCGTTTAAGGAATAAAATTTTATAATTACAGCTACCTTTTACCGCCAAATTTTAAATCTTCAAATTTCAAAGAGGAACAATGGAAAACACTAAGGAAAATTCAACCCAACAGACCCAAACCGCCCCACAAGCACCAAATCACACGAAAAAAGTTCATGCTAAAACTCATGTCCCAGTAGAGGGATATCAAATCGAAGAGCTTCGCGCTATGGATTTAGAAAATCTTGTCGCAATCGCTGATGAGCTAGGTGTGGAAAATTCTCGCGAATTTCGCCGCCAAGAGCTCGTGTTTGAGATACTTCGCATGCAGACAAAACAGGGCGGATTTATTTTATTTACCGGAATTTTAGAGGTTACACCTGAGGGATACGGCTTTTTGCGAGGAATCGACTCAAACCTTAGCGATAGCGCAAATGACGCCTATGTCAGCCTAAGCCAAATTCGTAAATTTGCCCTTCGTGTGGGCGATATCGTCACAGGTCAGGTCAGAGAACCAAAAGATCAAGAGAAATATTATGCGCTTTTAAAAATCGAAGCGATTAATTACAAATCAATCCAAGAAGCCAGAGAAAGACCGCTTTTTGACAACCTTACTCCGCTTTTTCCAACTGAAAAATTACAGCTCGAATACGATCCGATGAAACTAACTGGTCGCGTGCTAGACCTTTTTACGCCGATTGGCAAGGGTCAAAGAGCGCTTATCACAGCTCCACCTCGCACAGGTAAAACCGAACTTATGAAGGAGCTGGCAAACGGAATTACGAGAAATCACCCAGAGGTCGAGCTTTTGGTGCTTTTGGTAGATGAAAGACCAGAAGAGGTTACCGATATGGAACGCAGTGTGCGTGGCGAGGTGTTTAGCTCGACTTTCGATCAGCCTGCGTTTAACCATGTGCGCGTGGCTGAGCTCGTGATCGAAAAGGCAAAACGCGCCGTCGAAATTGGCAAAGATGTGGTGATTTTGCTCGATAGTATTACCCGCCTTGCACGCGCTTACAACACCGTAACCCCAGCTAGCGGTAAGGTGCTAAGCGGTGGTGTCGATGCCAACGCACTTCACAAGCCAAAACGCTTTTTTGGAGCGGCGCGAAATATCGAAAACGGCGGATCGCTTACTATCGTGGCGACTGCGCTAATCGAGACGGGATCTCGTATGGACGATGTGATTTTCGAGGAATTTAAAGGCACCGGAAATAGCGAGATTATCCTAGATAGAAATATCAGCGATCGCCGAATTTACCCAGCGATTAATATCACAAAATCAGGCACGAGAAAAGAAGAGTTGCTCCAAGGTGCGCAAAATTTGCAGAAAATTTGGGCTATTCGCTCTGTGGTTTCTACGATGGACGATGTCGAGGCACTGAAATTTTTATACCCAAAAATCCTAAAAACCAAAAACAACGCAGAACTTTTATCGATTATGAACGAGCAGTAGAAATTTTGCTTTTGCTTCTATGCAAAAGCAAAATTTTTATTTTATCTTCTACAATTTTAATTTATTTCAAAAGTTTTTAGTTTTTTATAGAGTTCGGCATTATGTAGTTCTCTGCAAATGTCTTTATTTTCATTTATATTTTTTGTTTCTATAATGTATTTACTGCCACTTTCCTTCAAAACCATCTGAGCGCAAAATTCTATTTGCTCCTTTGATTTCAAGCCTACACTATATTCTATTGGTTTGCCTACTTCAAGTTTTTGTTTTAATGCTTCATTTTTAAAATGTCTAACCGTGGTCATAGATTGTAAATCCCTAAATTCTCCACGCAAAGAAAAATCATCTCTTATCTGTTTTAGTGCAGTTTCAAACTCTTGCGAGTAAGCAAGTCCAATTGGTGTTGTTTTTACTTCTTGTCTAGTCATCCCAATGCTAAGCATACCTAGTAGCATTGGTGAAGTAGCAAAGGCGATAATGATTAATATCCAAGAAATAATCGCAACTAATTTTGAAGCAACTCCTTTAACCGCCTTAATCGTAGCGATAATCGCACAAACAAGAGCAAGTGGAACAAATAAAATTCCTAAAAAGAAAATTCCTAAAATAGCAAATACGATAGCCAAAATTCCAGCCGCATTGCCACTACCTTGATTGACAACTATGATTTTTTCATCTGCCATAAAAACTCCTTAGAAAAAATAAAGAGTGATTATAGCCCCCCCCGTTAAAATTTGCTGAATTTAAGCTTAATACATAAATTTTACGCGTAGTACTTGGAATTTGGAAAATTATATTAAATTTTTATGGACGAGTAAAACTCGCCCATAAATTTTATTTCGCATTTTTTGCTTTTTTATACATTTCGCATGAGTTGTATCGCTCTGAATTATCGCCCAGATCGCAACCTTCGCCGTAATACTCAGTGGCCTTTGCCATATTTTTCTCTACGCCTACGCCATCATAATACATTGCCCCTGCGTTTCTGCACGCACTGGCGTATTCGCCCTCGCAAGCTTTGTGGTAAAATTCCAATGCTATGTCGTAATCCTGCCTTACAACATCGCCTTTGTAATAGACATTTCCAGCGTAGTTGCATGCACGCATATTTCCTAGCTCGCAGGCTTTTTTGTAGGCTTTTGTCGCCTTTCTGCCGTCTGGTTTGATATGTATCATATAGGCGTTTCTGCCGTATCCGTTCCAGTATAATTCACCTAGCTTAAAGCAATCCTCGGCACTATCCTTTTCGCAAGAATTCTCTAAATCTCGAAGCTCAATCCATTTTTCTAAATTTGCGCAGGCTTTTTCGATACCATTATCGCACGCCTTAAAAAGCGCGTTTTTGGCTTCATCGTATTTGTAGCTTTCTTTTTTGTATTCGATTTCTGCTGCGTTCATACCCCAGATATTGCACGCTTCGTAGTTGTTTAGCTCGCAGGCTTTTTTGTAAAATTCTTGTGCTTTGGCTAAATTTGGCGCAATGTATTGGAAATATCTCTCACTTTCGTTTCCGTGTGCGTGCATTTTGCCTGCTTGCAAGCACGCATCAGAGCTGTTTGCGTCGCAGTCTTTCTCAAATTCGCTAAGTGTGTATAGCGCGCCTAAATTTTTGCATGCGATTTTGACATCTGCGTCGCAAGCCTTGCGGTAAAAGGCCCTTGCTTTACCAAAATCCACATTTATCGTATCGTCTGGGTTGGTGCGACTATTGTGGCCGTCTAGGTAGATTTTGCCCACCATGTAGCAGCTGCCGTTGATATCTAGCCCGCACGCTCTATCATAGAGCCTTGCGGCTTCGGCTACTTCGTGATCTCTGCCGGTTGAGAGATAAAAATCAGCCAACCAATGGCAATTTAGCGCGTTTTCTAGCCCACTTCCAGCCTTGCAAAGCTTTTCGTGATTTGCGGTTAAAACTACGATTTTTTCTTTTAGCTCGTCGATTTTACGCTCTTTTTCTTGTCTGTCTTTGATATCGAAAATCCCCATAGATCGCTCGGTTGCGACGATTTGTTTTTGGCAGCCTGTTACGATATTTCCGTCGCAGGCGCGTTTGGTAGCATTTAGTGCGGTTTCTCTATCTTTGCTCGATAAATTGTTGTAGTTTTTCATATAGATATTTGCCACTTCGTCGCAAGATTTCGCCTCGCCACAATCGCAGGATTTTTGAAATACTTTTAGCATTACAGCTTCGCTTACGGTTTGGTTATTTTCGTAGTTTATGCCTTGTAGGTAGTATTTCCTGCCGTCCCCTGGCTCGCATGCCTTATCCTCTAAGGCTTCGAGCGGTTTTAGGGCTTTGATTTTAGCATCAATCTCTTTTTGAGCCTCTTCTTTTTGCCTTTTTATCTCGTCGCTCATACATTTTTCGTTGCCAACAAGGGCTTCGAATTTTGCCTGGGCCGGCTTAAATTTTTTGTTTTCAAAGGTATCTTTGTAAATTTCACTTGCTTTGTTGCAGTTGCCCTCGTTTTCGTAAATTTCGCCCAAATTTACGCAACTTTCGTGGTGATTTAGATCGCAAGCTTTGAGATATAGCGTTTTTGCGTTTTTGTTTTCTTGCTTTGAGGCAAAAATCGCGCCAGCCTTGTTGCAACCTACGGCATAGTTTAGCTCGCAGGCTTTTTGGTAAAATTCCTGCGCCTTTGCGTTATCTCCACTTTGCTCGTAGGCTTTCGCGCTTGCGAAGCACTCTTTGGCGTCCCCGCCTAGGCACTCAGCGTCGTTAGCGTTCGCAAAGCCAAACGCAAAGCCACAAACAAATAAAAATTTGGCAAAATCTTTCATATTTGTCCTTTATTAAATTTCAAATTTGATTTTTTAAATTTCGGCGTGTTTAAAAAGATAAAAATTTTCTGCGCTAAGATGAAGTAAAACGCGCATAAAATCGTTATTAACAGCAGGTCGTATATCCACATACTCACGCCAAATGCGCTTTTGTGCGAGCGGAAAAACCCTGATTTGTCCTCATCGGTGATAATCGTGGCTTTTAGGGAGTTGTTCATATTTTGGTAGTTGCCGTTTTCGTCGATTAGCATTTTATAATTTGCCGTTACAAGTGCTTCAAACCCCACAGGTATAGGCATGATGATAGCAGGTGGTGGCATACGCTCATAGTCGCTTTGCCATAAAAATATCGCCTTGTGAAGTTTGTCGTAAGGCACAAGCCCGCTTAGCATGATTTGAGGCACGAGCAAGATCGCAAGGCTGATTGATGCCATTTTGTCGTTATGCACGAGGCATGAAGCCACCAGAGCCATAGCGTAAGAGCAAATGAAAATAAACGAGCAAATCAGCCAGTTTGTGCTAATTAGCACGCCTTCTGGGATTTGGAGCATGGATTTGGCTGAGATTGTGAGCAAATAGCACTGAAAAATGCCAATTATCAGCGCGACGCTAAATTTCGCGGCGAAAAATTTATACAAACTAAGCCCACTACGGCTAAATTTACGCATTAGCTCTTTGTCGCCGTAAATGTCATAAATGCCCTTTAAAATCCCCAAAAACGCCGCTGAAATGGCGATAAAAAAGAGATAATCCACATAATGGTCGTTGTCTATGAAACTATCGCTGTGAGAGAAAATCCACGCGATAAAATACCCCAAAAACCACGCCACGCCAACCACGCCAAAGATGAAGTATTTGGCGTTGCGTAGGGTGTTTCGAAGAAGCTCAATCTGGGTGAAATTTAAAATATCTTTCATCATATACTCTTTAAAAATTCATTGTATTTTTTGTGAAGTTCGAGCGTATCAGCTCCCGCATAATCGCAACCTAAATGTTCGCTAAAAAACTCTGCTAAGCTCATAAATTTCGTCGTTGCTAGGCTAGTTGGTTTTTTGCAATTTTCCTTTTTGATTTCTTCAAAAAGCAAAATTTTATCAAACATCTTTATCATCTCTAAATTTGGCTGGTGAATTATCACCATGACGATTTTAGGGGCGTTCATGCTTTTGCCGTCGGCTATGTCGCGAAGGCTCTGCAAAACCTGGATACTGCCTGCGGTGCTAAGCCCGCTGGTTGGCTCATCGGCAAAGAAAATTTCATTGCGTGATAAAAGCATTTCCATTGCGATATTTACTCTTTTGCGCTGACCGCCACTAATCGCCCATTTGCCGCCTTTATATACTGGGCTGTTTCGCACCTTGCCCAAATTTAGGCTACTAATCACTTCGTCAATGCGCGAAAATGCCACGCCGTGCAATCTGGCGTAGTGTTTGAGATTTTCATAAACACTAAATTCTTTTATCAAAATATCATCTTGCGTAATCAGCGAGATTATATTTTGGTCTAAATTTGGCGCACCATTTATGCCAAACTCGCCATTTTCGCATTTTGCTTCGCCAAAAAACAGACCCAAAGTCGTGGATTTGCCTACGCCACTTGGCCCCATTACAGCTACCATTTCGCCACTATTAGCGCGAAAGCTTAGTTTTGATACAATAGGATTTTTCCCGTATGAGAGGGTGCAATTATCCGCATAAATTTGCATTTTTCGACCTAAATTTTGAAATTTTAACAAAGTCAGATTATATTCTTAACGCACTTATATTGGGGTTAAATTTGGCTAAATTTAAAAAGAATTTGCAAATTTAGTTTTTTATAAATTTGCAAATTTAAAGTGAAATTTCTCTATTCAAAAAGCCCATCGACTAGGGTATCGACAAACTCATCTGGGTTAAATTTGATCAAATCGTCCATGCTCTCGCCCACGCCGACATACAAAATCGGGATTTCTAGCTCGCGCGCAATCCCAAAAAGCGCGCCACCTTTTGGCGTGCCGTCGAGTTTGGTGATGATAATACCATCAAGCTTGGTGATTTCATTAAAAGCTTTGGCTTGGATTACGCTGTTGTTTCCCTGTGTCGCATCAAGCACGATGATTTTGCGATGTGGCGCACCCTCGCAGGCTCTGGCTGAGATACGCACGATTTTTTCTAGCTCGTTTGCTAGGTTTTTTTGGTTTTGAAGTCTGCCGGCTGTATCGATTAGCACGCGATCTAGTCCTTTGGCGACGGCTGAGCTAATGGTGTCAAATGCCACAGCCGCAGGGTCGTGGCCTTGCGCGGTAGCGATGATAGGGACATTTATGATTTGCGACCAGCGTTTTATCTGCTCGACTGCGCCCGCCCTAAATGTATCACACGCGCCCAAAATCACGCTATTTCCAGCTTTTTTGTATAAATTTGCCAGCTTTGCGACAGAGGTTGTCTTGCCTGCGCCATTTACGCCAAGGATTAGCTCGACATAAGGCTTAGCAGGGGTGAAATTTTCGTGTTCATACATAAAATATGTCTTCATTACACGCTTCAAATCGGTCTTTTCGACGAATTCGTTAGGCGGGAGATAAAATATAATTTCCTCGATGATTTCATAATCCACATCGGCTTCTAAAAGCATTTCTTCAAGCACTTCTTTTGAAATTTTGCTTTTGCCGCGGGCCTCCTTCATGGCCTCGATTGTCTTGCTAAGACCTTTTTTAAAAAAATTAAACATTATAAAATTTTCTCCATTTCGAGTGTTAAAATTTCTTCGGGAATCAAGCCGAAATATTGAGCGCTAAACTCGCCTTTTTTGTCATAAACCACCAAATACGGGATTTCTGAAATGCCTCCAAGTGTGCCTGTGAAAAAATCATTTGCCTCGCCATAGGCTATTTTAAATTTGGCTTTTACCTTTTTTTCATACTCTTTTAGCTCATCCAATGAAATCTCATCAGCTATCAAAACAGCCACTACATCGAGCTTATCGCCGTATTTTTCCACGAGCGCATTAAGCGCGCTTGCTTGGATTGTGCAAGCATCACACCACGAAGCAAAAAAGGCAAAAAGCGTGGTTTTGCCACCATTTTTTATGCTAAAACCATTTTTGTTTTTTTGCATATTTAAAATTTGATTATTTGTAAATGTGAGCGAAAACGGCGCAGTGTAATTGGTGCCAATAGTGCTTTCTGCGGGGATATTTTCATTTTCGGCGCTTTGGGTTATCTCTGGCTCGCTATTTGCGCTTTGCTCGTCCTTTTTCTCGCACCCAGCAAGGACGAAAAAACCCATGAGCAGAGCTAGTAAAATTTTAAATTTCATTTGTTACCTTGTAAATTTTGATGTGGAATTATACTTAAACTTGCTAAAATAGCCGTTAAAATTTAATACAAAGTTAAAATCGTGGAAAAAAATGAATTTAGGAAAATTTGCAAATCTAGGCTTAAATTTCGTGCCAAAATTTCAGCCAAATGCACTTCGTATATCATTTCTAGGCGCATTGCGAATTTAATCCGCGCTCTTGGTGCGCGCAAAATTTTGATTTTTTTGCCACTAAAATACGAGCCCGAAATTTTGTTTTTGAAAAATTTAATGGGTAAAAAATGCGAATTTTATCTTCCACTTATAACGGATATTAATTTAAAAATGGTAAAATTGCGACTTCCTTTTGTCAAATCGCATTTTGGGTTGCGTGAAACACTGCCCCAAAACGGCTATTTTGGCAAGGTGGATCTAGCGGTTATTCCAGTGGTTGGAGTAGATGGAAGGCTCGCTAGAATAGGACATGGTAAAGGATATTATGATATGTTTTTTTCAGGTCTAAAACACAAACCTGCCGTGGTTTTTGTGAGCTTAGAGGATTGTTTCACAAATGAAATTTTATCTTTGAGCCATGATGTGGTAGGTGATTTTTACATTACTCCGAGCAAAAATTACTTTAAAAGAGGAAAATATGATAGAGATCTTAATCGCCTTGTGCGCTCTTGCGGTGGGCGCTGGCATAGGGTATGGGGTAGCTAGAAAAATCAATAACGCAAATTACGATGTATTGATTGAACAAGCAAAAGCAAAGGCAAAAGCCATAGAATTCGAAGCCGAGGGCGTGCTTAGGGATTCTAAAATTTCAGTTCAAGAGGCTGAATTAGAGGCTAAAAAGAAATACGAGGAAAAGTCAAATCATCTCCAAAAAGATTACAACCAAAAATTCAACGAACTGAACAAAAAAGAACAGGCTCTTTTAACCGAACAAGAGGTGCTTAAAAACAGCAAAGCAGATGTAGAAAATGCGAGAAATGAAGCTAAATTTCTCTACGATGAGGGCGTAAATTTAAAGAAAAATTACGAGGAAAAACTAGCCGAATCGCTGAAAGTTTTAGAGCGCGTGGCTGGATTTACGCAAAGTGAGGCAAGAGATGAAATTTTGCGCAAGGTCGAGGAACAATCACGCATAGATATCGCTCATATCGTGCGCAAACACGAGGAAGAGGCGAAAAAAGAGGCTAGAAAAAAGGCAAATTATATCATCGCTCAGGCAACTTCGCGTTTTGCTGGCGAGTTTGCGGCTGAACGCCTAATAAATGTCGTAAATATCAAAAACGATGAGCTAAAAGGCCGAATTATCGGTAAAGAGGGTCGCAATATCAAAAGTTTGGAAATGACGCTGGGCGTAGATGTCATTATCGATGATACGCCAAATGCGATTATCGTTAGTTCGCACAATCTTTACCGCAGGGCTATCGCTGTGCGCGTAATCGAGCTTTTGATTGAAGATGGTAGAATTCAGCCAGCTAGAATCGAGGATATTTATAAAAGAGTTTGCGATGAGTTCGAATCGAGCATTTTGGAAGAGGGCGAAAATATCGTTATGGATCTAGGCATTGGCAAACTGCACCCAGAAATTTTAAAGCTCATTGGAAAGTTAAAATTCCGTGCAAGCTATGGTCAAAATGCCCTTGCGCACTCGCTTGAAGTAGCGCATTTGGCAGGAATTATCGCAGCTGAGACAGGTGGCGATCCAAAACTAGCCAAAAGGGCCGGACTTTTGCACGATATCGGCAAGGCTCTTACACACGAATACGAGGGCTCGCATGTGGATTTGGGTGCAGAGGTTTGTCGCAGATACAAAGAGCACCCAGTCGTGATTAATGCGATTTTCGCTCACCACGGACACGAGGAGGCTACAAGCGTAGAAAGTGCTGCTGTGTGCGCAGCTGACGCGCTAAGTGCGGCTAGACCTGGGGCAAGGCGTGAAGTATTGGAGAGCTTCCTAAAAAGGGTTAATGATATAGAGACAATCGCACTTGGTAAAAACGGTGTAAAACAAGCTTATGCAATCAACGCTGGACGCGAAATTCGCGTCATTGCCAATGCAAAATTAATCAACGATGATGAGGCTGTGCTAATCGCAAAAGAGATCGCCGAGGAAATCCAAGACAAGGTGCAATTCCCGGGCGAAATCAAGGTCAATGTCATACGCGAGCTTCGCGCGGTTGAAATCGCAAAATAAATTTAACTAAGGATAAAAAATGAAAAAAATCATACTTTCACTTTTGCTTTTTGTGGGCGCACTTTTTGGAGAGGACGAGCTTTTGATAAATAGCGCGGGCGCGTATTCGTCTGTGATGAAAAGCAACTCTGCGTATAAATACCTAGCTAATGAGGCCGAGGCTGTGCTGATTTTCCCAAGTGTGAAAAAGCTAGGCTTTATCATAGGCGGAATGTATGGCGAGGGCGTCATTGTCTATAAGGGCGGTCAGGTAAGTGCTGTGGATATTTCAAACGCTAGTATCGGGCTTCAAATAGGCTATGAGGATAATTATTTGGTAATTTTCGTGATGAGTGAGGCTATGATAAATAAAATGCGCAAATCCCAAATCACCCTCTCAGGCGACGCGACAGCCGTGGTTGGCAATTACAGCGCGGATTCTGGCAGACTTGATATGATAAATAAAGATATGTATGTTTTCACAAGCAAGGGTGGATTTTTCGCCGGAGTAAGCCTAGGCGGCTCTGTCATAGAAACCAAAAATAGCGTGGCTTTCGATACTTCCACACAAGAATACAGGCTTTTAATGCAGGTTTTAGGGCGAAATTTTTAGGCTAGATTAAGTGGGTAAATTTCATGGATTCTATGTTTGAAAACCTCCATACTTGGGGATATTTACTACTTTTTTTATACACTTTGGGCGGTGGATTTATCGCCTTGGTGGCTGCTGGAATTTTAAGCTTTACAGGCGAACTTAATATTTGGGTTTGCATAGCCGTAGCCTGCGTGTCGAATTTCTTGGGCGATACTGGGCTGTTTTGGGTCAGTCGCTACAACAAAAAAGATATTATGCCATACCTAAAAAAACAGCGCCGAAATTTGGCTTTGTCGCAAATTTTATTCAAACGATACGGCGATAGGATAATTTTAATCCAAAAATTCATCTATGGGCTAAAAACCTTAGTTCCAATCGCCATTGGTATCACAAAATACTCGTTTTTGAAATTTAGCATTTTAAACGCGGTTAGTTCGCTTGTATGGGCGCTTATCATCGGACTTTTGAGCTTTTATGCAGGCGATTTCGTCCAAGAAATCTACTCTCATATCAAAGAAAAACCTTATATCGCGCCACTAATCCTAGCTTTGGTTGTAGCAGCGATAATTTGCTATTTTAAATTTGCAACCAAAAAAAGAATCAAAGGTGAGTAAAAAATTTCTAAATTTTGCCCTGATTTTCGGGGTTTTAGCATTAGTTTTATTTTTATTTTATGGCAAAAATTCTATTTCGCAAAGCGCGCAAACCCAAAATAGCGAGCTTTGCATTAGCAAAGAGTGCGTGAGCGAGCATATCAAAGCGCACGGAAAACTGCCTTCAAATTTCATCACCAAAAAGCAGGCAAACGCCCTTGGTTGGAGCGGTGGCGATCTGCACGCATACGCGAAGGATAAATCGATCGGTGGCGATAGGTTTGGAAATTACGAGCGCGCGCTTCCTATTAAAAAGGGCAGAATTTACACAGAGGCTGATATTGATTACAATGGTGGTGCTAGGGGTAAAAAACGGCTAGTGTTTTCAAACGACGGCTTGATTTTTTACACAAAAGATCATTACAAGAGCTTTGAGAGGGTGCAATAATGAAGCAAATCACAATCGACGCAGCCAAAGTAAAAAGCAAAGCCGGGCTTTATAAATTTATCGCCAAACGCCTAAATTTCGAGCTTGATTACATTACAAATCTAGACGCACTTTATGACGCACTAACCGAGAGAAGAGAGGCTGAATTTATCATAGAAAACGGCCAAATTTTAAAAGATAAATTTGGCGAATTTTATGAAATTTTGCTAAGTGTTTTCGAAGATAGTGGCGTGAAATTTAGCGTCAAAAACAGCTAAAATTTAATCCATTTTACCGTTAATTAACCCAAATTTTTGTAATATTATAAGATTTTTAAAATTTCATTTTAAGGAAAAATTATGGCAACAAAAATTGCAATTAACGGCTTTGGACGCATCGGCAGATGTGCAGCCAGAATCGCGCTAAATCGCGATGATGTAGAGCTAGTGGCTATCAACGATACCGCTAAACGCGACCTTACTAGATACTTGCTTCAATACGACACAGTTCATGGGGAATTTAATAAAAAAGTTGAAATCATAAACGACGATTACATCGCAGTAGATGGCAAAAAAATCAGAGTTTATAGCACCAGAGACGCTAGCGAGCTCGATTTCGCGGGGCTTGGTGCCCAGGTCGTGCTAGAATGCACGGGAGCATTTTTAACCACAGAAAAATGCAAACCATTTTTGGATAACGGCATTAAACTTGTCGTTATGAGCGCCCCTGCTAAGGACGACACTCCGACTTATGTAATCGGCGTAAATCACGAAAACTACGCAGGCGAGAGCGTGATTTCAAACGCTAGTTGCACCACAAACGGACTTGGCCCTGTGGCTAAAATTTTAGACGATGAGCTAGGTATCGAAAAGGGCTTGATGACTACAATCCACGCTTATACAAACGGCCAAAGCCTAGTCGATGTCAAATCACGCGATTTCCGCAGAAGTCGTGCGGCAGCGTGCAATATCATACCGACTACGACAGGCGCAGCCAAGGCAATCAGCTTGATTTTGCCACAGCTTAAAGGCAAAATGCACGGACAAGCTGTGCGCGTGCCAGTAGCAAATGTCTCAATGGTAGATTTGACCGTATCGACCAAAAAAGAGACCACAGCTGACGAGCTAAATGAAATTTTTAGAAAATACGCTAATGGCGTAATGAAGGGAATTTTGGTCGTCGATGATGACAAACGCGTATCAAGCGATTTTTGCACTTCGACATTTTCGACAGCAGTGGCGAGCGATTGCACGCAGGTGATTGGTGGAAATTTAATCAAAGTGCTAAGCTGGTATGACAACGAGTGGGGTTATAGTAACAGATTGGTTGATTTAGCGGTTTTCGCAGCGTCAAAAAGGGGTTAAAATGAGCCAAATTTTAGATATTAAGGATTTGAATTTTACAGACGGCGCGAAAGTTTTTATTAGATGCGATTTTAATGTGCCTATGGACGAGTTTGGCAATATCACAGACGATCGCAGAATCCGCTCATCAATCCCTACGATTCGCTATTGTTTGGATAATGGTGGTTGCGTGATTTTGGCAAGCCACCTTGGCCGCCCAAAAAACGGCTACGAGGAGAAATTTAGCCTTCGCCCTGTGGCAAAAAGACTTGGCAGATTGCTTGATCGCGAGGTTAAATTTGTCGATGATATTGTAGGAGAGCGCGCTAGCAAGGCAGTTAGCGAGCTAAAAAAGGGTGAGCTTTTATTACTAGATAATTTGCGTTTCGAAAAGGGCGAAACCAAAAACGATACTGAATTAGCCAAAAAACTAGCTAGTTATGGTGAATTTTATGTCAATGACGCATTTGGCGTATGCCACAGAGCGCACGCAAGCGTCGAGGCTGTGACGAAGTTTTTCGACAACGAGCACAAAGCGGCTGGATTTTTACTACAAAAAGAGATTAAATTCGCCGCTGATTTGATCAAACGCCCAGCTCGTCCTTTCGTCGCTGTAACTGGCGGTAGCAAGGTAAGCGGAAAGCTCCAAGCCTTGCATAATCTACTCCCAAAAGTCGATAAACTCATCATCGGTGGCGGTATGGCTTTTACATTTTTAAAGGCCGTCGGATACGATATCGGAAATTCGCTTTTAGAAGAGGATTTGATCGAAGAAGCAAAAAATATTTTGCGCAAAGGCAAGGAACTTGGCGTTAAAATTTATATCCCAGTTGATACTATCGCAGCGCCTGCTTGCTCGCAAGATTCTGTTATGAAGCGCGTAACGGTTCAAGAAATCCCAGCTGGCTGGATGGGGCTAGATATCGGACCTGCGACCGTGGCGCTTTTTAAAGAGGCGCTTGATGATGCGCAAACTATCTGGTGGAACGGCCCTATGGGCGTGTTTGAGATCGATAAATTTGCGCGCGGAAGTATGCGTATATCGCACTTCATCGCTGATAGTGACGCTACGACCGTCGTGGGCGGTGGCGATACAGCCGATGTGGTCGAAAGAGCCGGAAACGCCGATGATATGACATTTATCTCCACAGGTGGTGGGGCTAGCTTGGAGCTAATCGAGGGTAAAGAGCTTCCTGGCGTAAAAGTCCTAACTATCGAGGATAGCGAGCAATGATACTAGCCGCAAATTTAAAATGCAATCACACTAGGGCTAGTTTCGAGCGTTATTGCGAAATTTTAAATGCAAATTTGGGCGATGAAATTTTATCAAAGCACCAAATTGTGGTATTTCCGCCAAGTGTAGCTTTTAATTCGCAAAATCACAAATTCACGCAAGGCGCACAAAATTTCTACCCATGCCAAAACGGCAGTTTCACAGGCGAAATTGGCAAGGAAATGCTGGGTGAGTTTGGTATAAACTGCGTTTTAATCGGACATAGCGAAAGGCGCGAAATTTTGGGCGAAACAGACGAACTAATCGCGCGAAAATTTGAATTCGCAAAGGCAGAGGGCTATAAAATCATCTTTTGTATCGGCGAAAACGAGGCTGTGTATAAAGAGGGCAAAACCAAGGATTTCCTAGCCTCTCAGCTTGAAAAAATCGATTTAGATTACCAGAATTTGGTTATCGCTTACGAGCCGATTTGGGCGATTGGCACGGGGAATACAGCCACGAGCGCGATAATTGATGAAATTTTAAGCTTTTTGCGTACCAAAACAAAGGCGCCTTTGCTTTATGGCGGAAGCGTAAATTTAAAAAATATCGCCGAAATTTCGCAAATTTCAAGTTGCGACGGCGTTTTAGTGGGAACGGCTAGCTGGGAAGCAGAAAATTTCATAAATCTAATCAAGGAAGCAAAATGATACTAAAAGGCAAAAAAGGGCTAATCGTCGGCGTTGCAAATAACAAATCTATCGCTTATGGCATTGCGAAAATTTGCCACGAGCAGGGAGCAGAGCTGGCTTTTACATTTTTAAATGACGCTTTGAAAAAGCGCGTCGAGCCGATTGCAGCGGAGCTTGGAAGCGATAAAATTTATGAGCTAGATATCAACAACGACGAGCATTTGGCGAATTTGCGCGCGAGTTTAGAAAAAGATTTTGGCAAATTTGACTTCGTGCTTCACGCTGTGGCATTTGCCCCACGCGAGGCACTTGATGGCAAATTTATCGACACTACAAAAGAGGCTTTTAATATCGCTATGCAAACCTCGGTTTATTCGCTGATTGCGCTTACAAATGCAGTCGAACCGCTATTAAATGACGGCGGAGCGATTTTGACATTAAGCTATCTTGGCGGCGTGAAATTTGTCCCACATTACAATGTCATGGGCGTAGCAAAAGCTGCGTTAGAGAGCTCAGTTCGCTACCTAGCGCATGATTTGGGTGAGCGCGGAATTCGCGTAAATGCGATTTCAGCGGGTCCGATTAAAACTCTCGCAGCTAGTGGTATCGGCGATTTTCGCCTAATCCTAAAATACAACGAAAAAAATGCCCCACTCAAACGAAATGTGGATATTTTCGAAGTCGGCAAATCTGGCGCGTATTTGCTTAGCGACTTTGCCAGTGCAGTTACGGGCGAGATTCACTATGTCGATTGCGGTTATAACATAATGGGCATGGGCGACATCGCCACCGATGACGAGGGCAACACAATCTTAGCGATTGATAAAAACTAATCCTTTTATCCGCCGTTTTGGCGGATAAACTAGCTTGATTTTATGGAAAATTTATGAATAAAAAACAATCTTACATTTGCGTTTTTGACTGCGAAACTGTGCCTGATACTGCGGCTTTGCTTCGAATTTTAGACAAAGAAATCATTAATGAGTGCTATGATGAATTTGACAAAAAAAAATATGCCAAAATTTTGCTTGCTGGAATTGATGCGAAAATTCAGAGCAAAAACGATAGCGTCTCAAATACTCTGCCTAAAATTTATGGCGATGAGCCGATTTTTAATGATGATAAAAGCAAAATTTTAAACCACAAAAAGCTCTCAATCGCGGCAATGGCGCATTTCAAGGAAAAAACAGGAAGCGAGTTTTTGCCTATAAATTTCCACAAAGTCGTAAGTATCAGCGCGGTTTTGGCTGATGAATTTGGCAAATTTGTGCGTGTAAGCACCCTGCAAGCAGATGATGAAAAGGGCAAAATCAAAAAATTTATTGATTTTATCAACTCACACAATCCGCGCCTTGTAAGCTTCAACGGGCGTGGCTTTGATTTGCCGATGATTATGGTGCGCGCAATGGTGCATAATATCAGCGCCAGCGAGTATTTTTGCACTGATGATAAGCTTGCAAACAAGGATAAATGGACGAATTATCGCTCGCGATATGACGGGGTTTTTCACCTCGATTTGCTCGATCACATTTGCGATTTTGGCTCTGTTAGGGGGCTCAAACTCGACTTTTTGTGCGCGTCTTTGGGACTGCCTGGCAAATACGATGTGCATGGCGATCAGGTTTTGGAGCTGTTTTATGACGAAAAGGGCGATAAAATCGACGAATACTGCCAAAGCGACACGCTAAATACATACTGGCTTTTCCTAAAATACGAGCTTTTGCGTGGCAAAATTTTGCTAAATGATTATTTGGATAATCTAAATTTGATGAGCGAGTATCTGCAAAAACACTGCGCCGATATGGGATATAGCGAGATTTTTTGCGAATTTATCGCGCGCGAGATTGAGAAATTTAAAAATGAATAAATTTGCAAAAACGCTTTTTTGTATTTTTTTATTTTTCGCAAATTTGGCTTTTGGCGATGAATTTCGCCCAATGCTGCTGAAAGAATACAAAAAAGGCATGGATATCTCAGGCTGGGTCGTAAGCGAAAAACTCGACGGAATCCGCGCCGTATGGGACGGCAAGACGCTTCGCTCGCGTAAGGGCAAAATAATAAATGCTCCCGAATCTTGGACAAAAGGATTTCCAAATTTTATGATCGAAGGCGAGCTTTGGAGCAGGCGAGGGGAGTTTGAAAAAATCGCTTCGATTGTGAGCAAAGCCACGCCAGATGAGCGTTGGAGCGAGATTAAATTTTATGTTTTTGATATGCCAAATGAGAGAAAAAATTTGTTTGAAAAGATGAAAATTTTATCAAATTTCATTGAAAAAAACGGCGTGCAAAATTTAGTCGTAATCCCGCAAACTCCGGTTAGTTCGCACGAACAAATCGAAGAAATGCTAAATTTAGTCGTTGATAGTGGCGGTGAGGGGCTGGTGATCCGAAATCCATACGCGCTGTATGAGAGCGGGCGCAGTGCAAATATCCTAAAATACAAAAAAATGCGCGATAGCGAGTGCAAAATCACGCACATAAACCCAGGATATGGCAAAAACAAGGGTAAAATGGGCTCGGTAACTTGCGTGGATATAAAAAGTGGAGTGAAGTTTAAAATAGGGTCTGGTTGGAGCGATGAGTGGCGCGCAAAACCCCCTAAAATCGGCACTATCATCACTTATCAATACCAAAATTTAACGAGTGAAAAAAAGCCTAGATTTCCTACATTTTTGCGCCTGAAACCCGCAATTTAACAAATTTGGGTATAATCAAAAAATTTTTTTTAAAAGGAAAATGATATGAAAATTTTAGTTACAGGTGGCGCTGGATACATCGGCTCACATGTTTTAAAGCAACTTTTAGAATCAAATCGCCATGAAATCGTGGTTGTCGATAATCTTTGCAAAGGCTCAATGAAGGCAATCGACGCGCTTAAAAGCGTAGGCGAGTTTGAATTTATTAAAGAAAATTTGGAAAATTTGCCAGTAATCGAGGAAATTTTTAAAAAAGGAAAATTTGACGCGATTATCCATTTCGCGGCGTTTATCGAGGTTGCCGAGAGTGTGAAAAACCCGATAAAATACTATCTAAACAACACCGCAAACGCGATAAATTTAATCGCGCTTTGCCAAAAATACGGCGTGAAAAACTTCATTTTCAGCTCCACAGCGGCGACTTATGGCGAGCCAGAAAACGGCAAAGTAACCGAGGAAAGCCCGCAAGCTCCGATAAATCCGTATGGCAAAAGCAAGCTTATGGTCGAGTGGATACTAAAAGATACAGCCACTGCGAACAAGGATTTTAAATTTGGAATTTTGCGCTATTTCAATGTCGCGGGCGCGTCAAGCGACGGACTAATCGGTCAAAATTATCCAAACGCCACTCACTTAATCAAAATCGCAACCCAAACAATCACTGGCAAACGCGATAAAATGTATATTTTCGGCGATGATTACGACACCAAAGACGGCACTTGCATCAGGGACTATATCCATGTCGAGGATCTCGCGAGCGCGCATTTAGCGGTGCTAGAATACTTGCAAACCAATGACAGCAATGTCTTTAATGTGGGCTATGGCACTGGATTTAGCGTCAAAGAGGTCATCAGCGAGGCTAAAAAGGTAAGTGGAGTGGATTTTGCGGTCGAAATCGCGCCGCGTCGCGAGGGCGATCCAGCTTGTCTAATCTCAAATGCTTCAAAAATTCGCTTCCAAACAACATGGGTTCCATGCCACGAGGATTTAGACGAGATAATCCAAAGTGCGTTGAATTGGGAAAAGAAGATTTAAATTGATATTAAAAAAGATTAGAAATTTTATAAATCGTTTGCGCGGCGAGGTAAGCACAGATTGGCTTATCTCTCGTGGTATGAAAGTTGGTAAAAATTTTGCCAGGCAAACAAATGTTGTTTTAGATCCGCATCATTGCCATTTAATTGAGATTGGCGATAATGTGACTTTGGCTCCGCAAGTTTATATTTTGTGTCATGATGCTAGCACTAAAATGTTTTTAGGAAAGACCAAAACTGCACCTGTAAAAATCGGCAATAATGTTTTTGTTGGAGCTAGAACTTTAATAATGCCAGGAGTTAGCATTGGCGATAATGTTGTCATAGGGGCTGGTTCGCTCGTAGTGAAAGATATTCCGTCTAATTCACTAGCGTTTGGTAGTCCAGCTAAGGTTGTTAATACTCTTGATGATTATTTAGAAAAAATGAAAATTAAAAATAAATGGTAGAATTTAAATATAAAAAAATATGAATTTAAATATATGAGAATTAGTTTTGCAAATGAATTTATATTTTTACTCAAAATTTATAATGCCGATAAAAAATCAAATCAAAAAAGTGATTAAGCGATGAAAAAATTGAGCGTATTTATTTATTCTATGGCTGGTGGTGGGGCTGAGCGGGTCGTGAGCAACCTTTTACCCGAGCTTTGCAAGGCTTACGAAGTGCATTTGATTTTGATGAACGATAGGATTTTTTATGAAATTCCAAATTCGGTGCAGGTGCATTTCATAGAAAAATCTGCCCCTTTTGAAAACGGCTTGAAAAAGTTAATAAAGCTACCATTTTTAGGGCTAAAATATAAAAATTTATGCAAAAAACTAGGCATTGATATTCACTTTGTGTGGATGAATCGTCCTTGTTATGTGGCTGGTTTTGCGCGAATTTTTGGCGATAAAAAACCTTTGATAATCAACGAGTGTTCGACGCCAAGCGTGCTTTATAAGGAGCCGAATTTCAAATCGAAAATCAGCAAATTTTTACTTCGTTGGCTCTATCCGAAAGCTGATTTTATCTATCCAAATTCGCTTGGGAATTTGTGTGATTTGCGTGATAATTTTGGCATAAATCCAGCTAAAATGGGAGTTTTATACAATGCACTAAATTTAGATGAAATCGCGCAAAAATCGCAAGAGAGCATAGAGCAAAAAAAGCCGTTTTTCCTAAGCGTTGGCAGACTTGATGCCGGGAAAAATCACGAGCTTTTAATCCGCGCCTATGCAAAGCTTAAAAACTGCGATAAAGATTTGCTGATTTTAGGCGATGGCGTGTTGCGTGAGAGTTTGCAAAATTTAATAAACGAGCTTGGGCTAGAAAATAGAGTAAAACTGCTCGGTTTTGATAACAATCCTTATAAATATATGTCAAAATGCTATGCTTTCGTTTTCGTTAGCCTTTTTGAGGGCTTTTCAAACGCGTTAATCGAAGCTTTGGCGTGTGGAAAACTCGTCATTTCTAGCGATCATCAAAGTGGCGCAAGGGAGCTTTTGGGTGATGATGAGTGGGGTGTTTTAGTCGGCGTAAATGATGAAGAGGGCACGATAAAAGCTATGCAAAAAGCGATCGATGAGCCTGAATTTGTAAAAATTTATGAAAAAAAGGCTAAAATAAGAGCCGCTTTTTTTGACAAAAAAAAGATAAGCAAAGATTTAATCTTAAAAATTGAAGAGATCGATAAAGGATATAGGGGTGAATAATAGCGCGCAAAACACGCAAAATGGGGCAAATTTGCCACAACAAAAAGGCGGCGTTTTTAAATTTATCAAAAATTTTGAACTCTCCAAACATTTGTTAATTTTGATTGTTTTAGCTTACGGCGTGAGCGTGATTTTTAGGCTGTATTGGGTGTATTGGGCGAGTGAATACTCTCACATACTTTCGTGGAATAATCAAATCATGATCAACACAAATGACGGCTATGCCTTTGCTGAGGGGACGAGGGATTATTTGGCTGGATTTCATCAGCAAAATGATTTAAGCTACATTGATTTTCCCCTAGCCAAGCTAACCGCGTTATTAGCGCAGATTACGCCATTTTCGCTAGAAACCCTATTTTTGTATATGCCGGTTGTTTTTTCATCGCTTATCGTCGTGCCGATTTTGCTCATTTCGGCTGAATTCCGCGCTCTTAGGGCTGGATTTATCGGCGCGCTAGTTGCTTGCGTGGCAAACAGCTACTACAACCGCACAATGGCTGGGTATTATGATACCGATATGCTAAATATCGTCTTGCCGATGTTTATCTTGTGGGCGTTTATCAGGGTTTGCACCAAGGGCGATGCTAGGGCGCTATTTTTTACAGGCGCATTTGGGATTTTTTATCTGTGGTGGTATCCGTCTAGCTTTTCGCTAAATGCGATGATGTTAGGCGCGCTAGTGCTCTACACGCTGATTTTTGCGCGCAAAAATTTGGTGAATTATGAAGCGATAATTATATTTTTGCTAGCGATTTGTATGTTTAATCTATACGCTAAAATTTTGCTTTTTTTGGCGATTTTTTATCTTTTTGCATACAAAAAAGAGCTTGTAAATTTGAGAATTTTGCTTGGTGTGGGAATTTTAGTTTTTGCGATTTTTGTTTATTGCGGTGGATTAAATCCGATTATTTTCCAGGCTAAATTTTACATTTTCCGTTCATTTGCAGATAACCCTGACACGGTTTTTCACTTTTTTAATGTCAATCAAACTATCCAAGAAAGTGGCCTCGTGCCAAAAGAGGTCTTCATGCGCCGAATTAGTTCGAGCGTGATTGTCTTCGTGGTGGCGTGCGTAGGGTATGTGGTGCTGTGTTTTAGGCACAAAGAGTTTTTGCTCTCACTGCCACTTTTGCTTTTGGGCTTTGCGGCAAACAAAGCTGGGCTTAGATTTACCATTTATGCTGTGGGCGTAATGGGGCTAAGCTTTGGGTATATTTTGTATTTTTCGGTAAAACGGCTAAATCTGCCAAAATTTGCCGCTCGTATTATCTTGCTAGCCTTAACTATTTTGGCGCTTTATCCAGCGTGGCAACACATCAAAGCATACACCGTCGAGACTGTGTTTTTCAAAAGCGAGGTTGAGGTTTTAGACAAGCTCAAAACTATCGCCGATCGCGAGGATTACGCGCTTGCGTGGTGGGATTATGGATATGTCATAAGGTATTATTCCGATGTCAAAACCCTAATCGACGGCGGCAAGCACCTAGGCAACGACAACTACCCGGTAAGCTTCGCGCTTTTGGCTGATCAATACAGCTCAGCGCACATGGCGCGCGTAGATGTCGAATACACAGAGCGAAATTTCACCGAGAAATTTCCAAATAAAATAAAGCAAATTTTAGCTGATTACAAGCTCGATGATTTCAATGCGTTTTTGTTAAATTTAAGCTTGCCGGATTTCAAAACACCAGCTAAAACTCGCGATATTTATTATGTCTTGCCAGATCGCATGATGAGTATACTCTCGACCGTGTCGCAGTTTTCGAACATCGACATAACCACAGGCAAAATGAAAAAAGATAAAATTTTCATTGCTAGCGAAAGGTTTTGGCAAGACGAGAGCGGTATAACTATGGATAATGGTATCAAAATCGCAAATAACTTGCTTAGCATAGAGGCCGAGGGCAATAAATTTCCGATAAATACATTTTTCGAAACCAGCCACAACGCTAGTGGCAAACTCGAAGTCAAAGAGATCAAAGTCGATAGTTCGGCGCAATTTTCGATAATTTATATGAAGGATTATGGCAGATTTTTGCTACTTGATAGAGAAATGCTAAATTCGACCTATATTCAGCTTTTTGTGCTAGAACGCTATAAAAGCGATCTTTTCGAGCCTGTGGTCATGAGCCCAGCTGTGAAAGTTTATAGATTAAAGAAATAAAATGGCGAAATTTGGTTTCCTTTCACACTCTGATATGAGTATTTATTTTTTCAGAGCGCCCATTATGCGGGAGTTACAGCGTCTTGGTCACGAGGTTTTTGCGATAGCTCCATGCGGAAATTATACGGCGAATTTGGAAAAAGAATTTATTAGCGTTAATTATGATTTAGACAAAGCTAGTTTAAATCCGCTCAAAGTATCGCAAAATACGGCAAATTTAGCTGGGATTTTAAAAGGGCTAAATTTGGATTTTTTGCAAACTTCGGCGCACAAATCAAATGTTTTTGGCACATTTGCAGCCAAAAAGGCTGGAATTTCGCGTGTGTTAAATTTAGTCGAGGGTCTGGGAAGCTTTTATATCGACACTGACCTTAAATCTCGCATGGTCAAATTTAGCATTGAAATGCTCTATAAAAGGGCGTTTGCGCAAAGTCAAGGTTGCATTTTTGTCAATGATAGCGACCCTGATTATATGCTCTCTCGCGGACTTATTAGCGAGAATAAAATTTTTCGCATTAAAAGTGTCGGCGTAAATAGCGAAATTTTCGCTGAATTTGCTCACGAGCGCGCGAGCCTGCCCGAGATTACAAAGGGCAAAAAAATCGTGCTAATGAGCGGTCGTGCGCTGTGGCATAAAGGAATTGCCGAATTTTACAAAGCCGCTGAAATTTTAAAAGAGCGCAAAGACGCTTGTTTTGTTTTCGCAGGCGATGTTTTTGCAGGGAATAAAAGCTCGGCTGATGAGGCGTTTTTGCGCTCGGGAAATGTCGTTTGGCTAGGGTGGAGAGACGATGTGGCGCAGCTTTACAAGGCGTGTGATATTTTCGTGCTTCCAAGCTACAAAGAGGGCTTTCCGCGCACCGTTTTGGAGGCTATGAGTATGAGTAGGCCTTGCGTGGTAAGCGATGTGAGTGGCTGTATCGAGGCTGTGGAGGATGGCGTAAATGGGCTAATTTGCAAGGTTAGAAACGCGAGCGATTTGGCTAGAAAAATTGAAACGCTACTTGATGATGAGAGTTTGGCGCACAAAATGGGGCAAGCTGGGCGCAAAATGGTGGTCGAAAACTACGATGAGAAAATCATAGCGAAAAAATATATTGAAATTTACAGGAAATTTATCGATGTATAGGGCATTTTTCAAACGATTTTTGGACTTTTTTGGCGCACTTTTTTTGATAATTTTGACTTCGCCACTTATGATTGTAACATATTGTCTAATCCGCAAAAATATCAGCAAAAGTGCGATTTTTACGCAATCTCGCCCGGGTCTGAACGAAAAAATATTTAAAATTTACAAATTTAAAACCATGAGCGACGAGCGAGACGAAAACGGCGAACTTTTAAGCGACGAACTGCGCCTGAACGAATACGGCAAAAAAATCCGCGCCCTAAGCCTTGATGAGCTTCCGCAACTTTTCAATGTCCTAAAAGGCGATATGAGTTTTATAGGTCCTAGACCTTTGTTGCCCGAATATTTGCCGCTTTACAACGAAGAGCAAAAACTTCGCCACAGCGTGCGACCGGGCATAACGGGGTTGGCGCAAGTAAATGGGCGAAATGCCATTAGCTGGGAAAAAAAGTTTGAATTCGACACGCATTACGCTAAAAATTTAAGTTTCGCGCTAGATTTGAAAATCGCACTTTTAACCATAAAAAAAGTTATCAAAAAAGACGGCGTTAATAAAGACGGTATGGCGACAACGGAGAAATTCAATGGAAAAAACTAAAATTTATATTTACGGCGCAAGCGGTCATGGCAAGGTCGTAGCAGATGTCGCAAAAAGTGCAGGTTATAAAGAAATCGTTTTTTTAGACGACAACGGCGAGTTGAAATTTAGCCCTGATTTGCCGAAATTTCCCGTTATAATCGCAATCGGCGATTGCAAAATCAGAGAAAATTTGCAAAAAAAAGTCAGCGAAGCAGGATTTGAAATCGCCACGCTTATACACGAAACTGCCGTGATTTCGCCCACAGCTAAAATCGGGCGTGGCGTGGTTATCATGCCAAATGTCGTGGTAAATGCAGATGCGATTATCGGCGACGGAGTGATTTTAAATTCGGCTTGTGTAATCGAGCATGATTGCGTAGTGGGCGAGTTTAGCCACATTTGCCCGCGCGTGAGCGTGGCTGGAAATACCAAAATCGGGCGTGGCGTGTGGCTTGGGATCGGCTCGTGCGCGATCCAGGGCATAAATATCGGCGAGGGCTCATACATAGGGGCTGGAAGCGTCATCATCTCAGATATCGCCCCATTTAGTCTAGCTTACGGCAGCCCAGCGAGAATAATTAAAAGAATTTAATAAATTTAATTTCGTATGAAATTAAGTGAAATTTGCTATTTATTATTTCAAAAAATTTCATAGTGATAACTTGGATAAATTGTGCGAGAAGTTTATTGCGGACGAAATGAGATTAAGTAAGCACCAAAGGCTTAATGAGCGCAAACACTTTCTATCAAAAAGGACAATTTTAAAAATATAAACGAGTGTAAAATTTTGTGAGATTTTAGTTTTCTTTATCGAATTTTTTCGCTATTTTGCAGAGTTCATCGTGGTTTTGTTTGCTTTTAGCGATAATATCATCAATCGCCAGTCCTTGCATTATGACGCGATACAAATTCGGTCTAGTCTTTTTCCAGTTTCGCAAAGTCTGCACATTTACACCAAGAAACCCCGCAATATCTCGTTTTGTCATTTTTCACCTACTTTTTTTGCGAAAAAGCTTATAAAAAATGTTTTTAAAATCTAACAGCATAATATTTAGCTATTTTTAAAAAGCATAAATGTTAGGCTTTTTTGGTATAATTGGTAAATTTTTTGAAAGGAAAAAGATGAACAACGAAATTGAACCAAGTTATCCGTTCGAAAACGATAAAACTGACTTTAAAATTTTATTTTGTGATAAAAATAAAGAATTTGTAGTGGCTGTTGGCATCAATAAAAAGGATACAAATAGAAGAAAATCGGTTTGTATTAGGTGGCTAATCGGCATAGACGGCAAACATAATGATATTGGCTACCCAAATATTGGTAAAACAAGAACTTGGGTTATGATACATAAAAATTTATTACAAGATTTTTTAGAAATTTTAAATAAAAAAGACGGAGCAAATAGAGATAACATAGCAAAAACTTTAAATGAGTTAAAAAGCAATGAAAAGGATTTTATTTAGCATTTGCTAGTTATAGTTTTTTAAAATTGCTTACTTGATCATTGGTATTGTGAATAGAATTTTTACAAAAGGATATTTTATGGCGTATATTTATGATGAAGATTTAGAATTTTTAGGAAAATTAAGTTCAAAAGATTTAAGCGACTTGGTTGATTTGCTTATTCGTAATCCAAAAGGACAAGGGGAAAGATTAGCTGAAACTTTAAGTATTAGCGATGAATATAAGAAATATGGTGATGACTATCAAAAATATTATAGGCGTATAATAGAAGAGTTTCAACATTTTGGTGGCAATACTATTGCAAACATATTTAGGGGACACGGTGTATGTTATAGGGAAATTTTATGTGATGTTTGCGATAAATTGAAAGTAAATTATAATAAAAAATCAGATGTAGATGTTATTGAAATGAATTTTTTGAATAAAATTTTAGAAATTAGTTTAGATAATATGGATGAAAAACAAAAACGAGAATTAAAAGAAGAATTTGCAAAACAAGGCATTAACATTAAAGGAGAAATAAGTTTAGGTGCAATTATCGCAATTTTCAATGCTGGTGGTTTTGCATCATATCAAGCTCTTTTAATATTTACAAACTACATATGGAAATTAGTATTTAATCGAGGTATTAGCTTAGCAGGAAATGCTGCCTTAACAAGAGGTGCATCTATCGTAACCGGTCCTGCTGGTTGGGCTATACTTGGTCTTTGGACACTCATAGATATTGCGAGTCCTGCTTTTAGGGTTACTATTCCTTGCACAATAATAATATCGCTTCTTAGGAAAAAAATAAAAACAGAAAATCAAAATTAAGGAGAAAATTATGCTGAAAAGAAATTTATTAAGGACATGGCATGGGTATTTTTAAAGATATTTGGGATTTTTTCTTTGGCGATTCTGATGAAAAAAATGACAAAAGAAATAGAACGGTTTATAGACCACCTCGAGCTCCAAAATCTTATGGTTATTGTTGTGGTTATGAAAAGATTTGCAAAGATGGGAAATTTGGACTTAATGATAAAAATGGAAACAGCGTTCTTCCTTGCGATTTTTCTGAAATTAAAGAATTTGATAATAAGTTTATATTGATTAAAAAAGATAACAAATTTGGGCTTATTGACATAGACGGAAATGAAATTGTTCCTTGTCATTTTGATAAAATCAAAAAATTTGATAATAAATTTACACTGCTTGAAAAAAATAATAAATTTCGACTTATTGATAAAAATGGAGATAATATTACTCGTCATATATATGACGAATTGGAAGAATTCAATGATTATATAAAAGTCAAAAAAGACGGCAAATTTGGTTTTATCGATAAAAATGGGAATGAAATCATATCTTGTATTTATGATAAGATTAAAAAATTTAATGAAGATTTTATTCTAACTAGAAAAGATAATAAATATGGACTACTTGATAAAGATGGCAATGAAATTATATCTTGTATTTACGCTTCTTTTCCTTATAGTGATATTCAGAAAATTAACAATGAATTTTTATTGGTTGAAAGAAAAAATAAATATGGACTACTTGATAAAGATGGCAATGAAATTATATCTTGTATTTATGCTTCTTTTTCTTATAGTGATATTCAGAAATTTAACAATGAATTTTTATTGGTTGAAAGAGAAAATAAATATGGTTTAATTGATAGAAAATATCCAAGAGTTATAGATTGTGTTTATGATGAAATTCGCAATTTTAAAGACAGCCTTATTTTGGTTAAACAAAATAATAAATTCGGTTTTATTGATAAAAACGGAAATGAAGTTTATCAATGTATTTTTGATGAATTTAATGGCATATCTGTGAAAAAAGATAGCAAATTTTATATGTTAATTACAACAGATTGCAAATTTTATGTGGTAGATAGAAAAGATGATAAATTAGGTTTTAGTGATAATAATGGAATTGAAATTATACCTTGTATTTATGATAAATTATCTACAAGGATTGTTTATGTTAAAAAAAATGATAAATTTGGAGTAGTGAGTGAATTTGGAGATGAGATATTGCCTTGTAGGTATAATGAAATAAATAATCTAACAAAAATATTTGGGAATATTAAAATTGAAAAAAGCAATGAAGAAGATGATGAAAATAAATTTAAATCTTCAAAATATGATAAAATAGGCGATTGGATTGATGATATATATGTTTTATATAATAGTGATAAAGTATTGCATATAGGAATAGACGGGACTATAATTGACATAACAGTATCGTAGGATGGGTATCCTTGCCCACCTAATGAGCAAGTAAGTGGTTACAATGATAAAATTCAATCCTCATTTTATCTATCCAGCCTAAAATTTAATAAATGCAAAAAATTTGGCGGGTGGGACACTCATCTTATGGCTGATTTCGAAAAAATTTTTACAAATTTCTAGTTTATAAAAAGCAAAATTTATAAATTTGCAAATTTTACAAAACAGCAAAAATAAAAATCATAAATTTATTTAAAAGTGGTAAAATAACGGCTTTTAAATTTTTAAATTTGCAATTTTTTGGTTGCAAATCGCCTAAAAATTAGGCTAAATTTATAAATTTCATCGAAAGAGAGAAAATGGCAAGAATATTTTTAAGCCCCCCAAATATGGGCGGAAACGAACTAGAATACATAAAAAAAGTTTTTGAAAGCAACTACATCGCACCACTTGGCGAGTATGTTAATAGATTTGAAAAATCAGTTTGCGATTACACTGGCGCGAAATCAGCTCTCGCGCTAAATGCCGGCTCAGCCGCACTTCATCTGGCATTGCGAACGCTAGGCATAAAAGACGGCGATGTGGTGCTGGGATCGACTTTTACCTTTATGGCGAGCCTTAATCCAATCTTTTATGAGCGTTGTGTCCCTGTGCTAATCGATAGCGACGAAAGCTGGAATCTAAGCCCTGAGCTTCTAAAAAAGGCAATCAAACTAGCGCCCAAAAAACCAAAAGCCCTAATCCCGACCCACCTTTACGGACAGGCTGCGAAAATGGACGAGATAATGGAGATTTGCGAAAATGAAAATATCGCCGTTATCGAGGACGCAGCTGAGGCACTTGGCGGATTTTACAAGGGCAGGGCACTTGGCACGATTGGCGCGTGTGGTGCGCTAAGCTTTAACGGCAACAAAATCATCACCACAAGTGGCGGCGGAATGCTTATTAGCAATGATGAAAATTTAATCGCCAAAGCAAGGTATTATAGCACGCAGGCCAGAGAGCCACTTTTGCATTATGAGCATTTGGATTATGGATATAACTACCGATTAAGCAATGTTTTGGGCGCGATTGGTGTGGGACAAATGGAAGTTTTGGAAAAACGCGTCGAGCGAAAAAGAGAAATTTTCGCACTTTATAGTGAGCTTTTAAAAGACTGCGCCGAGTTTATGCCAGAAATCGAAAATTCACGCGGAAACAGGTGGCTTACAACCTTGGTTTTCAAAGAAAAAAATGCTCACTTACGCGTAATCGACGCGCTAAATAAAGCCGATATCGAAAGCCGTCCGCTATGGAAGCCAATGCACATGCAGCCAGTTTTCAAAGGCGCATTAAGCGTGGTTGATGGCACGAGCGAGGATCTATTTAGTCGCGGAATTTGTCTGCCAAGCGGAAGCGATATGAGCGACGAGCAGATCGCAAAAGTCGCCGAAATTGTAAAGAAAAGCTTATGATTTTTAGACCGACCAAGCTTAAACGCTTCGCATTTTTTCTGATTTTAGATATTTTAATCTCGATTTTTAGCGTCGCAATCGCCTTTGTGCTTCGTTTCAGCGGTGATATCCCAAACGAATTTTACAAAGGCTTGCTACTAAGCGCGACCCTAATCACCGCTATTCGCATTGCGTATTTGTGGTTTATGAAAATTTACCTTGTGCCGTGGCGATTTTTCGGGCTTTACGAAGCGCGCAAAATTTTCTACACGCACATTTTCACGGCTTTGACATTTTTGGCGATTTTCTTTTTAATGGAAAAGATTTTTAACCCCTTCCCGCGCTCTGTGATTGCCATAGATGCGGCGATTTGCTTTATTTTAATCAGTGGCGTAAGAATCTCAAAACGCATGTTTTTGCTCCACGAAAAGTCAAATTCTAACGCCAATGAACCATGCGTCGTCGTGGGCGCGACTAGCAAAACTGTGCATGTGCTAAAAGGTATGCGCCAACACCACATAAACTACTATCCTGTGGGCGTCGTCGATGGCAGAAAAGAGTTAGTGGGCACATACTGCGAAAATTTCGTCGTGCGCGCAAAAAGCACAATCCCAGAAATGATAAAAGAAAGTGGCGCCAAAACCGCTATCGTGGCACTTTCACTGCACCCAGAAGATCTCAAAGAGCTCTACGACGAGCTAATCGCGTATGGGCTAAAAGATATCAAGCTATTTTCGCTACTAGAAAACGAGCAGAAAAAAATCCGCGACATTTCGATCGAAGACCTGCTCGCGCGCAAACCAAAGGATTTGGATAAAGAGGCGATTAAAAATTTCATCGACGGCAAGGTCGTTTTAGTAACTGGCGCAGGTGGCACGATAGGAAGCGAGATTTGCAAACAATGCTTGAATTTCGGTGCAAAACGGCTGATTATGGTCGAGCATAGCGAATTTAACCTTTATCAAATCAACGAAGCCACGAACGCAGATTCTCGCAACGAATTAAAAATGATAAATATCGTTTATCGCGATGAATTCGATGAAATTTTTGCCGAATTTAAGCCTGATGTCGTGGTGCATGCAGCAGCGTATAAACATGTGCCGCTTTGCGAATTTAATCCGCATTTAGCGGTGAAAAACAATGTCCTTGGCACGAAAAATGTCGTGGATTTATCCAAAAAACATGGCGTTAAAAAGGTCGTTTTAATCTCCACTGATAAGGCTGTGCGCCCTACAAATATCATGGGCACGACAAAGCGAATTTGCGAGCTTTACAGCCTAAATTCGAGCGATGAAGCCACTCAAATCGTGGCTGTGAGATTTGGAAATGTGCTAGGAAGTAGCGGAAGCGTAATCCCGAAATTTAAACGCCAAATCGAAGTAAACGAGCCACTCACCGTTACGCACCCTGATATCGTGCGGTATTTTATGCTAGTTAGCGAAGCTTGTCAGCTAGTGCTTCAAGCGGCCTCAATCGCCAAAGGCGGGGAGCTTTTTGTCCTTGATATGGGCGAACCTGTCAAAATCGCAGACCTTGCCAAACGCATGTTGCAGTTAGCCGGAAAAGAGGAGCTTGGGATTAAATTTGTCGGTCTTCGTCCCGGCGAGAAGCTTTACGAGGAGCTTTTGATCAACGAAAACGATAAAAGCACGAAATATCAATCGATCTTTGTTTCAAGCTTTACAAAATACGATTTAGAAAAGTTAAATTTGCAAATTTCAGAGCTTGTAAATGCCGAAAACTGCGAAGTTGCAAGCAAACTCAAAGAGATTGTGCCGGAATTTGACCATAAATTAAATAAGGATTGATTTTGATAGGAATTGTTGATTATGGTGCTGGAAATATACGAAGCGTGAAAAACGCCCTTAGCTTTTGTGGGGCGAAATTTGAGCTAGTGAGTGAGCCTGAAAAACTTTTAAAATGCGATAAAATTCTCCTTCCTGGCGTTGGGGCGTTTGGCGAAGCAATGGCTAAACTAAAAAGCGCAAATTTAGATGAAGCAATAAGAGAATTTGTCGCAAGTGGGCGGTATTTTTTGGGAATTTGCCTTGGTATGCAACTTCTCTTTGACAAAAGCGCGGAATTTGGTTCGAGTGAGGGGCTTGGGATAATTAGTGGCGAAGTGGTGAAATTTGATGAGAGCAAATTTAGCGAGAGTTTAAAAGTCCCGCACATGGGCTGGAACACGCTGGAATTCACAAGGCAAACACCGATAAATTCGGGACTTGAAAGCTCTGTTTATGCGTATTTCGTGCATTCTTATCACGCGCTTTGCGATGAAGAATTTATCCTAGCAAAGACGGCGTATGGGTATGAATTTCCTAGCGCAGTTTGCAAAGAAAATGTTTTTGGCTTCCAGCCACACCCCGAAAAAAGCCACGAAAATGGCATAAAAATAATTAAAAATTTCACGGAGTTATAATGGAAATTTTACCTGCGATTGATTTAAAAGAGGGCCTTGCTGTGCGCCTTAGCAAGGGCGAAATGGAGAGTGCTAAAATTTATTCAAAAACCCCTTGGGAATTAGCCAAAAAATTCGAAGATTTTGGGGCGAAATACCTGCATTTAGTAGATTTAGACGGAGCGTTTGCAGGAGAGCCGATAAATTTCAAAACGATTGAGAAAATCGTAAATTCGACAAATTTAAAGGTCGAAGTGGGCGGTGGAATCCGCGATGAAAAGCGCATAAAAGACTACCAAAATTTGGGCGTTTATAGATTTATTTTAGGCTCAGTTGCGCTAAAAAATCCAAATTTTGTCAAAGAAATGTCGCCAAAATACAATATCGTCGTAGGAATCGACGCGCTTGGTGGCATGGTCGCAACCGAGGGCTGGGCAGATGTGAGTAGCATTAAAGCGACCGATTTGGCTAAGCTTTACGCAGGAGCGGGAGTTAGCGCGATAATCTGCACGGATATAGGTAAAGATGGCATGCTATGTGGCGTAAATGTGGAATTCACAGAAGCAATCGCCGAAGCTAGCGGGATTGATACGATAGCTAGTGGCGGCGTGAAGAACATTAGCGACATTTTGGCGTGCAAAAACAGCGGCAAAATCGCAGGCGTGATTGTCGGCAAGGCATATTACGAGGGCAGTATAGATTTAGAAAAAGCGTTTAAAATTTTGTGATATTGTAATGGCTTTTAAGGTTTTGAGATGAAAGAATTTTATAATGAAATGAGTGTAAAGAGCCAAAACGGCTTGGAATTTTTCAAAGATTTTGTCTTTGAGCTTGGGATTTCGTGCATAGAAGAGCGCGAGGGCGAGTTTATCGTGCGCGATGAGGATAGCCTAGAAATGGTGAAATTCGCGCTAATCGAATTTAAAGAAGCCTTGCAAAAATCCACAGGGGCGCAAATTTCGCTAGAAATCGAAATTTCGCAAAAGAAAAATCAAGATTGGATAAACGAGTATAAAAAGGGCGTCGAGCCGATTGAGGTGGGTAAATTTTATGTCCGCCCTAGCTGGTGCGAGAGCAGAGCAGGGCTAATCGATATTTTAATCGATCCAGCGCTTGCCTTTGGCTCAGGGCACCACGAGAGCACAAATATGTGTTTGCAAATTTTAAGCGAGATTACCAAAGAGGGTGCAAAAGCCCTTGATGTGGGCTGTGGAAGCGGAATTTTGAGTATTGCGATGAAAAAGCTTGGTGCAAATGTCAGCGCGTGCGATACTGACGAGCAAGCCACTGATGCTAGCGTGCAAAATGCGCAAAAAAACGGCGTGAGCTTGGATAAAATTTGGACAGGAAGTATCGCAGGAGCAGGCGAAAAATACGATTTAGTCGTAGCAAACATAATCGCTGATGTGATTTTGATACTAGCCAGCGATTTGAAAAACGCGCTAAACCCGGGCGCACACCTCGTGCTTTCTGGAATTTTAGAAAATTACAAAGATAGAATAAAATCTGCATTTTCGGATTTGCGCTTCGTGAAAATGGAACAAAAAAACGAGTGGTGTAGCTTTGTTTATGAGAAAGGTGAAAATGAATAATCAAAATAACAAAAATCAACAAAACGGCGGAGGAAATTTTTTCAACAAAAATCCTATTGGTATGTTTGTGGTTTTTGCGCTGATTTTAATTGTGATTTTTAGGGCAATTAGCCCAAATGGTGGCGGTTTTGGCGAGGGTGCGACCCTTGGAAATTTAGGCGTGGGACAGACTAGAAATGTCAGCTACTCAGAGCTAAAATCACAGCTTAAAACAGGTCAAATTTCAATGGTTTCTATCGGCAAAACCACGATAAAAGCCCAAAGTGGCGATACAATGTATGTGGCTCAAAGGGTCGATGATAACGAGCTTGTGAGTATTTTGGAGAGCAGAAATATCCCTTATGGCGCATATAACGAAACAAATTTACTCACAGATTTGCTTTTTAGCTGGGTTTTACCGCTTGTGATTTTCTTTGGAATTTGGATGTTTTTGGCCAATCGTATGCAAAAAAATATGGGTAGCGGTATGCTAGGAATCGGCAGTTCGAAAAATTTAATGAGTGCAGAGAAGCCAAATGTCAAATTTAGCGATGTCGCCGGTGTCGAAGAGGCCAAAGAAGAGGTCAAAGAGATAGTTGATTTCCTTAAAAACCCTGAGCGATACATAAGCTTGGGAGCGAAAATCCCAAAAGGCGTCTTGCTTGTAGGCCCTCCCGGCACGGGTAAGACACTGCTTGCAAAGGCTGTCGCAGGAGAAGCAGATGTGCCGTTTTTTTCGATTTCGGCTTCTAGCTTTATAGAGATGTTTGTAGGCGTGGGCGCAAGTAGGGTTAGAGATTTGTTTGAAACAGCCAAAAAACAAGCACCTGCGATTGTTTTTATCGATGAGATTGACGCGATTGGAAAAAGTAGAAATTCGGGTGGAATCGGCGGTGGAAACGACGAGAGAGAGCAGACCTTAAATCAACTTTTGGCAGAAATGGACGGCTTTGGCACAGAATCTAGCCCAGTCATCGTCCTAGCTGCGACAAACCGCCCAGAGACGCTTGATGCTGCGCTTTTGCGCCCGGGTAGATTTGATAGGCAGGTTTTGGTCGATAGACCTGATTATGACGGCAGAATCGCGATTTTAAAGGTGCATATGAGAGATGTCAAATTTGCCCGTGATATCGATATTGAAGAGATTGCTAGGCTAACTGTGGGCTTTGCGGGAGCGGATTTGGCAAATATCATAAACGAAGCCGCGCTTTTAGCAGGTCGTGAGGCGAAAAAAGAGGTCGAGCAAAAAGACCTGCTCGAAGCAATTGAGCGCGTGGCGATAGGACTAGAAAAAAAATCGCGCCGTGTCAATCCTGTGGAGAAAAAAATCGTCGCTTACCACGAGAGCGGTCATGCGCTCATCGCCGAGCTTACCAAAGGCGCAATGCCAGTTAGCAAGGTTACGATTGTGCCGCGCGGGCTTGGTGCGGCTGGATATACGCTAAATTCGCCGTTTGAAAATAGATTTTTGCACCAAAGATATGAAATTTTCGCTGAAATCGATGTTTTACTCTCTGGTAGGGCGGCCGAGGAGGTCTTTTTGGGCGAGATTACAGACGGGGCTAGTAACGATTTACAGCGCGCGACTGATTGGCTAAAATTTATGGCGGCTAAGGTCGGTATGACAGACGAGCTAGGCTTAATCGTGCTTGAAAAACAGCAATATTCGTTTTTAAACGGCGGTCAGAGCATTAAGGATTACAGCGAGGAAACAGCGGTAAAAATCGACAACTATGTCCGCACAAAGCTCGATGAACGCTACAAAGCTGTGAAAGAGACCTTGCGAGTTTATGCGCCTGCAATCGAGGAAATGGTAAAAACTCTGTATGAAAAAGAGACCGTCGCTGGCGAGGTTATCGTGGAGATTATCGATAAATTTGAAAAAGAAAACAATTTGCCGACGCGTTTGGTGCGAAATTTAGCCAAAGAAAATTCAGAAGAAGAGGCGTAAAATGGAAGAAGAAAGAGGAAAATTAGTATATATTTTGCCAAATCTTTTCACCGCGGCTAGTATATTTTTGGCTATGCTTAGCATTTTTGCTTCGATAAACGGCCATTATGCTAGCGCGATTGCGTATATAATTTTTTCTTTGATTTTTGACGGACTTGACGGGCGCGTGGCAAGGCTTACGCACACGACGAGCAAATTTGGCGTAGAATTTGACAGCCTTGCTGATATAGTGGCGTTTGGCGTGGCGCCAGCGGTGCTGTTTTATTTCGTCATCGGTAAGGATTATGGGCAGGTTGGCACGCTAATTAGCGCGCTGTATGTGATTTTTGGCGCTGTGAGGCTAGCGAGATTTAATGTCACTGTGGGCACCTACGAGCCAAATGTTTTCATCGGTCTGCCGATCCCAACTGCGGCTATTACGATTGCTGTGTGGATTGGGATTTACCTCAAATACGAGGTTTCGTCTGTGTGGGGTGGCGTATTTATCATCGGCATGGCAATTTTGTCGTTTTTAATGGTTAGTAATATCCGCTTCCCAAGCTTTAAAAAGATAAATTTAAAACGGCCAAATGCGATTAAAATTTTGGTTTTGCTCATTGTTGTGTTTTTTTCGTGTCTGTATCTTTTCAAACTCGAATTCCCTGCATTTATCATTTTGCTATACATAGGATACGGGCTAGTGCGCGCGGGGCTAACGCTTATCGGGGTTAAATTTAACAAACAAAGCAAAGAGAACTAAATAATAAAATTTATCAATTCCAACTAAATTTAAGCCTAAAATTGCTATAATCGCCAAATTTTATCAAATGAAAGGGTAGGTTATGGATAAAAATAAAATTATTATTTTTGATACGACATTGCGCGACGGCGAGCAAAGCCCGGGCGCTTCGATGAATACAGAAGAAAAAATCCGCCTTGCACTCCAATTAGAAAAACTCGGCGTCGATGTTATCGAGGCTGGGTTTGCAGCGGCTAGTCCGGGGGATTTCGACGCGATTAATCAAATCGCAAAGGCTACTAGTAAGATTAGGGTTTGTTCGCTATCTCGCGCGCTCGAAAACGATATCAAGGCCGCAGCGCAGGCTATCGCGCCAGCGAAATTTCAGCGCATACACACCTTCATCGCCACTAGCCCGATTCACATGGAATTTAAGCTAAAAATGAAGCCTGATGAGGTCATCAAACGCGCAGTTGCGGCTGTGCAATACGCGAAGACTTTCACAGATGATGTGGAGTTTAGTTGCGAGGATGCGTGCAGAAGCGATGTGGGCTTTATGAAGGAAATTTGCGAGGCGGTTATCGGCGTGGGCGCAACTACGATAAATTTACCAGATACCGTGGGATATCGCTTGCCAAATGAAATTTACGCGATTTTTAAAGAAATGGTCGAATTTATAGATGGTAGAGCGATAGTATCAGCTCACAATCACAACGATTTAGGACTTGCCACAGCAAACACACTAGCGTGCATTGAAGCTGGCGCGCGCCAAGTCGAATGCACCATAAATGGCCTTGGCGAGAGGGCTGGAAATACTGCGCTCGAAGAGATTGCAATGGTCGTAAAAACTAGAAATGACCATTTCTCGCCACTTTATACGGATATAATTTTCAAAGAAATTTATCCATCAAGCCGTCTAGTCGCAAGTATCACAGGCATCGAACCGCAACCAAATAAGGCAATCGTGGGCAAAAACGCCTTCGCGCACGAAAGCGGAATCCACCAAGACGGCGTTTTAAAACACCGCGAAACTTACGAGATTATGAAGGCTGATGATATCGGGCTGGATAAAAACTCTCTCGTGCTTGGCAAACACAGCGGACGCCACGCTTTCAAGGACAAATTAATATCCCTTGGCTATGAGTTAGACGAGGCGCAGTTGCAAGTGGCGTTTGAGAAATTTAAAATTTTAGCCGATAGCAAAAAAGATGTCTATGATGAGGATTTAAGAGAGCTTGTAAATGACGAATTTATGGGCGCGAAAACCAAAGCTTACGAGATCGCGCTTCTTAGCTCAAATGGCTGCAACAAAGGCCACGCAAGCGCGGCTGTCACGCTAAATCACGATGAAATTTTGCTAAGCGATAGCGCGCTTGGAAATGGTGGGGTCGATGCGATTTTTAAAGCGATTGATCGCATAAGCAAGGTTAGTGGCGAGCTCAAAGATTATCAAGTCAAGGCTGTATCCAAAGGCAAAGATGCTCTTGCCAAAGTAACCGTTAAGGTCGAATTTGAGGGCACTGGCGCGATTATGGGGCATGGGCTCGATGTCGATACAATGCTAGCCTCAGCCAAGGCTTATGTCGGCGCATTAAATACATATTTAGCTTCGAAAAAATAAAATTCATAAAGTGGCGAAATTTGGGCGAATTTTGCCACTTTTTTAAACTAATTAAAAGCAAAATTTCACTAGAATACCGCACTCAAAATGTTCTTAGTAGGGGACAGATCCGAAAGGCGTTTTGAAATTTTATTTTGGAGACTTTTATGAAAAAAGTTTTGGTTTTACTTTTCGCGCTTTGTGGCGCAGCATTCGCAGGTGAGGAGCTTAGCGCTTATACTCAAATCGTATCATACTCAGCAATCGCTGTTGGTATCGTTCTTGGTTTTGCCGCTCTTGGTGGCGCTGTTGGTATGGGTAATGCAGCTAATGCAACAATCCTTGGTATCGCTCGCAACCCAAGCGTAGCTAGCAAACTATCAACTACAATGTATATTTCGCTAGCGATGATCGAAGCACAAGTTATTTATGCGCTTGTTATCGCATTTATCTTGCTTTTCGCTAATCCTTTTGTTACAGACGCTCTTACAAAAGCAGCTGCGTAATCACTCGCCCGCACTTTCGCGGGCTCTTTCATGCGACCATGGTGGAATTGGTAGACACGCTATCTTGAGGGGGTAGTGCGCTTCGCGTGTGCGAGTTCAAATCTCGCTGGTCGCACCATAAATTTTATCCAAATTTACTATTTCAAATTCGCCCATTAACGAAATTAAACAAAAATCACGCAAAAATAACATTTTTTCTAAATTTTAAGCAATATTATTTGTAAATGCTAGATAAATTCAAATTAAATTTATGTAACATTATATACAATTTTACAAACAATTTTTTTTGTTTTGAATTCTTTTTCGAGGAGGCAAAATGCTTTGGTTTTTCTTTTGTGTAGCGCTTCTGATTGGAGCGTTTTTTACATACGGAAAATTCGTAGAAAGTGTTTTTGGTGCCAGTGCTGAGCGCAAAACTCCTGTGCATGACATGGCCGATGGCGTGGATTATGTCAAAATGTCAGATTGGAAAATCTATCTGATCCAAATCCTAAACATCGCCGGTCTTGGACCTGTATTTGGTCCGATTATGGGTGCGCTTTATGGTCCTGTGGCTATGCTATGGATCGTCATCGGAACGATTGTAGCAGGTGCTGTGCATGACTACTTTTCTGGTATGTTGAGCGTGCGCGCAAACGGTGCTTCTATCCCTACCGTCGTAGGTGTGCAGTTAGGAAACTGGGCGAAACACTTTATGAACATTTTCGCTCTTGTATTGCTTGTGCTCGTTGGTGTTGTTTTCACAACTGGTCCTGCTGGCCTTCTTAAAGGCATTACAGGTATGGAAGCTGGTATTTGGGTAATCATCATTTTTGCTTACTATTTTATCGCGACACTATTTTCAATCGATAAAATCATCGGTAGATTCTATCCGATATTCGGTGCTTTGCTGATTTTCATGTCAGTTGGTCTTACGATTGGATTTATCGTTAGTGGCAGAAGCTTCTATCCAGAGGGTCTAAATTTCTTCGTAAATATGGATCCAAAAGACCTTCCACTATGGCCATTGCTTTTCGTTACTATTAGTTGTGGTGCGCTTTCAGGCTTCCACGCTACACAATCACCGCTTATGGCTAGATGTATCCAAAACGAAAAATCAGGTAGAATGGTTTTCTACGGCGCAATGATTGGCGAGGGTATTATCGGTCTTATTTGGTGCACACTTGGTCTAAGCTTCTATGAGACCAGAGAGGCTCTTGCGGCAGCTGGTAACCCAGCACAAGTAGTCCATGAGATCTCAAAAACACTTCTTGGACCTGTTGGTGGTATCATTGCGGTTCTTGGTGTCGTTATTTTGCCTATCACATCTGGTGATACTGCGTTCCGTGCGGCTCGTTTGATTATCGCTGATTTTTTCAAAATGCCACAAAGAGATATCGTAAAACGACTTTTCATTGCCGTTCCGCTATTTGCTATCGGTATCGGTCTATCTCAAATCGACTTTGGTATCATTTGGAGATATTTTGGTTGGGCGAACCAAACAACTGCGACTATCATGCTATGGGCAGCGTCAGCCTACCTATACCGCAGAGGTAAATTCTTCTGGGTTACTTTGATCCCAGCAATCTTTATGTCAAATGTCGTAATCGCTTACCTTGTAAATGCGAAAATCGGCTTTAACATGCCTATGACTATCGCGACAGCGGCTGGTATCATCGGCACTATCGTTATCTTGCTACTATTTTTCAAACTCAAAAAAGTTAGCGAAGAATAATTCATAAGGGGCAAATTTTGCCCCTTTTTTAAATTTTAAAATTTTAAATTTTATCCATTTTTTAAAATTTGTTCCACCGCGCGAGTAAAATCTGCCAAATCGAAGCTTTGCATTAAAATTTGAGCGTTTTTATAGCTAAATAGTATCCTGCCATACCACCTACGGTCGAATACACTCTCGCAAGTCGCGGTAAAACGCTAATTCTAGCACTTGAATCGCTCTATCTCTTGGCGCAAACGCAAATGAAGAGCGAGTGAAATTTAGGCTAAATTTGCAAATTTAGCCTATCTAAATTTTTCCCAAATTTTAGATAATCCATAATTAATTTATCAAATTTATCCCTTGTTGATTTCGGCGAAAGTATTACAAAATCAGGAAACCAACGCCTTGCTAGTGGCATTAGCATATCATCGCTACTTATGGTAAATTCGACCACTCGCCATAAATTTTCTAAAATTTCATCGGTGATTTTTTGCGAAGCGAAAAATGTCTTTTTTTCGAAAAATTTAACCACTTTTGGCGAGATAGCCACTCGCACCACAAAGGGCTCGGCTCTGTATCCGTCAAAAAATGTTTCTAAATTTTGTATAAAATTTTCTGTGTATTTGTCGGTATAAAAAGTGTTTTTAAGCAACCTAATCTCATCTATAAAATTCACTCTTAAAACCTCGAAACCGCTGTTTTTATCGCACTCTCTAAGCGTTGCGACGGACCAATTTCCCTTTGAATAAATAAGCTTTAAAATTTTTACATTTTTTAAAATTTCATTATCGTATTTTAAATTTGTATATTTTTTAAATTTAATCGCTTGTTGAAGTTTGGCAAAAATATCTAAATTCGGCGTTTTTTCGTGTGGCGAGCCTTTTATTAAAAAAATTTCGCTTAGCTCTTTTTCTAGTTTTTCATCGACTTTTTTGTGCGCTTGTGGCAAAAATTTACTAAATCCGGGATTTATGATATGGAGCAAATCGATGAGTTTTTCGCTTTCGTTTTGGTATTTGTTGGGGCTGATAAAGGTTTTGAAAAATTCTGTATTTTTGCAGATATAGCTTCCTTTGGCGAGTTTTGCGATAAATTCTTCGCCAAAAATCTCTCGCAGATCTTTTACATATCTTCTGGCTGTGCGGGTTGAAATGCCTGTTTGTAGGGCATAATCCTCGATGATTATCTCTTTTCCGCTAACGAAATCTTTAAGCAATTCCAAAATTTCAAAAACTTTTTTATTTGCCATGAAAAATCCAAATTTAAAAATCAAAAAGAGCGGAAAAATCCGCTCTTTTATTTTACCATAAACCTAGAACTTTCCACCAAATTCCGCCTATAATCGTCCAAATAAACAGATTTATCAGCGTTGTGATAAATCCTAGCCTCCACCACTCATTTTGGGTGTTGTAACCTGCACCAAAGATTATCGGTCCAGGAGCACCGCCGTAGTGAGTGATTGGCATCATGAGATTGCTTGCATAAGCAAACACGAGCGCTACGAAAACAGCAGGAGCTCCCGCTGCGATAGCAACTGCACCAAAAGCCGCATACATCGCAGTAATGTGTGCTGTTAAACTAGCAAATAAATAGTGCGAATAAACATAGATTAAAAGCAAAATTCCCATTATCAAAATCCAGTTTATATCGCCCATACCGCCTGCGACGGTGTCTGAAAACCACTTGATAAAGCCAAGTTTATTTAAACCGCCTGCAAGTGCGATTAGCGCACCCATCCACATTAGCGTATCCCATGCGCCTTTTTCGCCGATTACATCGTTCCACTCTAAAATTTTTAAAGCAACCATAACACAAACCGCTATCATACCGACATTGGTCGCATTTATGCCTGTTAGGGTGCCGGTTGCCCATAAAAGCAATGAGCCGATAAAAACGCCAAGCATACATTTTTCACTTTTTTGCATAGGTCCGATTTTTGCAAGTTCGGCTTTTGCGATTTCTTTGCCTTGTGGAAACGCCTTTATCTCAGGCGGATAAATTTTATAAAGCACAAAGGGGATTATTATAAGCGAACAAATCGCAGGAACAATCGCACCAAGCGCCCACAATGTCCAGCTAATCTCCACACCAAATGAGCTTAACGCTAAGCTTGCAATCAGCGGGTTTCCTGCCATAGAGGTTAGAAACATACCATTTGTAATGGTGTTTCCTTGCCAAAGCGTTTGCATGAAATATGCTCCTGCCTTTTTTCTGCTTCCCTCATCAGGCTCAGAACCTAACGCCTTAGCTAACGAATTTACGATAGGAAATAAAATTCCACCAGCCCTAGCACCACTACTTGGCATAGCAGGGCTGATAACCGCATCGCTTATGACGATGGAGTAACCTAGCTTTAAGGTGCTATCTCCCAAAAGCGAGATGATTTTATACGCAATGCGCCTACCAAGCCCTGTTTTGATAAATCCGCGCGCTATCATATACGCGCTTACGATCAACCAAATAGTCGAATTCCCAAAACCAGCTAATGCTTCTGCTGGTTTCATTGTTTTGGTTAAAATCGTAATCGTAACACCGATAAACGCAACCGCTCCGATTGGAAGCGGTTGCAAGATAAGACCTAAAATTGTGGCAAAAACTATGGCAAAAAGATGCCATGCTTGATCGCTCACAGCCTCAGGATGCGGACAAAACCATATAAGAAGTCCTATAATAACGACTAGAATTCCTTTTGTAAGCTTATTCATAGCTTATCCTTTTTAAATTTATCCGAAGTATTTTTTACTATCTTCGATAACTCTATCTACAAAAGTAGCACTCAATCCGACATATTTTTCAGGTTGCATGATTTCTTCTAAATCTGCTCTTGTGAAATATTTACTAACCTCTTCGCGCTCTAAAAGATCATCAATTACTGGTTTGCCGTCTGTGAAGGCTTTCATACAAACTTCATAAACGATTTCGTGCGCAGTTAAACGACCAAGCTTTTCGCCTAGGTGTAGCATTACGGCTTCGCTTAGCATTGCGCCTTTTAGTGCGTTGAGATTTCTTTTCATATTTTGTGGATAAACAAGTAAATTTTCTAAAATGTCGTTGATTTTTTCAAGCGCACCCGCGATTAAAATAGAGCTTTTTGGAATTGCGTCCCACTCGACCGCCTCGCAACCCCAGTCGCGCTCGTTTTCGCACTCCATAGCCTCTACCATTAAAGGTGCTTGTGCGCGGACAATTTTAGTTAGAGCGATTACGCCTTCGCAAACTTGCGGATTTCGTTTATGTGGCATAGTAGAGCTTCCTACTTTTCCCATGAAAAACGGCTCTTCAACCTCGCAAATTTCAGTTCTTTGAAGACTTAAAATTTCTCTTGCGATGCGTCCGATTGTTCCTGCGATTATCGCTAGCGTAGATACATACTCAGCCATGTGATCTCTGCTTGGGTGCCATGAAATCACAGGGATATTTAAGCCCAAATCCTCCATCATAAGTTTTTGCATTTCTAAGCCTTTGCCCTCTTGGCTAGCCATAGTGCCGACCGCACCGCTTAATTGACCAACTAAAACTCTTGGAGTAATCTCTTTTAATCTATCAAGGCTTCTGCGAATTTCTTGCGCCCACATTGCAGTTTTAAAACCAAATGTGATAGGTAAAGCGTGTATTACATGCGTTCTACCAGCCATAACTGTGTTTTTGTGCTCGGCTGAAATTCTCAATGCCTCTTTGTAGGTTTTTTCTAAAAGTTTTTTGATAAGCGGTAAGGCTTCTTTGATTTGCAAAACCATACCATTATCCATAATATCTTGGCTTGTCGCACCCCAATGCACGAATTCGCCACTATCATCATCAAAGACCTTTTTAAATTCTTTTAGCAAAGGAACGATTGTGATAGAGCTTTTGTAGTTTTCACCTATCGCGTCTAAATCTAAAAGCTCGGCTTTGGCAAATTTTGTGATTTGCTCGGCGCGTCTTGGCTCGATAATGCCTAGTTTTGCTTGCGCTCTTGCAAGAGCAGCTTCGGTATCTAGCCATTTTTGCGCTTTGTTTTCGTCGCTAAAAATCTTTCTCATCTCTTCGCTGACGAACATAACTCTAAAAACTCTACTATCTACAACACCTGATGCCATTTTGCACTCCTTAAAAAGAAATTTATTTTTCTAATTTTCTTGGCAAAATTTTACTGAATAAAAATGTCAGAAATTGTCCGTTTGGATTTTAAAAAATTTGGATTGTCGAAATTTTAATTAAAAAAAGTGCGCTGTTTTGGGAATTTGTTGAAATTTTGCTAAATTTGATTTATTTAAATTTAAGCCCAAATTTAGGGAATAATTTTAAAAATAGTGTCAAAATTTGTCCGTTTAAATTTAAAAAAGCCAAATTTTTATTTGGCTAAATTTTAGCGAATTTTACCAGCTTTGGATTTGCGATTTTTTGGTAATCTTTCGCGTTTAAAATCACCGAGTGATCGAGCAAGCCTGCGTTAAATGCGATTTCGTCATATCGCTCAAAAAGCGCAGGGTCGCAGACTAGAACTAGCTTTTCGTGGAAGCTAAACGGCGGCACAGAGCCAAAAACGCAATCGCTTAGCTCCAAACCCTCTGCTGGCGATACTAGCGAAGCGCGGTTTCGCTCAAACACCCTTGCTAGCGCGCTAAGGTCTGCTTGCATATCGGCTGGAAGCACAGCTAGGGCATAGATTTTTTCTCCGCCACCTTTTAGGGTGCAAATCAAAGCTTTTGCACCCTGTCCAAGCTCGGTGCCTCTTGCTTTTGCGACCTCTGCGCTAGTGCCTACGCTATCGTGAGTTACTACGCGAAATTTCGCTCCGTTAGCCTCTAAAATTTCAACGATTTTATTAAAAATTTTCTCGCTCATTTTCAATCCTTTTTAAATTTTAAAAGCTCAATTTTACCAAAATTTCATAGAGTTTTTGATACTATCGCACGCAAAATTTTAAAGGAAAAATATGAATTATGATGTGATAGTTATAGGCGGCGGACACGCTGGAATCGAGGCTGCGCTAGCAAGCGCGAAAATGGGCGTGCGCACACTTTTGATTACGATTTTAGTTGAGCAATTAGGCGCTGCAAGCTGTAATCCAGCAATCGGAGGCCTAGCTAAGGGGCATTTGGTCAAAGAACTCGACGCTCTTGGCGGTCAAATGGGGCGCACCACCGATGAGTGCGGGATCCAATTTCGCATACTAAACGAGAGCAAAGGCCCAGCTGTGCGTGGTTCGCGCGCGCAAATCGATATGGATAAATATCGCATTTATATGCGAAATTTGCTTTTAAACACGCCAAATTTGGAGCTCACGCAGGAGATCGCAACCGAAATTTTAAGCGAAAATCGTGATGATGAAATCATCGTGCGAGGCGTGAAAACCCACCTTGGCAACGAATACACCGCCAAAAAGGTCGTCATCACCACTGGCACATTTTTAAACGGCCTTGTGCATGTGGGCGAAAGCACCATAGAAGCGGGGCGCGTGGGCGAATTACCATCGAAAAATCTCTCAAATTCGCTCAAATCTTTCGGGCTAAAAATGGGCAGGCTCAAAACCGGCACCTGCCCTAGAATTGACGCAAAAACAATCGATTTTAGCGTCTTAGAGCGTCAAGACGGCGACGAAAATCCAAAGCCATTTAGCTTCCGCACCGAAAATTTCGCGCCAAATCAGCTTCCATGCTACATTGCCTACACAAACGAAAAAACTCACGAGATAATCAGCTCAAATTTCGCCCGCGCGCCGATGTTTACTGGGCAAATTTCAAGCACGGGACCAAGGTATTGCCCTAGCATAGAAACCAAAATTTACGAATTCCCAGATCGCGAACGCCACCATGTCTTCGTCGAGCCCCAGACTGCGCAGGCTAGCGAGTATTATGTCAATGGACTTTCGACTTCGCTGCCTTACGATGTGCAAGTGGGCTTTATCCGCTCGATTAAGGGCTTTGAAAACGCCAAAATCGTGCGCCCAGGATACGCTATCGAATACGACTATGTCGATCCAACTGAGCTCAAACACTCTTTGGAGTGCAAAAAGGTCTCGGGGCTGTATCTTGGCGGACAGATTAATGGCACCACAGGCTACGAGGAGGCTGCGGCGCAGGGGCTTATGGCGGGCATTAATGCAGGCCTTGCCGTGCGCGCCAAAGAGCCACTAATCTTGCGCCGCGACGAGGCTTATATCGGCGTGCTAATCGATGATTTGGTCACCAAAGGCACGAAAGAGCCATACCGCATGTTCACTTCGCGCGCCGAGTTTAGGCTACTTTTGCGCGAGGATAACGCGATTTTGCGCCTTGGCAAATATGGCCACGAAATAGGGCTGATTGATGATGAAATTTATAGCAAAATTTGCAAGATTGAGGGCGAGACGAGGGCTGGCGTGGAGCTTTTAGAGGCCAAAGAGCTCACGCCAAACAAGGCAAATTTGGCGTTTTTATCTGAGCTTGGCGAAGAGCCGATAAGCCAAAATGTAAGCCTGCAAAAAATCGTAGCCAGAAAGAGCTTTACAAAAGAGAAATTAAAGTCGCTCGATCCGATTTTTGCGGGATTTTGCGATGAGAGTTTGGAGCAAATTTTAGTCGAGTGCAAATACAAACACTACATCGCCGAACAGCGCGCCAGTATCGATAAAATGAAGGATATGCTAAGTGTGAAAATCCCTGAGGACTTCGATTTTCGCGCGGTTAGCGGGCTTAGCAATGAAGTGGTTGAAAAACTCGAAAAATTTGCCCCGCCGACGCTGTTTGCTGCAAGTGAGATTTCAGGTGTAACACCTGCTGCGATTGATATTTTGCACATTTATATCAAAATGCGCGGGAAAAAATAAAGGAAATGCGAAGCATTTCCGAAAAATTAAATCAGCTAAATTTAAAGCGAAGCTTTAAATTTAGCCACTTCTAAGGTTTTACAGGGGTGGGGGTTGGTAAGGGGGAGGGTAGCGTCTCCTAAAAAGCGCGCCCTCCCCCTTACAAGAAAAGCAAAATTTCGCCTAAAATTTAAAAAAATCGTTCAATGCTAAATTTTAGATTGAATTTTGAATTTAAATTTTTCTGGATTGCTTCGAAAACTTCGTTTTCTCGCAATGACAGCAAATTTAGCGTAAGGAATTTTAAAGTCGTAGATTGCTTCACTTTCTGCGAAAGCTCGCAATGACAGATTTAACAAATTTGCCTGTCATTGTCATTGCGAGTAAATTTCGGGGCAGTGTTTGGGGGTTGCGCTAGCGAAATGCGAAATTTTAAAATTTCAAATTTACCAAATTTAAAATTTATAAAATTTTTTGTGCTTAAATTCCGCGATTAAACAAATTTAAGGACAAAATTTTGAAACACTACAAAGGTTTTGGCAAGCAAATTTTGCTAATGATTATCTTTAATGCCGTTTATAGTGGCGCTGGAATCGCGATTTTGGCGTTTATCAACAAATATTTGCTAGGCGAGGGCGAGAAAACGACCTCGCTGATTTTTATGTTTTTTGGGCTTTTGGTGCTGTTTTTGGCTCTATCAGTCGCTTCACGCGCCGTGCTTTGCGTGATTGAGAATAACTTCGTCTTCAACCTGCGCTCAAAGGTCATCAAACAGATAATCGATACGAAATTCGAGTGCATTGAGGCCGCGTCAAAGGCGAATTTGCTGGCGTCGCTAAGCTCTGATATTTCGCGCCTGACTGACGGATTTATGCGCATTAGCGAGCTAATCCAGGGCGGTATGACGGTCGTGTTCGCTGGAATTTACACGATTTACATTTCGCCGAAAATGTTTTTGTTTTTGTTCGTCTGGATCGGCGCGCTGATGATTTTAAACCAGTTAATCATGCGCAAAGTAATGCAAAATTTCGACGCTTACCGCAAAAACGAGGACGAGCTTTACAAGAACTATTCTAAGGCGATTGAGGGGCACAAGGAGCTTTCGCTAAACATAAAAAAAGCGCGCTATCTTTACGAAAATGAGTTTATCCCAAACGCAAACAATCTGCGCCAAACCTCGCTAAAAGCGCAGGTTTATCAGGCATTTGCGGGGAATTTTATGAGCGTGATGATGTTAGGCGCTGTGGGTGTGGTGCTATTTTGGGGGCTAAATGGTGGCGCACAAGCCCTCGCAAATGCCGTAACAATCGCGCTTACGATACTATTTTTGCGCGCGCCACTGATGATGCTCGTTTTCTCTTTCCCAAGCATTTTGCGCGCCAAAATCGCTTATCAAAAAATCGAGGAATTAGGGCTAGATCCGCATGTGGCGGGATTTGAAATAAAAAATTTAGCCCCGTGGCAAAAACTCGAATTAAAAAATGTAAGCTTTACCTATAAAAACGGCAAATTTGGCGTGAAAAACCTAAATTTAGCCATAAATTCGGGCGAGGTCGTGTTTCTAGTCGGCGAAAACGGCAGCGGCAAATCGACGCTGTTTATGATTTTATCAGGACTTTATGGCGCACAAAGTGGCGAAATTTGCGTAGATAATAAGGCAGTAAGTGCAGATGATTTGCGTTCATATAGCAACAATATAAGCGCGGTTTTTAGCGATTTTTATCTGTTTGATTATATTGTGGGCGATGAAAATACTGCGCGCGAGTGGTTAGAGATCATGGAAATTTCGCAAAAGGTCAGTATCGAAGGGGGCAAATTTAGCACCACAAATCTCTCCGCAGGTCAGCGCAAACGCCTAGCACTCGCGGCTGCGCTTAGCGAGGGGCGCAAATTTATCATGCTCGATGAGTGGGCAGCAGATCAAGACCCACACTTTCGCGCGCACTTTTACGAGTGCATAATCCCAAGGCTCAAAGAGCGCGGATACACGATATTTGCGATAAGCCACGATGATAAATATTTCGGTGTGGCGGATAAAATTTATAAAATGAGCGGGGGCGAAATTTCGCAAATTCGCTGAAATTTCGCCATAAATTTTGTCGGATTAATTTTTCTTTGATAAAAATTTAATTTTAATTTACAAAATTTAGATTATACTTCACACGCAATTTAACTGAAAGGATCGAAAATGAAAAAAGTTTTCATCGCATGTGCTGCATTAGCGGCAATTAGTTCAAGTGCTTTTGCTGCTGACGGAGAGGCGCTATTCAAAAAATGCGCAGCATGCCACGGCGCAAACGCTGACAAACCTTACCTAGGCGGTAAAGTTCCAGCGCTGAACACACTTGCAAAAGACGATATTGTCGCTAGTATCAAAGGCTATAAAGAAGGCACTGTCGGCGACGGCGGTAAGGGCAAATACGGCATGGCTGGCGTAATGAAAGGCCAAGTCGCAACACTAGATGACGAGTCAATCGCAGCATTGGCTGATTTCATCGAAAGTAAAAAATAATCCCCCTTTTTAATCAATTCTAGCCTGGCGCGTCCCCCTCGCGTCAGGCTTTTTTAATTTAATCAAATTTATAATCCTTGAAATTTCGAAATTTGGAGCTTTTATGAGCGATTTAAATTTTATAAACGAGATGAAAAACAAGGCTATCGTCAGTGAGAGTTTAAGCAAAAATGAAGCGTTAAATTTAGCCAAAACTAGCGATTTGGACGCACTTTTGAGCACGGCAAACGAGATTAGGCAAATTTGCTGTGGCGATGAGTTTAATTTTTGCTCGATTATAAATGCGCGTTCTGGCAAATGCTCGGAAGATTGCAAATATTGCGCTCAGTCTGCGCATTTTAAAACAGGTTGCGAAACTTACTCGCTTTTGGATGCTACGCCCGTTTTGCAAATGGCACAGCAAAACGAAAAGGCAAAAGTTCATCGCTTTTCGCTCGTTGCCAGTGGTCGCGGGATAAGCGAAAATGACAAAGATATGCCAAAAATCGAGCAAATTTATCGTGCGCTAAGAGAGCAGACGAATTTGCACCTTTGTGCTTCGTTTGGGCTTGCGAGCGTGCAAGCCTTGCAAAAGCTTAAAGATAGTGGCGTGAAAACCTATCATCATAATTTAGAGACTTCGCGCAGATTTTATCCGCGAATTTGCACCACGCACAGCTATGATGATAGGGTGCAAACTATCAAAAACTGCCACGCTGTCGGGCTTGATGTGTGTAGCGGCGGGATTTTTGGGCTTGGCGAGAGCATGGAAGATCGCATAGATATGGCGTTTGAGTTGCGAGAGCTTAGCGTAAGCTCCGTGCCGATAAACATTTTAATGCCGATTTCAGGCACTCCGCTTGAAAACTGCGCTCCGCTTAGCGAAGAAGAAATTTTACGCTCAATCGCCGTGTATCGATTTATTTTACCGCGTGTTTATCTGCGTTTTGCGGGCGGACGCGTAAAGCTTGGTAAAAGTATCGAAAAGGCGCTAAATTCCGGCGTAAATTCGGCTATTACAGGGGATTTTCTCACCACCACAGGGGATAGCATAAGTGGCGATATGGCGCTTGTTTCTGCGCTTGGATTTAGGATATAAATTTGCGAATTTAAGCTGTTTTTTGTAAAATTTCGCAAAAATTTTGGAGAAAAAATGTTTAACGGACTAATCAGAGAAATCGCCGAAGTTGCTAGTTTTAGCGGAAATTCGCTTCGAATTCGCGCTAAATTTCGCCCTGAGCGTATCGGCGATAGTATCGCTATAAACGGTGCGTGTCTTAGCGTAACGCAAATTTTATCTGACGGCTTTGTCGTGGAGATTTCGAGCGAAACGGCAGGGCTGATAGCCACGCAAAATTTCAGAGGCAGAGTGCATATCGAACCTGCTATGCGACTTGGAGATCGCATTGACGGGCATTTGGTGCAAGGGCACATCGACGGCGTGGGCGAAATCACAAAAATTACAAAGCTAAAAAGCGGATATGATTTTTTTATAAATTTGCCAAAAAATTTAATGCCGTTTGTCGCAAATAAAGGCTCGGTTGCAATCGACGGCGTTAGCCTTACCATAAATGAAGTCTTGCCTAGCGGAATTCGCCTAACCATAATCCCGCAAACTATGAAAGATACGCTATTTGGCGAGTTTAAAACGGGGCGAAAAGTAAATGTCGAAACCGATCTGCTCGCAAGATACGCAGCGCGAATTTTGGGCTTTGTGGGCGAGAAAAAAGAGAGTTTGTCGTGGGATCAGGTGAATTTGATTTCAAGCCTTTACTAAATGCCTTTAAATTTGGCTTTACTGATAAAATTGGGGTAAATTTTGCTGATACTGCGCCGAAAAATTTTAACGGCGAAAATTTGGGAAAATTTGGCAAATTTAACCTTGCTTTTCATGTTGGCGATGAATTTGAAAATGTGCTAAAAAATCGTTTTAAACTGGCAAATTTGCTAGGTTTAGAGTTACGAAATTTGATTTTTATGAACCAAATTCATAGCGATAAAATTTGCGTTGTAGATGAGAAATTTATGGCTGAATTTGGGGCGAAATTTGATAAATTTTTTGAATTTGGCGAATTTAGAGATTTTAGCGAAAAAACGCAAAGCGAATTTGTGAAAATTTTCCCTGAGTGCGATGCTATGGTCACAAATTTGCATGGCGTGGGGCTGTGTGTCATGGTGGCTGATTGTTCGCCTGTTTTGCTGCTTGATGAAAAAAGCGGCGCAGTGGGCGTGGCTCACGCAGGGCGAAATGGCGTAATGCAAAAAATAGTAACCAAAACTGCACTTAAAATGAGTGAAATTTACGGCACGGAAATTTGCGATTTAAGCGTGATTGTGGGGGCAAATATAAGGGGCGAGTGCTATGAAGTAAGCGATTTGGACCTTGGCGAATTTAACGCCTTTAAGCGTGGAAATAAATTTGATATGAATTTGGCTTTAAAGGCTGAATTTAGCGAACTTGGCATAAAAAAATTCACATTTAGCAAATTTTGCACTCATTGCGAAAATCATCTTTACTCATACCGCCGAGACGGCGTAACAGGTCGCTTTTGTGGGTTTGTGGTGAAAAATAGAAATTAGGACTTTAAAATGGAATTAAAAGAATTTATAAAATTATCGGTAAATGTGCTAAAAGATAAGACGCCATATATGGAACAAAAAAATTTAATAAGTGATATTTTTAAAAAAACCGAAAATATTCTTATTAGACTTACCATAATTGACTCGTTGTATTCTACGCAAATGAATAAAAGATTGTATGGCTTAAATGACTTAGCCAATGAAATCGGTAATAGAGATTGGGATAAAGAAATTCAAAATTTCAAAGATAACAAACCAAATAAAATTAGTAAATTATTGGATGAAAAATATGGAATAAAGAAAAGTGGTAGAGAATTCGGACAGGCTAGGTCGTTGATTTCAAAATATATTTATTTTGCAACAAATTATAACTTTCCAATCGAAGATAGACTAGTAAAAAAAGTATTAAATGCGGTTTTAAAATATTTTGAATATAGCAAAATTGATATGGATAAAAACGATATATTAAGGGAGTTAATTATTTTTTGTGATAATTGTGAAATAAAATATTCAGATTTCGATAATTTATTATGGTTGTTAGGCAAAATCAAAGAAGGCTCTTTGGCTTCAATTGTCGATAAAGAAAAATATGAAAAAATAATTGAAAAATTAGAATTATCAGATATAGCTAAAAGTAAGGTTTTTGATGAGAAAATGGCTGAAAAATTAAAAAATATAAATGAAATAGATAAAATCAAGAATTTAATATCTAATGACTTCTATGAATTTTTAAAATTTGCCAAAAATATTAAAATAGAAAAATAAAAATATCCATTGTTTTAAGGGCAAAATTTGACTTTTGCTTGTCATTGCGAGCGAGTGTAACGAGTGAAGCAATCCAGTGAAATTTAAATTCAAAATTCTACTTAAATTTAGCATTGAATTATTTTTTAAATTTAGCCTGCGCTGTGAAATTCTTTGTAAGGGGGAGGGCGCGCTTTTTAGGAGACGCTACCCTCCCCCTTACCAACCCCCACCCCTGTAAAACCTTAGAAGTGGCTAAATTTTAAAAAGCGTT
>NZ_JAOVTZ010000012.1:0-1834 GCF_027737655.1 Campylobacter sp. JMF_04 NA10 | reverse complement strand
CGATTGAGTTTATGATGAATATCTTGTGAGAGAATATTCATTTGTACTCTAGAAAGGAGGTGATCCAACCGCAGGTTCTCCTACGGTTACCTTGTTACGACTTCACCCCAGTCGCTGATTCCACTGTGGACGGTAGCTAGTTTAGCATTCCGGCTTCGAGTGAAATCAACTCCCATGGTGTGACGGGCGGTGAGTACAAGACCCGGGAACGTATTCACCGTAGCATGGCTGATCTACGATTACTAGCGATTCCGGCTTCATGCTCTCGAGTTGCAGAGAACAATCCGAACTGGGACATATTTTATAGATTTGCTCCATCTCGCGATATTGCGTCTCATTGTATATGCCATTGTAGCACGTGTGTCGCCCTAGGCATAAGGGCCATGATGACTTGACGTCGTCCACACCTTCCTCCTCCTTACGAAGGCAGTCTATTTAGAGTGCTCGGCCGAACCGTTAGCAACTAAATACGTGGGTTGCGCTCGTTGCGGGACTTAACCCAACATCTCACGACACGAGCTGACGACAGCCGTGCAGCACCTGTCTCAACATTCTAGCAAGCTAGCACTCTCTTATCTCTAAGAGATTTGTTGGATATCAAGCCTAGGTAAGGTTCTTCGCGTATCTTCGAATTAAACCACATGCTCCACCGCTTGTGCGGGTCCCCGTCTATTCCTTTGAGTTTTAATCTTGCGACCGTACTCCCCAGGCGGTATACTTAATCCGTTAGGTGGATTACTGCCATGACTAGCATAGCAACAACCAGTATACATCGTTTAGGGCGTGGACTACCAGGGTATCTAATCCTGTTTGCTCCCCACGCTTTCACGCATTAGCGTCAGTTAAGTTCCAGTAGATCGCCTTCGCAATGGGTATTCTTCTTGATCTCTACGGATTTTACCCCTACACCAAGAATTCCATCTACCTCTCCCTTACTCTAGATTACCAGTTTCCCAAGCAGTTTAACGGTTAAGCCGTTAGATTTCACAAGAGACTTGATAATCCGCCTACGCGTCCTTTACGCCCAGTGATTCCGAGTAACGCTTGCACCCTCCGTATTACCGCGGCTGCTGGCACGGAGTTAGCCGGTGCTTATTCGTTAGGTACCGTCAGTGTTCTTCCCTAACAAAAGGAGTTTACGCTCCGAAAAGTGTCATCCTCCACGCGGCGTTGCTGCTTCAGGGTTTCCCCCATTGAGCAATATTCCCTACTGCTGCCTCCCGTAGGAGTCTGGACCGTGTCTCAGTTCCAGTGTGACTGATCATCCTCTCAGACCAGTTATGCGTCATAGCCTTGGTAAGCCATTACCTTACCAACTAGCTGATACAATATAGTCTCATCCTACACCGAAAAACTTTCCCGACTTAACTTGTGTTAAGAAGGAGTATGGAGTATTAGCAGTCATTTCTAACTGTTGTCCTCCAGTGTAGGGCAGATTAACTATACATTACTCACCCGTGCGCCACTAACTCATAAGAGCAAGCTCTTACTTGTCCGTTCGACTTGCATGTATTAGGCACGCCGCCAGCGTTCACTCTGAGCCAGGATCAAACTCTCCATAAAAAATGTATCAAAGATAAAAAGAAACTTTTTATCTTTTAAATTCAATTTATGAAGTTTTTAATCTAAAAACTTAATTGTTTGTAACTTTTAAATTTGACAATTATAAAAATTGTCTTTGGCTCAATCGATCACTTGTTTAGATTTCAAAGATTGACTAAAAGATAGTTTTTGACAATAATAAATAAAATAACACGCATTGGAAAATAACAGAAGTTAGATTTCAAAAACGGAAAGTGGATTATATTCAAGGGTTGCTTAAAAAGAGATTAAA
>NZ_JAOVTZ010000011.1:0-3441 GCF_027737655.1 Campylobacter sp. JMF_04 NA10 | reverse complement strand
TTAACAAGGAAGTAATGCTTAAAAAGATAAGCAAACGAGCTATTAGTACCGGTCAGCTAAATGACTTTCATCACTTACACATCCGGCCTATCAAACAGATAGTCTTTCTGAGCTCTTAAAAGAAGATTCATCTTGGAGTTGGCTTCGAGCTTAGATGCTTTCAGCTCTTATCACATCCGAACTTAGCTACTCGGCGATGCCCTTGGCAGAACAACCGATACACCAGTGGTTCGTTCGACTCGGTCCTCTCGTACTAGAGTCAACTCTCCTCAATCTTCTTACGCCCACGGCAGATAGGGACCGAACTGTCTCACGACGTTCTGAACCCAGCTCGCGTACCGCTTTAAATGGCGAACAGCCATACCCTTGGGACCTGCTCCAGCCCCAGGATGCGATGAGCCGACATCGAGGTGCCAAACCTCCCCGTCGATGTGAGCTCTTGGGGGAGATCAGCCTGTTATCCCCGGGGTACCTTTTATCCTTTGAGCGATGGCCCTTCCACACAGAACCACCGGATCACTAAGACCGACTTTCGTCTCTGCTTGACTTGTGTGTCTCGCAGTTAAGCTGGCTTATGCCTTTATACTCTACAAGCGATTTCCAACCGCTTTGAGCCAACCTTTGTAAGCCTCCGTTACATTTTGGGAGGCGACCGCCCCAGTCAAACTACCCACCAGACATTGTCCTACCTAAGGATAACTTAGGCTAGTTAGCTACCCAAATAAAGAAGAGTGGTATCTCAACAATGGCTCACCATACACCGGAGTATATGGATCAAAGCCTCCCACCTATCCTGCGCATCTTTATCCAAGCAGCAGTGTCAAGCTATAGTAAAGGTCCACGGGGTCTTTCCGTCTTGCCGCGGGTAGGAGGAATTTTCACCTCCACTACAATTTCACTGGATCCCTCTTTGAGACAGCTCCCATCTCGTTACGCCATTCATGCAGGTCGGTATTTAACCGACAAGGAATTTCGCTACCTTAGGACCGTTATAGTTACGGCCGCCGTTTACTCGGGCTTCGATCAGATGCTTCGCAAAAGCTGACATCATCAATTAACCTTCGAGCACCGGGCAGGCGTCACACCCTATACATCCTCTTACGAGTTAGCAGAGTGCTGTGTTTATGGTAAACAGTCGGGAGGGACTCTTTGTTGTAACCTTCTTTGCTTACAGAGTAAATCCTTAACAAAGTTAGGCACACCTTATACCGAAGATACGGTGCTATTTTGCAGAGTTCCTTAAAGAGAGTTCTTCCACGCGCCTTAGAATACTCATCCCACCCACCTGTGTCGGTTTACGGTACGGGCAATATTAGCTAAACTTAGAAACTTTTCTTGGCTCGATAGTATCAAGGATTCTCAATCTACTCCGAAGAGCGTCATGAGCCTTTAATGTCTCGGATAAAGAGTTACGGATTTGCCTATAACTCAACCTACACACTTAGACCAGCACTTCCATCAGCTGGCTCCCCTAACTTTAAGCGTCCTTCCATCGCACACTAATATTGGTATCGGAATATTAACCGATTTTCCATCGCATACCCCTTTCGGACTTTGCTTAGGACCCGACTAACCCTACGATGACGAGCATCGCGTAGGAAACCTTGGGTTTACGGCGAATATGATTCTCACATATTTTATCGCTACTCATGCCTGCATGCTCACTTCTATCCGCTCCACCACTCCTTGCCGGTATGGCTTCGACGCTGAATAGAACGCTCTCCTACCACTTGCACTAGGTGCAAATCTACGACTTCGGTACTTATTTTAGCCCCGTTATATTTTCCGCGCAGAATCACTAGACCAGTGAGCTATTACGCTATCTTTAAAGGATGGCTGCTTCTAAGCCAACCTCCTGGTTGTTTCAGTAACTCCACATCGTTTTCCACTTAAATAAGATTTAGGGACCTTAGTCGGTAGTCTGGGTTGTTCCCCTCTCGACGACGGATTTTATCACTCGCCGCCTGACTGCTGTGATTACATTATAAGTATTCGGAGTTTGATAGGGTTTGGTACATTGGTGTATGCCCTAGCCCATTCAGTGCTCTACCCCTTATAATTACGACACAACGCTATACCTCAATATATTTCGGAGAGAACCAGCTATCACGATGTTTGATTGGCCTTTCACCCCTATCCACAGGTCATCCGGAGCTTTTTCAACAGCCGTCGGTTGGGTCCTCCACCGGTTCTTACACCGGCTTCAACCTGCCCATGGATAGATCACATCGTTTCGGGTCTGCAGCATCTGACTAATCGCCCTATTAAGACTCGCTTTCGCTACGGCTCCGGGTTTCCTTAACCTCGCCAGATACCACAACTCGCAGGCTCATTATGCAAAAGGCAGTCCATCACCCTGATAAATCATAGGGCTCTGAATGATTGTAAGCAAACGGTTTCAGGTTCTATTTCACTCTGATCACCTCAGTTCTTTTCACCTTTCCCTCACGGTACTTGTGCACTATCGGTCTAGTAGTAGTATTTAGGGTTGGATAGTGGTCTACCCAGCTTCAGACAGGATTTCACGTGTCCCGCCCTACTCAGGATACTGCTAAGTAAAAAGGAGATTTCGCATACGGGATTATCACCCTCTATGATTAAACTTTCCAGTTTATTCTGCTATCTGCTTTTAGTCTTTATTGCAGTCCTACAACCCCACTAGCAAGCTAGTGGTTTGCCCTCTTACGCGTTCGCTCGCCGCTACTAGCGTAATCTCTTTTGATTTCTTTTCCTGAAGGTACTTAGATGTTTCAGTTCCCTTCGTTCGCCCCCGTAGGTAGTTAATATTACTATTAACTGGGTTGCCCCATTCGGAAATTCCCGGATCAAAGCCCCTTGACGGCTCCCCGAGACTTATCGCAGCCTGGCACGTCCTTCATCGCCTCTACTAGCCAAGGCATCCACCGTTTGCTCTTAGTAGCTTACCTTTTTTTACTTCGCAGACCAGCAAAGCTGGTCTTTGCGACAAGGAGCTTCGCTCCCTTGACCCACCTAAAGAGAAAATTGCTTACGCAATTTTTGGGTTATGCTATCTAGCATAAAGGCAAATCATATAGTCGCTCTCATAGCGAAGTATTAGACTATGTTAATATTCTAATTTGCATTACTTCCTTGTTAAAGATAAAAGATTTAATTTATAAATTTTAAATTTGATAAATTGCTTTTACAATATTTAAATTTAAAACACCCAAGACGGAAAGCATTAACAACAACTAGATAAGTTTTAACTCTAATTGTTTGTGCCGTTAAACTTGATTTAGTAAATGTAAAATTTAAACTTTATGATTTAAATTTGAAAATTTAAATCTCAATCATTTAAATTTGGGATAACAAATTTACTAAATTTGCATTAGTGTCTAAATTTAAAGCTTTAACAAGATCCTGTAAAATCGTTTTTATTAAAACTTGATTGTGACTTTTAACAATGGTAAATTAAAGAAC
>NZ_JAOVTZ010000010.1:0-5286 GCF_027737655.1 Campylobacter sp. JMF_04 NA10 | reverse complement strand
AATAATAAATAAAATAACACGCATTGGAAAATAACAGAAGTTAGATTTCAAAAACGGAAAGTGGATTATATTCAAGGGTTGCTTAAAAAGAGATTAAAAACTAGAAAAAATTTTTGAAATTTTAAAATTTTTCAAAATTTATAAATTTCGCCAAATTTTGCTTGGCGAAATTTAACTAAAATTTATCTGTAAATCCCCACACTTTCGCGTATTAGGCGCATTTTTTCACTTGCGATTTTTTGCGCCTTTTGCGCACCATAAGCCAAAATTTCATCTAGCTTTTTCTTATCAGCTAGCAACTCAGCGTATTTTTCGCGCGCCTGTCCGAAATACTCACTCACAAGCTCGCCAAGATACATTTTAAAGTGTCCATGCCCCTCACCACCACGCTCATATCGAGCTTGCAAGGCTTTTTGTCCTGCTTCGTCTAAAAAGAGTTTTGCTATATTATAGACATTGCAGTTTTGCCACTGTTTTGGCGCTTCAAGCGGCTCAGATGTCGTAACAATCGAGCCGATTTGCTTTTTTTGCTCTTTTGGCGAAGAAAAAATATCAATCGTATTTCCGTAGCTTTTGCTCATTTTTGCGCCGTCTGTGCCAGGGACTATTGCGACATTTTCGCTGATTCTAGCGCTTGGCAGGGTTAAAATTTCGCCATGCGCGTTGTTAAATTTCAAAGCGATATCGCGCGCGATTTCGACATGCTGAATTTGATCTTTGCCCACAGGCACGCTCGTAGCGTCATATAGCAAAATATCAGCCGCCATTAGCACAGGGTATGAAAACAAATCGTGCTTGCTCTCAAAGCCCTTTGCGACCTTGTCTTTGTAAGCGTGAGCGCGCTCTAATAGCCCCATTGGCGTGTATCCGCTAAGTATCCAGTAAAGCTCCAAAACCTCTTTTACATCGCTTTGCACCCAAAATGTCGATTTTTCTGGATCGATTCCCAAAGACAAAAACGCCGCAGCCGCCTCATAAGTGCTCTCTTTGAGCTTCGCGCCCTCGCTAACAGAGGTAAGCGCGTGGTAGTTTGCGATGAACAAAAACAGCTCCTCGCCCGCATTTTGCGCATCTACCATTTGCTTAATGCTGGCAAAATAATTCCCCAAATGTAGCCTGCCTGAGGGTTGAAGCCCAGTTAGTGTGCGTGGATTTGAAATTTTAGATTTTTCACTCATTTTTTAACCTCTTTTTTGATAATTTTTAGTAATTTTTCAATAACTTCTTTTTGCGAATTTTTCTCTACATTTACGATATAATCAGCCTTGGCGCTGTATTTTTTATCCCTTTGCTCATGCAGGGCGCGCGCCTTTTTCAAATCAGCCAAAAGCGGTCGTTTTGCGATTTTTTTGCTAGCGTTTTGGCTAGAATTTATGCGCTTAATTATCGCATCGAAGCTCGATTTTAGGTAGATTACAGTGCCGATTTTGTTTAAATTTTTAACAGCATAAAACCCGCCACCAGTCGAGATTATCGCGCCACTCACATTTTTTTCCAAAAATTTAGCGAGTTTTTTCTCTATTTTGCGAAATTCCACCTCGCCCTGCTCCTCGAAAATTTTGCGAATTTTTTTGTTTGCGTAGCTTTCGATCATATCGTCGCAATCTATCGCAAAGCGCCCGCTAGCCCCAGCCAAAGCGCGCGCGAAAGTCCCCTTGCCAACGCCCATAAAGCCGATTAGGATTATATTTTTTGCGCTCATTTTTGCCCTTTTTTCAAATTTGCCTCGCCCTCATCGTCGTTTCCGCGATTTTTAGGGATTATGACCAAAGGCGTCCCGCTTAAATCGAATTTCTCTCTAAGTTTGTTCGCCAAATAGCGTTTATAGCTAAAATGTAGCGCGCGCGGGCGATTCATCACAAGCGCGATTTTAGGCGGAGCGAAGCCAAACTGCGCCGCATAGTAGATTTTCACGCTCTTGCCCTTATCGTGCGGAAGCGGGTGAGCTTTGGTCGCTTCCTCGATTAGCGCATTTAAATGGGCGGTTTTTATCTTTTGCGTGTAATTTTTATAAACCTGCAAAATCAGCGGGTAGAGCTTGTGTATGCGTTTGCCACCAAGCGCGCTTACACTAATAACCGGCGCGTAAGCTAGAAATTTAAATTTATCGCGCAAATCGCGCACCATAGCGTCAAATTCGGCCTCGCTTTTGTCCCATTTATTTAGCACGATTATCACGCCTAGCTCAAATTTAGCCGCAAGCCCAGCAATTCGCTCATCTAACTCGCTAAATGGCTCAGAAGAGTCCAAAACCAAAAGTGCAATGTCTGAATTTTCTAAAATTTTCTCCGTTCTATTTAGCGCAAACCTCTCTATTCCCTCGATTTTACCGCGCTTTCTGATACCAGCAGTATCCACAAACTCAAACCTTCTGCCCTCAAATTCATAGCTTTCATTGACAGGATCAATCGTCGTGCCAGCCACACTGCTTACCACAGAGCGTTCGTTTTTCACAAGAGCGTTTAAAAGGCTAGATTTGCCCACATTTACCCGCCCGATGATACCTACATTTATGGTTTTATTCTCGTAATACTCGCTCTCGTCGTTTTCCTTAAATTCCCCATTATCGTCGAAATTTTCCAAAAAATCATCAAAATCCTCGCTCTCGTCCCCTCGCACAGGCGCAGGATCGAGGTGAGTATAAATCCAATCCCTAAGCTCGTCAATACCGGCATTATGGCTGACAGATAGCGCAAACATCTGTGCGCCAAATTCGTTAAATTCCCAGCTTCGCTCTTCATCTTTTTTGCTATCTACTTTATTTACGAGCAAAACTATCGGTTTGCCTAGCTTTTGCAAAGAAAAGAAAATTTTGCGATCCTGCTCGTCTGGGAGCAGTTTGCCATCGACCATAAAAAGAATAATATCCGCATTTTGTGCCTCGGCTAGGGTTTTTGCCTGCACGCGCGCAAAAAGCTCGCTCGTATCATCAAGCCCGCCAGAATCGACTATCATCGCATTTCTATCATAAATTTGCACGGCGATTTTATTCGTATCCCTCGTGGTGCCTGAAACCTCGCTAGTAATGGCAATTCTTGCGTTTGCGAAGCGGTTAAAAAGGCTCGATTTCCCCACATTTGGGCGCCCTATTATCATCACTGTTTTCATAATACTTCCTTTGATTTTTCTCATTATAGCCAAATTTTATTAAGTAAATCAAAATTTAAAAACAGCTATAATTATAGGCTTTTTTAAGGGACGAATTTTGAAATACAACAGCTTTTTATTGCACCATTTAAGCATTTATTATATGCTACTTGCGTGCTTTTACAACTCCATTGCAGGGACATTTGCTAAAATTTTAGCCATGCAAATCCCAGCCATTGAAGTCGTGCTGTTTCGAAATTTATTAGCCCTTTTTATCATTTTATACATCATGCGCAAAAACCGCAAAATTCAAGCCCAACCAAGCCGTGGCGGACATCCGTGGATGCTTGCTACGCGCGGAGTTATCGGGATTTTGGGCTTAATCGTGTTTTTTTACAACCTTACGCAACTAAGCCTAGGCGAGGCCTTTACCTTCCAAAAAACAGCGCCGATTTTTATCGCTGTGATTGCATATTTTGCGTTAAAAGAGAAATTATCCAAATTTGGCTGGTTTGCCGTATTTTTGGGCTTTGTGGGTATCGTTTTGGTGATACAGCCTCACTTTGGGATTCACGCTGGACATATTTTTGGGATTTTAAGCGGTCTGTTTGCCGCGATTGCACTCACGGCTGTCAGGGAGCTGCGCAAGTATTACAGCGCAAATGTAATCATACTCTCAGCCCTACTTGCAGGCACGCTAATGCCGATACTTTTCATGGCGATTGCCGAATTTATCGAAATTCCTGCGCTAAATTTTATGATTAGCAAATTTGTCATGCCAGATATTAAAGGCTGGGGAATTGGCGCGATTTTGGGCATTTGTGGGCTGTATTATCAGTCATATCTCACCAAAGCCTACGCCGCTACCAGAAAGGCTGGGATCGTCGCCACACTAAGCTACACAGATATTATTTTTTCGATGATTTTTGGGCTAGCTTTGGGAGATACACTCCCAAATTTCACGGCACTTTGCGGAATCGCGCTGATAATTGCGGCTGGAATTTTAATAGCAAATAGGAGATAATTTTGGGTTATTCTAAATTTTGGCTTAAAAATTTAGGCGTGTATTATATGCTAATCGCTAGCTTTTATTTCGCGCTAAATGGGGCGCTAGCCAAGGTCATGGCAGAGCAAATGAGTAGCGTAGAAATCGTGTTTTTCAGAAACGCCGTAGGGCTAGCTATCGTGCTAATCTCGCTAAAAAGGCTAAAAAATTTCGGCGTGGGCGGGAAGCCTTGGCTACTTTTTTTCCGCGCATTTATCGGCAGCTGCGGGATTATAGCGACCTTTTATAATATCGCTCACATCGAGCTTGGCACGGCTTTTACCTTCCAAAAAACAGCCCCGATTTTCACCGCACTTTTCTCGTCGTTTTTCCTAGGCGAAAAGCTCAGCTTTAAAGGCTGGTGCGCCATAATGCTAGGTTTTGGCGGGATTTTGCTCGTTATCCAGCCTCACATTAGCATTGCACCGACCGATATCATCGGCGTTTTTGGCGGTATGTGCGCGGGGCTTGCATACACCAGCGTCAGGGAGCTTCGCAAATACTACGCCACGGATATCATAATCCTAGTTTTCGTCTTCGGCGCTGCGCTTGTAAGCTCTGCGCTAATGTGCGCCGAATTTGCGCTAAAAGGACGCGAAATTGAAATTTTAGGCGTGATTTCGAGCGCGAATTTAAGCAAATTTGCCTATTTTAACATGCCAAATCTCTTTGGCTGGGTTTTGGTCGCATTGCTAGGAATTAGCGGAATTTATTTCCAAAAATACATGACGCGCTCTTACGCAGCCTCCAAAAAGGCTGGCGTTGCGGCTGCGATTAGTTACACAGACATTATCTTTACGCTGATTTTAGGCGTCATGCTAGGCGATAGTTTGCCGAATTTAATGGCGTTTTTGGGGATTTTGGTCGTCATTATAAGCGGAGTTTTAATCGCAAGAGAACGCTAAATTTAGCCGAATTTTAAAATTCCGCTGTCCGCAAGCTTGGATACTGCACCCGAAATTTTACCCATAAGCGCAATTGCAAAGAATTTTGCATAAGCAAATTCGAAGCAATCTAGTAAAATTTAAAGCAAAATTCAACCCAAATTTAGCATTGAACGATTTTTTGAATTTTAGGCGAAATTTTGAAATTCTCTGTAAGGGGGAGGGCGCGCTTTTTAGGAGACGCTACCCTCCCCCTTACCAACCCCCACC